>NZ_JBNPXM010000004.1:0-334169 GCF_050433305.1 Novosphingobium gossypii | reverse complement strand
GTCCCACAAACACCGCTCCTAAGTTCGCAAATAACTGCGACCTTAAGACCGGTCCATCATCCCACCGGCAAGGCGCCGCTCAACGGATGCGTACGAATGGGGCGTCGAGCGTACTGACATTTTCGTTGAACCCGAGGGCGAAGAAAACAGCTTCGGCGAAGAAATTGCCGGCTTGGATGTAGAAGCAGCCCAGTCGGGGTTCGATGAGCGCGACAACAGAGCTTTTGCGGGCCGGATCAGCCTTTCCGTGGACTTGGATAACGATGAGAAGGTCGCCGAAGAGCGATCCGCCTTCAACGAATTCGGCGCAGGTGGAATCACTGCTGACTGACCGTGGACGGCTGAAACTCTTCGGCAGCCAATGCCGAGGAAAGTCAACTATCCCCGCAATTCGGTTTCGAACCGGCGGTCGCCTACCAGCCGGATGTGGCCGATAAGACTCCCGGATCCGGCATTTAGTGCCGAGGGAACGTAAAAGCGTCATATCGCTTTCTGTGGAGAAGGCTGAGCGCTCCGGGGCTGTGCCACACCTCGAGCCAAGGACTTGCATGCCCGACGAAACCCCCGAAACGCTCAACGGCGCGCCTCCGCCGCATTTGGCCGGCGCTGCCAATCACGACATGAGCGACGACAGCAACAGCATCTTCTTTGCTGCGGTGAAGACCACGCGCATGCCGATGATCGTTACCGATCCCAATCAGCCTGATAATCCCATCGTATTCGCGAACCCCGCATTCATGGGCATGACGGGTTACAGCCCAGAGGAATTGATCGGCAAAAACTGCCGATTGTTGCAAGGGCCTGACACCGACGGAGATACCGTCACTGAGCTGCGTAGAGCGATCCAGCAGCGCCGGGAGACTGCGGTTGAGATTTTGAATTACAAAAAGAATGGTGCCGCATTCTGGAACGCGCTGTTCATGTCACCTGTCTTCGATAGCGACGGCAACCTCATCTATTTCTTTGGCTCTCAGCTCGACGTAACTCGCCGCCGCGATGCGGAAGAAGGGCTTCGCCAAGCTCAGAAAATGGAGGCCGTTGGGCAGCTCACAGGGGGCGTCGCACACGACTTCAACAACCTTTTGACTGTGATCCAAGGCTTTGCGGACATCGTGCTGAATAACCTCGAGCGCGATGGCGAACTGGACCGCAAAAAAGCAGCGCGCTCGATGAAAGCGATTCTTCAGGCTTCGGAACGCGGCGCTACGCTGACGCAGCAACTTCTAGCCTTCTCGCGCAAGCAAAAGCTGCAGGGCCGGGTCGTAAACATCATCGATATGATCGATGATTTGCGCCCCCTGATCGAACGGACGGCGGGGGGTACGGTCAAGGTCGACATCACTCACCAGGAATCCGTTTGCAACGCGAGGATCGATCCTACGCAGGCCGAATTGGCGATCATGAATATCCTGCTCAACGCCCGCGACGCGATGCCCGGCGGCGGTAATGTTACGATCGATGTTCGGAACCGTTCACTCGACACCGGTGATCAGGGCTTCGGCGAAATGGAACCCGGTAATTATGTCATGGTGACCATCACGGATGAAGGCACCGGCATGTCACCAGAGGTGCTCAAGCGGGTGACGGAGCCCTTCTTCACGACGAAGGATCAGGGCAAGGGTACCGGCCTTGGCCTTTCCATGGTCTATGGCTTCATGAAGCAATCCGGGGGCAGCCTGCGGATTTATTCCGAGGAAGGCCACGGCACGACGGTCCGCATGCTCTTCCCTTGCGAAAACGCCAAGGTCGAGCCTCAAGGGGCAAAAGCCCCTGGCTCGCATGATGACAAGCGCGGCAGTGAAACGATCCTGGTGGTCGAAGACCAGATCGATGTCGGCGACTACGCCGAGACCGTGCTTGCTGAGTTCGGCTACACCGTCTTGCGCGCCGACAACGCAAAGGAGGCGCTGGAGCTGCTTGATGGCGCCGGGAAGATCGACCTGCTCTTCAGCGATCTCATCATGCCTGGCGGCATGAACGGAGTGATGCTTGCCCGCGAAGTCAAGCAGCGACGACCGCGTATGCGTGTGCTGCTGACCACAGGGTATGCCGAATCGTCGATCGAGCGCGTAGATGCGCGCGGCGCGGAGTTCGAGCTGATACAAAAGCCCTACAAACGGACTGAACTTGCGACCAAGGTCCGGCAGGTCATCGATGGGCCGACCGGCATAGGCACACACGGGGGTTGATTATGGAAACGATCTATCGCGAGCGCATGAACGAGTGCCTGGCGGAGGCTGCCGAAGCGACATTGCCGCAGGTGAGGGAGCGATGCCAACGCTCAGCCGAGGCTTGGCTTGTCATGGCTGAGCGCGCAGCCCGGCACAGCGAGATTCGGGCAGCGAAGCAATGACGATATTGCTTGCTGCTCGGGGCGAGATGATTTAGTCCGTTCTTGTTTTGGACCGATCTCCGCGCGCCCCTTCCCCGTTGCAACCGTTCGAGCCATCGGAAGATGTAGCGGCAGCTATCAGCGATTTCGCCAAGCGTCTCGATGCGTCGGACCCTATCCTCATGGGGTTCAACATGACCCCGATGGCAATGGTGGTCTGCGATCCGACGCTCCCGGACAATCCCGTAATCTACGCCAACGCCAGCTTCGAGGCGTTGACCGGCTTCGCCCCCGTGGAAATCCTGGGGCGAAATTGCCGTTTCATGCAGGGACCTCTGACAAATCCGGATGATGTCGATCGGCTCCGTGCGGCAATCGCCAATCGTACGCGGATCGAACTCGATTTGCTGAACCATCGACGTGACGGTACGCCATTCTGGAATCGGCTGATGGTCGCGCCGGTTTTTGCGCATGACGGAAGCCTGCGCTATTTCGTGGCCTCCCAGTTGGATGTCACTATCGAGCGCCACCGGGTTGTAAAGCTGGAAGAGGACCGGGAGGCTCTTGCTGCCGAGGTAGCACAGCGAGATGCGGACCTCGCGGCGCATAATGCGAAGCTGCGGATGGCGCTGCGGGCGGGCGGCCTTGGCAGCTGGACCCTTGATCTTCCCGAACAAGTGCTGACAGCATCGACCAGTTGCAAGCGCAACTTCGGCCGACCGACCAGCGAGCCATTCACTTATGAGGAACTGATCGCAGCAATTCATCCTGCTGATTTGCCCATGATGCGTGCCGCTGTGGGCGATACGGTTGAGACCGGCGTCCCCTATCAGGTCGAGTACCGGATACTTACACCTGACGGCGAGCAGCGCTGGGTCGCGATCCAGGGCGAGTTGCAGCATCGCGCCGATGGCTCACCATTGGCAATGAGCGGTTTTTCGACCGACATTACCGAGCGCAAGTTCGCGGAAGAACATCGCGAGGTGCTGGCGCGGGAACTGACCCATCGCGTCAAGAATACGCTCGCGACCGTGAACGCTGTCGTCACCCAGACCCTGCGGGATGCCAACTCACTGGAGGATGCCAAGTCCACCGTATCCGGGCGGATAGCAAGCCTGGCCACCGCGCACGAGCTCCTGGTGCGGGACGAAGTCGAAGGCGCCGGTATCGGCGATATCGTTCGCAAAGGCCTCGCACCGTTTACCGACCGCGAAGGCCACCGCTTCTCTATCGCAGGACCAAATGTCCGGCTTGTTCCAGAAATCACCCTCGCGCTTTCGATGGCCCTGCATGAGCTTGCAACGAACGCTGTCAAATATGGTGCCCTCTCCAGCGAGGCAGGCTTCGTCGAGATCAACTGGCAGATTATCGATGATGAGGGGGACCGCCACCTTTCCTTTTACTGGGAGGAGAAGGACGGTCCGATCGTAATCGAACCGACGAAATCAGGGTTTGGAACGAAAATGATCGAGCGGATGCTTGGGCGACACGTGCGCGGGAATGCGACTATCCAATACCTCGCCGCAGGCGTACGGTTCGAAGCGGACATTATCGTCTAGGTGTAGACGTGCCCTTGTGAGCACAGGTCGTCGCAAAACTGAAAGATACGAGAAAAGATGGCACCCTTCTGCCAGCGCAGGCATTAACCCTTAAACGACAAAGGGTTTGTCATGTGCCATGTACTGGTGATCGAGGATGACTGGCTGATTGCAGACCATATCTGTGGTCTCGTTGAGGATGCCGGGGCACTGTCGGTGGCCTTCGCAGCGACTGAGGACGATGCGGTGGCTTCGGCGATAGCGGCTCCTCCGGCAGTTATCGTTTCTGATGTTAATCTTCGTGGCGACGGTACCGGCCCCTCTGCAGTGATGCGAATTTTCGAGGCAATTGGCACGCGACCCGTTATGTTCGTCACGGGCGAGCCTCAACCATTTGAGCCGCCCCAACCTGAAATGAAGGTCCTTTACAAGCCAGTTGACGATCAAAAATTGGTTGAGACCTTTAAAATCATCGCTCCGGTCTGATACATCTTACTCCGAGATGACAACCACGCATCCCACGATCACGAGACAATTACCTTGATACATCCGCAAACTCACACGGGCGAATCCGCAAGCCAACTTTCCGGCGTTGAAAAATTCGATCTTCTAGTTTCGGAGAACGCAGTCCCCTACTTCGATACTCCAGCGATAAAAGCAGCTAACAATTTGACTAAAGCTGCCGATC
The DNA here is from genome assembly GCF_050433305.1 of Novosphingobium gossypii. NCBI lineage: Bacteria > Pseudomonadati > Pseudomonadota > Alphaproteobacteria > Sphingomonadales > Sphingomonadaceae > Novosphingobium > Novosphingobium gossypii. The sequence goes on along the minus strand of NZ_JBNPXM010000004.1, from coordinate 329,611 downwards.
AACCGCCACTGCTTGCGGTGTCGGTGGTAGTTGTGGCTAGCGGACTAATATTGAATAGGCCCCAGACGACGTCGCTGGGCATCCGTATGCTGACGAGCACATTCCTCGCCACCAAACTAAAAAACGCCATAAAATCGCAGGTTAACCGAACGCGACCTCATGCTGTCGCCAGCAACGTCCCATACAGATTTGAAGCGGGCAATAGCGATCAAAAGGAAATGACGAGCTTCCCGTCTGGGCACACGGCTGCCATCGTTGCAGCGAGCTTGCCCATTGTCCGCGAGTATCCACAATTTCGTATGGTATCGTTTTGCCTAACCGGTCTCGTCGGTGGCTTGAGGGTAGCGAGAGGCAAGCATTATCTTTCCGATGTTACCGTAGGAGCAGCAATTGGGATAGTATCTTATGCCGCCTCCAAAACCGCATGTGACTTATTAGGTAGGTACGTCCCGACAAAGCGGTAATTGTCTTTGAGGTGCTCGTGCCAGCAGGCTCTAGCACGAGTTTTTGCGTTGCAGCGTGAACCTTATTTAGTCCTTCGGCATTGATAGGCTGTGATCAGATGCCGACTGGAGTTCCGGTCTGCGCACCGGAAAGGTCTGCAATTTGTCTTCAATCATTGTGACCGGCGCCAGCGCCGGAATAGGTCTTGCTATCGCCGAGCGTTTTGCACGAGGCGGTTGGCAAGTCGGCATCATCGCACGCGAACCTCAGCGTCTTGAAAGTGCTAAACGCCTTCTGGAAGCGCATGGCGGCAAAGTGATTGCCCTGTGCGCAGATGTAGCTGATCCTGCAGCCCTAGATGCCGCTGCCGATCGCGTAGCAACTGAATTGGGTGGCATCGACGCCTGGGTCAACAATGCGATGTCGACGGTGGTCGCACGCGCTGGCGAAATTACCCCAGAAGAATATCAGCGGGTCACTGCCACAACTTATCTATCTCAAGTCTACGGCACACTGGCGGCACTTCGCCATATGCGAAGCGCGCGGCGCGGCACAATCATTCAAATTTCCTCTGGCCTCGCTATTCGCTCGGCTCCGCTTCAAGCCGCCTATTGTGGTGCCAAGGCTGCAGTGACCGGGTTTACCGATTCTCTGCGGGCTGAGCTGATCGATGAAGCCTCGCCGATCGCGCTCAGCGTCGTCTATCTGCCCGGCGTCAACACACCGCAACCTGGATGGTCTCGCAACCGATCAGGCCATGAGCAGGTCATTCCTGATCCGCTTTTCGATCCACGGCTTTGCGCCGAGGCGGTATGGGCTACGGTCGAGGATCCGGAGCGCGAGGTTTGGGTCGGGCGCACCACGGCAATGATGGCGCTCGGCCAGCGGATCGCGCCTGCATATTCCGATCGCAAGGCTGCCGAAATGGTCACAGCCCAGCTCGGTGCGCCGATGGAACCGCGCGAGGGTAATCTCGACGAAGCTGTCACAGGACCGGCTCTGATCGATGGCGATGCGAAGGATCGCGTGATTGATACACGGTCCGAATTCTTTACGTCGCGCCACCGTGACATTCTCAAAATGACCGCGACCGGCGGATTGTTGGGTCTCGGCGCGTTAGCTGGACTTGGCCTTTCCCGCGGGCTTGCGAGGCTCCTGCGTTGAAAGCGCTATTCGACAATCTGCGTCTGGCTTCCAACGAACCTGCTCCGTTGGGTCAGCGTACCGACGGCTATCTGCCACTCGAACAATATGCAGCGCTGGGCGACGGCCGCTCCGTGGCGTTGTCCGGCATAGACGGCGCTATCGACTGGTGGTGCGTGCCCAATATGGACTCCCCGCCTCTGTTTGATCGTCTGCTCGACAGCGAGAATGGCGGCGTCTTCAGCATTGAGCCGGATGCGCCCTACACTGTGGAACGGCGCTATCGCGAAAACAGCAATGTCCTCGAAACGATCTTCACCACTGCGGGCGGGCGCGCGAAACTCACCGAATCCCTCAACAGCGGCCATGCCGGTCGGCTGCCGTGGGCCGAACTGGCGCGGCGGATCGATGGTTTGGACGGCAGCATCAACTTCAAGCTGACAATGCGGCCGGGCCGGCGCGGCGACACCGTCAATCCCTATCATTCCAAGATTGGGAGGCACACTGTATTCCATGTCGATCGCGTACTCGGCCTCTTCATTCAGAGCGATGATATCGCGTGCGAATGGTCGGACGAAGGCATCACCGGTACGATCGCGCTCAGTGTTGGGCACAGGCGAACCGTGGCCATCGTTGCGGGCGCCGACGAACCCTTGGTCGCGCCCAGTATCGATGAAATCGACGCGCGTATCGACATCTCTGACAAGGAATGGCGCGACTGGTGCAAATCGGTCTCCTACGATGGTAATGATCGCGAAGCATTTTTGCGCAGCGCGCTGACGCTCAAGCTGCTGCTTTACTCACCGTCGGGGGCGATCGCTGCTGCTGCCACGACCTCGCTTCCCGAGGGTATCGGCGGTTCCAAGAATTGGGACTATCGCTATGCTTGGGTTCGCGACGCAGGTTACACGATCGAAGCCTTTCTGGCTGCCAATGCCCAAGCCGAGGCAAAAGCAGCTTTTACCTGGCTTTTAAGTCAGCTTCGTGCCCACGGTGCAAGGGTTTGCTACACCCTCGACGGCAAGCTGGTTCCCGATGAAAAGTATTGGCGGATGCCAGGCTATCGCGGATCGACCCCCGTTATCGCGGGCAATCAGGCGACCGACCAGCGTCAGCACGGCGTCTATGGCGACATCTTTGAGACGGCAAGTCGCTTTGTCGGCTGCGGCAACATCCTCGACAGTGTCAGTGCCGAGCTTCTTTCTGACCTTGCTGACGAATGCGCAGACATATGGCGAATGCCTGACGCTGGCATGTGGGAGCTGGAGGACGAACAGCATTATACGATGTCGAAGATCAGCTGCTGGCAGGCGCTCGCGCGCGCGGTCGAGCTGGCTGATGACGGTCAGTTGCCGACGACCTGCCGGGACCGCTGGGCGCGCGAGCGTGACCGCGTTTTCGAATGGGTGGAAACCTATTGCTGGTCAGAAACCAAGCAGGCCTTCACCATGTACCCCGGCAGCGACATGCTCGACGCTTCCGTGGCGCTGGCGGTACGGTTCCGCTTCGATGGGCATGAGCGCCTGCGTGCGACATTGACTGCGATTGATCGCGAGCTGGGCGCCGGTGACTTCCACTATCGTTATACCGGCATGGACAGGGAAGAAGGCTGCTTCCTCGCCTGTTCCTTCTGGATGGCGGAGGCGTGGGCGCTTCTGGGCGAACGCGACGAAGCGCGAGCGCGTATGGAACGGCTGAAGACCGGCCTTGCACACGGCCACGGCATCCTGGCCGAGATGATCGACCCGAAGAGCGGTGTGTTTCTCGGCAACATGCCGCAGGGCCTCAGCCATCTCGCCCATATCATGGCCGCTGCCGTCCTGACGGGCGAAGCGGACTGCGATCAAAAATCCCCAACCCAAGGAGTTCACCAATGAGCGATCGTCTCACGATGCAGGATCCGCGCAAGCAGTATCCTCAGCCCCCCTTTCCCCGCCAGCCTCAGCCCGTCCCCGGCGAAGCAGGGAAGATGGACCCGGTGCCCGATCATGGCGAAACGAGCTATGAGGGCTCAGGCAAGCTCCAAGGCCGCAAGGCTCTCATCACCGGCGGTGACAGCGGCATCGGTCGCGCCGCGGCTATTGCCTATGCCCGAGAAGGCGCTGATGTCGCCATTTCCTATCTGTCGAGCGAGGCGGCAGACGCGGCCGAGGTGATCCAGCTCATCGAAGCGGAGGGCCGCAAGGCGATCGACTTGCCCGGTGACGTCACCGACGAGAACTGGTGCCGCGATCTGGTCGCGCAGGCGGTCGAGAAGCTTGGCGGCCTCGATATCCTCGTCATCAATGCGGGCAGGCAGCAGTACCGTGAGGACATTTCGAAGGTGTCATCGGAGGATTTCGACAAGACGCTGAAGACTAACCTGTATGCGATGCACTGGATCACGCAGGCGGCGGTGCCACACCTGCCCGCCGGCGCATCGGTCATCACGACCGCGTCGATTCAGGCGTATGACCCTTCCGCGATCCTGCTGGACTATGCGACGACCAAAGCCGGGATCGTCGCCTACACCAAGGCGCTGTCGAAGCAGCTCATGGAAAAGGGCATTCGCGCCAATGTCGTGGCACCAGGGCCGTTCTGGACCGTGCTGCAATCCTCGGGCGGACAGCCGCAGGACGCAGTGATGAAGTTTGGCGAACAGACCCCGTTCGGTCGGCCTGGCCAGCCTGTGGAGATCGCGCCGATCTACGTGCTGCTGGCGGGCCAGGAGGGCAGCTACATCACTGGGGAGGTGTATGGAGCCACTGGCGGCGCTGGCGTCGCCTAACAAACCTTGCAGGGGCTCAGGGCGATGCCCCGTGCCCCTGCACTTTACCGCGCAGGATCGATGGCAGTTGAATGCCCCAAGCAGAACACGACGAAGGATGGATGCGCAAGGCGATCGAAACCGCGCGCTCCAAGAGCACAGACCCGTCAACTTCGCTGTTGGGGTGCCTAATCGTTCTTGCTGGCAGGATCCATGCTGGCGGCCGCAATCAGCCCGAGAAATTGCCTGCTGCTAAGGCGCACGCCGAGGCGATGGAAATCTGGCGGGGGCGCGAAGATACCGGCGAAATGGAACTGCGCTGCGCAATGCTCTATTTCACGCCTCAGCCATGCGTGACGTGTACGATGGCGTCGATCTGGTTGAAGATCGGCACGGTCATTTATGGCGCAGAGGAGCAAGCCAATTTATGATGCAGGTTGCTGTCAATACCGCGACTGCTGAAGAACTGGATACTGTGCCCCAGCTTAAAGGGCACAGCTTCGAGATCGTGCGTTATCGCGACGACCGTGGCAAATTTACAGCGCTGCGGCAGCTCGAAGAGGTGCCAGGGATGGCTGGGAATGCCGATGGGCTGGACCACATACTGAAGCTTTAGAAAACAGCAGCAGATACAAAAACGCCGCCCTCGAAAGGGCGACGTCCTGAAACTCGTGGGAGCTCTATTCCTTGGCTCCGGTGCCCGGCTCGGTTGTCTTGGGGGCCTTGCCGTCCTCGACACGACCTTCGTTGCGAAGATCACGGCCTTCCTGGGCCTTCCTCTTCGCTTCGGGCGTGTCGCCGTGCTCGTTCATCTCTTCCTTGACGAAACCGGCGGCTTCCTTGGCTTTGCCTTCGATGCTCATGCTAATCTCCTTCAAACGGGATATTTATAAAACACGCGTATGGAGCACGTGTTCCCATATTTGCCTCACGCGAGGGCGCTGATAATGCGAGCAACTATTATCCGAATGAGGGGCCGGACGCTCGCGAAGTTGTGGATCTGATCCGTCAAGGCGGGCGAAACGCTGTAGCGATACCAGCTGATATTCGCACGCCAAAGGCATGTGAGGATAACCATACGCGCTGCATCGCAGGTCGCCGCTACGCTCGAGGAAGCCTGGCTAGTCACCACGCCTGACGGCGTTAAGGGGTCCGTGTGATCGCCCTCTCCGAACCATAAACGCGCGGCTTGTTACACTGCCCGTAAAGGGGCTCACGCCGCCCGTTCTTGCCAGCTATCTTGGCTTCGAGGCGACTTGTGCTCTGCAGCTTTCCCTCGGCACAAGTTCCACCAGTATCACTGCTAGCGGCTGCCCGTTGATGGGGGTTGCGTTCAAAGCCACCCTCTATCGCTCGGCTTCTGCTGTCTGCCGGAGCCGATCCTGACCTGCGATATGCTGCACGGAGACGGTCGTCATGTTGGCCGCTTTTTTTGATCGTCGCAAACTTGATCCCCACAAAATCATCAAAGTGCCGTTGGGTACGGGCTCGAATATCGATGCGGTAGATGCTGTAGGGAACACCACGTCCGGGCTGGCTGTTGCGTAAGAGAACGAGAACCTCGCTCAATCGCTTAGTATGCAACGGACCCGGCAGCCTTTGGCATAAAGGCCATCTAAGCGCTGTATTTTTGAGGAGCGCTATGACGGATGACAAACGGCCCGGCGGGCGAATGGTCCCGACCGGGCGATTATCCCGCCTAAGCCGCTTCGGAAGACTGGCAGGTGGTATCGCTGGCGGCGTCATGGCTGAAGGGGTGCGGCGCTTGGCTTCTGGCGAGCCCCCGCGCATGAACGACTTGCTCCTTACTCCAGGCAACGCATTGCGTATTGCCGATCAGCTGTCCCACCTGCGGGGTGCCGCCATGAAGCTAGGGCAGATGATCTCAATGGATGCCGGCGACATCCTGCCTCCGGAATTCACAGAGGTGCTCGCGCGACTGCGCGACCAGGCTCATCATATGACCGAGCGCCAGCTCAATTCGGTCCTGACGGCGGAATGGGGCGCCGATTGGCGTCAGCAGCTGTCTGGCTTCCAGGGAACCCCGCTCGCGGCCGCCTCAATCGGTCAGGTTCATCGTGGCCGACTGCTCGACGGCCGCGAGATCGCCATCAAAATTCAATATCCCGGGATAGTCCGCAGTATCGACGCCGATGTCGATAACGTCGCCACTTTGCTGCGGGTCACAGGGCTTGTTCCGCGCGAATTGGAGATCGCTCCGCTGTTGGTGGAAGCCAAGCGCCAGCTTCACGAGGAAACGAATTACCTGCGCGAAGCGTGGATGATGGAACGGTATGGGGAGTTGTTGGGCAACGATCCAGCTTATCTCGTGCCCAAACCGATCGCCGCGCTGACGACCGAGCGTATTCTTGCGATGGATTTTATCGAAGGAGGTCCCATAGAGAACGTGGTCGCCGCGCCGCAAGACACGCGCGATGCAATAGCGAAGGCCATGGTTCAGTTGGTCCTGCGCGAACTCTTTGAGTGGGGGGTCATGCAGACCGACCCCAATTTCGCGAACTATCGCTGGCAGCAAGCCACCGGAAAGCTCGTTCTGCTGGACTTTGGTGCGGCGCGTGAAGTGCCCTTCAGCACCGTGGAGGGGTACCGCGCCCTACTGATGGCCGCCATCGACGGCGATCGTGACGCTGTTCGGGTAGCGGCTGTCGACGCGGGGTTTGTCGGCGGTCCCGCAGCGCAAAAGCACCGTGTCGTGGTCGACCAAATGATCGAAGTAATCTTGGGCGAACTCGCCAAGAAGGGGCCGTTCGATTTTGGCGATAGGGCATTTATCAAGGTTTTGCGCGAGCAGGCCATGACTTTGGCGGGTGACAGAGCCACTTGGCATCTGCCGCCCACCGATACCCTGTTTGTCCAGCGCAAGGTCAGTGGAACCGCTCTTCTAGCAGCAAAGCTCCAGGCGAAGACTGATATTCACTCGATGATTGCCGCCTATCGCGATGGGGATGTGCCCTATCCCGTTGATGCGAGCCAAGGGACTTGAACTAATTCCGGCTGCGATCCAAATCCGCGCAATCATCTGATCGTCCGCTCGATGAGATGGCCGGCGCTAAACCCCTTGAAGGTCGCAAAGCTGCACGCTGACGATAACCTCGATCCCGGCCTTCACGCTCACCGCTGCTGTCTAAAATTAGGCAGGAATAGGCCTGTGAAACCATCCAGATAATAGCGTGTTATTTGCTCATCGGCCAGCGCTTTGGAGCAGGCTTTCCTCCAGCGCCTAGGCATGCATGACCGAACAGCCTCTTGAAAAGACCCAAGGCGCAGCCCCCCCGCACCTGTCCAGTGTCGTTGATCCCGACAGAACAGAAAATCAACAGACTTACGGTCTATAATCCATCACATTTAGGGGCAAGCATGTTCATACTTCACTTGGCTCTGGGCGGTTGTCTTAAAGCACCACCTACAGATTTTGGGATCACGGCGGATACTGGCGGTCACATCGCTTATGTTCTCGATGCTGCATGCCATCAAGCTCAGTTGCCCCATATCGATAAGGTCGTCATCGCCACGCGTCTATTTGAGGACGCTAGGCTTGGTACGACCTATGCAATGCCCAGCGAAGTTATCACTCCCAAATTAAGTATCGAGCGGATTGCTGGGGCCGACCGGCGATATCTTGAGAAAGAAGCGCTCGGTGCCGATCTTCCCGCCTTTACCGAGGCCTTCTGTACGCATTTGGCCAAGGCAGTCCGCCGACCGGACGTCATTCATGCGCATTTTGCCGATGCCGCGGCCGTCGCAATGGCGGCGCAGCGTCGGTTTGGCATTCCCTTCGTTTATACGCCCCATGCGCTGGGTATCGACAAGCGTGCGCAGCAGATCAGCTGTGAAGGACTTGATGCTCGAATAGAAAGCGAACGATCGGCGATTACCGCTGCTTCGGCTATTGTGGTTTCGACCAACGAAGAGGCTTCCCGGCAGCTTGGCGGTTATGGGGTCGCGCTTGGAGGCCGGGTTCATACCGTTGCGCCTGGCGTACCCCGTCGGGACCTCGTACCGACTGGCCCGACGCTTGCTGACAAGCTGAGCGCATGGTTCAATCGACCTGAGCTACCAATCATTTTGGCCGTCGCGCGGCCAGTAGAAAAAAAGAACTTGGCTGGGCTGATCCGTGCCTATCGCAGCGATTGTGCGCTTCGGGAAGCCGCTAATCTTGTTATCCTGGCTGGACAACACGCGCATGCATCACATGATGAGCGCTTGGTTCTCGATAAACTACACAGCTTGGCAGCCGATCCCGCACTCCAGGGCCGGGTTGCCTTGCCCCAGAGCCACGACGCTAACGATGTCGCGGCGCTTTATGGGTTAGCTGCGCGAGGCGGCGTTTTTGTTAATCCAGCTCTACACGAGCCGTTCGGCCTGACTTTGGTGGAAGCTGCTGCCGCCGCTGTGCCGGTGGTGGCTACCTGCAACGGTGGATCCGCCGAAATCATGGAGACAATTGGGCATGGCTTACTTGTAGACCCTCAGGATTCTATCGCGATCGCCGCCGCTATCCGATCAATCATCGGCGACGCCGGTAGACATGCCCGCTTCGCTGCTGCCGCTACCGCCGGGGTGGCTCTTTACTGCTGGGATCGCTATGCAAATGCTACATACGATATCTATCGCGCTGCGGCGACGCCCAAGCTGCTTGCCTCCGATATCGACAACACCCTGACTGGCTGCCCAGATGCAGCTGCGGCTTTCACTGCTTGGCGCGCACGATCGACGCTTCCGTTCATTGTCGCAACGGGACGCAGTTTCGACGCCGCGCGTATGATTTTAAGTCGTTGGCGTCTTCCCCAGCCCGACGCATTTATCGTTGATGTCGGCACCCGCTTGATGATCGCCGATGGTGGGGGTGGATGGAGAGATTGCGAAGATTATGCTCGATCGCTCGACGCAGGGTGGAATCGCGCCGCAGTCGTTGCCGCGCTCGCCCCGCTTGGCGTTACGCGGCAACCAAAAACTACTGACGGGCCGCACAAGATCAGCTTTTACGGTACAAGCGATGATGCGGAGTGCATACGTGCCCGGCTTGCAGAAGCGGGATTGGCCGCGCGCGTGATCTTTTCTCATGGAAGACTGATCGACGTGGTAGCACCTGCAGGGGGCAAGGCACAGGCAATCGCGGCTTACGCAGCGCGTCACGGATTGACACTCGCCGACTGCCTTGCAGCCGGTGATAGTGGGAACGATGCAGATATGCTGGCAGCCTGCGGCCACGCCATTGTTGTTGGAAACGCAAGTTACGAACTGAACGACCTACCCATGCGGAGGGGGTTGCGCCGAAGCAAGGCTAGCCATGCTGCCGGTGTCTTAGAAGGCCTGGACGCTCTTGGGCTTGGTATGGCCTCCTTTGCAGTCGATATGGCTTCCGACGCATCGACCTGCGCGGCGGCAGCGGCATGACGGCGCCCTTCGGCTATTTTGTGCACCACCAGGGGCGCGGCCACGCAGAGCGTTGTGCAGCTATCGCTCATGCCTTGCCGATGTCGAGACCGATGACGGTTTTTTGCGCTCGTGACGATATCTTTCCCCCGATGCCCGATCGGATCGAGATTGTTCGTATTCCTTCGCTTTTCGAACCTACCGGTGGCGAATCCAAAACGATGGACTGGGTGGCAACTCCAGAAACGCTTCATTGCGCTCCGCTGGGCTGGCCGGGCATCCGCCAAGCGATGGCTACCTTAACTGCCTGGTTCGACACCGCCAATCCCGCACTTATGATCTGCGACGTATCGGCTGAGATCGCACAACTTGCACGAATTTGCTCCGTGCCTCACGTCAAGATCCTGCAGCACGGAGATCGTAGCGATCCCGGGCACCGCGCCGCCTATGACGGCGCCGCTGGCCTTCTCGGCCCGTTCCACGCCGACCTCTGCCAACCGGATTGGGATGCCGAGATGCGCGCCAAAGCCTTCTTTGCAGGTGGTCTGGGGGTGGACTTGCGCATGCCGGAACGCGAGCTCGCACGCCAGAGGATCGGGGTTGCGTCGGACGAAGAATTGATCCTCGTTCTATCCGGCGGCGGCGGCGAAGGTTTCTCTCAAGCGCCACTTGGCGTTGGTGCGCGCTCACGACCGTCCGCCCGGTGGATCACCATTGGAAAGGTACAGCGCGACTGGCATGCGACTGAACCAGCCAATATCGAGCATCGAGGGTGGGTGGACAATTCGGCGGACTATATTGCTGCTGCAGATCTTATCGTCGCGTCGACAGGTAACACGACCTGTCAGCAGATCCTTGCCGCCGGAAAGCCATGGCTAGCGATCCCCGAATGGCGCTATTTTGACGAACAGCATTGCAAAGCTGCCGCTCTTTCTACGGCGGGCGTCGCTTCCGTCAGGACGCATTTGCCTTCTTCAGCCCAGGGTTGGACTGCCGCACTAAACGAGGCTGTGGCCGGACATCGTCCCGATCTTCAGCGCGCCATGATAGATGATGCTCCGGCCGATCGCGTCGCTCTATGGCTGGAGGCCCTCGCCGATCGGCTTTGGGCACCGATGCCCACCTCTCCCCAATCTCTCCCTGATATGGAGCTTCACCAATGACATCTGTCTCCGTCGTAACGTTGGCCAAAGGCCGCGCCGATCATCTTGTTAACGTGGTCCGCGGCCTGATGCGTCAAACCCAGCTGCCTGACGAATTGATCGTCGCATCAATGCAGGATGAGCCGTACGTCCTGCCTGACGCACCCTTTCCCATCCGGCAAATGAATGTAGCGTCTGATATGTTGCCATTGGCTGCCGCACGCAATGCCGCGGCGCAAGCATCGATCGGCGACGTCATCGTTTTTCTCGATATTGATTGCATTCCCACGCCGACCCTCATCGCTGATTACGCCGGCTTTTCGAGCGAGGTAGATGCGTTGCTAATGGGCGAAGTGATGTATCTGCCAGGCGGTGCCACCTGCGGTGACTGGACCTATGATAGCTTTGCCAAGGTAGCGGAAAAGCATTCAGATCGCCGCGGGCCTCCACCAGAAGGCTGGGAGATTTGCTCGGATTATCGCTGCTTCTGGTCGCTTAACTTTGCGATGCGGCGATCGACGTTTCTTACCGTAGGCGGATTTGATGAGCGCTATTTCGGCTACGGCGGGGAAGACACCGATTTCGGAAAAACGGTGAGCGCTGCGGGCGTATCGATAGCATGGATAAAGGGCGGTCTCGCCTATCATCAATATCACCCACATCACATGCCGCCGGTGCATCATGTTCACAGCGTCGTACGCAACGCGCAGCTTTTCGAAGAAAAATGGGGTTACCGTACAATGGGGCATTGGCTGCATGCCTTTCGCCTTATGGGTATCATCGACGATACGCCGGGCCTTCCTATTCGCATTCTGCGCGAAGCAACTGATGACGACTATATGCTGACCGGCCAGCAGAGCCATCAGCCTTATGCTAATACCGCCCGCGTTATCCGCCAGCTCGAAGCGGCGCTGACACCGCAAGGTTCCATTGCGGCGTGAAGATTGCGATCCTTGCCCACGTCCGTCAGCGCATCGCTCAGCCCTTCGCGGGCGGGATGGAGGCCCATTGCTGGGAACTCGCCGAAGGATTGCAAAATCGCGGTCACGAAGTCGTGCTGTTTGCCTCGGGCGACAGCGATCCACGTTTTACTATCGATCCCGTGATCAACGAACATTACGAGGTCACTTATCCTTGGGCTGAACATCGCGGATCCCTCCCTTTGGTTACGCATCTCGACGCTGGTTACGCTGCATCGTGCGACCGGATCGCCGAGGGCAATTTCGACGTGGTTCACAATAATAGCCTTCATCGCTTCCCACTGGAGCAGCGACGGACAGCGGTGGTGCCGACCGTCACATCGCTACACGTCCCGCCGTATGATGCTTTGCACGGGTTCGTCACCCAAAGTCCGTCGGCACAGCATCTTCTCACGGTCACTTCAACCAGCCAGCTCGCAGCTTGGTGGCCGAACGGCGCCCCACCCCAAGCGTCGGTCCTTCATAATGGCATTGCAATAGAGCGTTGGCCGTTCGTCCATCGTGGCAATGGCGAGGCGGTATGGTGCGGGCGGATAACGCCTAATAAAGGGCCTCATCTCGCTGCGCGCGCTGCTCAGGCGGCAGGCATAGGCCTGACGCTGTTCGGCGTGATTGAAGATTTGGATTATTGGCATGCGGAAGTCGCTCCGCTTATCGGGAGCGGCGTCGCGTATGGCGGTCACCTTGATGCGGAAGCACTGGCCGTGGAACTCGGGCGCGCATCAGTGTTTATCTTCACTCCTTGCTGGGACGAGCCCTTCGGCCTCGCGGCGGCCGAAGCAATGGCGTGCGGCTTGCCCGTCGCAGCGTTCGACATGGGCGCTGCGCGAGAGGTTATCGGTGAGGCAGGTGCCTTCTCAACGGCGGGTGACATCATGGGGCTGGCAGCGGCAATCGACATGGCAATGGGGATCTCACGTACAGTGCCGCGTGATCGGGTGGCACGTCTCTTTACTCGAGACCGCTGGCTGGACCGGTGCGTAGCCCTTTACTCAAAGGTTGCCGCCGATACCGCCGCGGTCCCGCTTGACTGATGTTAATTTGGCGCAGTGTATGGCAGTTGATGTCATGTCGAACAAAACTGGATTCAAGCAGCTGCTTCGCATGACTAGGTTTTCATAGCACGCCACGCCGGCAGAAGGCGCAATTTGGACAGGTGAATAAAAGATGAACGTTATAAGAGACTCGCGTCCTCTGACGACATGAGGTGATTCACTTCTCTGGCGCGACAACCCTGGCGCCCGGGCCGATTCCGAGCATCACGTAGCAGCCTTTTGAAGAGCTTGGGTGATGGTCACGATGAGGTCAGGTTCGGGCTGCCTGCCCGATCCGGGTCACAGCTCCACCAATTTCGACCTCAATGTCATCGCGCGGACTCGGCTGCAGCGACCCACCCACGGATGGCACAGAAATGAGCCCGTCGCACAGGAATGACCGATCGCCTGGGTCTGCCCGCCCCTTCCCCGCCAAATGCTGAGCGCTGGGCTATGATGTAGGTGCTGTCGATTGCGGTACTTTTGGTGACTGCGCCAGCGGCCGCCAGGACAGCGAGCAGCTCGAGGACTTCATCTCCCTCGGCTGAGGGCTTCCTCAAAGGCTAGAAGAACCAAGCCGACCGCTCAGGGCCGGTGAAGGGCAAGCCATGATCGAAACATTCCTCCTCACGCTTGCAGGGCGGCTTGATGCAGGAGCGATTCGGCAAGCCTGTAGCATATGCCCTGTTGGCCTTCGCGGCGGTCGTGTGCATGAGCATCCTACTTACCGCTGGATGTCGGGCTTGGAAAAATCGGCTCGATGGTGAGGGCGCCGACGCCGTGCGCGTAGAACAGGTGAGGCACCAAGCCACGACAGCCGACGCGCCAAAGCGCAGCGCTGAGGCGCGGGCTGACGAGGCCTTTTAAGACATGATCGCCAGCCAGGCGCGCGAAACACTGATTGCGAAGGCGGCCGCATATGAAGCAGCGCAGCCGCCCGAGGCGAATGCCACGCTACCACCGACCACCATTGTGCTGAACCGCCAACGACTGCGGACGGCGTACACCGCCGCCCAGCTCGCGACGACGCCCGCGTATCAAGAGTAGTGCCGATCAATGTCAGGCCATCTAACGACGGGAGGTGACAGTCAGCCGTGGCGAATTGCAGCGCGACGAATTGGAACAGCGCCTTGTTGTGGCTGGCGTACCAGGCGATTCGCACCATCTCGTCCATGGTCAGCACGCGCTCGCGCAGCGGCGACTTATACCGGTCCGGCAGATCCTGGATGCGAGGCGCATGGGTGATTCGCAAGAAGCAGCAGGCTGAGACAGCCGACGCAGGAGGACGCAGCGCCGAAGAGCGTTCCGACGACGCCATGCAAGGCACTATCGCCAGCAAAGCGCGTGAGACGGAGATCGCCAAAGCCGCAGCGTCTGAGCAGGCGAAGCCGCCTCAGCAGCGCGCCACGCTGCCGCCGACCACGATCGCGCTGAACTGTGAACGGCTGCGCCAAGCCTAAAGCGCCGCCGAACTGGCGAAGGTCCAAGCATATCAAAAAAATGCCATTGAGTGTCAGGCCAACGAAAGACAGGGGGTCACAAGTTGGCCTGACACGACCGGGTACCGCAGGTAGCTCAGCTTACCTGCGCGGTAAGTTGACCATCGCACTAAAAGCTTTAACGTTTGTTAACGGACTGGCTTTGTCAGGATGCGAGACCACTGGCGGTTATCCTTACCCGAACGACGTCGCGGCGGTGATGGAGGAAAAGCCAAGGCCGAGGCCGGAAATCCTAACCGATCCCGCTGCGCACGCCCGCTACAACAGCGCCTTAAAAGGCTGGAGCGATCGGCTGCATGCCGCCGGCATGAGGCTATGTCGGTTCTACGAACGGACGGGAATGCCTACGATTTTTGTCCGAACGACTTATCGTGAACCGTGGCTCGCTCGGCACGCTATCGATTAGCTTCTTCTCCAATATGAAATTGTATAATGCGGCGAGCCCGCTCTCGTCCTGCGGGAAGGTCATCACCGCTGATGCTTCAAATGCATCTAACACATCTTGTTCGGTAATGGGTTGCAGATGAAACAATTCGCCTCCCCTTCTTGTCTTTCACCTTGAGCCTAAACGGCAGCGGGGTGCAGGCGAGTTAAAAAAGTGAAAGGGGTCACTGTGTTCGCTGCCTGATAGGGCGGTGCAAAAATGAGAGCACCGGGGCAGCGTTCTTCGCGCTTGCTGTAGCGACGGAAATGGGTGCATTTGAGAGGTGCCCTTTGGGCATCCTCTCCCAAACTTTCAGAAGGGCTGATTTTAGGGTCAGCCCTTTTTTTCGACCAGCGCTGCGCTCGTGCCCTTGGTCTCATCGATCCAAAAACCGACGCTTCATCAGGACCAGCTGCCGCTGAAAATATGGATGAAAGTGCCAAGCCGAGTGACTGGTGGAACCTCGGCCTGGCACGCTCAGTACTTATCCGTGGTTTACGTAATGGGCAACTAAGGAAAATGGAGCTGCGACACCTCACTGGCGAGCCTTCGTTTCGCCGGCCGGATGCCACTCCCCCGCGCCTATGCAGTTCCTCGAAGCGTATCCACATTTGAGGAACCGAATGTGACGAATGACATTGATTCCCATCAGGCAATGGAACTGGAGAAAGGTGGCTATGTCAGTGCATCCGTGGTTTTGCGAATACTGCTGCCACCATGACGGCGCTCCGCGGGAAGATGCACCTCACGATTGCATGATCGCGAGCACCAGGGTTACTCCTTCCGGCCAATTTCGGCAGTATCTCTGCGCCAACTGCAGTCAGGCTTGGGAGCGAACGGTAGATGGCTGGCGGCGATGGTTTGAGCTTGCGCCGCTATGGGAGCCCGAGAAGCAGGACCATCAATCTACGCATGAACCTTTTATCGTACCAACTCAGCTAGGCTAAGTTCGTCGCGAGCGCGGCAAACCCCTGCAAGTCGCCGCGCTCGCCGCGGGTGGCTAAGGGGACAGTTTTGTCATGCACAACAACACACAAACAAGGCGCGACCTTGCTCGCCGATAAAGGATGGATAGTCTGTAGGCTGACAACGGTCAGAGGCGCCCAGCTTTGTTCTTCAGGGCGTCCAAATCCATCACCATAAGCGTTTTATCAGTCACACTGATGATTCCTCGCCCGCCCAATTCGTGCAGAACACGATTAACGTGAACGGATGTCATCCCCGTCGCGTCTGCGATTTCCTGCTGCGTCAGAGGGAAGTTGCAGCGGTTATCAATTACCTTATCTGCCTCTTGCATTCGGTTGTACAAGTTCAAAGTGAGATAGCATAACCGCTCTGCTGCGCTGCGGCGTCCCAGTGAAACGATCAGCGAAGTCTGCCGCCGGCTGTTCTCGAGGACAGCGCGGAGCATGTCAGTGACGTCAGCGCCCCCTTTCCCGTGGGCGCCGCTTAAGGGAATGACGGAAGCGACGACACGGGTAATGGCCTTGATAGGCAGAACCGATTTTCCCGACAAGAATACTTCCGGCTCGCAATACTCGCCAGGAAGGTAGAAAGCGGTGATCTGCCTGACGCCAGGGGAAGCCTCCGCATACTGGAATGCCCAGCCCTCCTCCACGCGAATGATCTGCTGCTGGACCTGATTCGCCTTCGCTAGATACTCGTGCCGACGAAACTCGACTTTCTTGAGCTGATTTACATATACCATGGGTAGTGGGGTAGCGATGGACATCGCCCGTGCCGAGCGGAAAGTTTTGTTATCTCCCCGTCTTTTCTGTACAAAAATGTGGGTGCGGCGTGCGGATTACCGCACCCACCGTCATCAGCACCCCGGGCCAGGGCCTGATGGCAAACCTCTTGATCACAGCTGCGTAAGCGCCAGCTGCAGCTGGTCGTCAGGTTCGTTCTTGTTGGCAGCAGCGGTCAGGCGCTCCCATGCGTTAGGATGGTTCAGGTCGATTTCCTCGATGCAGACCAGATCGCGTATGATCTCGACCTTCTCTCGCAACCGCTGAAGCACCGCCGGGAAGATTGTTGATTGCCGCTGAGAAGTGACCCGGGGGGCGTATAAATTACCATTGAGAATTGACCCATGTTTTCCTCCCTTCCGGCTGCCAGTCGGAGGGTCGTGGAGTGATCGACATGGACTTACTCAGTGTGATCCGCCGTTGGCATTTCCGGCAGAAGATCACCATTCGGGAGATCAAGCGCCGGACCGGCCTGTCCCGCAACACCATCCGTAAGTATCTTCGTTCCGACGCGGTTGAGCCCAGCTTCAAGGTTCCGGTCCGGCCGAGCAAACTCGATCCCTTCGCGGACAAGCTGACTGCTTGGCTGCGGGTGTAGTCCAAGAAGTCCCGCAAACAGAAGCGGACCGCCAAGCAGTTGCACGCCGATCTGGTAGAGCTGGGATATGATGGCTCTTATAACCGGGTTGCGGCTTTTGCCCGACGATGGCGAACCGAACTGCAGTATGAGCTTCAGATCAGTGGGCGTGGGACATTCGTGCCTCTGGTTTTCCAGCCTGGCGAGGCGTTCCAGTTCGACTGGAGCGAGGATTATGCCGTGCTGGGCGGCAAGCCCACGAAGCTGCAGGTTGCCCATACCTAGCTGGCGCGTAGCCGCGCCTTCATTGTGCGAGCCTATCTGCTCCAGACCCATGAGATGCTGTTCGACGCGCTCACGCAGGCGTTCCGGGTGCTGGGCGGCGTGCCCCAGCGCGGCATCTTCGACAACATGAGGACCGCTGTCGACAAGATCGGGACCGGGAAGGCACGGCAGGTCAACGCGAGGTTTTCCAAGTATGTCGCGGACGGACTGCGCGATATGTTCGACGCCATCGAGCGCGGTGCCGTCGATGCGGGACATGCCAGCCATCAGACCGGCCCTCCGCTTTGCGCGCCGCCCGCCTGAATACCGGTGTGCTTGTGGCCCTTGAGGCTGATGCCGCCGCCGACGACGTCTTGCGAGGCGTCGGCCTCGCCCTCAATCATGACGTTGCCATTGATCGTGACGTCAGCGTTGATCGTCAGGCCGCCGGGCGCGGAGACGTCAGCGGCGCCGCCAGCGGGCAAGGTGATGGTCAGCTTGCCCGTGGCGAAGTGATAGGAGATTTGCGCGCCGTTATTGAACTCGATCAGGAACAGATGAGGATCGGAAGAGGGGGCGGGGTTTGCGTCGGACCACAGGCCCGGCAGCACCAGGCCGTTGGCAAGGTCGCCCGCGGGAGAAAGCACCGCGCACTGTTCGCCTGACGAAAGTGGTGCCCAGATCTTCACGCGCCCAGCACGCCAGTCCAGCCAGGGTAAGCTGCCGGTGCCACATGGCTAACCTCTCAGGACGCACCGATCAGCGATAGAGGGCCTTCGCCGGATGCGTACCCATGGTGCGACCATGGCGCACGGTTCAGCAGCTTTCGCGGGGCTGCACTTCGCTGTGCAGTCAGCGAAATGGATGGCAGGCGGGGGATCGAAAGGGAGCCGAGGAACAAGAAACGTGTAACTGCTTTTGGCTTACCAAGCTTTAATCGCTTGGGGTTAGAACCCGTCAATGCGCTTTTCCGCGATCCGCGCTTTTGCCATGCTTCGCTCTACGTCGCTTTCGGCGATGACCGGACTAGCTTACTACCTTGCCGCGTATCTATCCGAATTGCTGACAAAAAGTGGATCATCGTTCGTCACGATATGGCCGCCGAGCGGTGTCTTGCTGGCAGTTGTTTTGCTGAACTTGTCAGGCCGCATCTGGCCGCATGTAGGTGCGGCGGCGGTCGCCAGCCTGATATTCAATCACAATGACGGCAATACGTGGGCTGTATCGCTTGGATTGACGGTGGCCAATATGATTGAGCCGCTGGTTGCAGCGTATCTTCTGCGCGCCAGAAAGGCGCTGCCCATCGTCATATCCGATCCGGCGAGCCTTCGTTTGTTTTGCGGTGCGGCTATTATTTCAACACTCATAAGCGGCATTATCGGCTGTGCGTTCCAGTCGAACGAAAGGCTTGTCTATCTGTGTTCCTGGGTGATGGTAGACCTCCTTGGAATATTGATCATAACCCCTATAATTTTGCTGTCGCATAGCGCTTTTATCCGCAGACAGGGGCGGATTTTCGGAGCGGACTTCGACAGAGTGGCTGCGCCACTCTTTGGTGTCGCGCTAACATCTGCCGTTTGTTTCCTCCAAAATAAATATCCCGTTCTATTTGTCCCCGCGATCGCCGCCATATTCACGACAATAAGATTGGGATCACTGGGTGCGGTCTTTTCGGTTTTCATTATAACAATCGTAGGTTCGGCTGCGGATTATCATGAGCGTGGACCTTTTGCGCTCATTGAAGGCAGTCATTTCGACAAATTGATCTTCATCCAGTTTTACTACCTCAGCATATTCGCATCGACCATTCCTGTTGCAGCCATATTGAAAGCCCGCGCCGGGATTTCTGACAGTTTGGCCGAGAGCAAGCGCCTGCTCGAGATGGCTGAGCGATCGGCCCATGTCGGACATTGGTTTCTTGACACGAAAGCCGATGTTTTGAACTGGTCCCGTGGTGTGTACCAGATTTACGGTCTGCCAACGAACGTGGCGCCCAATCTTCAACAAGCGATCGATGCCTATCATGAAGACGACCGGGCATTAGTCGCATTCAACATTCAAGTGGCCATGAAAAAGAAGAGGGAGTTTTCGTTCCAGGCGAGAGTCGTTCGACCGCATGGAGAAGTCAGACACGTTTTCTGCCGAGGGGAAGTGATCCAGGACGGCAATGCTGAAGAACCGTCACTTTTTGGGATCATCAAGGACATAACGGAGCAAGTCGATCGCGAAAACGCTCTCAGCCATGCATTGGCCACGGCTGAAAGATCCGCCCGGACGGCAAAGGCCTTGGCTGAGACGGATCAACTGACGGGGATCGCCAATCGTCGCAAGGCAACGTCCTTTCTACAAGGGCAGATTTTCAGGTTTCACAGCAAGGGGGATCCCCTCTGTGTTGTCATATTCGACATTGATAACTTCAAAGCTATCAACGATACACTTGGCCATCAAAGCGGCGATGAGGTTCTGCGACGCGTTGCTTCGGACGCAATGGCGCACCTGCGATCGGAGGATTTACTTGGACGGATCGGTGGCGAGGAGTTTGTCATAATCCTGCCGCGAGCAGATTTGGAGATTGCCGCGAATGTGGCGGAGCGCGTCAGATCGGCTATCGAGGATGGAGGAGTAAATCCCCGGGTGACCATAAGCCTTGGCGTTGCGCAGGCAAGTTTGGGCGAGACGTTCGACTCCCTTCTCAAGCGTGCTGATGACGCGCTGTACATAGCGAAGCAAGATGGCCGCAATGTGCTTCGGTTGGCGGACGAAAGAGCGAAGCGTGGACTATAGGTCTTTCCGCCAGCGTCTCGGTGTTGATTGGCCGCACTTTGAATAACCGGACGGTACCTGTAGCTGTGTCTACTGGCAGTTTTGTCCCAGCCTCGCGGATAATCAGAATGTCTGCTTATAGGCGCGCTGATTTCTCCATTGAAAGGCTTGAATGGGCGCGTTGCTGCTGGCACGGTAGAACGAGTCGCGTGGTCGCACTTATTAGTAAATGGTAGCCGGGTCTCGTAGCGAAACCCGGCATGATGATTACCCGATGAAGCCGATAAGGTCGTCGTTCAACCTGGCCGGCGCAGTCGCAAAGAGGCCATGCGGTTCCCCTTCATACTCGATGAAATGGGCGCCGGGGATGCCAGCAGCGGCCGCCTTACCTGCAGGTTCGATAGGGACCGTTTTGTCGGCTGTGCCATGAATGATCAACGTGGGTATCGTGAAGGACGCAAGGTCCGGGCGGAAGTCCGTACGGCCAAAGGCGTCGATGCATTCGACGGTGGCTTTCGGGCTTGCCATTGAGCCGAGCAGGAAACTCCAATCGAGAACTCCTTCACTGACTGGGCTAGAGATAAAGCCGACGCCATAAAACTGCTTGGCGAAGTCCTGCAGGAAGGCGAACCGGTCCTCGCGGACTTGTGCCTTCATCGTGTCAAACACACCACCATCAACGCCATCTGGATTATCGTCACTCTTGAGCAGATACGGAACAACACTGCTGACCAAGGCGGCTTTGGCGATGCGAGCCGATCCATAGCGGGTCAGATACCGTGCGATCTCGCCGCCCCCCATCGAGAAACCCACGAGCGTGACGCCGTTGAGATCCAGATTGTCGAGCACCGCAGCTAGATCGTCAGCGAATGTATCATAGTCGTAGCCCGTGGCTCCATGCCCCGACTGACCAAAGCCGCGGCGGTCATAGGTGATGACGCGATATCCGCTCTCCAGAAGAGCGAGGGTCTGATATTCGAACATGTCACCCGTGAGGGGCCAGCCATGAATCAGGACTACAGGCTTGCCGTGCCCCATGTCTTTAACATGCAAGCTGGTGCCGTCTTTCGCTTCGATAAATGCCATATATCACGCTCCAAGGCGAAGATCGCCTAGCTGTGTAACCCCCCATCACACAAATCGTTCATTAAGCATGGCACTCGCGGCAGCCGGCCGTTCATCTATACTAATGGCGGATTCCTGCCCTTAAATGAGGACTAGCAGGAACAATTGAAGATTTGCCAGTATGGCACTCCAAAGGGAGAGGAGATGAGCGTGCGGGGTGAAATGTCTCTCATCTCGCGCTAGTTCTCTTGAAGCCGCCGTTCCGGATCGTTCCCAATTTCGATCAAAGCAGCGGCAGCTTGCGCTGCTCTCAGGATGACCGGTTTCGGTTTAACCCGACGTTCCCATAAGCGACAGCGGCAGGCAGGAAGTTTTAAGCTCCGGTCGCGAGCGGACTGACCGCTTATGGGCGCGCCGGTTTCATGATTTAACGGCGTGGATGGGCGCGTAGCCGACCGGCAGCCGTCCAACGGGCGAAGGACCGGTTCCAGTGTCACCAGACGTTCCAGCGGCCGCACTGCAACGGCGTAAGTTGGTCGACTGCGGTAGGCAGAGCCTGGGACAATCCTGTCATCCGCAGCGCCCGCGCCGAGCGGCGGGTTCGGTTGAGTGCTGCCAATTGCGAATGTCCCGAAAGGGATGTCAACCGAACCGAAGGTTTGACCCCTTCGTCGAACTGAGGAACTGACCCCCCGGTCACGGCGCGGTGGTTTCGGTGTTCTCAAGCGTAGGTCCGGCCTTCTGCAGAAGGCCGGACCTACGCTTTTCGCGAAGTCGGTAGCTATCGCCGCGGATGGTGATCACGGCGGAGTGGTGAAGCAGCCGGTCCAGGATCGCCGTGGCCACCACCGGATCGCCGAAGACGCCGCCCCATTCCCCAACCGACCGGTTGGAGGTGATCAGGATCGCACCCTTTTCGTAGCGGCGCGATACCAGCTGGAAGAAAAGATGCGCGGCATTGGCCTCGAAGGGCAGATAGCCGAGTTCGTCGATGATCAGCAGCTTGGGCCGTGCCAGCAGCGTCAGCTGCTTGTTGAGCGTTCCATCGCCATGCGCCTTCGCCAGCATGGCGACCAGCGTCGCTGCGGTAACGAACTGGACCGAGTAGTTCTGCCGGATCGCTTCCCTGCCCAATGCCACCGCCAAGTGCGTCTTGCCTGTTCCCGGAGGGCCCAGGAACAAGGTCGTGTCGCCATGGGCGATCCAGCGACAGGTCACGAGCTCTCGGATCTGGCTGGGATCGAGCGAGGGCTGGGCATCGAACTCGAAGCCGTCGATCTCGCGCACGAACGGGAACTGGGCAAGCTTGCTTGCCATGGAGATACGCCGCTCATCGCGTCGCGCAATCTCCCGGGACACGAAGAATGCCAGTGCCTCGCGCAGGGTCATTTTCGAGCGTGCCGCCTCGTCGAGCAGTGTGTCGAGCTGATCCCGGATCGCCGAGAGCTTGAGGCGGTCCAGCATCGCTACCAGCGTCTCATGATCGATGGCCGTCATCACCAACCTCCTCCAACCACAGCCTCGTATTCAGAAAGCGGACGCAGCAACGCTGGCGATGGCATTGGCGGTGACGTCGCGGCACGCAAGGGGCCAGTGCCAACCAGGCCCGCCAGATGTGTCCGGTCCATGACCCTTTGCCGGCGCCCCTCGCAGATGGGATGGTCAGCTATAACCTCGCCAGCGTGGCGCACGATAACCCGGCCGGCGAGGACCACGACCTGGACCGTTTCGCCGACCAGACGCCAAGGAACCGAGTAGCTGTTAGTGTCGAGGTCAATGGCACAGTCGGGTCGGACCTTGCGGATCAGGTCACGCAGCTGCCCAAACGGAGCACGGCCACCGAGCGGACGAAGCACGTCGGCCTCATCGGCGAAGCGAACGAGCGGCAGTTCGCCCGTGGTCCCGTGCACGCGCACGTCGGCAATCTCGCGGTTCCATTGATCGAGATGCGCAACGAAGGCGCCCCAGCTCACAAAGCGGCGACTAGCTACTGCATTACGCTTCACATATCCGACGCCTCGCTCATCCTTGCCTTTGGTTCGCGCTCGGTATGGAGCGCAGGCTCGCGGCGAGAAGCCCCAATAGCGCGCAAAGGCATGGAGACGGGCATTGAACCGCACCTCCCGTGTCGCCGCATCATGATGTTCGACCAGCGCCTTGGCATTGTCGACCAGGACTTAAGCCGGAACGCCACCGAACCGCAGGAACGCCCCTTCCATTCCTGCGAACCAATCCACCTGCCGCTCTCGCAGCGAGGCCTGGATGTGCATCCGGCGCGAATACCCCAGTGTCGCCACGAATAGATGGACGTGCACACGCTCGTCACCGATTCACACCCGGGATTCACCGAAGTCGATCTGCAGCTGATGGCCGGGCGGTGTCTCAAAGCGCACCGTCGCCCTCTTCTGTGCTCTCAGTTCTCGCCGCCAGCGCTGAACCCGAAGCTCTACTGAGCGCAGGCCGATCACGACACCATGTTCGCTCGCCAGTTCCTGCCTTATGACATCGGCGTTGCCGCCATGCCGGAAGAAGCGCTCCCGCAGCCAGTCGTCGAGCCCATCGAACGCCGTTTTACGCTGCGGCTTCGCAAACGGCACCGCGCCACCCGCGCGAAGATAGCGGCGCACCGTGTTACGGGCACAACCAAACTCCTTTGCGAGCCGCTTCGCTCCCCAGCCAAGCTCATGCAGCCGCACCATCGCTGCCACCTCGTCGGGTTGAAGCATATCTTCTACCTGCACAGCCAACGTCTGTGCGGGAAACTCTGAAATCCCTTTTGTCATCTGTCTTTCCCTCTTCAGCCGAAGGGGGGCAGTTCTCAGATTCGGCAGGGGGTCAGTCTCTCAGTTCGTCTGACAAGGGATCAGAACTGGGAATGCGAGGAATTTCCAAAGTCAGTCGTGCCCGCGGGATGCGAAGCGAACCGCACGGACCGTTTTAAGTGGCGACATACCCACGAGTTTTTACTGCTATCATGTAGAAAGCCAGACATACCAAGCGAGCAACAGCATGAGGCGGGGCGCGAAAGCACTACGGGTCACCGATGCCAACACTGCTGCAACAAGAGCAGCCGCAGCTCCGGTACTCAATGCGAGGTGAAGCGGTCCCGCCGAGCCACTGACGAGCGCGCGCGCGATCGCAGGTAGGCCGATCACTACGACCCATCCCGTTCCGGCGAGAACGAAGGCCATGCGTCGCGCCCAGACGCCAAGCATCGTCGTGGACGTCAGGTGAATCAGCCGTGGCTGTTCGGCGCGCGCAGCTTGAGCCGTCAACCCGAAGATCAGCAACAGCAGCACGGCAGGGCTGGCCGCATACCGATAATCTACCACCGTACCGGCGATCGCGACCAGCACTGCCGCCGCCCGCCACAAATGCCCCGAACCGATAAGGCGGAACTCGGCCACCACCAGCCCGAGGAAGGGGTGGAGCACCAGCCGGGCCGGTGCTGCCATGATGTCGATGTCGAGGCGTATTGATGATGCCCGCGCGGACCATCGCCTCTGCTTCAAGATCCCAGGCCGGTTGCGGAGACGATGCGGTCGATAGACGACACCCGCGACCAGCACCATGGCAAGCGCAATCCCTACCCAGACGAGGCGGGAAGCGAGATAGCCGTCGGACATCAGCCCGGCGGTGACGTCGAGCGCAATGACGCCGTTGGTCGCCGGACCGCCTCCGATCCGCACGTCATGGGGCCTCGCGGGCAGTGATGCGGTCAGGGGGGCCGTAAAGCCAGCCATGTCCTCAAGGCTCGCCACGAACCCCGGCTGCGTGCCGGTATTCGCGGCCGGTGCTGCCAGCACCGTTACCCATAGGGCGAGGCAGAGTATCTCACCGAGCGCACGGCGCGTGCCGGGAAGAGCGTCGCACACGCTGCGGAAGGCGGCGACGACGATCAGCGCGGGGCCCGCGATCACCCACAGTCCGAAGATCAGGTCGAGCGGATGAAATCCACGCAGGGATTCGGCTATAACACCGATCACGCCCCCTGCCATCGTCAGGGCGAGCAGCGCTGCAAGCATCACCACGATATCCGCGAGGAAACGTCCAGCCGTGATCGCCACCCGAGGCGCCGCGGTCGTCTCTTCGACCTGCCAAGGCTGGCGGCGGGTGACACTCGACCGTAAGTAGACGAAAGCGATCGGCAGCAAGAGGGTTGAAACGACGACGCCGAGCGACACGCCGAGCATGGCGGACGTCATCAATGGTGCCTTGTCGTTGATCGCAATCGTTGCATGGGCATCGCCCTTGCCGCCGATCCATAATCGTGCGGCGATCGGCGCCAAGAGCATCAGTGCCCAGATGCCCCAGCTACGAGAATAGCGGGCAAGCGACGTCGCAAACGCGGAACGCACAACGCCTAAAGCCGTGCCGCTCATGCCGATCCGCCCGGCATCGCGCGGATCGATCCCGCCTCCACGTTCAGCACGCAAGCCGCATACGGCACCAGTTCATCGACCAGATGCGTGGTCATCACGACGACGGCGTGCCGAGCCCGCTCGCGGACGACCTCGATCACCCCTCGCGCGGTGTCGCTGTCGAGCTCGGATGTCGGTTCGTCGAGCGCCAGCAGGCGCGGTGCGCCAAGCATCGCCTGCGCGAAGATCAGCCGCCGTCGCATCCCGCCCGAGAAGGTGCCGATGCGGCTGTCGACGTCAGCGAGCAACCCGACGCTCTTGCAGATCGCCGCGAACTGTTGTCCTGCGGCCTTAAGCTCCAAGCCCTTCAACGCCGCCATGTGCAGCGCGAACTCACGCGCAGTGAGGTCGTCCGGCAAATCGACGGCCTGCGGCGCGTAGCCGAGCGTGCTGCGCACTGCGCGCATGGTCCGGCGGATGGACACGTCATTCCAGACAATGTCGCCACTGCTCGGGCGCTCCGCCGTTGCAATGAGGCGCAGTAGCGTCGACTTGCCGGCGCCGCTCTGGCCGGTAAGCAGGGTGAGGCCCGGCGAGAAACCGTGACTGACATCCTCCAATATACGCTTGCCGCCATAGCGCTTGGCGACGTCTTTCAATTCCAGCACTCTGGCCCCCTGTCGTAACGTCGATAATGGCTGCTGCCGTCGATCAGACGCGCTTCAGTACGCGCGGAGTTTCCTCGCCCTTCCACAACAGTTCGAGCGTGTCCGGCTTGATGGCGACCCGCAGGATATCGATGCCGTCGACTGCGAACAGCCCATCGCCGTTCAGCGGCGTCAACCGCCGCGGCGCGGGCCAGAGCGGGTGACCTGGACGCGCGATCCAGAGGCCGGTGGTGTCGCGCGTCACGACATATTTGCCATAAGTGCCCGGAGCGGTAGCGGCTGCGGCCGGAAGGCCAACGGGGTGAAGGCGCGCCTCGATATCTGGAAGCGCCCAAGCATAATCGCCGGCGATCTCCGCAGAGGCCGGTGACGCCCGAAGCGCCTGCACAGCGAGTAGATGGGCCTGGTCCAAGGCCTGCGCCGGGACCGCAGCGACATCGGGCGCCACGCCGATGCCCTCCCAATTGGTCTTGCTGACGGCGTGGACGGGCCGGCCCATCGAGACGCTGAGCATGAAGCCCGGCGCGATCGGCACGAAGGCATTATTGTTGGCGGCACCGGCTGTGGTCGCGCCAACGAGCTGGCCCAGCTTGAACTGCTGGACATCGTAGGCGAACGACTCCGCAGCCGAGGCGGAGCCCTGATCGACGAGCACGTAGAGCGGCTTGCCGATCATGCGTCCGGCGGGGAGATTGTCGAGCACGCGCGTCTGTACGGGATCGTGCCCGGCCTCCAGGAAGGTGATCTCCAGCGTTCCCGCCTTCAGGAAATGGCTGACCAGATATTGCACAGCCTCGGACGATCCGCCGCCATTGCCGCGCAAGTCGATGATGACGGCGTCGCCGCCCTTGAGGAACCGCATCGCGTCGTCATAGGCTTTACCGGTCTCGTCGCTTACCCACTCGAACCCGGCGATCTTCAGATAGCGGACGTTGCCGGCCAGAATGCGCTGTTCGGCCAGGCCGTAATGGTCTCGGCGGGCAACGGCTGTGTCGAAGTCGGCAAGATCTTGCGCCGGTGCTCCGGCGGGAACCGCGCTCGCGGCGGCGAAACGGGCGGGATCGTAGGCAAGGAAAGCATGACCGTCATGGCTCGCCTCGCGCAGATCGGCGGTAATCAGGCCGGCAAACTCGTTCGGGTTCGTCACCGTATAGCGCCCAGCCTTTCTGGCGCGGTCCAGCTTGGCGGCGATGGCAGGCACCTTCTCCGGGAAGACGTAGGAGGTGCGAAACGCCGTGCCGATCGCCGCAATGACGGCGTCCCGCTGCGCCGACGACAAAGCTTGCGGCACGCGCGCGTCGGACCCCGGCGTCCGAATCTGGGCAGAGGCATTGCTGCTGGCCGTAGTGAAGGCGAGCGCCAAGGTTACGGCTGAAACGAGGTTCAAGCGCATGAGTAACTCCGCTAGGGGTGTAGATTAGGGTTGGGGCTTAGACCTCTGGGGACAGGGCTGCCGCTCTGATCCGTTCTCCGAACGGACGCTGCGTCAGGGCGTCGATCGCCTCGGCAGCAATCCTGGACAACGGCGCCGTAAGTTCGGCATCCAGTTCGTCGGCTGCGGCATTGGTTGCCGCCCATTGACGCTTCAGCGCCGGGATCATGTCCCTCGCCTTGTCGGTAAGTGCCACAATGCGCTCACGCGCATCGCTGCCCGGACGCAGTTCGACAAGACCGTCTCGCGCCATCTGCGACACGGTCTGGCTCACCGCCGAATGGGAAATAGCGATCCTGCGTGACATCGACCTGATCGACGCTTCTCCATCGGCCATCAGCAAGCGCAAGACCGGTGTATAACGCGGCCGCCAGGTCAGGCCTGAGGTCTTATACGCCGCTTCGACGTCTCGATCGAGGAGTTCGAGCAGGTGCCTCATGAGGGTGCCTAACGTCGGAGATGGTGTCGTCATAATCACAATGTATAAGCGCTTTTATATTTCGTCAAGCCGTTCTCCCAAGAATGCGAGATAACCCAGCGGTAATTGCTCACGGGGTTGGCCAAGCGTGGCATGCTCAGGCGACGGCGAATCTGCCCTCGACGAGTTCGCGCACGGCCTGAAGGGCTGACTTTCCCTGCAGGCGTGCGGTGCCGGTTACGGATCGATAGCCGGCGTGGATCTGGGCGCCCCAGTCGGACCGAAAGCCATTCGTGACCTTGCGGAACACGACCGAGGGGCGGATCTCACGCTCGGATATGTTGTGGGTCACAGGGACGTCGCGGTTGGTGAGGAAGACGAAGAACTTGCCCCGCCAGGCCTTGATCTGTTTGAGCAGGATCTTGCCTGCGGGATGCGCGATCGGCATCCGCATGAGGCGGGTCAGCCCGGTGTCGGCCCTGGCACAGTAGGCGGCCAGGGTCGCATCCTTCAGGCTGCTTCGTCGCTTTCCGATGCGGATGGCCCAGCGCAGATGATCGCGGACCTTCGGGGCAAAGGCCCGGTCACCGCAGTCGATGACATATTGAACGTCGCGCAGGACATGAGCGAGGCAGACCTGGTGCTCCTTGCCCAGTTCCTGCTGTCCGGCATAGCGGTCCGAGATCCACACATCGGGCTGATGACCGCCCAGAACCTCCTCGGCAACACTGCGCGCCCGGCGCCGGGCGATCCTGTGCAGGACGGCGTCCTTCGAGAGGAAGACCCACTGCCAGTGGATGATGCCGTTGGTACGGGTGGTGGTCTCGTCGGATGCGATGACCCGTGCGGTCAGCAGTTTGTCGGTGATCGCGCGGGTCGCCGATGCCATGCCGGCTTCCATGCGCCGAAAGGCATTGGCGATGGCGCCCTGTGATATGCTCAGGCCGAACACCTCCGATGCAATGCGCGACAGGCGCTCGAAACTGACGTGATGGCTGTGGTGCAGATAGGCGAGCAAGGAGCGGACGCCCGGTCCAAACGGGGTTCCCGGCTCCATGCCGGCAGGAGCCTGCGCACGGTAGCGATGCCCGCATCCCCGGCAGCGCCCACCCAGCAGTTCCACCCGGGTCACGATCGGACGGATCGGCGGCAGGGCGATATGATCGTAACGATGCCGGCACCGCTGGGTCTGGCCGGAAACGTCGCCTCCGCAATGGCCGAAGGCAGCAGCAATGACCCGCTCGATCTTGTCCGGCGTTTCTGCAAGTGGGCGATGCCTGCCTTCACGAGAAGGGCGCTTGCCCGCCTTTGCCTTGCGGCCCTTGCCGCCACCCTTGCCGAAATCATCCTTCGAGGGCGGCACATGGGAATTCTTCGACGTCTTGCGCGGCTTGCCGACCAGTTCCTCCAGTTCGGAAATCCGCGCTGCCATACGCTCGATCATATCGTGCTGTGCGAGCAGAAGTTCGTTCTTCTCGGCTTCGCTCAGGACATGAAGGGGTGGCGGCGGCATACACAGGGTGAATCAGGCATTGCCAGACCGCGCAACCTCTTTTTGCCAGCCACGTGAGCAATTACCTTCCGGAAGCTCACTTTGCGCAACGAGAAAAGTCGGCATTCAATTCTTTCAGATCGAGAAATGTAATTGGCGGTAAGCGCACGCTTTCCATGTGGCACAACCAATGATTTACCTTGGCGTTGCAGAATCGAAATTGTTTTCCCAAAACTGCAAAGGCCGTTTTGGTCAGCAGCCCACAGTGCGTGAATGGCAGCTATTCTCGAAATCGTGCGCTGAACCGGACGGTCGGCAATCGGCCCTTCTTACGGGTTCCGGGAACGATCAGCCGTGCTCCAAGAATGGCAGGTGTTGGATAGGGACCTGCTATTCCCGGCGCGGCTCGCGAACGGCATCTGTGGACGCCCCTTCGAATGCAAGCAGTAAATCGGGGTATGTTGGCACGTAGTCGGATGCTGTCATCTGTCCGGCCTCGATGAGCAGCGCCATAAGCTGCGGGCCAGTATGGGAGTTCGCGGACTGGATCCATTACAGTTTTACGCGCTTGGCTAGCGCTCTGCCATTCCCTGGTTCTTCCAGCCCCGTCTCGCCGACTGTTGTGCCATACCCTCCTTCGACCGCCTACGTCCCCGACGCCTCTGACCGCAGTCTTGGCTTACGCCGCGACAGCTGTCGGAGCTCTGTAATCTTCATTCTTGGTGAGCAGCGCCCAGACCATGCGCGCCATCTTGTTGGCGAGCGCTACCGAGACGAGCATGCGCGGCTTGCGCGCCAGCATCCGCTCAAGCCACGAGCCGGCAGGCGCGCCAAACCGGCATGCCTGGCGTACCATTGAGCTGCCGCCGATGATCAGTAGTCGTCTGATCGTCCGCTCGCCCATCTTCGATATGCTGCCAAGCCGCTGTTTGCCGCCGGTCGAGTGCTGACGGGGGGCGAGGCCAAGCCAAGCCGCGAAGTCGCGGCCCTTACGGAACGTCTCGACCGGCGGGGCCAGTGCGATGATGGCGGTCGCCGCAATAGGACCGATCCCCGGAATGGTCATTAGCCGCCTAGCCGCTTCATCCTCCTTAGCACGCCGTGCGATCTCACGGTCCAGCACGGCAACCTGCTTGTCGAGATCGGCCAGCATGTCGACCATCAGCTTGAACATAGGCCGTGCCGCTGCAGGCAGACTTGAAGTCATTTCCTCATCCTCGAGCAGGTCGGCGAGCATTGTCATATGCGCTGTGCCGCGCGGTGCTACCCAACCATACTCCGCTAGGTGCCCGCGGATGGCGTTGATCAGCTGAGTGCGCTGCCGCACCGCTAGGTCACGTGTGCGGAACACGAGTCCTGCGGCCTGTTGCTCTTCGCTCTTCACCGCCACGAAGCGCATGCCTGGGCGCTGCGCAGCCTCGGCAATCGCTTCAGCATCAATCGCATCGTTCTTGTTCCGCTTCACGAATGGCTTCACGTAAGATGGCGGGATCAGCCGCACATCGTGCCCCATTGTCTGCAGCTGACGCGCCCAATGATGGGCGCCACCGCACGCTTCAAGCGCCACCACACAGGCTGGCTGACCGGCGAAGAACTCGAGTAGTTTGCCTCTCGTCAGCCTCCGACTGAAAACCATCGCACCTCGCTCGTCAGCGCCATGCGCATGGAAAACGTTCTTGGCGATATCCAGACCGATTGTGGTAACCTGTGACACGGACGCCTCCTCAGTGGTGCTTCAACACCTCCACTTTGCCATAAAGGCTGTCGGGGGGCGTCCACCCCATCAGTTTTGTCCCATTTCCGCTCGCTCGGCAACGGCAGCTGTTGCTGGAAGCGGGCGTTTGCAGCGGCATCGCTGAACGACATGGTTTGTTCGATAGTGTTGACGTCTCGTCAACAATCACTGCTGCACAACGAAGGATAGGTATGGACAAAGACGCGGAATAATGACAATGTATTTACAGGTTTCAGGCGCGATATATTGATGCGCGTGGGATAAGGTGTGGTATTGAATATTTCAGTATTATCTTTTATGTTCAATTTCAGAACGATATACTGAAAGGTGGTAAGGTCGGCGTCTCCGCCACCGGCTCATCCAGGCACATTCGCGACCATCCGATAAGGCTCTGAAAAATCAGGTCTTTCGGGTGATTCGCGTCCACCCGCATCTGCCCCTGTTCGCCCGCAACCGATTTGTCGTGTAGTATAAAGTACGGGATAAATATTGGATGGGTAAGCTCTCTGCGACCGCTGTTAGGAATGCCACCAAGCCGAACCGGCTTGGCGATGGTGATGGACTATTACCCGGTGGCAGCAAGAACTGGGTGTGCCGGGTCCAGAAGCACAGCAACAGTCCTGACTTTGGAATTGAAAGCGCTGCGAAGGTTTCTCTTGCCCGGACCCACGACCGTGCCCGAGGAATCTGCAGCTGGGTAAAACTCGGCCTCAATCCCGTCTTCGAGCGGCGGAAGGCTGAAGGCTTCTCCACCTTCAAGGAAGCCACAGCCAACGTTCTAGCTGCCCAACGCAAAACCTGGCGCAATGAAAACACGAGGGCCAATGGCTGTGCACGCTCGAACACATGTGTTTCCGAAGCTGTCCAACGTCAGGTTTCAGAGCTGACGGGGCCGACGATGAAAACCATGGCGGTCGTCCGCGCGGTGATCGAGGCGCACGGGCCACATGTAGACTTCGCCTAGGCCCGTGGCGATCGGCCCCATCTCGGGCGCGACGCCCTCGGGCAGAGTGCCGTCGAGCGTCGCCAGCCGTTCGTTCACCTGCTGGCGCGAAGTAGATATCGGTGGCATCCGTGAAGACGGCGGTGACCTGGGGCAAAGCCGTTGCGGCTGAGCGACCTTGTATGTTCAAGCCCCTGAATACCCGAAAGGGCCGTCTCGATGGGGAAGGCCACCTGGCTTTCGACCTGTTCGAGCGAGAGCGCAGGCGCGCTTACATTGACCTGGACCTGATTGTTGGTGACGTCTGGAACCGCGCCGATCGGCAGGCGCTTGAGCGACCAGCAGCCGACAAGGCAGGCGATGAGGGTCAGCAGCAGCACCAGCCAGCACCGCGCGACAGAAAAGGAAACGATGGCATTGACCATGGCTCAACGCTTGTGCTCCGCCTCGCCTTTGCCGAGTTCGGCCTTGAGCATGAAAGACCCGGTCGCGGCGATCCGCTCTCCGCCCTTGAGGCCGCGCGTGACGAGGACATTATCTCCCTTTCGCCGTACACACGAAGACGGCTGGCCGCCTATCGATGGTTTGGATGGCGGCCTTGCGGAACCAAAATGGCCTTTGCCCGTACCTCCAACGGCAGCGCCACTTCAGCGTTCACCGTCTCTCCCACGCGCCACCGGCCCTCCTGGTTATCGAGCGTGGCTATTGCCGGAATCAAGAGGGTTTCGAGATCAAGCACCGGCGAGAGGAACCGGATAGTAGCCTCGTCGCGGCGCCCCGGCGCCGTCACGACTACCGCTGCACCGGGCCGCAAACGGGCCGCGTTGCCGTAGGCGCAGTGTTCATCCGTCAGCCGAACACTGAGGTTCACCTCGATGACAGGTCAGGGGCCTGCGGGTCGAACAGAAGGAAGTCGATGCCGTAACCGCGCGACGTGACAATGGCCGGATCGCCAAATTCGACAGCAGCATGGCCTGGATAACCTACGATCCGAGTGACGAGGATCGCCCGCGAAGGCGCCAAGGCCGGTGCCTGCGGCCTACGAAATCGACTGGACGGCTGACAGCGTGCCGTGCCTGGCCTCTGCAGCTATGATTGAAAGCTACCGTTCGGTTACCCCGAATTTTGTGGCAGGAATGCCTCAAGCCATATCTCTATCACGGCCTCACCCTTGCGGCTGCTCAAGAGACGATTGCCGGTCCCCAGGTGCGGACCGGCAGGTTGGCGGGAGTAGCGAACGATCGACGCAGCTCAGTTCGAGTTGTGGGCTATGGCTCGTGTCGAAACCCGCCATTGGCCACCGTCCGCCAATGTTCGGACGTCTTCCACCTAAGGGTGCTCTGACGTAGGCGGTGTTTCCGAGCTCGAGGATCGGTCTTCCGCCGCCGACGCAGGCGTGGCGCTACCGCCAGCCAGTATACCGTTCAGGGATTCGCCGTTCATTCCGAGCTCCGCCATCAGACCATCAATGAGCGGTCCGCCTACCCGGTAGCGAAGCGCCGCGGCAACGGCTGCATCAGCAAGGTTCTCACGCCCACCAACACTTGTGCCTTCCGCAATGCCATTTCCATGAAGCCCTCGCGCATCGACGATGCTGATCCGGTCGATATTTTCCATGGGCTTGCTTGCGGCCGTGATTATTGAAGGCAGGGCCTCCAGCATTGCCTTGCGAAGCAGCAGAGCGGTTTGCGCGTCGTTGAGCAAATTGGTCGCTTCGTTGATCGCGGCCTGACCCGCTGCATCAACTTCGAAGGCCGCCTGGCGACCCTGAGCCCGTGCCTTCTCTGCATCGGCCTCGGCGGTCGCCTCCGTCCGGAGAGCGCTCGCCCGCGCTTCAGCCGCTTCCTTCTCCGCCGAAGCCGCCACGGTGATGCCGACGGCATCCTCTTGTGCGCGCTGAGTAGCGGCGATCACCGCAACGTTCTTGTTGCGATTGGCGATTTCGGTCGCCTTGGCTGTGGCGACGCTTTCTTCAGCCTTTACGGCAAGCGCGCGAGCCTCATTTGCAGCGGCCGTCGCCGTCGATTCTTCCTCCGACTTCTGTGCTGTCTGCACGGCGGTGGTGATACGGGCGATCTCAATCGTGCGGTCGCGCTCGATGGCCGCTGTCTGAACGGCGCCGTCGCGCGCGATGGTGGCAGTCTGGATGACTTTGTCCGCTTCCGTCTGCGCTACGGTCTGTGCCTGTTCCGCCGTAATCCGCGCGATCTCGGCAAGCCGGGTCTGCTCGGCCTCGGCTGTCGCGATCGCGGTTGCCTGTTCGGCGCGGCGAGCGGCCAGCGTCTGCTCCTGGGTCAGACGCGCCTGTTCGGCAGCCTGAGCGATCTCGAGCGACTGGTTGTTCGCCTCCAAGTTTCGCTGTTCGATCTCGACGCGGTTCGTCGCAACGATGTCGTTGCGGATTTTCTTGCGTTCCTCGATCGTGCGCGTGAGTACGGTCAGGCCTTCCGCATCGAAGGCGTTGTTCTCGTTGAAGTGTTCGAACGCGGTCTGATCGAAATGGGTGATGCTGACCGATTCGAGCTGGAACCCGTTCATATCGAGGTCGGTCATCAGCGCTTCCTGCACCTTCTGAATGAAATCGGCGCGATTGGCGTGCAGATGCTCCATGGTCATCGTCGCGGCAACCGACCGGAGCGCTGAAACCAGCTTGCCGTCGAGCAGGGATTTTACGGCATCGGCGCTGTTGACTGAATCGCCCAGTGTCTGCGCGGCAGCGGCGATCGATTGCGCATCCGGTTTCACCTTGATGTGAAACAGACCGATCACGTCGACGCGCAATTTGTCCAGCGTGATCAGCGCGTCCTTGTTGAGGCGCGACACCTCAAGCTTCACCGTCGTCAGGCGTACCTGCATAAGTTCGTGCAGCACCGGAATGACCATGATGCCACCGTTCAGGACGACCTTCTCGCCCCCAAATCCGGTTCGGATGAGCGCGACGTCCTTGGTGGCGCGCCGATAGAGACGGGTCAGGATGATCCCGATTACGACAAGTGCGACAAGGACGATGCCAGCGTAGATCAGGATGTTCAGAAGTGATGCAGGCACAATGAAATTCCCCCGGAGAATGTGCGCAGAATATGAACTCAGATTGGATTCAAGGATGTGGGCCGGTCCGCCATCGCAAAGAATAGCTTGCCTTCGCGACGTACGAGAAGCGCCGACTCGCCGGTACCGATGGTGTCGTCGTCCTCGTGCGGCTCAAGCATTACGAAATGAGCCTGTCCATGATGATCTATTACTTTTGCCCGGGCAGGAAACCCGCGTCGAGCTGTGCCTTCGAGGACCGTGCCGCGCCGCCTCAGCAGATCGTCAGTGGACACAACCGTCGACTCGAACCTCGGCATGACACGGGCCAGCCCGTTCGCTGCAGAGGTGTTCAGCACCGTGCCGATGAGCAACGCCGCGGCGGCTGCAGGGCCTGGATGAAGTGGCGCACCAGAAAGTGCAGTCATGGTTTGTTGAGCCGCAAGGCCAGTCACCGTGAAGCACCCCAGCAAAGATGTGAGCCAAATCAGGACAGGAAGCTCACCACCCAACCCGAGCCAGGCAAGAACACTGTCCCCGGCATCGGGTGGTCCATCCCCATCGAGGTCGAGATGGCCCAGCCCTAGCCCGACGACCTCAATCAAACCAATTCCAACCATGATCAAAAACGAAAATGTGAAAGGAATGTAAGGAGGTGTCAGAAGTTGCGCGAACATCAGCCATGACTATCATGGCAAAGTCGGCTTGTCAGGTGGAACTGGAGCAGCTCTCACGTAACGTAATTTGGCTGCGCATTAAGGGCCCGAGCCACAGTTCACATCATCCAGAAACAGCCTCTTCCAGCCATTTTTGTCCGTCTCGGCATGGATGCTGGAGTTTCCAATCCGGCTCATAGCGAACATCCGCAGAGGATTTTTCCTGCCGAGTTACAGACGGTCCGCTTTCGAGATTAAAAGCGCCAACCGTTTACTACGAAGACGCCAGCAGTTTTCAAAGGACCGCCATCGCTTCCAACTGACGCTCTGCAGTCTTAAAGTGGCGCTCAAAGTTGTCGCTGTTCCTGCCAATCTGCCGCTCTGCGCACCGGCTTGCCCGGCGCCACGCCATTGAGCAGCCAGTTGCCCGAGGCGTGATAGCGCCACTGGTTGGCATCGTGGACGGTATGTGTGCGGGCATTGCGCCAGTGGCGGTTGAGGTTGAGCCCCTCGTCCGTGCTCGCGCTGCCGATCAGGGCGAAGACGTCGTTGCCGATCTCCACCGAGACGTCCTCGGCAAAAGCCTTGGCCTCGGCCACGGCGACCGCCGCCAGCGCGGCGGTTTCCGCCGTCAGGTCCGCATTCGCCGCATCGAGCTTGCGCGAGGCCCGCTCCAGCAGCGCTTCGGAGGCATGGTAGCGGGTAGAGAGCTGCCCCAGCCGGTGCAACAGCAGCGGGTCTTCGCTGGCCGAAGCCACCGGCGCACCCAGCCTTGGCCGCCCGCGCCCACGGATCACGCCAACCGCTTCAGCCAGGGCGTCCTGCGCAATGCCCACGTCGATCGCGGCGTGGAGCAGCGCGCCAAGGCTATGGAACAGGCTCGGCCGCTCGAACAGGCGCCAGTGCTCCACGACCTGCGAGGGTTCAACCGCCACGTCATCCAGCACGGTGGTGCCGCTGTAGGTCGTGCGCTGGCCCATCGCATTCCAGTCCGCCTCCACCGTGACTCCGGGCGCATCGCGCCGCACATAGACGAGAACGAGCCGCTCCGCCTCGTCCAGCGCCGCCACCGGGATCCAGTGCGCCGTCAGCGCCCCGGTGCAGTAGAACTTCCGCCCGTTCAGCCGCAGACCGCCGTCAGTCCCCCGCGTCAGTCGGGTCTTGAGGTCTAGCGCCGAGGAACCGCCCCGCTCCGCCTGCGCATTGCCGAAGCGCGCGCCTGCCAGCAGTTCAGCAAAGAAGAACGCCTTCTGCTCCCGCGTCCCGTCCTGCCTGATCGCATCAACGAAGACGAAGTGGTTCTGCGGCAACTGCCCAACCGCCGCATCCCCCGCCGACAGGATCTGGAACACCTTCACCAGCGTCTCGAACGATACGTCCGCGCCGCCATGCTCGCGCGGCACGGTGATGCCGAACAGCCCTGCATCCGATAGCCAGTCGAGCGGTTCGAAGGGAATCGTGCGCAGACGATCCCGCTCCGAGGCGCCTTCCGCCAGCCGCCGCGCGAGTTGCCGCGCAACGTCCAGCGCCTCCGCGTCGGAAGCGATAACGCGCGCCGCCTGCCTGTCAGCCGATTGCCTCTGGATTGCCGTCGCCATCGTCACTCCGCCGCGATCTTGAGGTCAGGCTTCGCTACGGGTGCGAAGGGCACGTTCGCCGATGCCGTGCTCACCGTTCCACGTGGATGCTGCCACAGGCCCTCGCGCTGGAGCACGGGCAGCACGCCCTCGCCGAACCAGTAGGCTTCCTCCAGGTGCGGCACGCCCGAGAGCACGAATTCCTCGATGCCCACTGATGCATATTCCTTGATCCGCTCGGCGATCTCGGTGTGGCTGCCGACCAGCGCGGTGCCCGCGCCGCCGCGCACCAGGCCGACGCCCGCCCACAGGTTGGGACCGACCAGCAGGTTGTCCTTGCTGCCGCCGTGGAGCGCAAGCATCCGCTTCTGCCCTTCCGACTGGCTGCGCGAGAGGCCTGACTGGACGTTGGCAATCGTCTCCGGTTCGATCGCGTCCAGCAGCCGCTGCGCCTCCGCCCACGCCGCCTCCGACGTATCGCGGGCGATGACGTGAAGGCGAATGCCGAAGCGCACCTTGCGCCCCTGCTCGGCAGCGAGGCCGCGGATCCATTCCACCTTCTTCGCCACCGCTTCCAGCGGTTCGCCCCAGGTCAGGTAGACGTCGCTGTGCCGCGCCGCGACCGCACCCGCCGCCGCCGAGGAACCGCCGAAGTAGAACGGCGGGATCGGATCGGGCAGGCGCGGGATATGCGCGCCCTCGACGTGGACGTGCTGCCCCTTGTAGGTCACTTCTTCCCCGGCCCAAAGGCGGCGCACCACCTGCAGCCACTTGTCAGCGCGGGCGTAACGGTCGTCCTTGCCGAGGAAGTCGCCATAGGCGCGCTGCTCGTGATCCTCGCCACCGACCACGATGTTGAGCAGCAGGCGTCCCTTCGACGCGTTCTGGAAGGTAGAGGCCATCTGCGCGCCCAGCGTAGGCGACATGATGCCGGGGCGGAAGGCGACGAGGAACTTCAGGTGATCGCTTACCTCGTTCAGCATTGCGGTCATCAGCCAGGCATCCTCGCACCAGGCCCCGGTCGGGGTGAGCGCGGCCTCGAAGCCGATCTGCTCGGCGCTGCGGGCGATCTGGCCGAGGTAGGAGATGGTCGCCGGGCGTGCGCCCCCGGCGACGCCCGCAGGCACGCCGTGACCGCCGCCGACGATGAAGCGGCTGTCGCCATAGGTGGGAAGGAACCAGTGGAACTTGAGGCTCATGTCGTGTCGTCCGTCTATGTGAGGAGTGTCAGGCCGCGTCCGCCTTGGCCAGCGCGTCGAAGCGCAGCGGCTCGGGCGGAACGCGCAGGTTTGCGGGGTCGCGGTAGCGGGTGCCGAAGTGCTCGGCGGGAAGACGCGGACCGGCGCCGAACAGGCGCTCGCGCAGGGTCTCGCCCCCGGCGTAGCTTTCGCGGTAGCGGCCACGGCTGCGCAGTTCGGGCACGACCAGTTCGATGAAATCGCGCGCGGTGTCGAAGCTGTGGTACTGGCGCAGGTTGATGCCGTCGATCCCGTCGACATCCAGCCAGCGCTCGATCTCGTCGGCGACCACCGTCGGCGTACCCGCCACGAAGAAGCGATCTTCGTTGAAGCCGGACAGGTTGTCGATCACGTCGCCCACCGTCTGGTCGGGCTTGCTGCGGTCGATCTGATGGTTCCAGCGGTGGTCGGTGGCGGCGATGTCGGCCACCCGCGCGTCACGCGGGAACGCCAGATAGTCGATCGCCGACTGGGCATGCGCAAGGCGGCCCTGCACCGACAGGTTGCGGCGATAGCGCTCCAGTTTCTGCGTCACCTCAAGGTCGCTGCGCCCGGCGATCACGCCGGCCTGCACGATGAACCGGATAGAGGCCGGATCGCGCCCGTGCGCGGCGGCTCGGGCGCGCATGTTGGCGATGTTGCGGCGCACCTGCTCGGTGGTGAGGCCGCCGGTGAAGACGACCTCGGCGTGACGCCCGGCGAACTCCATGCCCGCCGGCGATCCGGTCGCCTGGAACAGCACCGGGGTACGCTGACGCGACGGCTGCGACAGGTGCGGCCCGGCGACGCGAAAATGCTCGCCCTTGTGGTGGATGTAGCGAACCTTGGCAGGGTCGGTATAGATGCGATTGTCGCGGTCCTGGATCACCGCGTCGTCGTCCCACGATCCTTCCCACAGCTTGTAGAGCACGTCGAGGTATTCGTCGGCGATCTCGTAGCGGTGATCGTGCGCGACCTCTTCGGCGTGGCCGAAGTTCTCGGCCGCGTTCTTGAGGTACGAGGTGACGATGTTCCAGCCAACCCGGCCTTTCGTAAGGTGGTCCAGCGTGCTCATCCGCCGCGCGAAGGCGAAGGGCGGCTCGTACGTGGTGGAGAAGGTGACGCCGAAGCCGAGGTTCTTCGTGACCGCCGCCATCGCCGGGATCACCAGCAGCGGGTCGTTGTTGGGAATCTGCAGCCCCTCGATCAACGAGGTTTCGGGGCCACCGCGGAAGCGGTCGTAGGCACCCACCACGTCGGCCAGGAAGATCGCATCGAACGCGCCGTGCTCGCACAGCTGGGCGACCTCGGTCCAGTATTCGATGTCGTTGAAGCGGTGGCGGTTGTTGCCCTCAAGATGCCACAGGCCGTGGACGATGTGGCTGACGCAGTTCATCTCGAACAGGTTGACGTGCAGCTTCCTGGGTTCAGGCATGTTCAAGGCTCCGGTTGGGATCGACGGGAAGCACCGCGTCGATGAGCGCGCGGGTGTAAGGATGGGCGGGACGGGCGAAGACCTCCTCGACGCCCCCTTGCTCGACGGCGACGCCGTCCTTCATCACCAGCACACGGTCGGCAATGCGGCGCACCACGCCAAGGTCGTGCGAAATGAACAGGCAGGACAGGCGGAGCCGCTCTTTCAGATCGGCCAGCAGGTCGAGCACTTGCGCCTGGACATAGACGTCGAGCGCGGAAACGGGTTCGTCGCAGACGAGCACATCGGGCTTGGGAGCAAGGGCGCGGGCGATGGCCACGCGCTGGCGTTGCCCGCCCGACAGCTCGATGGGCCGCCTGTCGAGCACCGAAGTGTCGAGCTGGACCAGTTCAAGCAGCTCTCTGGCACGCTCTGCGCGGTCCAGATCCCGTTCAGTACCGGCCACCGCAATGGCCTCCTCCAGCACCCGGCGGACAGTGTAGCGAGGGTCGAAGCTGGCCAGGGGATCTTGAAAAACAACCTGAATTTTCTTGCGCTGGGTGCGGCGCTCGGCCCCGGAAAGGTCGCGCCAGCGCTTTCCCCGCAGCCGCACCTCGCCTGCGTCGGGCTGCTCCAGCCCCAGCACCAGCCGCGTCAGCGTGGTCTTGCCCGAACCGGATTCTCCCACCACCCCAAGCGTTTCTCCGCTTCGCAGGGTGAACGAAACGTCATTCACAGCGGCGCGAGAACGTTTGTCAGGCCCAACAAAACTCTTTGAAATGCGGCGAGTTTCCACGATAGGCTCACCCTCCGGCGGCCGCACCAAACGCAGCGGAACCACGCCCCGCGAACTAGCATGCAACGCCCGCGCCGCTGCCAGAAGCTCGCGGGTATAGGGATGATCGGGCGCGGAAAGGATGCGCGCAGCAGGCCCCTCCTCCACGATATGACCATGGTTCATAACGATAATTCTGTCAGCCAGGCGAGCCACCACGGCCAGGTCGTGACTGACGATCAGCATCGCCCGATCGGGCCTTCGCAATGTCTCCAGCAACCGCACGACCTGCGCCTGAACCCTCGCATCAAGCGCCGTGGTCGGCTCGTCCGCAATCAGCAGTTCAGGATCGCACGCAATCGCCGAAGCGATCAACGCCCGCTGCCGCTGCCCGCCGGAAAGCTGCGAAGGCCGCTGCAAAACGCGCAATTCCGGCTCCGGCACGCCCACCGAACGCAGCAGGTCGAGCACCTTCTCCTGCCGCGCCCGGCGGCCGAGCGAGGTGTGCAACCGCAGCGGCTCGCCCACCTCCTGCCCGATGGTCCGCAGCGGATCGAGCGATCCCAGCGCGTCCTGCATCACGAAACCGATGCGATCCCCACGTACCTGTCGCCAGTCGGTCTCGGTGAAGGAGCTGGTATCCTGACCGTCGAAGCGGACAGCGTCGGCGGAAATCCGTGCTCCCGGGCCGGTCTGCCCGATGATGGTCCGCGCGGTGACGCTCTTGCCGGAACCGGACTCACCCACCAGCGCGACGCACTCGCCTCGCCGGATCGACAGAGAGATGCCGCTGACCCGCGCCGGTCCGGTCTCGGTGAAGCGCACCGTCAGGTCGCGTATGTCGACAAGCGGGGTCTCTGTGAAAGGCGTCAGCGCATTCATGCCGTCTTGCCCTCCCCACGGCGGATGACCTCGCGCCCGATGGCGGAAACGGCCAGAACCGTAAGCGTCACGAGGATCGCAGGCGCCGCGACGAGCCAGGGCGCGACGGACACGAAATTGCGTCCCACCGCCAGCATCGCGCCCCATTCCGGCGCGGGCGGCGGCGCGCCGAAGCCGAGGAAGCTCAGCGCCGCGGCAAAGGCAATCTTGTCACCTATGCCGATCACCGCCAGCAGCAGCGCGGGCTTCACCGCATTCGGCAGGATGTGCCTCCACACGATCGTCGCGCGGCGCAGGCCGAGCGTGGTCGCCGCCTCCACGAACGGCGCATTGCGGATCGTGCGCGTGGTCGTGCGCACCAATCGGGCGTAGCGCGGCATCGTGGCGATGCCGATGGCGACGATCACGTTGGTCGTGCTCTGTCCCCAGAGCGTGATGACGAGCAGCGCGAAGAGGATGCTGGGTAGCGCCGCCATGACGTCTGCAAAGCGCATCGACGCGGAGTCCGTCACTTTGCCACCAAGCCCGCCGAAAAGACCAACGACGATCCCGATCCCGAGCGAAATCGCCATCGCCGCGACCCCGAGGCCAAGCGACGCCCCGGTGCCATGTATCAGTCGCACCAGCACGTCGCGACCATTCTCGTCCGTTCCAAGCCAGTGCTGCGCGTCGGGAGGCAGGAAGGCGAGGTTCGCGTCGGCAGCCTGCGGATCCACCGAAGTCAGCAGCCCGGGCGCAAGAGCAGCGATTGCGAGCAGCACGGTGAAAACCGCGGCCAGTGCAAGCGAGGGATGAACGGCTTTCAGCCGCTGTACCAGCGCGGTTGCCTCCGGCGCGGTTTGCCCAGTGCGAGGCGGCAGCCAGATGGTCGTCCCATCGGGCGTGAAATGGGTATGGGCGAGAGCGGCGGTAGCTGCTGGTGGCGTCATGATCGTGCTCCTTCCAGTCCGGTCAGGATGCGAGCGCTGCTTCGCGCGCGGGGCTTGCGTAGCGATTGTCCGGGTGCGGCAGGCCAAGATGGTGGCGCAGTGTGGTCCCGGTGTACTCGTGACGGAACAGGCCGCGCTTGCGCAGGATCGGCACGACCTCGTCGACGAAAATCTCGGCGCCGGAGGGGAACATGTCCGGCATCAGGTTGAAGCCGTCTGCCGCGCCGGCACGAAACCACTCCTCCAGCGTGTCGGCCACCTGTTCCGGGCTGCCCACGACAAGCCGGTGACCGCTGCGGATGCGGCGTGAGAGCTGGCGCACCGTCAGGTCCTCGCGCCGGGCGAGGTTCACCTGCGCCTCGAAGAAACCGTGCGACCCGCGCTCGTAATCGACCACGTTCCCAAGCTTCTCGAACGGCAGCGGGGCATCAAGATCCAGGTCCGACACCGGCACGCCGATCCGCTGTGCGATCTGTCCGGCAAGGCCGCTTTCGCCCTGATAGGCATCAAGCGCATCGCAGCGACGTTGTGCCTCTTCCTCGGTGCTGCCGATCACGGTGGACAGGCCGGGCATGATCTTGAGATGCTCGGGATTACGACCCCAGGTGCGTGCGCGGGCCTTCATCTCGTTGTAGAACGCAATGCCATCCGGAAGCGTCGTCTGCGTGGTGAAGATCGCATCCGCCCAGCGCGACCCCAGCGCCTTGCCGCCTTCGGACGATCCTGCCTGAACCACGACGGGGCGGCCCTGAGGCGAACGTGACACGTTCAACGGCCCGCTCACGCGGAAATGCGTGCCTTCATGGTCGATGCGGTGGACCTTGGACGGATCGGCGAAACGGCCATCCTCACGATCTGCGACAATCGCGTCGTCCTCCCAGCTGTCCCACAGCTTGAGTACGACATCAACGAACTCGTCCGCCCGTCCATACCGGTCCGCATGAACGGGGGCGCCCGTAAGCCCGAAATTCTGGGCCGCGGCATCGCCTGCGTTGGTGACGACGTTCCAGGCGGCACGGCCACCGCTGATGTGGTCCATCGACTGCAACCGCCGTGCTAGGTTGAACGGGCTGTTGTATGAGCTTGAGCAGGTCGCGATCACGCCGATATGTGTGGTCGCCAGCGCCACGGCAGTCAGCAGGACAGTCGGCTCCAGCCGCCCGGCGGGCTGGCTGGCGACATCGCCGCCGAGCGCCGGACCATCTGCGAGGAAGATCGCATCGAGCGTCCCCCGTTCCGAGATGCGCGCGATGTTCTGGTAATAGCTCACGTCCATGCAG
The DNA here is from genome assembly GCF_050433305.1 of Novosphingobium gossypii. Classification (NCBI taxonomy): domain Bacteria; kingdom Pseudomonadati; phylum Pseudomonadota; class Alphaproteobacteria; order Sphingomonadales; family Sphingomonadaceae; genus Novosphingobium; species Novosphingobium gossypii. Next base: position 285,579 of record NZ_JBNPXM010000004.1, on the reverse strand, counting down.
GCGCGGGGATCGACCTCACCCAGCCGCCACGCGGCACCATGGCCGCCATGCCCGAGGATGTTCATGCCGATACTCATCTGCCGTGGCGACTTGCTCATGACCCGTCTCCCATTCAGGCCGCGCCGACGGCGGTTGTTTCAGGGGTAGCCTCAGCGTCGGAATCCTCCGGCTTGGCCGGGTTCCACTGCTCGGCCCATTGCTTGCGGAAATCAGTACCGTTGAGGAAATGATCGCCCAGCACCTTCTCGCGCAGGATCGCGGGGTTGTGTGAGCCGAGGGTCCGCGCATTGCGCCAGTGCCGATCGAGGCGGCGGCTTTCCTGCGTGGCAGACGATCCGCCGACCTCGAAGAGCAGCGCGGCGATCTCCGGCACCGAATGGACCAGAACCTGCTGGCCCTGATAGGCACGACGGTCTGCCTCCAGGAAAAGGTCGTCGTCCGGCGCGCCCGCAAGATAGCTGGCATAGGCGGCATCGAGGGCGGCGGAGACGCTATCGACGATGGCTTCGGCAGCGAAGACATGGCTGGCGATCTTGCCGACGACCCGCTGGACGAGCGGGTCGTTACGCGGATCGCTGTTGCCCGGAACGCCGAAAGTGCGCGTCTTCGCCTGGACGAAAGCGATCGCATCCCGCTTCACGGCCCGCGCGATGCCGGTAAGAGCGGATAGATGGAATTGCTGGTAGAAGGCGGTGATGTAGCTGTCGGCACGGAATTCGCCCGGGTTGAAGCGGCGCAGGATTTGCGCCTCCTCTACCCGAACATTGTCGAACACGGTCGAGCCGCTGCCAGTCAGCCGCTGGCCGAAGCCATCCCAGTCGTCGATGCGGGTGACGCCTTCGGCATCGGTCGGGACGAGGACACTGACACGCGCCTCACCATCCCTGGCGGCGGCGGAAACCCAGTCGGCGTAGAGGGTGCCGGTGCAGTAGTACTTGCGCCCGTTCAGCCGGTAGTGATCGTCCTCACGGACGAGTTCGAGCGTGGTCTCGGTGGCGCTGGTCCGCTCCGCCATGGCCGCGCCGACGAGAGCCCCCGCGACGATGCGCTCGAACCAGGTACGCCGTACCTCCGGCTGCTCGTCATCGTTGAGGCGGATTTCCACGAAGGCGAAGTGCGCGCGCAGGATCTGGACAAGGTTGGAATCCGCCTCGCCCAGTTCCACCAGCAGGCGGAACAGTTGGGCGATGGTCGCGCCACTGCCGCCCTCGGTAATGGGGATGCGGACAGCGCCGAAGCCCGCCTCGCGCAGCCAGTTCACTTCTTCGTGCGGCAGGCGGCGTTCGATCTCTCGGGTGACGGCGCCCTCGGCGATGCGCGCGAAGATCGGCCGGAAGCGGGCAGCAAGATCTTCCCAGACGGGCGGTTCGATGGACGGTGCGTTCCTGACTTCGGGCTTGCGCAGTTCGACGACACTCATGAGTTTCACCTGTTCTTGCGAGAGTTCTTGAGGGATCAGCGGGCGACCGTGCGCGGGTCGACGACGGCGCCGACAAGATCGACGGCGATGCTGGCGATGACGTAGAAAAGGGCGCTGATGATGGTGATGCCGATGACCACGGGAACGTCGGTCGTGTTCGAGGCATCCACCAGCAGGCGGCCGACACCGGGACGGGAGAACAGCGACTCCGTGATCGCCGCCCCCGCGATCAGCGCAGCCAGGAAGAAGCCCGACAGCGTGATGACCGGCATCAGCGCATGGCGCAAAGCATGGCCGAAACGGGTGCCGAGGTCAGATAGACCCCGCGCTCGGGCGGTAAGGATGAACGGCTGCTCAAGGACGTCTTCCAGTTCCTGACGCAGCACCTGCGCCAGCGTCGCGGCCATCGGCAGGGCCAGCGTCAGCGCCGGAAGCACCAGCCCGGCCAGCCCCGGAGCATTCGCCACCGGCAGCACGGGAAAATAGAACGCGAAGACAAGCAGCAGCGCGATGCCGATGACAAAGACCGGCATGGCGACAAGTACCAGTTCACCGACCGAGGCCAGCGTACCGATCCAGCCTTGCTTGCGGCGAACGGTCAGCGTGGCCGACGCGATCGCGAGAACGAACGCCAATACTGCAGATGTCAGGCCCAGTTGCAGGGTCGGCCAGATCTGGTCGCCGATCGCTTCGCTCACCGGGATGCGAAGGCGATAGGACTGGCCGAGATCGCCATGCAGCAATCGCCAGAGCCAGTCGCCGTACTGGACGAGGAAGGGACGATCGAGGCCGTACTCAGCCCGCACGGCGGCGATCTGTTCCGCCGTGGGCATGGCATCCGGGCCGCCAAGGATAGCGATTGCGGTATCCCCGCTGGTCAGATGCATCATGATGAAGGTCAGCGTCGCCGCTCCCCACAGCACAATGGCGCCGGTGAACAGGCGGCCGGCAAGGAAACGGGGCAAGTTCATGAGCTGCTCTCCGCGAGCCAGGCCGTCGTCAGGAACGGCATGTTGTGGGATGTGTCGTAGACCATGCCGCGCAGCGAGCGGCGGTAGGCGATGAGCGTGTGGTTCTCGTAGAGCGGCACCGCAGGCATCAGCGTGGCAAGCCGTCTCTGCGCAGCGGCATAAAGCCGCGCCAGTTCAGCCGGATCGCTGTTCGCACGGGCGGCCGAAAGCAGCACATCCAGCTGCGCATCGTGCAGCATCGCCGTGTTCTGGCCGATGAAAGCCGGCGTGCTGATCTGCTTGCCGTGGTAGACGATGAACAGCCCGTCCGGCGTATTGGTGTGCCAGTAGCCGGGGCCCAGCGCCTGATAGGCGTTGCGCTTGCGCCGGTCGGTCAGTTGCGGCGTCGTGACCTGTTCTATGTCGAGCTTGAAGCCGATCCGCTTCACATCGGCCTGCAGGGCAACGACGACAGGGCTCAGCATTGCCGCCTCGGTCAGCAGGACCGTGGCCTCCAGCCGGTCGGCTCCACGGGTGCGGTAGCCGTCTTCGTCGCGGCCCGTCCATCCGGCGCGGTCTAGCAGGCGTCCGGCCCGCTCGAGGTCCGCCCCCCCTGCCCGCACGCCGAGATCGGCGTAAGGCGTGTTGGCGGACAGGAAGGCCCCGGTCGGCGCGAACTCGCCGAAGCCACTCATCCGCGCGATCCCCGTGCGGTCGATGGCGAGGGCGAAGGCCTGCCGCACGACGGTATCGTCGAACGGTGCGCGTGATACGTTGAAGGTGATCGCGCGCGTCGGATTGCCGAGGTTCACGCGGTTGCCCAGCACCAGTTCCGGATTGGCCCTGATGTCCCGCGCATTCTGCGGCGGCGCATCGATGGTCAGCTGGTACTGGCCCGAAGCCAGCGACACGTAACGGATCAGCGCTTCGGGCACGAAGCCCACCTCGATCCGATCGATATAGGCCGGGCCCTTGTGCCGCAGGAACTCAGGTGCCCATGCGTAATCGGGGCGCTTGGTAAAGACGATGCCCTCCTGGCGCCGATAGCTGGTGACGACGTAAGGGCCGGAACCGATCGGATGGCTGGCGATCTCCGCAGGTGATTTCTTCAACACTGCGGGCGAGAGCATCCCTAGCCAGCTCTGGGCCAGAACGTTCAGGAACGGCGTGTAGGGCTCGGACAGCCGCGCCTCGAAAGTGTATCGATCGACCACGCGCCCACTCTGGTAGGGCGCGATGTAGGCGGTGGTCATCGCCGCGCGCGTCTTCGGATCGCGCACGCGGTCGAGGTTGGCGCGCACGGCTTCGGCGTCGAAGGGCGTACCGTCGCTGAAGGTAACATCGTGACGCAGATGGAAGGTGTAAGTCTTCCCGTCCTGCGAGATGTCCCAGCTTTCCGCCAGCCAGGGCGTGATGTTCCCCTTGTGGTCAAGGTAGACGAGGTTGTCGAACATTAGCCGCCCCAGCCACTTCGGGTTGGTCGCCGCGATGGTCTGGAGATCGAGCGTACCGGTATCGCTGGCTGTCGAAATACGCAGCGTGCCGCCGGGACGGCCGCTTTCGGTTTCCACGTAATCGCTGCGATCGTACGTGAAGGCCTGGCCCGACGACGCCCGCGCCGGATCGGCCTGCGGCGTGGCAGCGGGCGCGCAGCCCGTCAGCAGCAGCGCCCCCAGAAGGACGGCGCGGCTCACGACCGGCCCTCCACCCAGGCGGCCGTCAGAACCGGCGTGTTGTGCGAAGTGTCGTAGAGGACGCCATGAACCGCACGTCGGTGAGCGGTGATCGTGTGGTTCTCATAGAGGGGTATGCCGGGTGCGAGCCAGACCAGCCGCCGCTGGGCAAGTGCATAAAGATGGCGGCGTTCGGCGGGATCCTGGCTCTCGCGCGCGGCTTCCAGCCAGGCGTCGATCTGCGGATCGCGCAGGCGCGACACGTTCTGGCCGATCCGCTTCTTCGAGGCGACCTCTGTGCCCTGGTAATTGATGTAAAGCGCATCGGGCGTGTTCGTGTGCCATACGCCGCCGGCAAGCGCCTGATAGTCGTTCGCCATGCGCCGCTTGGTCAGCATGGGCAGGGTCAACTGGACGATCCGGAAATCGAAGCCGACCGCCCGTGCATCGGCCTGAAGCGCGACGATGACGGAACTGAGCATGCCGGATTCGGTGATGAGGATATCCGCGCCCAGGCGCCGGCCTGCCTTGGTCCGATACCCTTGTGCATCGCGCCCGATCCAGCCGGCCTCATCCAGCAGGCGTCCGGCGCGCACGATATCCTGCCGCAGCCGGCCCGCTGCGCCGGGATCGTAATCTGCAGTGTTCGACGCCAGGAAATCCGTCTTGGGGCGGAACTCTCCAAAGCCGTTGGCCTTCGCGATTCCGTTGCGCCCCACCGCGAAGGCCAGAGCCTGCCGCACGCGAATGTCATCGAAAGGCGCGCGATCGACGTTGAAGTTCACCGCGCGCGAGATGATCCCCGTCCGCACCCGATTATCGAGTACGAGGCTGCTGTCCGCCCGGATCGCAGCGGCATTCTGCGGCGGCGCATCCATGGTGAGGTCGTATTGCCCGGATGCCAGCGCGGTATACCGGATCAGTCCTTCAGGCACGAAATCCACGTCGATCCGCCCGACATAGGCAGCCCCGGCATGACCGATGAAAGCCGGGGCCCAATCGTAATTCGCGCGGCGAACGAGGCGGATGCCCTGCTGGCGGCGATAGGTCTCGACCATGAAGGGGCCGGAACCGATCGGGTTCGAGGCGATGGTCTTGGGCGCTTCGCGAATCTGCTTGGGCGAGATCATTGCTAGCCAGCTTTGCGCCAGCACGTTGAGGAACGGCGCATAAGGCGCGCGCAGAGTGGCCTGGAAGGTATAGCGATCAATCGCCCGACCGCGTTCGTATGGAGCAATGTAGGCTGCGGCGAGCGGTGACTTGGTTGCCGGGTCGCGCATGTGCTCAAGGTTCAGGCGCACCGCCTCGGCGTCGAACGGGGCACCGTCGCTGAACGTAACGCCCTTGCGCAGATGGAAGGTGTAAGTCCTGCCGTCCGGCGACACATCCCAGCTTTGTGCCAGCCATGGGCTCGGTAAGCCCTTGTCGTCGAGATATATGAGATTGTCGAAGATCAGTCGTCCCAGCCACTGGGCGTTGCCGTGCGAGATCGAATGAAGATCGAGCGTGCCAGTGTCGGCCGCCGCCGAGACACGCAGGATGCCGTCGCGCTGCCCCGGTTTCGCGGGGTGATCGGTTTCCCGGTAGTCACCCTGCGACAGCGCGAATCCGGCATCCTGGTGTGCCGCCCGAGGCGGCGCGGCGCATCCCGCAATGGCGCCGGCAAGAGCACCCGTCAGGATGATGCGGGATGCGCCGCCCACGATCATCGGCCCAGCTTCACGGAAATGCCGCCGATGATGGAGAACCCGTCGCCCGGGTTGGAGCGGCGCCCATCGAGACCCGCCGCGTTGTAGACCGGCGATACGGCCGCAACGTAGCCCTTGTCGCCGATGTTGCGGAAGTCGATGAACGCGCTCCAGTCCGCATCCTTTGGCGCGTAACCCAGCGTCCCGCCAAAGATCACGTAGCTGCGCGTCTTGAAGCTATTCGCGTAATCCACGTAATAGGCACTGGACGCCTGCACATCTCCCGAAACGTAGAAGCCCGAGGAGTGATTGAAGCTCAACTCGCCCTGGTAGAAATGCGGCGGCAGGCTGGGCAGCGTGTTCTTGTCCCACTGCGCATCGTTGCGAAAGTGGAAGTCGCTGTAGGTATAGGCATGCCGGGTGGAGATGTTCGTGCCCGGATCGCGGGAAGCGCGCCACAGCGTCGTTTCGAAGCCTGCCTCGATGCCCTGGTGGATCGTCGGGCTGGCGTTGGATTCGGCGGTGATCAGCACCGGGGTCTGCTGGATGACCACCGAGAGCAGTTCGTTCTTCACCCAGGCGCGGTAGGCGCTGATTTCCCAGTTGCCGAAGATCGGCGACGTACCGCGGGCGCCGATCTCTCCGGTCCAGGCAGTCTGGTCCTTGAGCGCAAGCCCGCGCACCGGCTGCGTGATCGCCGGACCGCTGATGAAGGTGCCCGCCGCCGTGCTGAGGTGCGACCAGTCGTTCGCGGGCTCCACCGATCGGCTGAAGTTGCCGTAGAGCTGAATGTCCGGCGTCACCGCGTATTGCAGGCCCGAACGGACGGTATAGTCCCAGCTGTTACGGCTGTAAGGCTCAGTTGGCAGGAAGATCCCTGATCCCACCGCCGTCTCGTATGTCGCCGGATAGACGACCTTTGTGGCGCGGTAGATGTTCAGCAGCGCGCCGCCCAGCGTCAGCTTCAGGCCGGGCGCCGGCTCCGACGTGTTGTTGATGTGCAGGTTGCGGTCGGCACCGTCGTAATGCGCCGTGCGCAGCAACGTGCCTGCCGTGGTCCTCGATACGTGCGGGCCGCCCGTCGCGGGGTCCACGGTGTAGCGGTTGTAGGTCTTCTGCCAGGCCCTGACATTGTCGGAGGTCAGCAGGCCGATCCGCGTCACGCTGTCGCGGCCGAACAGGGTGTCGCTGCGGGTATAGTCGATCACGCCGCTCAGCGTCGTGTAGCCCCATTTGGCGATGTTCTGGCTGCGGATGTCGATGGGATAATCGTGATAGACGAAGCCGACCGACAGGTTTGAGTCGTCTCCCAGCGTGAAGGTCGTCTTGTTCGCGATCCACCATGAGCCGGGTTGAATGCGCTTGGCATCTCGCGCCACGTTGGCCGGTTCGGCCGTGCTAGGATTGTTGCTGATCTCCGCACGGGTCAGCGAACCAGGTGTCTCGTTCGCCGTCTCGCGATAACGGACGTAGAAGCGCGTCTCGATATCCGGGGTCAGCTGGATGCCGATGTTGCCCAGCACGCCGAAGCTGCGCCCTTCGGACTGCTGCTGAAACCCTTCGCGGTGCGAGTAGGTGGCGCTGACGTAGTAATCGACGTTGCCGTACTGCCCGCCGCTGGCGAGCTGGCCTTTCTGGTAGCCGAACGAGCCGCCTTCGACCCGTGCCTCCAGCAGCCTTGCGTCATCGCGGCCTGTCTTGGTGACGTAGTTGATCGCGCCGCCAAGGTACGACGATCCCTGATCGAACCCGTTCGCGCCGCGCAGCACCTCGGTGTACTTGAGGCCAAGCGGCTCGAACAGTTCGTAAGGCGTGCCGCCCGGCCCGGTGACGGGCAGTCCGTCGAACTGGAACAGGATGCCGGTGCGGAAGAAGTTGGTGCCACGGTTCACGGCGGAACCGCGGATCGATATCTTCAGACCATCGGCGCCACCGGCAGACTGCGCGAAGACGCCCGGCTGGAATGCCAGCACGTCCTGGTTGGTCAGGACACGGCCCTTCTCAACCTCGGTCTGGTCGACGATACCCGCGCCGCCAGGAATCTCGGAAATCTGCTTGCGAGCGGCATCGATCGTGCTGGAGCCGGTAACAACGATGGTGCCGGCCGGATCCGCATCGTCGGCAGCGGCGGGCGCAGCGACGGCCGCTTCCTCCGCGTGGACGCCGTTCGTCCATGCGACGGCTAGCGCCAGTGCGGACGCAGCATGGGTCAATCTGACGGTAACTGCTGATCTGGGAAAACTGGATCGGAACTTGAACGACATGAGCAAACTGCCCCCCTTGGAACCTGATGTCTGCCAGCATCCGGTGGTGGGGTCTGCGGCCGCATTCAAAGGGCCATATCCCTACCGTCTTGATCAATAAATGATTCCTTACTGATTTGATAGAGAATCTAGCATGACGGACTGTGTCGACAGCATAGCTTCTTTATCTTGTTGATTTAATTCATGTTAATTGACTGCCCAGGCACGCCGACAAGTTCTCTGTGTGCCTTTACAAGGCGCATAATCCGACTTTATCAATCAATGACTCCATGCAGCAGGGGCAGGATCGACAGTGAAAGATGAGCAGCCGCAGAACTGGTCGGCGGGCGAGGCGATCGTCGCGCTCGGGATCGACAAGGTGCGCGCGCCGGCGATCCTTAAGCGGGTCGTGGCGCAGACGCTGCGTTACCGCTGGCGCTTTACCGTTGCGATGAGCGCATGTCTGGGAGCCGCACTGGCGAACCTTGCGCTGCCACGCTTGCTGGGTCGCGCCGTGGACCAGACGGTCGAGATCGTTGGCCGCCAAGGCGCAGGCACTGAACCTCTCACTCCCGTTGCCGGGACCGCCGCGCTGCTGATCGGCGCCAGCGCCTTGCGCGGCGTTCTGCAGATGACCGCAGGCTACAATGCCGAAGTCGTCGGGCAGAGCGTGGGCCGCGATTTGCGCCTTGCGTTCTTCGAGAAGCTCCAGCGCCTCGACTTCGCTTTCCATGACCGCATTCACTCGGGCGACCTCATTACACGCGGGATGCTCGATCTGGAGGGCGTGCGCGGGTTCCTTGAACTCGGGCTGCAGCGGATCGTGCAACTCGTCCTGCTGGCAGGCGTAGGCGGCTGGCTGCTGTTCGACCGCGATCCGGTGCTTGCCTCGGTGACGTTGCTGTTCCTGCCGCTGGTCGCGCTCCTTGCCGGACGCATGGGCCTGCGCCTTCGCCTCGCCTGGACACGGTTGCAGGAGCGCATGGCAGTACTGACCCTTGTCATGGAGGAGAACCTGCAAGGCGCCCGTGTGGTGCGTGCCTTTCCTGCGCGCGCGCACCAGATGGCGGCGTTCGACCGGGCGGGAAACGCGGCGCTGGCCTACGCCAACCAGCGCATCCGCATCCGCTCACGGTCGATGTCGCAGATCAACGGCGCGTATTATTCGGCGATGCTGCTGGTGCTGTGGCTGGGTTCCCATCGCATCGCGGCAGGCGCCATCACCATCGGGCAACTTGCCGAGTTCCTCGCCTTCATGACCATCCTGCAGATGCCGGTGCGCCAGACCAGCATGATAATGAACGCCGCCGCGCGAGCGGTTTCATCCGGCGCACGCCTGTTCGAGATTCTCGACCGGGAGCCGGTCATCGCCGACGCACCCGGCACGAGGGCGCTGGCACGGGGTAACGGCGAACTGCGCTTCGATAACGTTTCGTTCCGCTATGCCGACGATGCGCCGTGGGCACTGCGGGGCGTGAGTTTCGCGGTCGGGCCGGGGCGCACACTTGGCGTGGTCGGCCCCGCCGGAGCGGGCAAGACCACCCTCGCCCACCTAGCCGTGCGGTTCTACGATCCGCAGGAAGGCCGGGTTCTCGTCGATGGACAGGACGTGTGCGCGGTCACGCTCGAATCGCTGCGCACCACTGTCGCTCTGGTGGCGCAAGACGTGTTCCTGTTCGACGACAGCGTCGAGCGCAACATCGCCTATGCCGAGCCGGAAAGCCGCCGTACCGACGTGCGCGCAGCGGCGAGGACGGCGCAGTTGCATGACCATGTCGAGAACCTGCCCGCCGGATATCGCACCGGTATCGGCGAGCGTGGGTCGCGCCTTTCGGGGGGCCAGCGCCAGCGCGCTTCGATCGCCCGCGGCCTGCTGCCCGACGCCGCCGTGCTGGTGTTCGACGATGCGACTTCCGCCGTCGACGCCGCGACCGAACACCGCCTGCGCCACGCCCTGCGTGCAGCAACCGGCGACAAGGCGACGATCATCATCTCGCACCGCCTTTCCTCCCTCATGCACGCGGACGAGATCATCGTGCTCGACGAAGGCCGCATCATCGAGCGCGGGACGCATGCGCAGTTGCTCGATGCCGGAAGTTACTATGCCACCCTGCACAAGCTCCAGACAAGCGCGCCCGATGCCGGAAGCGACCGCAGTCGCGAGGAGATCGACGCATGAACGCGATCACCGCCACAGACCCCGACCGGATCGCGGCTCGCGAGGAGCGCGACGAAATGTTCGTGCCGATCACCTCGGGCGTCGTCGAACGCCTCGGCCCGGTCATCCGCCCGCACCGGCGTCTGGCGCTGGCTGCGCTCGCGACGATCCTGCTCTTCGTCGGCGCGCAGTTGGCGATCCCACTGCTCATCAAAGCCGCAGTGGACAGCCTGACCGGGCAGGCGGGCAGCTGGGCGCTATCATCCATCGTCACCGCATTCGCAGCAGTGATCGTGCTCAACAGCCTGACGAACTACTGGTCCGACGTCACCGCCGCGCGTCTCGCCCAGCGCATCATTTTCGACTTGCGACGCGCGATGTTCGAGCATCTTCAGCGCGTCTCGCAGAGCTTCATGGACCGCAGCCACGTCGGCCGCATCATGTCGCGTCTGCAGGGCGACGTGAATGCGCTGCAGGAGTTCTTCGAGACGTCGGTGCCCGCCGTGGGCGATATGGCGCTGCTGGTCGGCATCGTTGGCGTGCTCTTCGCGCTGGAGTGGCGACTGGCGCTGCTTACGCTGCTGCTGGTGCCCGTGCTGCTGGGCGTCAGAGCCCTCTGGCTGCCACGGGCGCGGGTCGTGTTCACTGCCGCACGCGATTCATCTTCGATCGTGAACGGTGCCCTGGCAGAGAACATCAACGGCGTGCGCGTCGTTCAGGCTGCGCGGCGCGAGGCGATCAACCTGGCCGATTTCAACCGCAAGGCCACCGACAACCGGGATGCGCAGGTCACCGCCGCGTGGATGGCGCAGATCATGGTGCCAACGATCGACACCCTGACCGGAATCGCCCTTGCCATCGTCGCGCTCGGTGGCGCGTGGTTGGCGCTCGGCGGAGGGACCGACATCGGCGTCATGGTCGCCTTCATCTTCTACGTGCAGCGTTTCTTCGAACCGGTGCGCACGCTCGCCCAGCAGTACACCGCCGCCCAGCGCGCTACGACGGCGGCGCACCGCATCTTCGAAGTGCTCGACGTGCCGGTGGAGATATCCGAGCAACCGTTCGCACCGCCGCTGGAGGCGAAGGAGCCGTCGATCTCACTGCGCCAGGTGACCTTCGGCTATCGCGCCGGGCAACCTATCCTCAGGGACTTCTCGCTCGACATCGCCCCGCACGAGGTGGTCGCGCTGGTCGGCCCGACAGGCTCCGGCAAGAGCAGCATCGCCGCGCTCATCTGCCGCCTCTACGATGTATGGCAGGGCGCCGTGGTGATCGGCGGACAGGACGTGCGCAACGTCCGCCAGCAGTCCATCGCTCGAAAGGTGGTCATGGTGTTGCAGGAACCGTTCCTGTTCACCGGCACCATTGAGGAGAACATCCGCTTCACGACGCCGGATGTCAGCCACGAGGACATCGTGCGCGCGGCCAGAGCCGTGCAGGCACACGACTTCATCGAGGCGCTGCCCAACGGCTACGCAACGATGCTCGACCAGCGGGGCCAGAACATCTCGGTCGGCCAACGCCAGCTCATAAGCTTCGCCCGCGCCCTAGTGGCGGATCCCGCCGTGCTCATACTCGACGAAGCCACCGCCAGTATCGACAGCTTTGTCGAGGCGCAGATCCAGCAGGCGCTGCGCGTCCTCATGCGCGGGCGCACCAGTGTGCTTATCGCCCACCGCCTGGCCACGGTAAAGGATGCCGACCGCATCGTCGTCCTCAGGGACGGCGCGATACTCGAACAGGGATCGCCCCAGGAACTGCTTGAGCGCGGCGGCCTCTACGCCGACCTGCACCGCCACAATTACGCATCGTTCGACGAAATCTGAGATTTCCGGTTTTCAAGGAGAAACGGTAATGACTGCATTTTCCCGCAGCGTAATCGGCAAGCAAGGCTACGGCTGCATGGGCCTTTCGCACAGCTATGGTCAGGCAGAGGATGAGGATTCGATCCGCACGATCCACCGTGCTCTGGATCTTGGCGTCACCCTTATCGACACCGCCAACGTATATGGTCAGGGCCATAACGAGGAACTCGTCGCTCGCGCGCTCGAAGGAAAACGCGACGAAGTTGTGCTCGCCACAAAGTTCGGCCTGCGGTTCGGCGACGATCCGGAGAGCCGTCACGTCAATGGAGAGCCGGCCTATGCCCGCCGCCGCATCGAGGAGAGCCTGAAGCGCCTGCGCACTGACCATATCGACCTGTACTACCTCCACCGCGTCGATCCGCTCGTCCCGATCGAGGATACCGTGGGCGAACTCGTCCGCCTGAAGGATGAAGGTAAGATCGGCGCCATCGGCCTGTCGGAAGCGCCCTCCGACGTGATCCGCCGTGCGCATGCAGTGCACCCGATCGCCGCGCTGCAAAGCGAATATTCGATCTGGGAGCGTACGGTGGAGGAGGATATCCTTGCAACGACGCGCGAACTGGGCATCGCTTTCGTCGCTTACAGCCCGCTCGGCCGCGGATTCCTGGCGGGCAGCCGCCCGACAGAAGAGAACGACCGCCGCCACCTGCCCCCCCGTCCAGGCGGATGCGCTGCAGGCCAACAGCCTCCGGTTCACCGTAATCGAAGGTGTCGCGCAGCGCCTTGGTTGGACCGTGGCACAGGTCAGCCTCGCATGGCTGCTCTCGCGCGACGTGGTACCTATCCCGGGGACGCGCCGCATCGCCAACCTTGAGGCCAACCTCGATGCCAACGACCTCGTCCTCGATGCCGCGACACTGGCCGAACTGAACGAAGCATTCCCGATCGGAACCACGGTAGGATCGCGTTATCCGGTGCAGATGCGTACCACGCTGGAAGCCGTTGGCGTGCGCTGAAGCGAGGCTTGCACAGGGTCAAGATTAATTGTCTACTTCTAAAATAGACAATATGTTCTCTTGTCGTGGCGTTCACTGCGCCACGACAATCTTCCGGAGCCGACCGATGAGTGCCCGTCAGCAAAAGCCATCCTTGCCCAACGAAATGGCAGCGCTCCCGGTCCCGGTCGGGCGTCGGATCGCCCATCACATGCAGCGCCGCGCACTTGACATCGATGCCCTTGCTGCACGTACCGGGCTGGATGCCGATGGGCTCGTCCGGATCATTGATGGCGAATGGCAGCCCTCGATAGATCTCCTGTGGAAGATCGCCAATGCTCTCGACGTACGGCCGGGATCGCTCGTCGCCTACGGCTACACCCCCGAATTCGCCCTGTCGCGGGCCGGGCACGAGCCCCGGTTGCTATCGCCGGACGGTGCCTATGTCTCCCGCGCGCTGTCACCCTTTCAGTGCGGCAAACCCTTCGAGCTGTATGGAATAGACATGGCGTCGGGCAGCTGCCAGCAGTTCGAGGCGCACCCGCCCGGCACCTTTGAAACGCTGACGGTCCATCGGGGGCACGTTGAGCTCGTAATTGGAAAGGAGCCCCCTCGCCGGCTGCGCACCGGAGACTGGGTCCAGTTTCAGGCAGATGTGCCGCACAGCTACCGCAACCTCGGCGGCAGGACGGCCAGCCTCTACCTCGTCATTGCCTATCAATTGGCCGGGAACGCCTGAGCCGCACAGCCAGCCCCGCAATTGCACTTACGCGCCCGGAGCACTATGGAACGCCGCGTCAACGGGGTTCCATGCTTTCCAACAAGTCCAAATACGGGCTCAAGGCCCTGATGTATCTCACCGGCGCGGAGGGCCCGCTGCTGGCGAACGACATCGCCGTCACCAACACCATTCCGCGCAAGTTCCTTGACGTCATTCTTCTGGAACTGAGCCGGGCGGGCTTCGTCAACGGCAAGAAGGGGCGCGGCGGCGGCTATGTGCTGGCCCGACCGGCTGAACGGATTAGCGTGGGCCAGGTGATCCGCGTCCTCGAAGGCTCTTTCGCGCCTATCGCCTGCACCAGCCGCACCGCCTACAAGGCTTGCGCGGATTGCCCGGACGAAGCCGCATGCCGCATCCGCGACCTCATGCTGGACGTCCGCGATCAGATGTCCATGGTGCTCGACAACACAAGCATAGCGGCCCTCAAGGCGCGCCAGACACGCGGCGAGCGAGTTTTCTAGTTTCCGCCCTTCTCTCGTCGAGCAACTTCGATCTTCCACCGATTGCTCCGTAGTTTCTTTGGGGCGATCTATGACAGACATGTTCAGAGCAATTCTGACGGCCTTCCGCCGGCTAATCCCGCGCACCGGACAATCTGCGGAAGAGCATCGTGCCCTCCGGGCGATGCAGGGTCAGCCCCTCCGCCGAAATTTCCGCGACCACACCGGTCAGGTCGGCAACCCCAAAGTCGTTGGGTATCAAGTTGAACGTTGCCACACTCCCTGCCCGCGCATCGAGCGGCAATCGCTCGGATCGCAGACGATAGCTCGGCATCGCGAAGGTCACGAAACGCGGGGCACGCGTTTCGTCTGCAGAAAGCTGCCATGCGGTGCCATTGGTGTAATCCTCCAACGGCTCGCCACTGTCGAAATCGATCCGGAAATCGACGCCCGGCACGTCGGCTCCGTTTGGAGCCACGACCCTCAGCGCAAAAGGCTCACCGGGAGCATCGGCAATGGGCCCGGCAACGATGGTCGGCGCGATAGGGCGCGGATCGCTGGTCAGTTCGACATGGTCACCCGCCTGCTTCCAGCGCCCCTTCGCGCGCTCGTCGAGCGAGCCGACCGTCAGGGCATATTCGAACGTCCCGTCGTCGTTGAGCCGTATCCCCGACACCAGTTCCATTTGCGAATGCACGTATTCGCCCGCCACGGACGCGGCGCCCGATGATGATGCGGTATCGGAGCCGGTCTGCGCAGAAGCCGGTCGGGCGAGGCATAGCGATATCATGAAGACTGCGCAGCATCGCGCGACTGTTCCGGATGAAATAGCCAAATCCAAGTCTCCCGTCAGTCACGCCGGATGTTTCACGACAATCTGGCCCGAGACCTTCGATCAACGCAAGTCCCTCCCGATGTCGGCACGTCCGACCGCCCCTTTCAAATCGTTCCGAAATCTTGCTGACCTACTGGTCTTTTCAATCCGACTTCGACACTGTGCGACTTCGGAATGCGAAGACGAAGGGGAAGTCGGTGCGTAAGAGGTACTTTGGCTGGGCATCCTTGCTTACCTGTGTTGCCGCCCCACTCGCGGCGCAGGAAGCGCCCATTCCCACGACGCCGAACGCACAGGGCGACCTGTCGATCACCATCTATAACGGCGACGTGGCGCTGGTGCAGGACATTCGTACCCTGAACCTGGGCAACGGGCGCGTGCGTCAGGACTTTCCCGACGTCAGCGCCCAGATCCGTCCTGCGACGGTTTCGCTTGCCGTGGCCGATGCGGCAATCGTGGAACAGAACTTCGATTACGACCTGCTCTCCCCTTCCAGCTTGATGGAAAAAGCGGTCGGGGAAACGATCACCCTGATCCGCACCAATCCCGCCACCGGCGCCGAGACACGCGAACGAGCGCGCGTGCTGGCGGTGAACGGCGGCGTCGTGCTCGATATCGGAGGGCGCATCGAAGTGCTGCGCGATGATGGGCTTCCGGTTCGCGCCGTGTTCGATCGGGTGCCTGAATCCCTGAGGGCGCGCCCGACACTCTCGGTCACGCTGGCCAGTGCGCAATCGAGATCGCGACCGGCTACGCTGTCTTACCTCACGGGCGGTCTGCGCTGGAACGCGGACTACGTGGCGCTGTTCGATGACAAGACCGGAAAGATCGACGTTCAGGGCTGGGTGACGCTGCAGAACAGCAGCGGCACGACCTTTTCCAATGCGAAGACTCTGCTGGTCGCGGGGGATGTCGGAAGCTCCAGTGACGGGGAGATGTACATGCCGCAACCGCGCCGCATTACGCGTACCAGCCCCGGCACCGAAAGCGCCTCGCGCGAACAACTCGGCGACTTCTACCTCTACCCCCTGGCGGAGCGGACAACGATCGCGGACAAGCAGACCAAGCAGGTCAGCTTCCTGGACGTGAAAGGCGTCACCGCCAGTTCGGGCTATCGCTTCGAGAACGGCTGGCTCGCCAGCGCGGATGAGGCGCGCAGTGCACAAAGCGTCCTCAGCTTCGCCAACTCGGGCGCGGGTGGCCTTGGCGATGCCCTTCCCGCAGGAACCGTGCGCGTATACATCCGGGACACGCGCGGGCAACCGCAGTTCACCGGCGAAAATACCATCGGCCACACGCCACAGGGTTCCACCATCGCCCTGCCGACCGGCGATGCCTTCGATGTGAAGGTGCAGCCCGTCCTGGTCGCCCGAACGCGTATCAACCCCAACCGCTGGCGCACCCAGATGCGCTATCGCCTGACCAACGCGCGTGCGCGCGGCGTGACGGTGGAACTGGTACAGGGCGGACTCGACTGGAACGATACGCGGATCACCGAAGAGAACCGCAAGAGCGAGCGCCGCGATGCCGGCACCGCCGTGTGGCTGGTGCCGGTTCCGGCAAACGGGGAAGCAGTGGTCACCGCCACGTTCGACTCCCGTTACTGATGACCCGGCTCCAGCTCGCCGTCGTCCTTGCAGCCGGGATCGTACCATCGGCGGGCATGGCACAGGATACGCGGACCGTCGTCTCTGCCGGTCCAGCACGGGTCGCACTGACTGTCTATCGCGCAGCCTACGCCCGGGGCGAGATCGACCGGGCAAACCCGCGCGGCTTCGCGATGATCACCGAAACCCGTAAGGTCCGCCTGCCACGCGGCCGCGCAGAGCTTCGGTTCGAGGGCGTCGCCGAAGGCATCGTTCCAGTCAGCGCGGTGATCGAGGGGCTGCCCGGCGGCACGATCGAGAAGAACCGCGATGCGCGTTTGCTCTCGCCTGCTTCGCTGGTCGATGGAACGCTGGGCCGCGAGGTGACGATCACCCGCACGGACAAGGCGACCGGCCGCACGACCAGAGAGGAAGCCACGATCGTCGCTGGCCCACCACAGGGCGTGATTCTTCGCACCGCCAGCGGTATCGAGGCGCTGCGATGCTCCGGCTTGCCCGAGAAGCTGGCATTCGGCGGCGTACCCGCCGGCCTGTCGAGCAAACCGGTGCTGAGTGTGACGACCGACAGTCCCTCTGCCCGTACGGTGACGGTGCGGCTCAGCTACCTTGCCTCCGGCTTCGACTGGCGCGCGAGCTATGTGGCGACACAGGCCGGTGATGGCCGCAGCCTGGACCTGTTTGCGTGGCTGACGCTGGCGAACGGCAACGGGCAGGCGTTTGCCCAGGCCGAAGTGAATGCCGTCGCCGGCCGCCTCAACCGCGTCGCAACGCCGCAGATGCAGGCCGCGATCGCGCGCCTGCGCCTCTCTTGCTTCCCCCTTGGAACGACCACATCCGACCTCGTCGCGCAAAGGGCGCCGCAGCAGGAGATCATCGTCTCGGCGCACCGGCAGTTCGAGGGGGCACCAGCGCCGTTGGCCATGGCCCCTCCGCCGCCACCGCCGCCCCCACCTCCGCCGCCTCCGCCCGAGGATCTGGGCGACCTGAAACTCTATCGCGTACCGGAACGGGTTACCGTTGCGCCGCGCGCGCAAAAGCAGGTCGCGCTGCTGGCACGCGGGCACATCCCGTTCGAGCGCCGCTATCGCCGGGCCGTTTCCCCATGGCAGATGCTGAACGGCGCGCCGACCACCATCGTGGTGGTCTTGCGAAACGAAAGCGCAGCAGGTCTTGGCCTCGCCCTGCCCCAAGGCACAACCGCGCTCTATGCGCAGGGACCAGCAGGGCGACAGCTTCTGGGCCTGGGCACGCTGACTGACCGGGCGGAGGGAGAAACCTTCCGCCTCTCCGCCGGGACAAGCACGCAAGTCCTGGTGACCCAAAAGCCGCTGACGCAAAAGGAAAGGCTGCTGACCATTTCCAATGCCAGCCGCTTCCCTGTGGCGGTAGAAATTCCGATAGGCTCGCCCGGACAGAAGATCATCGCGCAGGACAAAAATCTGCCGCAGACGGACGGCATCACCACATGGTCACGATCGCTTGCCGCCGGGGAAGCGGCCCAGTTGCGCTACAGCTACTGAGGCAGCGCAGTCCGTGCGCAATCCGGGCACTTCTTTTTATGGACGGATCGCGGAAAGATCATCATCCTATACGCAATCGCCGCGCCGCTTCGAAGCGATTGTCCGGGTGTGCCAGTTCAAGATGGTCGCGAAGCGTCCGACCAGAGTATTCTGAACGAAACAGACCGCGCCGTTGCAGCTCAGGAACCACCCCCTGCAAAAACCGCTCGGCGCCTCCTGGCATGTAAGGCGGCATGACGACAAAGCCATCTGCCCCGCGCGCCCCGATCCATTCTTCCATCATGTCAGCGACAGTCGATGGCGACCCTACGAATTTGGCAAACGCAAGCCCCTTGGCGTAACTGCGCCCCAGATCGCCCAAGGTCAGGCCCTGCTCCATTGCATTTTTCAGGACGACTTCGAACCGCCCTTTGCTGCCGCGTATCCGATCGCGAATGTCGGGCACCGGGTCGTCGATCGGATGGACCGAAAGGTCGTAGTTCATGCTGCCGGACATGAAGCTCAGTCCCGTCTCGGGAACAATGAGTGCATCCAGTTCCGCTTCCAGTTCCCGCGCTTCGTCATCGCTGTCGGCAATGATGGGAACTACGCCAGGCAACACCTTCACGGCATCCGGAGATCGACCCGCCGCCGCGACTTGCGCCTTGAAATCTGCGTAAAAGGTCTGTGCCTTTGCCAACGTGGACTGTACCGGGAAGATGACTTCGGCATTCTCAGCCGCCAAAGCCTGAAAAGCACCCGATACACCGGCCTGGATCAGTACCGGATGACCCTGAGGCGGTCGTACCGCGCCCAGCGGCCCTTTTACCTTGAACCATTTACCTTCGTAGTCCGCGTAATGAACACCCGAAGCATCGGCGTAGCGCGCCGCGGCCTTGTCCGCGATGATCGCGTCCTCGCTCCAGGTGTCCCAGAGAAGACGAACAACGTCGATAAACTCCGCAGCGCGTTCGTAGCGTTCGGCATGGCCGAAGTGTTCCGATCGGCCGAAGTTGCGCGCTTCTCCATCGTTAACCGATGTGACGGCATTCCATGCCGACCTGCCCCTGCTGAAGTGATCTATGGACGCGAACATGCGCGCAGCGTGGTAGGGCTCCGAATAACTGGTCGATATGGTTGCACCCAGACCGATGCGTTCGGTTGTCATGGCAAGGGCGGACAAGAGCGTGATCGGCTCGACATGGATCGCCGGACGCAGCTTTACGGCAGCCTCGAAAGAACTGCCATAGATGTCGTCGATCGCGAGCTTGTCCGCAACAAACACCATGTCGAGCTTGGCGCTCTCTGCCGCTTGCGCAATCCGGGTGTAGTTTGACACGTCGAACGGATTGCCATGTTCGGCCAGCGGATGCCTCCAGCCGGCCAGATGCGATCCTGACAGCGATAGAAAAAGCGCAAGATGCACTCTGTCGTCTCCTTTAGAACTTGAAGCCGACACGGGCGTAGTAGAACCCGCCGTTCAAACCGAACGGAGCAAAGCTGCCATATGCCCCCGATCCATCCCACGCGATCAGGCCGTTGCGATCAGGGTGTGCATCGAACAGATTGTTCGCTCCTACCGCCAGGTCCAGCGCAGGCGTCAGTTGGTATCCGACTTCGGCATCGGCAATCCACTTGGCCCCGAACGTCCGGTCAGACGCGGCTACGTTGCTGGATTCTGTATATCCGCCAAAGCGCGTCGCACGTACCAGCGCCCTCACCGGGCCGCTTGACCAGTTGGTTGTCAGAACCACCTTGCTACGCGGCAGCGCGACCACCAGGTCGCGCTGAGCCTGGCGTCCGAACAGCGTGACGTTGAGACTGCTAAGTTCGGCAGGGTTGTCGATCACCTTCTGTATTTTCGTTCGATTGTAGCTGTAGGCCGCACTCAACCGGAAAGTGCCCAGGGAATCTGTATCCAGCGAATACTCGCCCACCACATCGATGCCGCGGGTACGGGTGTCGATGGCGTTGGTGAAGAACTGGGCGCTGTCTACGTCGTCGACGCCGTTAGCCTGAAGAATCGCCGCGATTGCAGCCCCGCCGTTGGACGCCGTACCCAGAAACTCCGTTTTCACGATCCGGTCGTCAATGCTGATCTGATACGCATCGACCGTCAGACGAAGCGGGCCGTTTTCGTAAGTCAGCCCTCCGGTGAAGTTCAGGGACTTTTCCGGCTTGAGAGGTTTTGCCCCCAGCGCCTGCGCCGCCACCGAATTTACGGGCAGGAATTTGGAAATCGTATTCACCCGGTCGTTGCCGATGATCGTGACGGTGTTCTGGGTCGTCGAGAAGCCGGTCTGCGCCAAGGATGGCGCACGAAAACCGGTGTTGACGCCACCGCGCAGCGCCAGTCCGGGCGCCAGCTCAAGTCGGGTGGATGCCTTGGCGGCAAAGGTGTTTCCGGCGCTGTCCGAATAGTGCTCGAAGCGGCCAGCCAGGCCAATGAACCAGCCCTTGGTGACATCCGCCGCCAGATCCAGATAAGCGGCGACGTTGTTACGGCTGATGCTGGTCTCGTCTGCAGGCGACGTGCCTGTGAAAGACACCAGCCCGGGCGATGGGGAACGCCCGCCATAGAGTTGGCCGAACGGTGTGCCATCAACCGGAATGACATAGCCTCCATCCCGATAGCTGTCCGGCTCGCCGGCGATGTTCTGGAACCGCTCCCACCGATGCTCGACGCCAAACGCAACATTGAGCGGCTTGGCGAAACCGACGTCGAATTCCCGACTGACATCGACATTGTTGACCCAAAGGTCCTGCTTCTGCCGGCCCATGAAGAAAGATGTCGGGCTGGTCGGTCCCAGAGAGGGGTTGAGCGCGTTCTCTGCCCCCAGCTTCACGGCATCGCGTCCGTAGCTGGTGGATACGTCGAGCGCCCATTCACCCAGCTTGGTGCGCAGGCCCACTGCAGCTTGCCAGTCCCATTCCCAGATGCGGCGATAGGCCTGAAATCCCGCCGGATATATCTGCGGAAGCACCGACGATGCAGAGCCGGTCGCCTGCCCGCCATATCCCGTAGCAGCAGCAGTGTAAGCGCCGCGGGCATCCGCGATGTTGCGATAGCTCAGCGTCGAAAACGAATAGAGCGTGGTATCGTCGCCGACCGGCAGTTCTGCATTGTAGCTCGTGTTGACGATCTTATCGCGATTGGAGCGACCATAGCCACCTGCCAGCAAATGGTCGGCGCTCGCTTCTCGTGGGTCGGGCTGACCATTCACCAGCGGATAGACATAAGGGATCTCTTCAGCGACCGAACGGGCGCGGTCATGGTATTTCGCTTCCACGGCAAGGCGCACAAAGCCGCCATCACCAAGCCCCGCGCCATAGGATCCGGCGACCTGATACAGTTCGCCACCACCCTTGTACTGCTGGCCACCGGTGATCGACACGTCACCGCCTTGTGCCGTGTTGTCGAGGATGATGTTGATGACGCCCGAGATCGCATCCGAACCGTACTGCGCTGCCGCACCATCGCGCAGAACCTCTATGCGGCCCACCCCACTGGTCGCGATCAGGTCGATATCGACCGGGGTGGAGCCACCCGATACGCGCGAAAGGTTATTGATCAGGGAAGTGGTATGGCGACGTTTGCCGTTGACCAGCACGAGCACGTAGTCGCCTGAAAGGCCGCGGATCGCGATCGGGCGAACACTGGCCGAGGTGCCGCCGCCGCCCAGTGCTGGCATCGTCAGTGAGGGTATGATGTTCCCCAGGATTTCCTTGAGGCCGGTGCGACCGGTGGACTTCAGCTCTGCCGGGCCGATGACATCGACGGGAACCGGACTATCAGCCACCGAGCGCTGGGTGTGACCACGCGCTCCGGTAACGATGATGGCATTATCGGCTTCTGCAGCATCGGCAGGAGCTGCTTCGTCAGCGTGCGCAGCAGCAAATGGCAGGACGGAAGTGCCGGCGAAGAGCGCGACGGAGAGAGCGATTTTCACGGAATATGGAGCCCCTGAGAGTGTGGTCTTGCCCTCCACATTGCATGTCTACTTAATCAGTAGAAATTGGTATCACTTATGCGTCCTCAAGTTTTTCTTGACCGTAGCCCCGCTTTCCAGTGGCAAACAAAAACCCCGCCAGTCAGGCACTGGCGGGGTCAGCAAAGAGCGATGGTCGCGGTTCCGGGTGCCTCAGACTTTCAGGACAAAGGCATCCTTAAGCGGCCGGTCGGCCTTCACTTCACCGAATTGCCGGAAGGTATCGAGCACTAACGCCTGCCGTTCGATCACTTCGCGATCAATTGGAACAGGCACCCGCTGGTTGGTGCGCACGAACTCCTGCGCGATTGGTAGCGGCAGGCCCGTTTCCTTCGCAAGCACGTCAGCATAGGCATCCACGTTCTTGCTTGCCCATGCGATTGCCTGCCCCTCACGCTTCAGAAAATCGGAAAGCAACGCCCGTTTGTCGCGGATAGCGCCGTCATACGCCACATCGAAACCGTAGCCGGCACTATAATCGCGCCCATCGATGGCGATGCGATCACCCTCGGCCAATGCGCTGGCAACATACGGTTGCCAGGTAGACCAGCCGTCCACCGATCGTGCCTGCATGGCTGCACGCGCGTCGCTGGGGGAAAGAAACACGGTCTTTACATCGCCGGTGCCAAGCTTCCCCGCCTGCATCGCGCGAAGCAGCAGGTAATGGCCCACGCTCCCGCGCGTCGTGGCGATACGTTTGCCACGAAGCCCGCTGGGGCCTTGTATCGGTGAGCCGGCCGGTACGAGCAGGGCCAACGCTCCCGGCAGTTTCTTCTGCGTCGTCTGCGCACCCACCGCCTTGATCGGACTGCCCGCCTGGTACGCGAACTGGAATGGCGCGTCGCCGGCAAGCCCTACGTCGACTGCACCGCTTCCGATGGCTTCGAGCAGGTTCTGGGCTGCCGGAAACTCGGACCATTCGATCGAATACGGCGCTCCGTCAAGCGCACCTGACGCCAGCATCAGCGACTTCGTACCGCCCTTCTGGCTGCCCACGCGCAGCGTGTTCCCGGAACCTGCGCCCCGGCCGCAGGCGGCCAGGGCGGCGGTAGCAGCAAGACCTGCCAGCAGGCCACGTCTGTCAATCATATGTCAAAGGTCCGTCCAGAGCGGTTCATCCGCGATGAGAATGCGATGGAGTTCGCGCGGGAAGTCGCCGTAGTTACGCACCGCAAAATGCACGGTCGAACGGTTGTCCCAGAAGGCGACGGTGCCCGGCCGCCACGAGAACCGAGCCTGAAGATCAGGCCGTTTGTACTGGCGCAGCACTTCGTCCAGCAACTCGCGGCTTTCCGAAAGCTCCAGCCCCAGGATCTGCGGCTGCTGCTGGAAATTGACCCAGAGGATCTTCTGCCCGGTCTCGCGATGCGTGCGCACGATCTTGTGCGCGACGATGGGATATTCGTGGCCCGACAGTTCCAGCGACGGCACGAAGTTATGCGTGACGTACTTACCCTCAAGCCTGTCCTTCAAATCCTGCGGCAGCGTCTCATAGGCAAGGTTGGCATCCACCCAAAGCGTGTCACCGCCCACTTCCGGCAGATTGACGTCACGCAGCACCGCACCCCAGGTGGGGACGAGCCGCCAGCTGGTGTCCGTGTGATAGGCTTCACCGGGCTTCAGTTTGTAGCCCAGCTTCTTTTCGTATTCGCGGTCATGCTGGGCCGCGATGGCATGGACTTCCTTGTTCGCCGCGTCATGCCGGGTAGTGGGATGGGTGTAGAGTGGGCCGAAGTTGGCGGCGAACGCCGCCTGACTGGCGTCATCAAGCGACTGGTCGCGAAAGAACACGACTTTCCACTTGAGCACGGCCGCCCGGATCGCATCGCGCAAGTCGTCGGTCAGGGGCCTGGACAGATCGACGCCCTCGATCTCGGCGCCGATCGTCGGCTGCACGGGACGGATGACGAGACCGGCGTTGGAGACTTCGAAAGTGGATGCGGAAGTGGCCATTGTCCTTCTCCTCTTTTCTCTGATCAGGCCGCCGAACGGTCGAGCCGGGCTGCGGTGTAACGGTTGACGGGAACGTCGAGGCCGAAGCTCTCACGGAAAGTCGTGCCGGCGTAGTCCTGCTTGTAGATCCCACGCCGCTGCAGGATCGGCACGACTTCGTCTACGAAGAGCTCCAACTGGCCGGGCAACGATTCAAACAGGTTGAAACCGTCGGAGCCCCGG
This sequence comes from Novosphingobium gossypii, assembly GCF_050433305.1. Taxonomy (NCBI): domain Bacteria; kingdom Pseudomonadati; phylum Pseudomonadota; class Alphaproteobacteria; order Sphingomonadales; family Sphingomonadaceae; genus Novosphingobium; species Novosphingobium gossypii. The sequence goes on along the minus strand of NZ_JBNPXM010000004.1, from coordinate 261,321 downwards.
CCTTCGAGCCAAAGCTGGAACCGGTCGGCCAACTGCTCGGGCGTGCCGACAAAGCCGCCGCGCGGGGTGGCGAAGCGCAGCGCGATCTGACCGAGAGTAAGCCCCTCACCCGCCGCCTTCAGCACCTTCTCGGATGCGCTCTGATTGCTCTTGCGCCCTTCCTCCGCGACGTGCGCGGGAAAGGCCCCGTCAGGATCGTAAACGCTGAAGTTGTGGTCGTTGAACGAACGGCCAAGCGCGCGCAGCGCGTTTTCCAGGCTGACGAGCCCCGCCAGTTCCTCGTACCGACGCTCTGCCTCCTCTTCGGTCGAGCCGACCACCGGGCGTGCGCCGGGCAGGATGAACAGCTTCTCCGGATCGCGCCCGAAGCCACGGGCCCGCGCCTTGAGATCGGCATAGAACGCCTGACCCTCGGCAAGGTCTTCCTGATGGGTGAAGATTGCTTCGGCATGACGCGCAGCGAAAGTGCGCCCGTCTTCAGAAGAACCTGCCTGGAAGATCACCGGCTGCCCCTGCGGCGAGCGCGAGATGTTGAGCGGCCCCTTGACCGAAAGGAACTCGCCCTTGTGGTTCAGTTCGTGCAGTTTGTCGGCATCGAGGAACTGCCCGCTGGCCTTGTCACGTACGAGCGCATCGTCTTCCCAGCTATCCCACAGGCCCTTGATGACGTCGAGGTATTCGTCCGCCAGACGATAGCGTTCGGCGTGGCCCAGATGCTCCGCCTTGCCAAAGTTGGCGGCGCTGCCGGCCAGCCACGAGGTCACCACGTTCCAGCCCGCACGCCCACTGCTCAGATGATCGAGCGAAGCCAGCTGGCGGGCGAGGTTGAACGGCTCAGTGTAACTGACGGTCGCCGTCGCCACGAGGCCGATGCGTTCGGTCACCGCTGCCACCGCTGACAGGATCGTCAGTGGCTCGAACCGGTTGAGGTAATGCGGCGAGGAGCGCGCGTTGATCGATACGCTGTCGGCCACGAACAGATAGTCGAACTTGCCGCGCTCCGCCGCCTGCGCCTGGCGGACATAGAACGGCAGGCTGGTGCTGGCATCGACCTGCGCTTCGGGGTGGCGCCAGTCATCCCAGCCGGGCCCGACGCCGTGCAGGATGAAGCCGAGCTTGAGCTGTCTGTCTGCCATTTCAATTCCTCCTATTTCGAGGCTCAGGCTATGCGGCCAACCGAGGCCAGACTAACGCGAAGGACTGATACCTGCGTGAGTTCTGCGAATGGATTGACAGCGCCCGCCATGACCTACTGGCGCCCGCCTCCTGAAAGTGGTCGGAGGTGGCGCCGCGAAAGGTAAAGAGCGGGCACTGATTTACCCGGCGAGTGCAACCTTGCGCTCATCGCGCTGTGCAACTTTCGCGCGCACCAGCGGCAACAGCTCTCGACCATAGTCGATGGCATCGGCTAGCGGCTCGAAGCCACGGATCAGGAAGTGGTCGATGCCCAGGTCATAATACTCCAGCATCGCGTCCGCGACCTGCTCGGGCGTGCCGACCAGACCGGTGGAGTTACCTGCCGCGCCGGTCAATGCCGCGACACCCGTCCACAGACGCGAGTCCCGGCGCCCTGATGCCGCAGTTTCCAGAAGGCGAAGCGAACCCGCGTTGGGCGGGCGATGACCGGAAATCGGCAGCCCGGCCGCCTCACGGTTGGCGCGCACCTGCTCCACGATGGCATCGGCCTTCTTCCAGGCGGCTTCTTCCGTGTCGGCGATGACCGGGCGCAGGGAAAGCGAAAAGCCGGGATCGCGACCGTGTTGCGCAGCGGCGTGGCGCACGGTTCGGACTGCCTCGCCGACCTGCTCCAGAGTCTCGCCCCACAGCGCATAGACATCGGCGTGGCGACCGGCGACTTCAATGGCCTCGGGCGAGGAACCGCCGAAGAACACCGGCAGGTTGTCGGGCTTGATTGCACTGAAAGCGCCGCGTGCCTCGAAGAAGCGGCCCGAGTGGTCGAACGGCTTGGCCTCGGTCCATTCCCGGCGGAGCACCCCGATATATTCATCGCTGCGCAAGTACCGTTCGGCCTTCAGACTGTGAACATCACCGTCACGCGCCATCTCTTCGTCGGCGCCGCCAGTGATGATGTGGACGGCAACGCGGCCACCGGATAGCTGATCGAGCGTCGCCAGCTGTCGCGCGGCAAGGGTGGGCTGAGTGAAACCGGGGCGGTGCGCCACCAGAAAGCCCAGCTTGCTGGTGATGGCCGCTACATGGGCTGCCACGATCTGGCTTTCGGGAGAGGCCGAGCCGAACGGGATCAGTACGCGGTCGAAGCCGCCCTTCTCCTGCTCGATCGCAGCAGCGTCCACATATTCGCGATCAAGCACACGCGAACGGCTGGCATTGTGGATCTCAGAGGTGTCGTTGAAGCCGATGTAGCCGATGAATTTGACGGTCATTGCGGAGCACTCCGGTATATGGGCAATCAGATGACGAAGAAGCCGTGGGTACCGTCGCGCTCCAACTGGGCGACGAGGCCATATTCCCATTCGAGATAGGCCTCCATCGCGGCCCGAGGATTGTCGGTGCCCTCATAAGGACGCTTGTACCGACCCTCCGGCCCACGCGGCGGCGGCGCGCCGTCGGTGCCTGTTTCAAGCTGGCCGGAGAACTCGGTTTCGAGCACGAGAACTTCCCAGCCCAGTTGTGCAAGCCACGAGGCAGTCATGTCCGCGCGTGGTCCAAGGTCGTCGGAAAGGACGATGCGCGCACCGCGAACCGGGGCGAAATGGTCGGTCTCCTGCACCAGCTGGCCACCGGGTGCGTTACGAAATCCCGGAAGATGGCCGGCGGCATAGACGTCGGGCTGGCGGACATCGAAGCAGTAGAGCGTGCGGTGCGTTTCCGCCTTCAGCTCGGCCAGCTGGGCAAGATCGATGCGCCGCACCCCCGCACGGTAGGCGACCTCTCGGGCGCGGGTGCGGGCAGCGTCCACATCGCCACCGACTTCAATGCTTTCCTGACGCCCATGTTCGAGTTGTTGACCAGCCAGAGTCCAGCCAATCGTGCCATTGCGCAGCGCGAAAACGCGGTTGGGCAGCCCGGCATTGATCAGCGACTGGGCGCCGATGAGACTGCGGGTGCGGCCCGCGCAGTTGACGATGATCGTGGTGTCCGGATCGGGCGCGGCGACAGGTGCGCGCAGAACCAGTTCCGCGCCGGGCACACTGCGCCCGCCGGGAATGCTCATGGTCGCGTATTCGTCGAACCGGCGCGCGTCGAGAATGGCGATGTCCGCCTTCTCGTCAATCAGGGCCTGCACGTCTTCCGCCGGAAGCGAGGGCGTGCCGCGCCGGTGTTCCACCAGTTCGCCGAACGCCTTGGAGTAGGAATTGACATCCTCGAACAGTTCGTACCCGGCATCGCGCCAGCCCTGCAGCCCGCCTTCGAGCAGTTCGACCTGCGTGAACCCCAGCCCGCGCAGTTCCTCCACCGCAAAGGCTGCCAGCCCCTCGCCATCGTCGTAGACGACGACCTGAACGTCCTTGCGCGGCAGGCGCCATTCGGCCTCGACGGCAATCCGCCCAAGCGGCAGTTGAGCCGCGAAAAGAGGGTGTCCAGCCGCGAATGGCGCCTCGTCGCGCACGTCGAGCAGGACAATCTCACGGCGGGAAAGCAGGGCACTGCGAACGGCGTAAGGGGTAACGGTCATACTGTCCTCGAAAGATCCCAAAGGTTGGGGAGCGTGGTGTTGGCATAGCCGGAAATGAAAGGTCGCTCTTCGCCGGTATCGCGGTAAGTAGCCCGTTCCACCGCGCCGATATTGCCGCCATAAACGTGGATGGAGATGGATGTACGGTCGGCATAGGCATTCGAGACGCGATGAATGTCGCCAACGCGCGGGTCGATCGCCTCTACTTCGGTCTCGAGCAATTGCCGGGCCGGACCGTGCGGCAACAGCGCGCCGTCGTGCTCGCGGTGCTGGAAGCTCTCCACCGTCTCGGCACCGCGCAGCACGCCTACAAGACCCCAGACGCGGTGATCGTGGATCGGCGTTGTCTGCCCCGGCCCCCAGACGAACGAGACCACACTGAAACGCTGAAGGCTATCGCAGTGCAAAAGATACTGCTGGTAACGGTCAGGGTGCGGCGCGGAGTAGGCATCGGGTAGCCAGCCATCACGTTCGACAAGCCGCGCCAGCAAGGCGCCACCGCGATCAAGGATCGCGTCAAGATCGCCGGTCCCGTCGAGCAGCACCGCAAGGTCGCCGACGAAACGCCGCAGCGGCGAAAGATCGCCTGAAAACCCGGTCGATGAAGGTGCAATTTGGGAAAGCGCGTTCACGGGCGGTGTCCCGCGTGTCCTGCGTGCAAGGCGACGATTTCGCCTGCCGGTTCGACGATAACTCCGCCCAGGGCATCAAGCAGACGCTTGCGCAACGGCGCGGCAATCGTCGTTCGTTCCGGGCCGCGCGGGGCGGTTATCCTCTCCTGAGCGACAATCTTCCCCCCGTCCAGCAGAACGACACGGTCCGCGAGTGCGATCGCTTCATCAACATCATGCGTCACCATCAGCACCGCAGGGCGATGGCGGCGCCATAGCGAGAGGACCAGTTCGTGCATTCGCAGACGCGTGAGCGCGTCGAGTGCAGCGAAGGGCTCGTCAAGTAGAAGCAGCTGTGGTTCGCGCACCAGTGCGCGGGCCAGCGCGACGCGCTGCGCCTCTCCGCCTGAGAGGGTAAGCGGCCAGGCCTCTATGCGATGGCCAAGGCCGACTTCCTGCAGCGCCTGCTCCGCCGCGCCCCGTGGGTCGCCGGTTTTGAGTCCAAGCGCGACGTTGCGCCAGACCTTCTTCCAGGGCAGCAGGCGCGCATCCTGAAACACGACTGCGCGGGATCTCGGGATCACGACGTCCTGCCCCGCGACGGGATCCAGACCGGCGAGCGTGCGCAGCAACGTGGTCTTTCCAGAGCCGGAACGGCCCAGCAGGATCACGAACTCGCCCGCACCGATTTCCAGGTCGAGCCCGGCGATGATCGTGTTGTCGCCGAAACTGCGGGTGAAGTCGCGCAGGCTGACAACCGCGGGAACGGTCTTCTCAGGCGAGGCGGGAGAGGTGAACTCGGTCAGACGAGCGTCCACGGCAGAATCCTTTCCGTGAGGGTGCAGAGTTACTGAGCGACGATAGCGGGGCGCCAGGCGAGCGCGCGATTTTCGATCGCACGCACAAGTCCATCGGCAGCGAGGCCAAGCACGGCATAGACCATCAGACACACCAGGATGATGTCGGTGCGCATGAAATCGCGAGCGTTGTTGATGAGATAGCCGAGCCCAGCTGTTGCGTTGATCTGTTCGGCCACGACCAGAACCAGCACGGCAACTGACAGGGAATAGCGAAGCCCGACCAGAAGCTGCGGCAAAGCGCCCGGCAGGATGACGTGCCAGATCTGCGCGGCGCGGCTGAGGCCAAGACTGCGCGCCCCTTCAAGCAGTCGAAGGTCGGTGCCGCGGATACCGCCATACAGGTTGAGGTAGACCGGGAAGATCGAGGCGAAAGCGATCAGCGCCACCTTAGGCGTCTCGCCGATGCCGAACCACACGATGAACAGCGGCGTCAGCGCCAGCGTCGGTATCGTGCGCTTGATCTGCATGATGGGGTCAACGGCGACCTCACCCTGACGGGACAGGCCTGCCACGAGCCCAAGCACGACACCCACAGTGATGCCGATCGTCAATCCGAAGAGAATGCGCAGGAAGGATACGAAAAGATTGTCTGCCAGTTCGCCAGACAGGACCATCGCCCAGAGCGTGGCGATCACCTGCGAGGGGGCGGCAAGCGTACGTTCGGGAATCAGCCCGGACCGCGATCCGAACTCAAGTACCGCCAACAGCAGAAGAGGCGAAAGCCAGCGGGCACCACCGAGTTTTCGGGCGATCAGGGCAAATCGGGACATAGGCCATCCTGGTTTGCCGCCGGTATTGGCGACGTGACCAAGATGACATCGATATGTCTACCGATTCAATGGAGAAAGTTTGGGTCGCCTATAAGCTACGCTAATACAAGCCCGGCGAAACGCTCATTCTCAGGGCCATGCGTGGCGCAAATGCGGCAAATCGCAGCCTTGCACAGCCCCTGTTTGTCCATCAACAGAAATACTTTGAATGCTGATCTCTCTGCTATTTTGATTGATGATTCCGAGCGGTGCATAGACGCGGGAACCTCCTGCCTCTCGTGCCAAAGGCGTGCCGATGCCCGTGAATCTTCCAACAAACCTCCTGCGCAGCTTCGTGGCAATCGTCGAGACCGGATCGATGCTTCATGCTTCGGAGCAAGTCTTCGTAAGTCAATCGGCGCTGAGCCTCCAGATAAAGAGACTCGAAGAGTTGCTCCAGCAATCGCTGTTCCGCCGCGACGGGCGAAGGTTGACACTGACCCCGCACGGCGAGCTGATGCTGGACTATTCCCGCAAGGTGCTTGCCTTGCATGACGAAGCGGTTGCCGCAGTCACCGCAGGACAGTTCACGGGACCAGCGCGGATCGGCATGGTGCAGGACTTTGCCGAACTCCTGCTTACCGGCCTTCTTGCGCAGTTCGCAGAGTTGCACCCTGAGGCAGAACTTTATTCGCGCATCGCTGGTACTGCCGAACTGCTCGAACTGCTGGATCGTCGCCAGCTCGATATCGTCCTTGGCTTCGGCGCACCGAGCGACTCCAACGCGATCACTGTCGCGCCGATGTCCTGGTTCGGCAAGGAAGAACTGGCTGGCCTGCCCACCATTCCCCTTGCCGTGCTGGAGACGCCCTGTCGCTTTCGGGAAGCCGCGATGCGCGCGCTGGAAGATGCCGGCCTGCCTTATCGAATCACTGTCGAGACGCCCAACCTCACGACATTGCGCGCAGCCGTTGACGCCGGGCTTGGCATCACTTGCCGAACCGGCCTGTTCCTGCGCGATGAACCTTTGGCGGATGTCAGGCTACCCGCGCTGCCGCAGATAGCGTGCGTCCTGCACACCGCTCCCGGGCTGGATGGACCGGCCGGTCAGCTTGCAAGCCTAGCGCGCGACGTGGTGGAAGCGCTTCCCGCCTAAGCCGTTGGCTGGCTTATTCGATAATCTCAAGCAATCACGAGGGCTTCTCGTTGGAAGGAGCCGCACTGCTTTTCTAGGCTGCAGGTCATCGCCAGCAAAACGAGGCCATCATCATGACTGCAAGCCTGAAAGACCGCTTCGCCTCTCTGCAGGCAGAACGCGAACGCACCTGGAGTCCAGAACAGCTCGAACGTAACGCCGCCCAGCGTCGCCTGCTCGCCGAACGCCACGATGCAACAGCGCTGCCTGCGATAGGTAACAAGATCGCGCCTTTCACGCTTGTCGATCAGGATGGGCGCGATCTTACGCTCGAGCAGATTTTGAACGATGGTCCGGCCGTGCTGGTGTTCTTTCGCTTCGGAGGGTGCCCGGCCTGCAACATCGCTTTGCCTTACTACCAGGAAACCCTCCTGCCAGAACTGACCCGTCGCGGCGTACGACTGGTGGCCGTAAGCGCGCAGTTGCCGGTCGATCGTGGATTGATTTCCCGCCATGGCCTGACGTTCACCGTCGCTGGCGATCCGGGATACGCCCTTGCCCGAAAGCTGGGCATCACCTTTTTTCCTGAAGACCAGCCGACGGTCACGCCTGGTGCCGACTGGATAGGCGCGACTTTGGGCACCGACAGCTACGAGATCGACAAACCTGCTGTTCTGGTTCTTGACCAGGACGCACGAGTTCTCTTCATCGATGTCAGCCCGGACTGGCTGGTTCGCACCGAAAGCGCGCCAATCCTCGCCGCGCTGGCTGACCAACCTGCCCTTAACGGCGCGCACTGATTAACTCATCGCATCTCGCCATGAGTTTGGCGTCAGTCGGCGAGATGCGGCCGGCGGCCATCCGAGGGTAGCCGTGAGCTTCTAACGCCTTAAGGCAAGCGTATCGATGAGCGCTTCGACGATGTGTCTGAACTCGACAGGCTTCTGCAAACGGGTGATCCCTTCAAACCGGTCAGGGATCACCTCCTGGTCGTAGCCCGCGATGAACAGGAAGGGCACATCGTCGCGCATGAAGTCGCCGGCCAGGTCGAAAGATCTACCACCTCTCAAATTGATGTCGAGTATGGCACAGGTCGGCTCCGTGGCGGCCATCTCGACACGAGCTGCCGCTTCAGTCGGGCAAGGACCTATGACCTCCGCACCTGCTCCTCGGAGGGCCCGTGCGGAGTCCGACGCAAGATAATAGTCATCCTCCACGATGAGGATGCGTTGGCCGGTCAGATCAGCTTGCCTGGTCATGTCGATGGCTCCACCAAATACGGTCGTTGGTTGCGGCGCCCCGGTTTCAAGGATGCTGGCGCCTTCCTGCAAGGGAAATTCGAGGTGACACTGCGCGCCACCTTCCTCGATCCGTACCTTGCCCCGACCTTTCAGTTCATAGGGAATCCTGGCCTCAATCAGCTCGCTGCCGAAACCTGCGCGCCGGGGCCTGGCAGATGGCAGTGGCGCAGGTGCGCCGCTCTCGTTCCAATCGAAGCTGAGCCACTGGTGGCCATGCCGGACCACGATTTCCCAGCGGACGAGCACCTTCCCATCCGGAACCGAGAGCGCGCCATATTTCAGCGCGTTGGTGGCAAGCTCATGCACCGCCAGCGTCATCGTTTCGGCCGCCTTGGGAGCCAGTTCCACGTCGGGACCATGTGCTTCGAACTGATCCCTATGTGCCGCAAGGGCTCGTAGTTCGTCGTTGACGATGGTCTCCATCCCCACGCCGACATTGGCGGCTCGTGTAAGAAGAGCCTGAACCCGCGCGAAGGTGTTCAGCCGCCCGGCGATCAGCTGCGCGTATTCTTCGACGCTGCCCGCGCCATCGGCTGTCCGCGCGGCGATCGACCGCAGGATCGCCATGATGTTTCGCACGCGGTGCTGAAGTTCGGCAAGCAGCACACCTTGATGCTCGACCGCCAGTTTCGCATCGGTGATATCCTCGGCGATGCCGCCGATGCGGGTGACATGGCCGTTTCCAGCTAGGGGAAAGTCAGTATTGCGTATCCAGCGGAAGGCGCCGTCGGAAGGACGTTGAATGCGGAATTCGTGCACGACCGCGTCACCATGCCGAGCCTGCTCGATATGTTCGAGAGCAGCGCTGCGATCCTCGGGCACTATCGTGGCTGCCCATTTCTTCACATCACCAAGGAAGGTATCGGGCTCGACGCCATAGATTCTGGCGACGGCCGGGCTGACATATTCCATTTTGAGCGTGTCAGCATGGCGGATCCAGAGGGCAGCCGACGATGCCTGAGCAAACTGCCGGAACCGTTCCTCACTGTCCCTGATCGCATCCTCAGCCAGCTTGCGATCGGTGATATCCTCCATCACGCCGATCATGCGACAAGGTGCGCCGCGGTCGTCATAGAAGAAGCTTCCCCGTGCCGAGCACCAGCGGATTTCGCCATCGGGATGCAGCGAGCGGAAATCATGGACATAGGTCTCTCTGTGATCACGCGCTCGATGGATCAGCGCGATCGTTTCGGCGCGGTCCTCCGGATGTACGCGTGCGGACCAGGCTTCGAAGCTGGGAGTCACCTCGCCGGGAGAGTAGCCCTGGGTGAGAAAATGGCGATCGTTCCATTTCACTTCATCCGACCGCAAATCCCAGTCCCAGCTCGCCAGCGCGCCGATTTCAATTGCCAGGCTCAGCCGCTCCGCACTTTCGCCCAGCGCGTCCTGCGCCCGTTTGGCCAAGTCGATGTCACTGATCACGGATACAATGCCGGTCACGTTGCCGTCGCTGTTGCGCGTAGGGGCTGTGGCCACGTTAGTCCAGATTGCACGTCCGTCGTCGCCGGTGAACAGCATCTCCTGACCGGGCACGACAGTCTCGCCTCGCAATGCCCGGGCGCTTGGCCAATCGTTGGGCTCTATTGACCTGCCCTGCTCATCCCAGGCTTGCCACCGCGCGACATTCTGCGCGTCGCGCAACGGCATGATGCCGTTGGGCAGAAAGCGACGATACTCGGCGTTCGACAGAAGGGCGCGGCCCGACATGTCGATTACGGCAACCCCCACAGGGACGCTTTGAAAGGCGGCTGCCAGGCGCGCTTCGCTTTCCCGCAGGGCCTCGGTCGATTGCTTATGCTCTGTCACGTCGGTGTGCGCACCCACCAGCCGCACTGCCTTGCCGCTTGCATTGCGCTCGATATCGGCGCGCGCGTGGATCCAGCGTACCGCTCCGTCCGATGGGCGGACGATGCGATACTCGCTGTCGTAGCTGGAGGCAGCTCCTTCCATTGCTGCGAAAAGGGCCCCCTCGGCATCGTCGCGATCTTCGGGGTGCAGCCTCGCCAGCCAATCTGCGTGGCTTTCTTCACGGCTGTCCTGAGGCAATCCATGAAGGCGTAGATACTCGGGTGAGCGAATGCTGCGCAGGCCATGAGCGACATCGATATCAAGTCCGCCCACTTCACCGATCCGTTGCACTCGTGTGAGATCGGCCTCGCGCTCACGCAGCGTTGCCTCGGCCCGGGCCCGTTCGACTGCCGCCCAGGTGCGCTCGGCTGTTTCGGTGACGAGGGCGACCTCCGCTTTGGTCCAAAGGCGCGGCCGATCCTGTCCGACACAGAACACTGCGCGCAGATCGCCCTGCTTGCGGATCACGGCCTGAATCCAGGCGATGACTTTGCGCTCGATCAGGATTTCGCGCTCACCCTGAGGCAGCGCAACCTCGGCTACATCGGCCACAATCCACTCGTCGTGTTCCTCCATATAATCGAGCACTGTCGAGAGTTGCTCGTGGCGGTAGCGTCCAACCACGCTCGATGCGCCGTTGGCGGCATAGCTGCGCTCTATGGTCGCTTCACGCCTGGCCGCATCGTATGCGACGTAGTAAGCGAGCGACACGCCCAGATGTTCTCCCAACAGGGCCGATGCAACGGCCTGCACTTCGACCGGATCTTCCAGCGGGCGCAAAGCGTCGCTCAGCTTGAGCAGGAACGCCTGTCTCTCCCCATTCTCGCGCAACGCCGCTTCGGCTCGCTTGCGGTCCGTCACGTCTTCGTAGAGCCCAAGGTAGCGGTCGCCCTCAGCGGGGTAGAAGTGCGTCTGGAACCAGCGCCCGATTGCGCCAATCTCGTACTCGACCCGCTCGGGGATTTTCAGGCGCGCCACGCGATCGGCCACTTCGAGCCACTCGGGCTCCACCCCCCCGTACACCTCGCGAACCGTGCGTCCTTGCGCCTGCACCACGGGTATGCCCGACAAGCGCTCGAAGGCGGGGTTCAATTCCAGATAGCGCAGATCCATTGCCCGGCCGTTCTCGTCACGGATCACCTGCCCCAGAACATAGCCCTGGCCCATATTCTCAAAGAGCGTCCGGTACTTCTCCTCGCTGGCCTGTAGCTCGGCGACCTGCATTGCAACGCGCTGCTCGAGTTGGTCCTTGCCCGCTTGTGCTTCGTTCAGCGCCTGCACAGTCCGGAAGCCTGCCGCGGCGAAGCGGGCAAGGCTCTTGAGCAGTCGGGCGTCCTCCGCGTCGAACTTTCGTGTCGGGTTATGCGCGTTCACCCAGAGCGTGCCGACTGGCCGGCCGTCTATATGGAACGGCAACAAGAGCCCTTCGTGGATAAGGGGATGGACCTGCGCTTCCGCAAAGAATCTCTCCGGGCTTTCGATCAGCAGCAGTTCATCGCGCCGGACCGCCAATCCACAAGGGCTGGCGTCGAAGGGGATGGTGCTGCCGCGCAGATGGCCCCAGACACCGGCAAGCGCTACCCATCGGAACTGCCGGATTTGCGCCATCTCTTCGATGCTGATGCCAGCAGAATCGCCAATACCCAGGTCGACAATCGTCTCAGCCAGCTTCTGAAGCAGGTTCTCCGGATGCTCCGCCAGCTCTTTTGCCAATGCTTCGAGAACGCGATTTTCCGTCGCGTGGTCCGGCGCACGGCCAACCCTTTCGCGCAATCGGTCGGTAACGATCATATCGTCTGCGCTGAGGTAGTTCTCTCCCAATGGACGTAGGCTCCTGTTGCCTGAGGGATGGAATGCTTCCCGGAGGCAAATCGTTGCCCTGTTCGACTCGCTTGCGAACGCCCTCATCGGAGCTTACACCTGCGGCATCTGCCTCGCACATAATTAATGAATTCTCGCCTGCCGTGCCGAGAATATGGTGACGAGCGCGATGGCGCTCATCATTACATTGCGCGGAACAATGAAGTGCACAGGCGTGTCGTTATCGTCGGTTTAGTATCGAGACACAATGGCGCTGCGGATCGGGAATGGACCCGACCATCAAGCAGGATCTCGCCATGAAACTTCATCATCACCCTCTGTCGGGCCACTCGCACCGCGCCGTGCTGCTCGCCTCGCTGCTCGACGTTCCCCATGAGCTGGTCGAAGTCGACCTCAAGGCCGGCGCGCACAAGCAGCCTGCGTTTCTCGCTCTCAATCCGTTCGGTCAGGTCCCCGTGCTGGAAGATGACGGCACGGTCATTGCGGACTCGAACGCCATCCTCGTCTACCTCGCCAAGAAGGCCGGCCGCACGGACTGGCTTCCCGAAGATCCGCGCGGGGCCGCTGCCGTTCAGCGCTGGCTTTCGGTTGCTGCGGGCGAGGTTGCCTATGGCCCGGCGGCAGCCCGGCTCATCACGGTGTTCGGCGCCAGGTTCAACGCAGACGAAGTGATCGCTCGCGCTCATACCCTGCTCGGCCGTCTGGAAGCTAGTCTGGAAGAGGCTGACTGGCTGGTCGGCTCGCAGCCCACGATCGCCGACGTCGCCATCTACAGCTATGTCGCACGTGCGCCGGAGGGCAATGTCGATCTTTCGGGCTACCCGAACGTGAACGCCTTCCTGCGCCGGGTCGAAGCGCTGCCGGGCTTCGTGCCCTTCGCCAAGACTCCAGTCGGCCTGACGGCGTAATCGCCGCCGACAGCGGGCGCTCCGCCATGGCGCGCCCGCCAGCCCCCAGCAGAGGCACGAAAACGATGACGTCAAACTTTACAAAGCTCCCTGTCTGGCATGAGGGCGAGCGCTTCATCCAGGAGAAGGTCGGCGTCGCAGAGCGCATGGCGTCGGTCGGTCAGCGAGTCATCCGTGACTACATGCCCGATCAGCACCGCGAGTTTTACGCGAAGCTCCCGTTCATCGTGCTCGGCAGCGTCGATGAGGCGGGCGCACCCTGGGCGACGTTTCTGGAGGGAGGCTCCGGGTTCATCAGCTCGCCTGATGCAACCACGCTCAGGATCGGCGCCACTGCGGACCCGACCGATCCCGCCGCTTCCGGGATCGCACCGGGCAAGCCGATCGGGCTGCTCGGCATCGAGATGCACACGCGCCGGCGAAACCGCATGAACGGTGTCGTGGGCGAGGCCACAAACGGTTTCCGGATCGACGTCGATCAGAGTTTCGGCAATTGCCCGCGCTACATTCAGCTTCGCGATTTCAGCTACGCCCGCGATCCCGGCACGCCCTATCTCGGCGACGTAGAGGCGCTGACCGCGCTTGATGCTCGCGCCCGGGCCATGATCGGGGGCGCAGACAGCTTCTTCGTCGCCTCCTACGCCGAACGCGACGACCGTCGGCAGGTCGATGTCTCGCATCGCGGCGGCAAGGCCGGGTTCGTCCGCATCGCCGACGATGGCACGCTCACCATTCCCGATTTCGACGGCAACCTGTTCTTCAACACGCTCGGCAACATCCTGCTCAATGGCAAAGCCGGATTGCTGTTCGTTGATTACGCGAGCGGCGACGTGCTCCAGATGACGGGCACAGCCGAAGTGATCTTCGACAGTCCCGAGATCGCTGCATTTCAGGGCACGGAGCGGCTCTGGACGTTCAACGCGGAGACGATCGTGCGCCGATGCGGCGCGCTCGCCCTGCGCTGGGCCATGCAAGCGGAGCCCTGGTCGCCCAGTTCGCTGATGACCGGGGATTGGGACGAAGCCGCCAATCGCCTCCGCGCGGCCGAGCTGTCGAGCCGGTGGCGTTCGCTGAAGGTGACGAAGGTCGTGGACGAGAGCAGTTCGATCCGATCCTTTCACCTGCAGCCCGATGACGGCGCAGGCCTGCTGCCTCATGAAGCGGGACAGCATCTTCCGATCCGCGTGACGCTACCCGGTGACGACAAGCCGGTCATCCGGACCTACACACTGTCCGCCGCCCCCTCCGACGGGTTCTATCGCCTCAGCATCAAGCGCGAAGGTGCCGTCTCACGCTATCTGCATGATAGCATCGCCGTCGGCGACGTGATCGAGGCGCGCGCGCCCGCCGGCAACTTCACAATCGACGCGCGTGCCACGCGCCCTGCGGTATTGCTCGCGGGCGGGGTCGGCATCACGCCGATGCTCGCGATGCTGCGCCACGTCGTCTACGAGGGCGTCCGCAAACAGCGGGTCCGCCCGACATACCTTTTCCATGCTGCCCGGACCAGGGCGGAACGCCCGTTCGGCTCCGAGTTGGCAACGCTGGCTGAAAACTCCTTCGATGCCGTGAAGGTCGTCCGGGTGCTCAGCGACATCACGAATGCCGCTGAAGGCATTGATTACGAAGCCGCCGGCCGGATCGACATGGCCTTGCTAACCCGCTTCCTGCCATTCAACGATTATGATTTCTATCTGTGCGGCCCCGCGGCCTTCACCCAGAGCCTCTATGACGGCCTGCGCGCGCTGAACATCGCCGACGCCCGCATTCACGCCGAAGCGTTCGGCCCGTCTTCCCTGGTTCGTACACCCGATATTGGGGCGTCCGCGCAGGCGCCGATGCGGCCTGTCTCGACGAAGCCGGTGGCCGTCGCTTTCATGGGATCTGCCAAGGAGGCGCGCTGGACGCCGAAGTCGGGCACGCTTCTGGATCTTGCCGAGGCACGGGGCTTGTCGCCTGAATTCAGTTGCCGTGAAGGCACATGCGGAACCTGCAAGACCAGGCTCTTGCGCGGGGCCGTCACCCACATCCGCCAGCCGGGCGTGAGCCTCGCCGATGATGAGGTGCTGATCTGCAGCGCGGTACCCGCCGAGCAGCAGTCGGCCGAAGAAGATCGCATCCAACTGGAGCTGTGAGCGGGCAAGCGCCGTGAACCGGGCTGGCGTGTATTACCCCGCTCCTGTCACGATCCTGTAAGTCAGATGCCTGCGATCGAGAACGAGAGGACGAGAGGATGGGCAAAGCTACATGATCGGGGTGTTCGCTGCGGCATTTACATCATCAAGTGGAACAATCCCTTCCGGCTTTTCGACATTCATACCCGCCCGGCAATGCCCCATCTTCCACTTATCGAAGGCATCCCGCCTTCCAGGAGTTGAATAGCATGTCCCTGATCCCGACCCCCGCCACGATCGACGATGCACCCGAGGCATCGCGTCCCATCCTCGAAACCGTCCAGAAGCAGCTCGGCGCCGTGCCGAACATCTTCCGGCTGGTTGCGACCAGCCCGGTTGCGCTCAACGCGCTCGCCGGTTTTCAGGGAGCGCTCGGCAAGGGCAAGCTGTCCGTCGCAACGCGCGAGCGTCTCGCGCTGACGATGGCAGAAGCCAATGGCTGCGATTATTGCCTGTCGGCTCACACCTTCACCGGTTCGCGCTTCGCCAAGCTCGATGACGCCGAGATCGCCGCCGCACGTGCGGGCACGTCGAGCGACCCCAAGGCCGCCGCCGCCGTGGTGTTCGCCCAGGCACTGACCGCAGCGCGCGGTTCGGTTGCACCGTCCGAGGTCGAGAAGGTCCGCGCCGCCGGTTACAGCGACGCCGAAATCCTCGAGATCATTGCGCACGTCGCGCTCAACACCTTCACGAACTACGTCAACGAGGCGCTTGGTACGGAGATCGACTTCCCCCGGGTCGATCGCCTAGCAGCCTGACGTAGCGGCGGGCGGCCACTGCCCCCCCCCGGCCGCCCGCCCCCCTGTTCCAATAGCATGCCAGAGAGGATTTCCCCATGAGCCGCCCCCCTTTACCCCCGTTCACGCACGAAAGTGCCATAAAGAAGGTGCGTTTGGCCGAGGATGGCTGGAACAGCCGCGATCCGGCGAAAGTGGCTCTTGCCTATACCCTCGACACGCGCTGGCGTAACCGCGTCGAGTTCGCCACCAACCGCGAGGAAGCGCAGGCGTTTCTCACTCGCAAGTGGAACAAGGAGCTGGACTACCGCCTCATCAAGGAGCTGTGGGCCTTTACCGGCAACCGGATCGCCGTCCGCTATGCCTATGAATATCGCGACGACGGTGGTCAGTGGTTCCGCGCCTTTGGCAACGAAAACTGGGAGTTCGCAGAGGACGGCCTGATGGCGCACCGCCACGCCAGCATCAACGAGCATCTGATCCGCGAGGAAGATCGCAAGTTTCGCTGGCCGCTTGGCCGACGTCCCGACGACCACCCCGGTCTCAGCGATTTCGGCTTCTAGTCCGCGCAGGTGCGTCTAACGTCGTCCCCGCCCGAGGATTCCACAATGCAAATCTCCAAACTCGACCCGCGAACGCGCCTGTTGATCGAGATTGCTCTAGCGGGCGAGCGCGGCGCGCCCGCGCTGATCCGCCAGCAGGCCGATGCCGCCACAGAGATCGGCCTGTGCGGGGCAGAGATCGACGCCGCGCGTGCCGGGCGGAGCTTCGACGTGCGCGGCGCCCGAGCCCTTGAATTGGCTCTTGCCGTCAAGCGCAGCGACTATCGCGAAGTCCGGGCGCGCGCAATACAGGCCGGCTTCGATGAAGAGGCTTACCGGGAGATCGAAGGCATCGCGGTTGCCCATGCGTCCGCTGGGGAGGCGAACGGTCATGGCTAGTATTGCGCCCACACTCTCCGCCCGACCGACGCCGACCTCCGTACTGCGGTCCATTGCAACCATCCTTGCAGGATTTCTCGACAGGCTGAGGTTGAACGGTCAGGATTGCGATTACTACGGTCACATGCTGCGGGAGGGACTGGCCGATGACGCGGCAACCTTGATGCAGATGATCTGAAATACGGTGCGAGAAGAGGTCGCGGATGGATCGATGGCAAGCAATGCGGATTTTCGCGAAAGTGGCAGAAACGGAAAGCTTCGCGGAAACGGCGCGTCTCATGCACATGAGCGCGCCAGCCGTGACCCGCGCCGTGGCATCGCTCGAGGATCTGATCGGCGCGCGCCTGTTCGTCCGCACCACTCGGTCGGTGAAGATGACCGAGGCCGGCACCCGCTACTTCGACGATTGCCGGCGCATTCTCGCCGATATTGCCGAGGCCGAGGCCGCCGCAGCAGGCTCTTATGCGACGCCTGCGGGGACGCTTGCCGTCACTGCATCGGCGATGTTCGGCCAGATGTATGTGCTTCCGGTCATGACCGAATATCTCGACACCTACCCCACCATGAGCGGCAGGACGTTTTTCGTCGATCGCCCCGTCAACATCGTCGAGGAAGGCGTCGATGTCGCAGTCCGCATCGGGCACCTGCCGGATTCCGGCTTCACCGCGATCAAAGTCGGTTCGGTGCGCCGGGTCATATGCGGCTCGCCCGCCTATTTCGAGAAGCATGGTGTGCCCTGCACGCCGGCGGACCTGAAAGGCCATCGTGTCGCTGCCTCTACGAGCGCCTGGGCTTCTCCCGAATGGCGCTTCGCAGGTGACCAGCGGGTGACGATCGACGCAACCCTTCAATGCAATACCAACGAAGCCGCGATCGCCACGGCGAAGAAAGGCTGGGGGCTGACGCGGGTCGTTCATTACCAGATCGGCCCGGCGCTGATCGCCGGCGATCTCCAGATCGTTCTGGCAGATCATGAGGAGCCGCCGCTCCCCATCCATGTCCTCTACCCCGAAGGTCGTCACGCGCCCGCCAAAGTTCGCGCGTTCGTCGACCTGGCCGTCTCCCGGCTGCGCGAAAACCGGCTGCTGAACTAGCGGCAACGACGCGCCGCCTGGAGCAGCCCCGAAAGCATCGCCCTTGAGGGATCAGACTATCGACATCTTCTGCGTGCCGCCTGCTTCCAGGAGCGCGCCCAAGAGCCGGAGAGCACGTCCCAACTGGTCGCGCTCAAGCGTGCCGCCCAACGAAACCCGTACAGCTGCTGCAGGGTCTTCGGATACCGCCGCGAAGGCGGAACTGCCGATCACGGAGAGACCGTGAGGTTGCAGGGCGTCCGCAACCTGCCTCTCGTCTTCCTTCGTCTCGAGAGGCACCCACAGATGGTAGCCGTGCTGCTGAGACCAGAAGGCAGAAGGCGGTAGGATCCTGGCAACAAGCTGCTGCCGCCAGTGGGCTTCACGTCGCACTTCATCGACAAGCCGCGGGAACAGCGCATTGTTCACCCATTGGCTTACAATCGCCGCGTTGAGCGGGGGAGCCATGACGGCGGTTTCGTGAAGGTCGGCTGCCAGGCGCCAAGCCTGAGCTACTCCCGGCGCACGCAACCAGGCCACCCGCAGCCCCGGCGAAAGAATTTTCGATACGCTTGCGATGTGCCAGGTACGCTCTGCTGCCATGGACGCGATCGGTGGCAGCGGATCGTCCGGCAGGAAGCCGTAAGCGTCGTCCTCGATGATGAGCAGACCATGCCTTTCCGCGACCTGCGCGATCGCCTGCCGCTTGGCGAGGCTCGTCGTCACCGTTGTGGGATTATCGTTGGTCGGCACCAGATAGAGGCCGCGGACCGGTTGGTGCTTGCACAAATCGTCGAGCGCCTCAGGATCAATCCCGTCTCGCTCAAGCGGCAGCACGCGCAAAGCAACGCCAAACCGGCGCGCCAGTGCAAGAAGGCCCGGGTAGACGAATGGCGGCACGGCCAGGACATCGCCTGGCCGGAGTTCTGCGCTGAAGATCGCATGCAGCGCATGCTGCCCCCCAGCGGTGACGACTATGCTGTCATCCAAGCAGTCCATGCCCCGCCCGGAGAGAAGACGCGCGCCCGCCTCCCGCGCTGCCGGCATCCCACCGCGCGGCTGATATTGAAGAGCGAGCGCGTCGCTGGCGCCGAGCAGTTGGTCTGTTGATCGCCGGAATTCAGCCGAAAGAAGCCCCCCGGCAAGCTCCGGCGGCGCATTCATCCCGGAATCGACGCGTTGCGGTCTGATTTCCGAAGTGCGCCGCTCCCGCACGAAGCTGCCACGGCGCCCATCACTTTCGATAAGACCAAGGCGCTGCGCTTCCCCATAAGCCCGGGTGATGGTCGTAAGATCTACGCCGAGCGCGTCAGCCAGCGTCCGCTGCGGCGGTAATCTCATTCCAGGGACCAGTTTACTCGCCTCCACATCTCGCAGCAGCGCCTCCGCGATGGCGAGATATTTGGGGCTTTGACTGCCCGAGATGTCCGGTATCCAGCTTTGCATGGATCTTTCCGTACAGACGAAGTTACTCTGCGTCCATACAGAGTGGAAATGGACTGTTTAGCCTGCAGTATAAACGAGGATGTCTTCGCCCGAGAGCGCTGCCCGCGCTATCTTGCCCTGGTCGTGGAAAGCAAGCGCAGAGTAGCATTCGCCATCGCCCCAAAAATCTTCGTCGGCATAGGCGGCAAGGGCACGTTCGAACCGCTCGATCATGGGGGCAAGATCGCGCAACGCACGAGATGCGATCGCTAGCTCGGGAAGATCGTCCAGATCCCCGGCAAGGATCATACGCGCCAGATCGTCCCGGCCCGCATCTTGGAAATGCGCCGCAGCGACCTGACGCGCTTTGACGAGAGTGGGATTACTCATCAGTCGCCGAATGCGTTGCCAGACGCCTGATTGTGAAGCCGGGCCCAGAGCTTCTCCGTCCCGGCTTCCTGCGCGCGGTTGACGTATTGCGAGGCGACAAGCCAGCCCTTGATCGGACGTAGCGGCAACAGGCACCCTGCCATCATGAGCGGAACCGAGGTGAACAGGTGCACCCACATCGGCGGCTCTACTGCCACCTGGAACCAGACCACCAGAAAAGTCAGCGGAAAGGCAACGATGCACAGGGAAAAAAAGGCTGGCCCGTCATCCGGACTGGCGAACCGATAATCGAGGCCGCATTCACCACATTCAGGGGCGATCTTCAGCCAGGAAGCGAACATCCGCCCTTTGCCGCAGCGCGGGCAGCAGCCTTTCCAGCCGCTCCGCAGGATCCACGCAAGTTTACCGTCATCTTTGATCTCGGCCATCGTATGCCACCCGAGTCGCTTCTGATGACCCATACATAAGAGAAAGTGTATGGAATGTAAATATCCATGTATGGATACGAAATCGGATGAGGTGCCCGAAGCTCCGGGGGACGAGGTAGGGGCCAGTGACAACGATATTACGGGTGCCCGCCCGAGAACCTCTCTGCAAGCAGGTCGGTCAGCACACGAACCTTGCGCGGCACATGCTGGCTTGGAGGCCGCACGATGAAAATGCCGACGTCCGGCAACGTGAATCCCGTCATGATGGGAACGAGCTTCCCTGCCTCGACATAGGGTCCAGCAATCATCTCCCCCATGGCAAGGACACCGAGGCCCGCAGCCGCTGCTTCGGCGAGGACATAGGCGTTGTCTGCCTTGAACCTGCCCTGCGGATGCACGGTGAAGCTTTGATCGCCATCGCTGAATACCCAAGTGCCGGTGCCGGCAGTGACCGCTGAATGCTTCAGGATATCGCTGGGGTACTGCGGCGCGCCATCCTCCGCGATGTAGGCGGGGCTGGCATAGAGCCGCATTGGAAGCGATCCAATCTTGCGTGCGATGAGATTGGAATCCGGCATGTAGCCGACCCGAATGGCGCAGTCGAAACCTTCGGCCGCAAGATCGACATATTGATCGGAAAAGCGGGTGTGGACATTCAAGGCCGGGTGCCTGCGGGCAAAATCTGCCAGCGCTGTGGCGAAGAACGCGCCGACCGATGCCGGTCCCGCAATCCGCAACAACCCACGGAGGTCGCCGTTGGGGGACATTTCCTCCCGTGCCGCGTCGATCTTTGCGCAGATGTCGGCTGCCTGGTCTCGGAACGACAGGCCCGCTTCAGTGAGCACGGCGCCGCGTGTCGTGCGGGCCAAAAGCTCTGCGCCCAACTCCTGTTCGAGCCGCAGCAAGCGGCGGCTGACGATCGACTTCGCCAGCCCAAGCCGACGCGCTGCGGAGTTGATCCCACCCGCATCCGCGACCTCGACGAACATCCTGAGATCCTCGATTTCCACGCCCTTCTCCCGTCGGCGGCAACGACGTCCCTGCCGTCGCTGGGTGTTCCTTCAATCGCGACACCGGGTAGCATCTTCGGTGTCTAGTGGCGAGCCAGGGGTTGCCGCATCTCCAGGCCGAGCGGATGACCAATCATCCTGCTGCAAACAGGAGATGTCTCATGAATGACGTTCGTTATGCCCCTTTCGCTGGTCGGGTTCTGATCGGTCTTCCGTTCATTCTCTTCGGTCTCGGCAAGGCTACAACTTTTGGCGCGACGGTCGCCATGATCGGCGCGGTCGGCCTGCCGGTTCCTCCTCTTGCCGCGATCGGCGCGATTGCACTCGAGATCGTCGGTGGTGCGCTGCTGGTCGTTGGCTACAAGGTTCGCCCCGCCGCCGCCCTGCTCGCCATCTTTTCGATCGTCACGGCCTTCTACTTCCACAGCAATCTTGCCGATCAGAATACCTTCGTCCACTTCTTCAAGAACGTGATGATGACAGGCGGGCTGCTGCAGATCGTCAGCTTCGGCGCCGGCGCCTTCAGCCTGGACGCGTATCTGAGTAGCCGCCACGCCTACCCGAACGGGCTCGCCAACGCCTAACTCCCCACTCGCAAGTCGGCGCTTCAAGCCGGGCACGCGGTTCCGTGTGCCCGGCTTTGTTACGTCTTCTGGAGCATTCGCCGCGCCAAGTGTTCCTCAAAGTGCGACCCCGCAGAACGATCTGGCTGTCTAGTGGCGACTCTTTCGGTGCGCCAGATTGCCTTCAGCAAGAACGAGATTGCCCCGGCACTGTCCCCCACAAAGCGAAGGAACATCCCATGTCGACTGCCACCGCCAAGCCCAGGATCGCCCTCATCATCGGCTCCACGCGCGTTGCGCGTTTCGCCGATATGCCCGCACAATGGATGCTCAAGCAGGCCCAGGCCCGTGAGGATCTGGATGTCGAGTTGATCGACCTGCGCGATTTCAACCTGCCCTTCTTCGACGAGGTTGCATCAAGCGCCTTCGTGCCGAGCCAGAGCCCGGAAGCGGTCCGCTGGCAGCAGACCCTCGCCCGCTTCGACGGCTTCATCTTCGTGGTCGCCGAATATAATCACTCGCTCACTGGCGCGCTCAAGAATGCGCTCGACCATGCCTACACGGAATGGAGCCACAAGCCCTTCACCGCGATCGGCTATGGCGGCGTGGGCGCGGCCCGCGCGATCGAGCATCTGCGCCTCATCGGCATCGAAATGCACATGGTTTCAACCCGTACGGCCGTGCATATCGGTGGTAGCGACTTCTTCACGGTCTTCCCGGCTGTCGGCAACCAGCCGATCGAGACGATCGAGCGGAATCTCCTGCCGTCCGCTGCCACTGCCCTCGACGAGCTGGCGTGGTGGGCCAAAGCCACCATGGCCGCTCGCACCGAAGCGGCCTGACCGCACAATCTCGACCTTCATCGTAACATCATAACGGGGTGCCCGCGTTGGCGCTCCGGAGGAGAAAGCTCGTGTCCACCATCGACGTCACTCGCGCAGCCAAGAGCACGGCCATCGCCCCCAGCGGTCGGGAAGTCATTTACCGCACCGCAGGCCGCGGTCATGGCGAGGTGTTCCGCCTCATGAGCCCAAGCGATCTGGGCGAACAACTCAAGCCATTCGTGTTCCTCGACAGCTTCGGCGGCGTGATGAGCGAATTCGCGTCCGCAGGCGGCATGCATCCCCATTCCGGCATCGGCACCGTCACCGTCTTCACCCGTGGCGACGTGCACTTCGACGATCCCGAGGCCGGTTCGGGCTATATCGGCTACGGCGGCGTTGAATGGATGCGCGCGGGTGGCGGTGTCTGGCACGGTAAGGAACTGTCCTCCGGCAAGTCCGAGCGCATTCATGGTTTCCAGCTCTGGTTGTCGCTGCCCGCCGAGCTGGAGCTGGCTCCGGTCGATAGCCAATATGTCGAAGCGTCCGACATGCATCAGGTCGGTCCGGCCCATGTCATCGTCGGTACGCATGGCGGTGTCACCAGTCCGGTCAGGGCTCCGGCAGGCATCAATTACCTGCTCGTGACCCTGGCCCCGGGTCAGCGATGGGACTACGCGCCGCCCACCGGACACACCGTCAGTTGGCTGGCTCTGTCGAAGGGCAGCCTAGTGGGCCCTGCATCTGCCTCCACTGGCGAATTGCTGATCTTCTCCGAAGAGGATGGGGTGATCGCGTTGCAGAGTGGGCCGGACGGGGCGACGTTCGTCCTCGGTTCGGCAATCCCGTCGCCGCACGACCTGCACCTTGGCTACTACTCGGTGCATGCCACGGCCGAAGGACTGGCAACGGGCGAGCGCAACATCCAGGTGCTCAAGGATCAGCTTTTCTCGCTCGGCGACCGCCAGCGCGCATCCGGTTCGACCCCCATCTACCGCGGCTGAACCGGGCTTCCTCCTTTTAGCGGCCCCTCGACCTACCCACACCACAGCCAGGGTCTGCCCCCGGCGCTGGCTGCTTCCCTCTTTGTAACATGAACTTGGAGATACTTATGGCAACCATTGGAATCATCGGCACCGGAATGATCGGCGGGGCCATCGCCCAGCGTCTTGGCGCCAAAGGCATCCCGGCAACGATCGCCAACAGCCGCGGCCCGGAAACGCTCGCAGACCTCGTCGCCAGGGCGGGACCGTCTATCACGGCAGGCACCCGCGAGGAAGCGGCGGCCAAGGACATCGTGTTCGTGTCCGTGAACTGGCCCAAGCTGCAGAGCGCACTTGCAGGGCTTGACTGGAACGGTCGCATTCTCATCGACACCAACAACAACATGCAGAAGCCGCCGCTGCCGCCGATCGATATCGGCGGGCGTGCCTCCACCGCGATCGTTCAGGAGTGGGCGCCAGGCGCCCGCGTCGTGAAGGCGTTCAACCACCACTTCTTCATGAATCTGGAGAAGGCTCCAGACGCGGATGGCGGGCGACGTGTCCTTTTCTATGCCGGCGACGACCAGGGTGCGAAGGCCGAGGTTGCCAGACTGATCGATCAGCTCGGTTTCTTCGGTCTGGACCTGGGCGACGTGGAACATGGCAGCCGCCTGTTCCAGTCCCCCGGCGGTCCGCTCATCGCCCATGACCTCGTGAAGATCGACAGCCCGCTGCCCTTCTGAGCAGCCCCGCGCAGACGGTAAGCCATCTGCGCGGGCCGAGCCGTTGTTCGTACGCAAGATGATGGAATTACCTCGATGACCGACATCCATTCCCCGTTCACGCTCGGAAGGATTGAGCTTCAGAACCGCTTCGTCATGGCGCCGATGACCCGCGCCCGCGCGAACGCGGACGGTACGCCGGGACCGCTTGCCGCTACATATTACGGCCAGCGCGCAGGCGTGGGCCTTACGATCACCGAAGGAACGCAGCCGTCCGACGATGGACAGGGCTATCCCATGACCCCCGGCATCTACACCGATGCCCATGTTGCAGGATGGCACGAGGTGAATGAAGCCATTCATGCCCGTGGCGGCCATGTCTTCCATCAGCTCATGCACGCGGGGCGCATGTCGCATCCCGACAATACGCCACATCACCGGCAAGGGGTTGCGCCCTCCGCAATCGCACCGGGTGAACAAATCTATACACTGGGCGGCATGAAGGACATTCCGGTCCCCCGCGCTCTGACGACCGAGGAAGTGGCTGCAACGGTCGCGGATTATGCATACAGCGCCGGGCGCGCGATCGAGTCCGGGGCCGATGGCGTCGAGATCCACGGGGTTGCCTACCTTATCCATCAATTCCTTGCGAGCAGCGCCAACACGCGCACCGATCGTTACGGCGGATCGATCGAAAACCGCGCTCGCTTCGCGATCGAGGTCGCCCAGGCCGTCATCGCCGGCATCGGTGCCGACCGGACCGGCATCAGGCTCTCGCCCGGCTTCGCTGGCTTCGGCCTGAACGTCGGCCCTGAAGGGCCGGACCTGTTCCGCTATCTGGTAGCCGAACTGGACAAGCTCGGCCTCGCCTACATCCACATCGTCCATTACGGCGCAGACGAAATCCTGCATGACTTCCGCAGGATCTGGAACCGGGCGATCATCCTCAACCGTCCCGCACGGCCCCGGGAAGATATCGGCAAGGACATTGCGTCAGGGCTGGCCGACCTTGAGTCCTACGGCGCCCACATGCTTGCCAATCCGGACTTCATCGAACGTGTGCTCTCGGACGCGCCGCTCAATTCGGCCGACCATGGCGTCTTCTTTGGTAACCAGCCCGAAGGCCCCGAAGCGGGCTACACGGACTTCCCGACCCTGAAGGCCCAGCAGGAGGGAATGTCGGCATGAACCGCTTCCAGGCCGTAGTCCGCTTCGCCATTCACCGCGGTAAGAGCGAGGAGTTCAAGCGCATCGCCGAGGACATGATCCGGCTGACCCGGGAAAAAGATACCGGCACCGTTCGTTTCGATATTTTCGTGAGCGGTGATGGTTCCGAAGCGGTCTTCTACGAAGAGTTTGTCAGCCTCGAAGCGCGGCTCGAGCACTTGGCCAACATGGGAGAAAATGTCGCTGCCATGCTCGCGATCGGCGACATGCGAGCGGATGTTTTGACCCACGCCGATTCCACTCTTCGCGCATCGGTTGAAGGCTTCGACGTGACCTTCTACACACCCTTTCTGCGCATGGCGAAATAGCACCTACCTGGATTGGCTGGTGCGCTATGCAGTCGCTTCTGCCACACGCATGGCCCCCGGCCGTACACCATATCGTCTCAGGATCGCCTTGCTTAACGCGCCTTCCGACCCATAGCCTACTTCCGCGGCAATCTGCGCTACGGAGTCCGTCGTACCGGCCAGGCGCTGACGCGCAACGGCGAGCCGCAGGTCTGATAGAAACTCCCCTGGCGCCTGCCCGCTATGCTGACGAAAGCAGCGTACCAACGTGGCGCGCGAGGTCACGCCGATCGCCGCCAGCTCGTCAAGCGACCAGTTGCGTGTGAGGTCCGACAACATCGCCAGTACCACTCTCGCCGTCGTCCGGTCGCGCAGTAACGACAGCTTCGCATCCCCGCCCGGCGACTGCGCAAGGTAGTCGCGCAACATCATCACGAACAGCGCACGGGCAAAGTCGGCCGCGATCATGGTGGAACCCGCCAACGCCCCGTCCAGCTCGTCGCGAATGTCGGTCAGCAGCCGACGAAACCGCTCCATCAGCGGCTCACCCGCCGTCCGGATCACGATCTCGTCGGGCAGCGCTGCAAGCAGCGGATTGCCGTCCCCCGCGTCGAACAGCAATCGCCCGCAGAGCAGCTCGGTATCCGCCTCCACGCCGACCGTGGCTTTGTCGCGCACACCGTTACGGTAGTCGCTGGCGATCGGCCGCAAAACGCCCCTTACCTTGCTGCGCACAACGTGACTGTCCCCGTGCGGCAGCAGCAGGATGTCACCCGCTTCAAGCGTCAGTTCGCCAAGGCCGGGGCGCTCAAGCACGCAAGTGCCCCGCGTGACGATATGAAATTGTGCCCATCCGGGGCCGCGTGGCTCATGCGCAGACGCCCAGGAGCCGCCAAAACGGCAGAAATCCTCAATCTCAGGCCGAATCCGCAGCAGCGGCACCATTGCCTGCAGCAGTTCAGCCGCTTCCTCCGACACCTTGCCGCTCCTTTGATCCGCCTGGACATGACTATGCGCCGCGTGGCCATGCCGCCAGAGGGATTTCCGACCCAGATAGGCTCCATCAACACGAAGAAGGAACCTAAAATGTCTATGCTCGATTGGAACACCTATCGCGGCCAGGTCGTCGCCGGCGTCGGCGAGATCGCCAAGCTTAGCCCCGACACCGTCAAGGGCTACGCGGCTCTAAGTGGCGCTGGCGGCAAGACCGGCCATCTAGATGCGAAGACCCGGGAACTGATCGCGCTTGCTGTCGCGATCAGCCTGCGTTGCGACGGCTGTATCACCGTTCACGCCGCGGAAGCCAGGAAACTCGGCGTCACCGAGGGCGAACTTGCCGAGGCTCTCGGCGTGGCCACCGCCATCAATGCCGGCGCAGCGCTGGTCTATTCGACCCGGACGCTCGACGCGTTCGCTGTCGCCTGACCGAAAGGATAGAGCCATGAACGCCATCATTCGCAGCGCCCTTACGGCCGTCGCCGCCCCGCGCTCGAACCGGCTCGGCATCGGCGCGATGAAGATCGCCATCGCGGTCATCTTCCTTTGGATCGGAGCGCTGAAGTTCGTGCCCTACGAGGCGGACAGCATCACGCCGTTCGTCGCCAACAGCCCGGTCATGTCGTTCTTCTATGAACACCCGGCAGAGTATAAGGCGCACTTCACGTACGAGGGCGAATTGAAGCCTGTCGAGCGCGCCTGGCAGACCGCCAATAACACCTATGGCTTCTCAACCGGCCTTGGCACGCTTGAGCTTATCATTGGCGGCCTTACGCTTGCAGGCCTGCTCTCGCGAAGGGCCGGTCTGATTGGTGCGGGCCTGGCCTTTGCCACTCCGTTCGTGACCCTATCGTTCTTGTTCACCACACCTGAAGCCTGGGTGGCGGCTTTAGGCGATGCCCAGCATGGCTTCCCCTACCTATCTGGCGCGGGCCGTCTGGTGCTCAAGGATGTTGCCCTGCTGGCGGGCGCATGGCTGGTGCTCGTCGACACAGCTCGAGCTCTTCTACGGGAGGGCGAAGGATCGACCGAGGTCGCGCAAGCGCCAGCGAGAGCCGGCCAGTTGAAGGCGGCGTGAACCCAGTGAGTGACTGTGGCTGATGCCATCTGGCATCAGCCACAGTCACGCCGATCACGCCACGCCGGGTTCCGATCGCTGGCACCCCAGCATCGGCCCGAAGGTGTTCCACTTTCAGCTACCCCGCAACGCAGTCTGGCTGTCTAGTCGCCACCCCAACCGTGCGCCAAATTCCCTTCAACAAGAACGAGATCGCCCTTTCGCGATGACGTTCGAAAAGGAGGCCGGTCGTGACGTATCTGAATCTGGAGTATCGCGAGTTGGTCGCTCCATGGCGAACGAACACCAAAGGTCAGCCGGCGATTTTCGAGGTTGATGCGATCGGCTTCATATTTGCGGTGATCCTGCTTGGTGTCGCTCTCGTCGGCGCGCTGCCGGTGTCGCCAAGCACGAAGCGCCAGCCATGAACGCTCTGGGCCTCCGCCTTGCTGCATCGCCGGTCTGGCCAATGCGCCCGCTCTCGACCTTGGCTCAGCGGATGCGCGGGCTTGGTCCGCTCGCGATTGCCGTCGCCCCGCACTTGTTGCGTATGACGCCTGAAGAGTTCCGGATGATCCTCGCCGGCGTTCAGGCGAGCGTCGTTGCAGCGCGCCACGCCTTCCGGTTCATTGAGGAGCGACGGCTCTGATCCTGCCGAGCTACCCGTCTTCAACATGCAGAAGCCCAACTAATCCGCCCTGAAGGTTGCCTGCACGATCGTAATTGATCGACGAGGGCCTCAAGCCCGCTCCACTCTCAACAATTGGAGGCCCATGCAACCGGGATTGCAGCCCACATGCGCGTTATCGATCCCGACGGCGCTGAATACCGCGCTTGCCCTGTCACCCAATGGGCCGGACGGCCGACGCGCCAGCATCGCCACGCGATCCTCCGGGGAGGCGCACCCGCCGCAACATTTGCCGCCGGCTGCCGACCACCATGTCCAGCGCACCACACCGTACTTCGTCGAACGCGACGATATGCCCGCTTTATCAGCCGATCTTGGCGCTCATCAGGAAGCGTTCGCGGCTTTCCTGCGACTTGCGGCGCAGTTCCGAGATTGCGTGTTCCTCGGTCGCGTCCAGCATCGAGCCGAGCAGGCGCTGGAAGTGCTGGCGCATCGCCACGCGGGCGCCCTGCGGATCGTGGCGGCGCAGCGCCTCGACGACGGCGGCGTGCTCATCCTGCCGGGTCATGCCGTCATGATGGCAGACGCTTTCGTGCGTGTGGCGCACTTCGGGCAATTCGGTGCGCAGCCGCCACAAGGTGCGGATGACATGCGTGATCGCCCCATTGCCCGATGCCGAGGCGATCGTCATGTGGAATTCCCGGTCGATCTCTGTGGAGCGCACATCGTCCTGCTCCACCGCCATCGCTGCGAGCAGTTCGTCCAGCTTCGCCAGCGTCTCGGTCGAGATCACCGGGGCCGCAAGCGCCGCCGCCTCGGACTCGAACAAAGCGCGCGCCTCAGTCAGTTCCAGCGCGCTGACGGCGGGCAGGACGTCGTCGGCACGGTTGGCCCGCTCGGTTACGTAGATGCCCGAGCCGGTCTTGATCCGCAGCACGCCGATCGCCTGCAGCGCAATCGCGGCCTCGCGGATGGTCACGCGGCTGACGTTGAACCGCTCGGCCAATTCGCGCTCTCCGGGCAGGCGGGTGCCGGGGGGGAATACGCCTTCGTCGATCAGGGCCACGATCTGGTCGGCAATGCCCTGGAACAACCTGTCAGCCATGGCGATTCTTCTCTCTCGTTGTCACGCCTGCCTCATAGCTTCCATGCCAAAGCTAGGCAATTGCCTGACCAATCCTGCAGCCCTTCCATTTACGCCATCAGATTTTGGCGCGCACGCCCAGAAAGTAGCGCGAACCGTAGTAGTGATACTGCCGGATGCTGCCCTGAACCGGCATGTCGGTGATCTTCGGTTCGTCGAACACGTTCACCGCCTGGAACTGCAGCTGGACGTTGGGCGTGACGTCGTATGAGGCACGCAGGTCCAGCGTCTGGTTTCCGCGGACGTAGCGCAGCTGCGAATTCCCGCCGACGAAGTCCTGATAATACTTCGAACGATAGTTGTAGATCGCCGAAAGGTTCAGCTTGCCGAGCGAATAGTACAGTTGCCCCGAGACCACGTGCCTGGAATAGCCCGAAAGGTTCGCAGCCGGGATCATCCCCGGCGTCGTATCTCCGGTTTCCGGATCGTAGAGAGCGCCGAGGCGGATATCCTCGTTCCTGAAGTTCGAGTTGGCGTAGTTGTAGCTGACCTTGCCGCCTAGCCCGTCGAATGGCGCGGGCAACCAGGAAAAGCGGTTCGCCAGCGTCACTTCCAGGCCGTAGACCCGGCTCTTGCGGCTGCTGTTCTGGGTCTGGACGACGGGGATCGAATAGTTCTGCCCGCCGATCGCGTAATCTTCGTTCAGCACCACCGGAATGAAGCCGCCGGTGAACTGCTTGTAGTATACCGTGGCCGAGAACAGCGAGTCCTTGTTGAGATAGTATTCGAGCGAGGCGTCGGCGTTCCACGACATCAGCGGTTTCAGACGCGGAGAGCCGTTGGCGGTGATGAGGCTGATCGCATCGGCGACCGAGGAAAAGTTGGTGCCGTCCTCCAGCTGGATCGTCCGCCCTGCGCCGAGCGCGCTGGGTGCGGGCCGCGACATCGCGCGGTAACCGGCAAGGCGCAGCAGCAGATCGGGCTTCAGTTCGAAGATCGCGTTGATGCTGGGCAGCAGGCGGGTCGATTTGCTCTTGATGGTGACCGTATCGAACACGCCGCTGTCGACGAGGCGGATCGAGCCGTCGGGGTTGTTGATGACCTGGAGGTCGCTGCGCAGCCCGTTCGAAGTCACGCGCGTCTGGACCGCGCGCACGCCGAAGTTGCCGCGGATCGGCATGTCGCCCAGCGCACTCTCGTAGTTCGCCATCAGGTAGGCCGCCAGAGTGCGCTCGGTGACGTCGCGGTTGGCGACCGAACGGACATCGGCATTGCGGCCGGGATCCTCGGTCCCTAGATAGCCCTGGAACTGGCAGACCGGGTCGAACGTCGCCCAGCTGGACAGCTGGTTGCCCGGCGCGTTGGAAAGATAGTCGTTCTGCGGGAAGGCGGTGCGGCAGGCCAGGTTGACATCGCGGTCTATGGCGCGGCTGTCCTGCGTGATCTCGACGCGGTCGTCGTAGTCCGAATAGGTCTGCTCGGTCCAGCGAGCACCTGCCGCCACGCTGCGCAGGAACCCGTCCAGCTCATAGGTCGCATCCAGACGCCCGGCGATGATCCGGTTGCGGCGTTGCAGTTCGTCGCGCCGCAGACGGGCGTCGTCGCTGAACAGCGCATGGTCGTTGACGTCGAAGCGCGGGTCGATGGTCAGGGTGGGCGCATAGCTGCCCGGCGCCACGTCATAGATATAGCCGACGCGCTGGTTGTTGATCGCGGTGGGATTGCCATAGATGTCTAGCGGGTCGGTGCGCAGGCGGACCGAACGCTCCACGTCGGTGCGCACGGTGCGCGAGTAAGAGGCATCGGTCTTGATCGTCAGCCGATCCGCCGGGCGCCATTCGACGTTGAATCCGCCGCCGCGGTATTCCTCGTCGCGCTCCAGCAGGGTTCCCACCGCTTCCAGCGAGGTACGCCCTTCGAGGTGGGTGATGACGCCGTTCTCGTCGTAGGCCAGGTTGCTCAGGCCATAGCGCATTTCCGACAGGTTCAGATCGCGTCGGTCCTCGGCGTAGTTGCGCTTGGAATACTGGACGTCGAGGTTGATTTCGAGTGTCGAACTGGGACGCCACTGGACCGCGCCGAAGATCGCATCGCGCTTGTCGCTCTCGCTGATCTGGCGGTACGTCGCGGCGTTCGGGACGAGCGCGAAGGGGGTTCCGGCGGCAGCCTGTTCGCGGCTTACTTCCGAACAGTTGCCGTTCGGCACCGAAATGCCGGGGTTGCACGCCACCCAGGTGGAACTGGCGGCATACGTCTCTTCGGGGTTGTTGGTCTTGTTGCGCTGGACGCCCAGCGCGATGCCGATTTCACCCAGCGCGCCCGCATCGAACTGGTCGACGTAGCTGGCGGTGCCGCGCCAGCCCCATGCGCTCGACCCCCGGATGCGGTCCTGATAGGGGCTGTAGTTTGTCTTGAAGTCCAGCTGGATTCGGCTCTTCTTGAAGGCGAGCGGACGGATCGTGCCCAGTTCGATCGTGCCCGCCACACCGCCTTCGACAAGATCGGCCTGCTGGGTCTTGTAGATCTTGATGCCGTTGATGAGCTCGGACGGGAACTGGTTGAAGTTCACCGCACGGTCGCCGCTGCCGTTGGAGGCATCACGGCCGTTGAAGGTCGTGTTGCTGAGGAACGAGCCCAGGCCGCGCAGCGAGATTTCCGAAGCGCCGCCTTTTTCCCGGTGCGTGGTCGCGCCGGTGATGGTCTGGATCGCCTCGCCCACCGAGAGCGCCGGGAGGTCGCCGATCTCGGTGGACGAGAGCGAGTCAACGATCGCGGTTTCGCGCCGCTTTTCGTTGATGGAGGTCTGGAGTGTTTCCCGAAGGCCGGTGACGATGATGTCCTGCGCAGAGGCGCCGTCGAAGTCCTGCGGCGGAGCAACTGGCTGCGCCTCCTGCCCCAGCGCGGGCGCAGTGATGAAGGCGGTACCGGCCAGCAGGCAGAAACGGATGGTGCGGCGGGAGCGGCCGCGAACAGGGCACGACATCATGATTCCTCTTCCCTTTTGGTCTTTGATTATTTTCTGACCAATTATTATTTTTTAGTCAATCCATTATTTCATACCAATTGGTATGAACATCTTTGTGGATTCATGGTACAATCTGGCTGCGCAGTTCCGCTACAGCCCGCGCAAGATCGCGCGCGACGAGACCCGCGAAGAGTTCAGCGCCCTCTTCGCCGAGGTGCGTGTAGTCGAACTTGCGCTGGAACTGGCCGCGTGGTCCGTCAGGCGTGGTCGGTACATCGGGAAGCCGCGCCTCGGCAGCCGGACGTGCCTTCAGGGTCGTTCCGGTACCCGCCTGGTGTCGCTCGGCATCGCTCGGTGCCGCTTGCGCCAGCGCCATCGATCGCACCGGGCCCATCTCCTGCACCACCGCCGCACTGGCCGCGTTAAGGTCAACCAGCGGCACCTTGAGCGCGGCAGCGACTGCGCGGACTTTAGCCGACCATGGTTCAAGCGTGTTGTTCAGCCGTCCCTTCACGAAGTCGCGCCGGGTCAGCGGGGTTAGCAGTACCGGCACCCCGCCCGCCTGACGGACTTCCTCCACCATGCGGCGCAGGTTTGCGGGGAACTCGGTATCCATCTCGGTCCAGCGCTCGGCGACCGAGGACTGGTCGTTATGGCCGAACTGGATCAGCACGAACGTGCGGCGGTAGCCCGGCACGCCTGCTTCGGCGAGGGCGAGATCCCACGATCCCTCCTGCCGATAGCTGCGCGTTGAGCGTCCGCCGCGCCCCAGATTGAGGCAGGCCGTAGAGGATTTCACGTGATGAGCGCAGAACATCGAGGCCCAACCGCTCATCGGCGCCATCGTGGAATCGCCGACCAGCACGATCTTGTCGACCGCAAGCTTCTTCGCGTCGGTCCGCACCGTGCGTCCCTTGTTGGTGTTCGAGTCCTGCGCGGTTGTACCCGTCCCCAGCAGGGCCACAGAAATTGCCGCGACCACCCATGCCTTGCGCGTCATCCTCTTGTTCCCTTCAGGAAAAGGCCAGTCCGCCGTTGATGTCGAGGTTTACCCCGGTCAGGAAAGCGGCCTCTTCGGACAGCAGGAAGCCGATGGCTGTCGCCACTTCGTCAGGATGGCCTTCGCGGCGCAGCGGGGTGTTGTTCGCCGTGGCAGCGCGGCCCTCGGGCTTGGAGAAGATGTCGTGGAAGCTGGTGCCGATCAGGCCCGGGCACACGGCATTGACGCGGATGCCCTGCGGTCCCAGCTCCTTCGCCCAGCTGCGCGTCAGCGTCATCAGCGCGCCCTTGGACGTGGCATAGATGCTAGCGCCCGGACCACCACCGTCACGGCCCGCCAGCGAGGCGACGTTGACGATCGCGCTACCCTTGGAAAGGTGCGGCAGCGCGGCCTTGGTGACCAGGAACGCAGACTTGAGGTTGAGGTCCATGACATGGTCGAAGAACGCCTCGTCCATCTCGGCCAGCGTCTTGCGCGCGACCATGCCACCCGCGAGGTTGACGACGAAATCGATGCCGCCGAACGCCTCGACGGTGGCGGATACCAGCCCCGCCACGTCCTGCGCACTGGCGACGTCGGCCTGGTGGATCAGGCCCGTGCCGCCTTCGGCTTCGATCTCGGCAAGAGTACGCTCGGCCTCCTCGCGGTTGCTGCGGTAGTTGATGACGACTTTCGCACCCTCACGAGCGAGGTATTGCGATACCGATTTGCCGATGTCGCGGCCGCCGCCGGTGACGATGGCGGTCTTGTCCTTGAAACGCATGGATTCAGCCCTTGTTTTGAGAAGTGTTCGATGGAGTTAGAGGTTCGATCTGGCCGCCCAGCAGCCAGATGCACAGCAGGGAAAGCGGCACCAGCGCGGCGGCCAGCGCGAAGATCGGGGCGTAGCTGACCCTGGTCATGCCCGGCACGAGCCAGGTGGTGACGAGCGTACCCGCCACCGCCGCCGTGCCGCCCAGCCCTGCCAGCGAGCCGACGGTCCCGCCCGCGAAATAGTCGGCAGGCAGGGTCTGGATGTTGTTGATCGCCATCTGGAAGCCGAACAGGATCACCGCGATCAACAGCACCGCATAGAGCGGGCTGGCAGCATGCATCGTCAGCAGCAGCGGCGGCAGCATGATGAGCCCGCCCAGCGTGATCGCGCACTTGCGTGCGAAGTTCACCGTTCGCCCCCGCGCGATCAGCGCGCCTGACAGCCAGCCGCCCGTCAGGCTCCCCGCCATCGCGCCAACGAACGGCACCCAGGCGAACAGGCCGATCTGCTGGACGTCGAAGCCGAAGGTCTCCGCCAGATAGATCGGCAGCCACGAGACGAACAGCCACCAGACCGGATCGAGGAAGAAGCGGCTTGCGATGATCGCCCAACTCTGCCGGTGGCGCAGCATCTGCGCCCAGCCGGGAGCATAACCTTCGGGGCGGGCAGCCTGCGCTTCTCGTGTACCCAGGATATACGCGCGCTCGGCCTCGGTCAGCCACGGGTTACTCTCCGGGTCGGCGCGGTAGAGGAACAGCCAGGGCACCAGCCACAGCAGGCCAAGCACGCCGATCGCGAGGAACGTCGCGCGCCAGCCGAAGGCGGTGAACAGCAGCGCCACCAGCGGCGCGGAGACGATTGCGCCCAGCGAAGCCCCGGCGTTGAACACGCCCTGCGCCAGCGCACGCTCCTTCTGCGGGAACCACAGCGCATTGGCCTTGGCCGCGCCCGGCCAGTTGCCCGCCTCGCTGACCCCCAGCGTAACGCGCAGGAGCGCCAGCAGCCCCAGCGAGCGGACCAGCGCATGCGCCCCGATCGACAGCGACCAGAACAGGATCGAGACGGCAAAGCCCAGCCGTGTACCGATCACGTCGAAGATCTTGCCGAAGGCCGATTGTCCGAAGGCATAGGCCAGCATGAATACCGTCACCAGCAGCGCATAGTCAGACTTGTCCGCGCCGATCTCCTTGGAGACGGCGGGCCACATCACCGCCAGCGCATTGCGGTCGATATAGTTGATGACGGTCGCCAGCCCGATCAGGGCGATGACCATCCAGCGCAGGTTCCTCACTTGGATTTGCCTCCAGTCCTGGTGGCGCTTCCCGGCATCTCGAAGCGCCCGATCGGCCCGTTCCAGTTTTGCTTGACCCCGCCCAGAACCAGCGAATGGGCATGGGTGGGATCGGTATCTCCGGATACCGCGACCACAGTGGAAGCCCCGCTGCGCCAGCCGATCGTCACCACGTCGAGTTCGTTCTCGCGGCGGTGCGTGAAGCTGCGCACGGCGCTCGCGCTGCCGGTCGTTGTCTCCGCCGAAGCATCGTAGCGGCCATGCGGCTCCAGCAGGCTGACGAAGGCGGCGTCGCGCGCGCCATCCAGCCGCTGGACGATGAACGGCTCGCGCCGCAGGTTGAAGCGCGGGTCGTTGGCGCCGCTTTCGCCCAAAATGATCGACACGCCCGGGGTGGCGACACGGTAGCTGTAGAAGCGCCCGTGCTCGATCCAGGTGACGACGCCCTCATCCGCGCCTGGCGTCCCGGTCGCATCCACCCACATGTGCTGATAGCCGTTAGCCTTGCCCAGCACCGGGCGGGCGGTGACGTTGGATTTCAACGAAAAGCCGGTGTCGATCAGATGCCCGGCATAATGCAGTGGCAGGTCGTAGCGTGCTGGCTTGTCGCCCTGCACGCGCAGCAAATCCAGCACAAGCGGGCTTTTCCCCCCCTCCACCGCCAGTTGCACCAGCGCGCGACGGAATGTGACGCCCGGATAAGCGCCCGCCATCTCGGCGATTGAAGCTTTCGTCGGTCCATCACCGTTGAACCACAGCTGGCGCGGCGTCGCGGTGGCGCTCTTCCAGTTGGCGTCGAATTGGCTGGCCTCGTTCACCACAAGCGTGTTGTGCGCGACGGTTTGCTTGGCCCAGCTCTCGTTCTCCGGCAGGTAGCGCCCGCCGTCCTTGGCCTCGATGTTGAGGAAACGCGCCGCACCGTAATCGGTGACGATCGCCTGCCCGTTATCGTAAAGGATCCAGTTCAGCCGGTCGAAATGGCCATGGCCCATGCCCTGCGCAGTGTTCTTGGCAACCAGCACCTGATCCCTGGCGCCAGCCCCGTCGCGCAGCACGGCAATGCCCCCGTCAGTACCATCCGGCCCGTCGCGCAGCAGCACCGAGGCGAAGGGAAATGGCTTCGCTTTGCCCGCCGCCAGATCGCGCGCCACTTCCAGCCCCTTGGGCGTCAGGACGGTACGCCCCTGCCACTGCGCGATGGAAAGCAGCGCTGGATCGTGCGTCTTGGCATAGCCGATCGCGACTGCCTGATAGAGTTCCTCGGTCTTGAGGCTCTTGTCCGGCATGGCGTCGTTGAAGGGGAAGAAATAGCCGTCGTAGGTGGATTGGATCGAGGTGCGGATGGCCTTCAGGACAACGCCGTCGCGATATTCGAAGATGC
This sequence comes from Novosphingobium gossypii, assembly GCF_050433305.1. Lineage (NCBI taxonomy): Bacteria > Pseudomonadati > Pseudomonadota > Alphaproteobacteria > Sphingomonadales > Sphingomonadaceae > Novosphingobium > Novosphingobium gossypii. The sequence goes on along the minus strand of NZ_JBNPXM010000004.1, from coordinate 224,493 downwards.
GCCGATGTGGCTCGTTCGCGTCGATTGCGGCGGCGAAGATCACGAAGGGCTGCAGGGCATAGCGCTGGTAGTACGGCCCTTCGGCATAATAGCCGTCGGGAGAGAACAGCAGGTCCAGCTGGCGCAGGAACCCGGCCTTGCCGCTCTTGTCGAGGCCCTTCAGCGCCTTGTCGACAAGATCCTGATCGCGCAGCACGTAGCCGGTCATGCCGACGCCGGCATTGGCCCATGTCGCGTGGTTGTGAATGCGATCGAAGACCTTGGGCGATTCGGTCGACAGGAACGTCGCCATCCGGCGGAACACCTGTTCGTCGATCGTCTTGCGGTCCTGTGGCGTCAGGGCGCCGCGCACCGCGTCGTATCCCTGGATGCCATAGACCAGCCAGACGGAATCGTTGAGGCTCTGCCAGAACAGGCGGCCTGCCGCTTGGTTGGCGGCGGCGGGGTGCGGGCCAAGGCCGGGGTAGAGCTTGGCATAAGCCAGCAGCAGATCGCGCGCGTAGTCCGCATAGCGTTTATCACCAGTGATGCGGTACAGCAGGCCCGCGCCGTAAAGCGCCGTGTAGTTGCGCTTATGCTGTTCGTGCGTGGCCCCGCCGCCCGGATCCTTGGGCACCGGCACGTCGATCCCCGCCTTCATCGCCGCATCCACCGCCTTGCGCACGCGCGACAGTTCCGCAGCGAATAGCGGATAACGCTCAGCCTGCGCGCCAAGGCCGGAAAGTGCGGCGGCGTCGGTCAGGACCGGGTGCGCGTCGTCTGCGGGGGGTGCCCCAAGTGCGGGCAGCGGTGCCGTAGCGACCAGCGCCGCGCCCAGAAGAAAGCCTCGTGCGATCATGATGCGTCTCCGCCGCTGACGTTGCCGGATACCTGAACCTGCGGGGTGCTCTGCGGGTAGAGCCGCGCGATCTGCGGCTGTGGGGTATCGACAAAACGGTTGTCCAAGATACGGGTGAGCGGCGCGCCGACGCTGTGGGAAACGGCGATCTGGCCCGCCTTGCGGAAGGTGTTGCGGGCGATCAGCGCGGACTGCACGCCCGACAGCGCCAGCAGTTCCGGGCCGCCGCCATCCACCGAGTTGCCGGTGATTTCCACTTCGGGGCCGAAGGTGCTTTCGTCGGTCCCGCCGCGCAGTACCCGCGCCAGCACGCCCACCCGCGCAAAGCGGGAATCGGCGATGGTCATGCGCTCGGCGGCGTAGAGGCCCTTACCGCCAGTCTCCGCATCGGCGGCCAGCACCGCGCCCGAAAGGCCGGAAACGGTAACGCCGCGCAGGCTCAAGTGATCGGCGAAAGTGGCGGGCGTGGTGGCGAGGATATCGAATCCCGGCGCAGCCTCCATCCCGACGAAATCGGTGTCCTCGATCTCCACCGCATAATTGGCAATGGTCGAGGTCGGCGCGGAACGGACCACCGCGTTGCCTTCACGGCGGGGGGCCTGATCGCCAGTGATCGTCAAGCCCTGCAGGCGCAGGCGGCCGCCTTCTGCCAGCGCGAACAACGTCTGGCCGGTGAAGGCGATCGTGGCGTTCCTTGGCCCCGAGACGGTCACCGGCAGGGCGATGCGAAGGGGGGCACGAACGGTGTAGCGCCCGGCGGCAAGGGCGATCACGTCCCCGGCTCTCGCGGTGGAGACAGCGGCTTCCAGCGTGTCCGGGCGCGCCTCGATCGTGCGCCCCAATCCGAAAGCGATTTCAGGCGCGGGCTTGGCGTACCAGGCCGGCCCGACTTGCGCCAGCGTGACCGGAACCAGATCGCGAGGCGCGCCCCGGTTCGCCAGCGCCGGATCGCTGGGATAAAGCAGTCCGTTGGCGGCACGTTTCAGAGCGATCGGCCCGGTGGTGAAGCCCGAAGCGAGTTCGGCGGGGACCTGCGCGCTTGCCGCGTTGTCCGTAAAGGCAATCCCCTTGACGTCCGCCTCGATTGCGAAGGGGGAGGCGCCAAATCCGGTCACGAGATTACCGGTGAAGCGGCTGTCGTGCGGTGGTGCCGAACGCTCCGCATCCGCGCCTGCGCCCAGCGTGATCCGCGCGGCATCCAGTATGGAGTTGTTGGCGATCAGCGCGCCGGTCACGGGATGGTAGCGGTTGATCGCCGAGCCGGGCACACCGTTCATCACCGCGATTGCGCTGGTGAACGTGGTGCCTGCCAGCCCTTCCATGTAGTTGTCGCGCACGATCTGGCCCACGTTGATGACGCGCACCCCGCCCGTATGCGGCTTGCCCTTTCCGAAAAAGACGTTGCGTTCCACCAGATTGCCATTGCCGTGGCGCAGCACGATCGAACCCTGCGACTGCAGGATCAGGTTGCCGCGCACCACGTTGCCGCCGGACTTTACGGAGACGATCTCCACCTCACCGTCGCAGCGGTCGAACACATTTGCCTCAACGGTGGTGAGTGAGTCCGAGAGAGATTCGTCGCTGGTGCCGATGCGGATCGTCTCGCCGCCGTTTGAGCCGAGCGGCGGGCGCGGACCGAAATAGTTGTGATCGATCCGGTGGCGGTTGGCCTCTGGCTGGCCTTTGGGGCGGATCACCGCCAGCGTCACCCCCGCATTGCCCTTGCCTGCAAACCAGCTGTGATCAACGCGGTTGTCATGGCCGTAGAGCGAGACCCAGCGATCCTCGCGGCGGCGGTCGGGCTGGTTGAATCGGTCGATTACCATCTCGGTCACCCGCGAATGCACCGCGACGCGACGCGAATCACGACGAAAACTGACGACCTCGTCGCCCGCAGCGGCGCCGTCGCGGAATACCAGCCCGGAAGCTACCAGCCACTCGCCCGCCATCTTCAGGCTGGACGCTCCGGTCAGAACCACCTTTCCCGCGGTCTGCGCCGCCAGCGTAACCGGCTGCCCCGCACGCCCATGGGCTTCGAAGACGATCTGGAAATCCTTCCACTCCCCATCTGCAAGCCGGATGACATCGCCGGCCCGCACTTTCGGCAAAACTTCCGCATAGTCGGCGGATGTATGGACAAGATAGTCTCGAGCCATGGCCGGAAATACCGGGCTGGAGCCAATCAGCAAAATTGGTATGAACATTTTTCCAACCAACTCGCCCTCTCCATTCCTGCTTGTTATGTTTATTGGCATAAACATTTGGCATGCATTAGGCAAGCCACTCCCTGCTGCCTAACAAGGAGGTCTAAGATCTCTTAAATTCGGCGGTATTGCGGGGGTTCAAAACATACAGTCGATGCCAGCGCGATCGATTGGCCGGCGGCATGTCATGCCTCAGGACGTGTTGCGATCAGTGCGCCGTCGATCGCGGCCTTCGTCTTTCTGCCAATCTCGATCATCGGCAGTCGCAACGTTGACGGGTAAGCCACCCGAATCCGTTGCATTGCATATTTCAACGGAGCCGGAGAGGCTTCCAGAAAGAGCGCGCGGTGTAGCGGTAACAGGGCTTCATTGATCTGCGCAGCACCTTGATAATCATGCCGCCTGCAAAGCTCGTGAAATTTCGCGCACAGGCCGGGGGCGACATTGGCGGTGACCGATATGCAGCCCACCCCGCCCGCTTCCATGAAGCCAAGGCTTGTTTCGTCATTGCCAGACAACTGCGATAACTCTTCTCCGCAGAAATCCCGTTGTAGTGCCACGCGCTCGATCGCTCCGGTGGCATCCTTCAATCCTGCGAACGACCCAGGATGCATGGTTACAAGCAAGCCCATTGTGTCGGGCGCGATGTCCACGCCTGTGCGTGTGGGCACATTGTAGATTACGATCGGCAGGCCGCAGCGCCGGGCAAGCTCGGAATAATGAGCGATGATCCCGTTCTGGTCGGGCCTCACATAGTATGGCGGCGCAATCATGGCCGCCGCCGCGCCTGCATCCTGCGCGATCCGCATATGCCGCAGCGTCGTGGCAGTACTCGGCGTGCCGCATCCGGCGACTACCGGCACCCGATCGGCCGCTTCTGATACGACGATCTTCAGCACGCGCTGGTACTCGGGCTCGGAGAGGCTTGTTGCCTCGCCTGTCGTCCCGCATGCGACCAGACCGGAAGACCCTTCCTCGATCAACCATGACACGTGATCGCGAAGCGCACTCTCGTCGATACCGTCACAAGTGAACGGCGTGGGCAAGGCGGGAATTGAACCCGAGAACATGGATACTGCTCCAGCAATGAAGGAGCGAACGAATTATGCACATCGGAATAGAAATGCGAGATCGAGAAAAGGCTCGATCCATTTGATCCGCATACCGTTGACGCGAATATCTCCGGGCAGATTTCAACGAAGATTCAACGCAGCGCGTGGCATCTCGATCTGGAATACATATCCCGTGGCCCGTACCTTGTTCTGCGTCGGACAGTATATCTGGATGCCGGCAGTGCTAGAAGCTTTCAGGAGCATCTCGTGACCAAGTCCCCCCATATTCCGGAGCCTGACCAACGCGGCTCGATCATATACATCGGCGAGCAGGCCCATTGTCTTTGGCATGTTCGTGAGAGCAACGGTCTGCTTGAAGGCCGATTCATCTCACGCGAGGCCGCGTGGCGGTTCGCCCGCTCGGAGATCCATGCCTACCCCGGCGCGCGGATCGTCTTTACCACCGACTGGGCTGCACCTGCTGCCGTGAACGCGCAGGTGCCGGGCATGCCCGCCATCGCCCATGCGGCCTGATCCGGGAGAACGTCCATGCACTACTCTCTCGTGACCGTAGGGCGGCCACCTTGGCCTGTTGTCAGCCTTGGCGATGCCTTGCGCGGCGAGGATGCGGAGGTCGATCCGCGCTGGCCGGCCCTTGTCTCCCACCTCCGAAGCCTGCACGAAGCGGGGCGCCGAGCAATACGCATAGTTGATGTCAATTGCGGCGATGGCGCCTTGCTCATACATGCAGTGCGCGAGGCTCGCGCCCTCGGCTTCCTCGCTGTCGAGGGTCTGGGTGCAGACAGCAACGGCGCCGCCATCAAGGAGGCGCGCTGGCGATCGCATCTGCTGCACGATACAGGCATCGGCATCGAGTTCGAAGTTGCCGAACCTTTGGTGCAACTGGAAGTCGAAGCCGAATTCCCTGTCGACATCGTCCTGTATCACGTTCCCTTGCAGCGTTCTGACCGACTCCAGAGCGCAGTGGTGCGCGCAGCCCGTCTGGCGCTTGCGAAAGGTGTTCGATCTCAGGGCCGATTGGGATGACACGCCAGGATCGTCACTGGCGGGGACTGGGCGCCGTTCTGCTCGTCGGCGCTCCGTGTGCGGAGCTTCTCATCCCCGGCGATGCGAGCGGGCTGCGCGGAATGCTCACCTTGTTGCTGCTGGCTACGTCCTTGGCCGGGATCGTCTTTCTTCTTCGGGGCAAGAAGGTGATGTGGGCCTGGCGCATCGAAAGCGGTCGTCATCGCAAGCTTCCCGAACTCATCCGCTCCCGGCGGCAACAACGGGCAGCAAAGCGCCGCCCCTGATTTTCAACCAGAAAGCATGTTCTATGCCGTCTTTCAGGCTGGCAGGCGGCGTGATGCACGCCGAAGCCGTTCCACTGACCACCATCGCGGAGGCGACAGGCACGCCGACCTATGTATATTCGGCGCAGACCCTGCGCCTGTCGGCCCGCCGATTTCGCGATGCGCTCGGCGGTATTCCGCACAAGCACTTGGCCTTTGCCGTCAAGGCCAACCCGAATTGTGCCGTACTGCGTGTCCTGGCTGAGGAGGGCTATGGAGCCGATATAGTCTCCGGGGGTGAGCTTGCCGCAGCCCTGGACGCCGGAATGAATGCACACGATATCGTCTTTTCAGGGACAGGAAAAACGCGGCGTGAGCTTCAGGCCGCCCTCGATGCGGGCGTGGGCCAGTTCAACCTCGAACTGGAAGCCGAGGGGGAGATGCTTGCACAATTGGCCGCAGAACGCGGTTACTGTGCCCCGGCCACTCTTCGCGTCAATCCCGATGTCGATGCCGCGACCCACGCGAAAATCACGACAGGCAGAGCCAGCAGCAAATTTGGCATCCCGATAAATGATGCGCCGACTATCTATGATCGGCTTGCCACGTTACCCGGATTGCAACTGCGCGGCCTGGCTGTCCATATCGGCAGTCAGATTCTGGACCTTGCACCGTTGCAGGCAGCTTACGAGCGGGTAGGTGCGCTGCTTGCGGGCTTGCGCAAGCGCGGCCATGTCCTCACCCATGTCGATCTTGGCGGGGGCCTGGGTGTCGCATACAGAAAGGGGCAGTGCGATGCGGACATTGCCGCTTATGGAGCGATGGTGGCCCACGTCACCAAGGACTGGGATGTATCCCTCACCTTCGAGCCGGGCCGCTTCATTGCAGCCGCAGCCGGGATTCTGCTGACCCGCGTACTGTGGGTCAAGCCGGGACCGGCACATCCTTTCGTGATCGTCGATGCGGCGATGAACGACCTGATGCGTCCTGCGCTTTACGATGCATGGCACGAGTTTTCGGCCGTCCGTCCAAACGGTTCGCAGATGATCGCCGACATCGTCGGCCCTGTCTGCGAAACAGGCGACACTTTCGCCCGAGACCGCCATATCGACCAGCTGTCTCCTGGAGATTTGGCGTTCTTCCACACAGTCGGCGCGTATGGGGCGACGATGGCCTCCACATACAACTGCCGGGCCCTGGCGGCCGAGGTGCTGGTGGACGGCGATCGTTTTGCGGTAGTCGCCGACCGGCTCGATCAGGCAGCATTTGCCCGTCAGCATTTCGCGCCATGGCAGCGATCGGGCTTGAGCAGCGCGAAGATGCGTGAAGAGATGGAAGATTGATCCGCCGTTCCGGTACGATGCCCTTCTTTGGCGAGGCGGCGGCGAGAGATGCTGTGCCGCCCCGGCCTGGGCTAAATCGTTCGGAGGGTTTCGAAATACATCCGGAGCAAATCCCCCTTCCCCGCGCTTCTTCCCATATCCCGAATGTCGGATCCCGGAGCCAAGGCATCATGAGCGTAGTCGCAGCAGTCCTGTACCGAAACGGGCAGCGCGTCCGGGAGATTGCTGTAACCGAAAAAGTGCATTGCCCGGACGATCGATCGGAATTTGTTTGGATCGGCCTCCTTGATCCCACGCCCCAAGATCTGCGTCTTCTGCAGGAGCAGTACGGCCTGCACCCCCTTGCGGTCGAAGATGCGATAAGCGGCAAGCAGATACCCAAGGTCGATGTGTACCGCGATCAGCTTTTCGTCACAGCCCGCACGGCTGAACTTATTGGCGACAAGATACACTACGGCGAGATTTCGATCTTCGTCGGCCATAGCCACATCATCACCGTGCGCCATGGCAACGAGCGCGAATTCTCGAAGCTGCGCGGACAACTGGAGCAGAATCCAGGCATGCTCCAGAAGGGGGCCGATTATGTGCTCCACGCCATTCTCGATCATGTCGTGGACGGCTATCTTCCGATCATAGAGACGATTGAGGAAGACACGTTGTCAATGGAACGGCGCACCATCGACAATTTTCTCGACCGTGAAGAAATCATACGGATATTCAGCCTGCGCCGTGAAATCATCCGATTCCAGCGCGTGCTGGTACCCATGGGCGAAGTGGCGGCCAAGTTCCTTCGCGCTGAACTGCCCTGCATAGACGAAGAGGCCAAACCGTACTTCAGCGACGTAAACGATCACGTGCGGCGGGTTCAGGCCATGGCAGACGGTTTGAAGGAAGTGCTCAATTCCGTCTTCGAATTCAGCAATCTCCTCGAACAGCAACGCACCGGTGCGATTACGCGACAATTGGCCGCATGGGCGGCTATCCTTGCCGTTCCGACTGCGATTGCCGGCATATACGGCATGAACTTTCAGCACATGCCCGAGTTGTCGATGCGCTACGGATATCCCATCGTGCTTGCCGCGATAGCGTTCATCTGCCTCGTACTCTACCTGCGGTTCAGAAAGCTGAGATGGCTGTGAACATAGAACCGGGATGGTCAGGGCAACTTCAAACAGGGCAACAATTCCTACTTCAAAATGCAGCTCGTCAGCGCAGATGGGTTGATCCGCAATGTTTTGAGCGCTTTATGTCGCCTACTGTAGCACGGCGAAGAGCCTGATGAGGCTGGGCTACGCGACTGCTGGAGGCATCCCGCCCGGGCCTCAGCTTTCATGGTGGCGGCGTCATACAATTCATTATAAGCGCGTTTCCCCCAGCAGCCTTCGAGGGGGCATTCGTCAGACACCCGGCGCAGGCGCTTCCAGTTGCAAGGCGATGCGCAGAGGCAGCATCATGCCCTTCGGCATCTTGCCGGGTAATCGTTGGCCTATCGTCTGCGCCTGCAGATCCGTCCGCGCCTGCAGATCCGTCCGCGCCTGCAGATCCGTCCGCGCCTGATCGGTGGAGAGGCCAGCGCATTCGACCCGCTCGATCACGCTCTTGCGATCAACCCAGACCTTGAGCACGACAGGCACCCCGCCGTCCGCTTTCGCAAGCGCGGCTTTCAGGCGCAGCGCCGTCTGACTTTCGGTGCGCAGCAGGGCTTCAATCGATGTTGTTGCCGCTTGTGCATAGCTCAGCCACTCCGCCGGGGCATCCACAGCGGTAACCCCGCGCGCTTCGACGCGCTCGCCGACAAGTAGCGCCAGCCCGAGGCCCGCAATCGCGCGAACAATGGGCTTGCAGTTTCTGCCAAGTTTCATGGGATCAGCGCGGTCCAGTTGCCGTGGTATCGGCCTGCTGCGGCAGCCGTTCGCGCTCCAAGTTGATCGTCTGCACCCGGGCGTCCAAGCCCTTCACCACATCTGGCGTAAGGTCGTTGGCGAAGTTGCCGCCCAGGACGGTTCCCCGATCAAGCAAGAGGCCGCACTTCTTCTGCCCATAGACCTGCGCGATCACCGGCTGGGCCTGTGCTGCGATGATCTCCAAAGCCTTGGCACGGGTGGCGGCGAGTTCGCGGGCATTGTGGTCCGCCTTGAGCTGAAGCGCTTGCCAGCTGGTGGTAAGCGCTTCGCTGCGAGACTTGGTCCGGGCATCGTCGCGCCCATCCTGCAACTCCCCCAGCGGTTTGCGCTGAGCGTCGATCTCTGTCTGGGCAGTGCGGGCCAACTCCGACAGGCGGGTGGAAGCGGCCTTGCCGATAGCTGCATTGGCGAAGATCGCCTCACGCGAGAGCAGGCAAACCCCGGAGACTACCGGCCCGCCGAGGGCCTGGCCGGCGGGTGCCGGCGGAACGGTCGTCTGGCCAGCGGCGGCCGGAGCGAGCACGAGGCCAATCAAAGCCGATGCGGAAAGAACGGAGCGACACATGCGCAAGCCTTTACGAATTGGCCAGTTCAGGAACAGAAGCAGTGTCTTCGGCAGCGCTTTCTGACGCGAAAAGGGCCGCTTGAAGTTCAAGGAGCACCGTGAAACGATCCAAAGACGCCAGATGGAAATGGATCAACGCGAGCCAGCCCTTGCGATGCCATTCGAGCACGACGGCATCCGGCAACGCCGCGAACTTCTCGGCATCGACGATACGGAAGCCGTCAAGACCCATCGTGCGGCCATCAGCGAGCGTCGCATCGGCACGACGGTCGATGAGCAGATCCTGCCCGGCAAGAGCATCGGCGAAAGCGCGGGTGGCGGCGATATCGCTCTGGAAGGCTTTGCAGAATTCCAGTGCCTGTCGTGTCAGATCGGACGGCTCACCGTTCTCGAACAGCGGCGTGCCCGACTGCGCTTCCGATGCGATGCGGTCGGAAGCGGCATCGATCGCCAGAGCGTAGCCCTCTGGATTGACTGTGGCGATGATGCCGAAAGGATAGCGCCGCACGTAGGCAGTAACATAGTTCCCCGCTGACCAGCGCCCGGCTTCGACGAACAGATTGCGCGCCTCCAGGCCCAGGAGGGCGACGGGTTGCGTATCGTCGGCAGCAAAGACCAGCGGATAGCTGCGCGCGGCTGAGACGATCTCGCTGATCAACACTGGAATATGCGAGGCTTCGGCTGCGAAGCTGGCGTCGCCTGCCTCAAGCCGCCAGTCGGCATGCGTTGCGGAAGAGAGCGCGACAGGGTTGCGGTAGAACAGGGGCAGGCGCGCTGCCGGCGTGGAAACTGTCGGGGTAGAAGAAGTCACGTCAGATTGCTCCCGTGGAGTGCAAGGGTGGCGCAAGCCGCCTTTTCAGGGTCACTCGTCGCCAAAGCCGATCAGGCGGCTGGTAATGATCGCAGGGATATCGCGCAGTGGCTGAGGCCGTGCCCGTTCTGCAAGCTGGGCTGCCTGAGCGGCGATGGCGCCCGTGGCTGACGACGCAGCCGTTAGCGCGCCGGTGTTGACCACCGCAACTTGCGGGATGCCGCTGGCGTTACCCTGCACCTGGATATTTGCGGCGTTGAGCACCTGCAACGCGGCAAGATTGATGTTGCCCGAGACACGAATGCCCGCTTCGCCCGCATCGATCGTGCCGAGCGGCGCGATCAGATCGATGTCGCCTGCCGGAACCTCCGGGATCGGGTTGAGTGTACCGATTCCGCCACCTGCTGAAGGTACCTGGGGCGAAAGACGTACATTGCCGAACGGATCATACGTGCGCAATGGCGGGGTATAGAGCACCGTTGTCTTTGCGCCCCGCCCGGCGTTGATGTCGCCTTTTTCCGACCAGGCGAAAATGTCGCCGCCGAACGTCGTCAGAATGCGCGAAAGGCCCAGGAGCAGACTTTTTTCGCTAAACAGGCGGATGTCGCCCTGACCCTGAGTTACCACACCCGCGCTTGCGGGGGGCACTTCGCCTTGCAGGCCCACCACGATCTGGCCGCCTGGTGCCATCATCTCGATATTGCCGCCGAAATTGGAGCGCACGCCCGCGCCACCGAACATCAGGATATCTCCGGGTCGTGCGATCTCCGCCCCGCTGGCGTCGGCATCGGGGAACAGCGCAGCTATCATCTCACGCCCCCGCAAGTAGCTGGCGAAGCGCGGGCTATCGGGGTCATTGTATTCGCGGCCGCCCTCACGCACTTCGGCATAGTAGATTTCGCGCAGGAAGATCCTTTGCTGTTCCGGCGCCAGCGCATCAAACCTGTCCAATGCTTCGGCTCGGGTTCCGCTGAAGCCATAGCGTTCCCCCAGCCAGGCAGCCAGTTCGGCGTCGTAGACTTTGGCAACCTTGCTCGCATTGTTCGGGTGAGCGAGCGGAAACTGCGGATCGGCAAGCCGCGCCGGATCGAGGTAGCGGCTGCGCACTGCGCCCCAGTCCACGCTATTGGCCATGCCCGCTGCCATCGCGATCGAGGCGCCTGGTCGCGCATCGACCGCAACGATCGGACCAATGCTGGTCACCGATGCCACGTCTTCCATCACCAGGTCGCGCCCGGCCATGATTTCCAGTGTGCCCGGCCCTGCGACAGCGAACGAGCTGAACAGAATGTCGCGACCTGCGTGGACCAGCGAGACGTCGGTGTCTCGGGTATGGACGAACAGGTTGCCGGTAGCGGTGTCCAAAACGGACCCAGAGATTTCGGTCGGCAGCTGTCCGGGTTGGCTCAGGCGCGTGCCACTGTCCACGATGTCGCGCCCGGCCTTCATCCAGACCGGTCTTGCGCCTTCATACAGGGTGATGCCTTCCAACCCGAAGGTCAGAATCTCGCCCGTTCGCAGTCCGGCGATGTCCCCCTCGCGCGCATAGAAACGGACCGGCTCCGCAGCGCCGGATGTATTGCCGCTCGTGTTGTATCCGAATCCGAACAGCGGGAACGTGCCGGAAGTCTTCATTGCCGGTCCCATGCCGATGCCTGTATCGTAGTACAGATCACCGATCTGGCCGGCGAAGCTCGTACCAGGGTTGAACGGCGTAACCAGCGAGGACATGTCGGCGCTCGACGGAGTTATCGCCAGACCACGCGCGAAGATCGAGTTGCCCGCTAGCAGTTCGAGCTCACTCTTCGAACCCGGAGCCAGCATAAGCGAATAGGCGTTGCCACCCAGGACGATGTTGCCGCTGCCTGCCACTGCGCGCAGGATGGATGGATAGACGTAACGACCATCGGTGGGCGCAACGTCGCTGGCGCGTAAGGGATTGGGGCTTCCAAACCCTATCTCTGCGGAGGCAGTGAACGGGTTGAGGCTGCCGCCTGCCGCGAAGACGTCCACCGCAGTGCGGTCGGTCCACAGCGAAAACCAGTTGAAGCTGCCTCCGGTGCCGCTGATCGTAGCCGGACCGTCCGTTCGCCCGCTGGCGAGAACGAAGGCTCCGCCGTTACGCTGTTGCACGCGGCCCGCGTCCGTCACGCTGCCCAGCACCAGGTTGGCGCGGGTGTTGAGGCGGACGGTGGCATCCCCCGGGGTCAGAACGATGCCGCCCCCTGCGCTGGCTCCGGTCACGGCAAAGGGGTCGTGGGTGCGGCCGATGGCAGCGCCGAACGTGGGCTCCAGCCAGCCCATGCCACCGGCGTCAACCTGCACCGTGCCGCGCAGGTTGACGATTTTGCCGTTGAGGTCGTGCCGGCGGCTGCCGAAGCCGCTTGCGGAAAGCGCAGGGTTCAGACCGCCGCCAATACGCACGGCAATATCGCCGCCGCCCGTCTGCGTCAGTTCGCCGTCAATCACCCGCCCGGTCGATGCCACCGCCAGAACCAGTCCCTGGCTGCGCGTGGCGGCGTCGTAACCCACTGCACCTTGCGGTTCGATCAGGCCCGCGTCCCCGCCGACCCGCACGTCGATGTTGCCGCCGCCCAGCGTGCCGAAGCCGGTGAAGCCCACAGTGCCATCGATCTCCGACGCGCTGGCGTAAGTGCCGAAGTTGATCCACCATGCAGTGGCAGCACCCGTGCCCTGTGCGCTTGCCTGGCGCCACAGCCAGTTGCCGACATCGCTGCTGGCGAATTGCCTTTCGCCAACGACCTGCGTACCGCCGAGTCTGCGGCCCAGCAGATCACCCGTCAGGTCGCCGCCCACGGTCAGGCTGAGATTGCCGCCCTGATCGGGATACCAGGCACGGTAGAGGCTCTGCTCCGAGCCGTCGACATATTGCTGATGCCCTGGGTTGTCTACGATGGTAGACCCGACGGTGGTCGGGCGCACCACATCGACGCCGCTCGCCCGCGCATCGGCCAGGCTGAGGCTGGAAGTTCCCGCCGTGTAAACACCGTAGAGAGAGCGGACCGCAAGGTCGCGGGCGCTGATCAGGTCGAGGTCGCCGGTGCCAGTGCGCAACACGCTGAGCGTTGCATTCGAGGGCGTGTACTGGAAGCTCAGATCACCGCCGCCATATGTGCAGAAAGCCGGACTGGACGCGCAGAGATCGGCCATGGGAATTCCGAAGAATTCCTCCATGGTGAAAGGGTAGCCGAAGTCCGCCAGCATCTTGTCGCTGAACTCTTGAGGCAGCAGTCCCGCATAGCTGGGATCGCCGATCAGCGAGAGCGCGCCTTCTTCGGTCAGGATCAGCGGCCCCCCGGCCGTGCAGTTGCCCCCGGAACTGCAGAAGTCCGCGAAAGACTGGCCTGCCAGAATTTCGAACGTGACAGGAAAGCCGAACTCCGCAGTAGCTTTCTCTTCGATTTCCGCGCGGGTCAGCCCCGCGTAGGACGGATCGCCGATAAGAGCCAGGGCGCCCTCCTCCGTCATCGTGGGCTCACCTCCCGTCCTGACCGGCCTTCCGGTCATGCCGAAGTGCGTGTCGGCCAGTATCAGGCTGCCATGCGCAGCGTTGGGATTGGTCAGGCGGTTGTCCGCCGCGCCGAGGTCTGCCCCCGCCACAAGCCGGATGTTCCAGCTTTGCGAGCCTTCGGGCAGCATCGGCGCCAGGGCATACGTGAGGCCGCCTTCAGAGCGCAGGTCCACCTTCTCCACGCCCGCACCCAGTTCCAGCCTTGCCCCGGCCGGAATCAACCCACCCATCGGCAGCGTCACCGCTTCGGCGATGCTCACGGTATCGAGCGAGGAACTCGTGACCGTGTCTTCCGGCCGGTGCGGCAGCGGGACGTCCTTGGGCCAGACCATCTGCCCAAGCGGCGTCGCCACCACCAGCACCGTGCCTGCGCCCAGCACCATGCCCGGACGCAGCACGGTGGCATCGATCAGACGCGTGCCGGCCGCATGAGCGATGGTGCCATCAGCGTTGAGGATGTCACCCGAAAGCACGGTGTCTGCCGGCAGCGTCACCGTATCGGCAAGTGCCGCCGAGTTCGGCAAGCGTGTCCCTTGCGCTACGGTCATTCCCTGCAGTGTCACTTCGTAGTTCAGTGTACCGCCGGCGTTGAAGCGCGTGCCTGCGTGCAGCACGATGCCGTCGCGCGGCACCACGATCGGGGTATTGAACAGTTGCTCGCCGGGTAGCAGCACCCAGCCGTCCTTCTCCGGCATATCGTCAGGCGGAGTTATGAAGCCGTCGGTTATCGATCCGAAAACGGTAAGATCGCCGCCCGAACGCAGCACCAGCGATCCGATTTCGCCAGAGCCGGCTATGGCCTCGTTACGCACGAAGGTGGGGTTCACGCCGTCGTAGCGGTATTCCGAAAGGTCGATGTCGCCGCTGACGACGAGGTCGCCCGAACTTGCCACTTCCACGGTTGGCCGCAAGTGGAAGGCGTTGGCATAGGCCGCGTTGTTCAGGCCGGCCAGCTTGCCGCCCATCAACCCGGTATTGTTCAGCGCTGCGTCGATGAAGGCGGTGTTCTCATCGTGCCGCCGGTCCATCCAGGCCTGATCGATACTGTGGTAGGGCCTGCCATCCACGGTGGATTCCGTGCCCGTGTTCAGCTCAGCATCGCCGTAGCTGCGCACCGCGTTGACCGCGATGGACCGCGCGCCCACGATCGATAGCGGGCCGCTCGCGTCGATGGCGACATCGTTCGTTCCCAGACGCGGCGCATTGAGTTCGAGCGTACCGCGCGCCTTGCCGTCGTGCTGGCCCGCTCCCGAGCCAACCGCCGCTGCGGTGCCGTGGCGCAGATCGATCCGCGCCCCCGCCTGCAGGGCCAGCATGCCGCTGCCCGAGGATAGCTCCACCATCGCGCGATTGGGACTGTCGATGATCTTGCCGTAGCTGTCTACGCGCAGCAGCGTGCCGTGCGCATCAAGCTGTGCCGTCCCGGCCAGCGTCAGACCTTGCGCGGCATGAAGGCGGATGCTGCCCACTTGCGCTCCGCTGGCATCGACTTTGCCGGTGACGAGCAATGCGCCACCGTCAAGCGACAGACTGATTGAGCGGGCCTTCAGTTCGTTGCCGATCGTCAGATCGCCCTGCTTGATCTGGAAGGCGCGAGCGCCGAATACCTCGCCCGCATTCAGGCGCGTGTTGAGCGCGGCGAAATCGCCCAGTTTCTGCGCGCGCAAATCCACCATGCCGCCCTGGTAGGGCACGATGGTGCCGCCGGCGTCATACTCGCCGCTGCTGGCGCCAAGGATGCTGCCCTGCAGGTCGATGAGCCCGGCAGTACCGTCCAGCGCGGTCGCCATCAGGCGCCCCGCGTTGTTGAAGCGGGCGGACATGTCTATCACCGAGGCCGCATCCTGCCGGATATTGCCCAAGGTGCTGGTCAACACCACGTCGCCGCCCCAGCTGTAGCGACTGATATCGTCGAACGGCACTTCGCGACCCGCCACGTCGATGCGCGAAGCGCCCGACAGCGTCAGGTCGTTCATCGCGGAAAGCGTCAGCTTGCCCGAGGGCAGCATGATCGCGGTGTCCACCGTCACCGTCCGGCCCGAGATCGCCAGTGTACCGCCAAGATCGGCCGCACCCGCCGCCGCACCGGTGCCGGTCAGGCGAATTGCGCCGCCTGCCTTGATGGTGTTGCTCGCACCCGCTCCCACTGTGACGAGCGGCGCGACGATGTTGAGATCCCCGCCTGAGTACGTGAAACCCTTGCCGGGCACGAACGCGCTTTGTGCCTGATAGACGGCGAACGTCCCGACGTGGTTTGCCGTCACGCGTTCACTGGCCGTCAGGTTGACAGTCGCAAAGCCCAGCGCGAGGCGATCGCGCGCGGTCATCGAAGTGACGGTGTCTGGCCCGAAGCCGAATTCGATCCGCTGTGCGTCCACCATCAGCGATCCGCTGCCGTTTCCCGCGCCGCCCGCCACCACGGACGGCGCTTCCCCGATGCCACCGTTCCAGGATGCATTGCCAGTCGGAACAATCGCCGGGTTCGCAGTGGATTCGACGCCAAGGATGCCGCCGTTCCAGAACAGGTTTCCGGTGCGGATCGTCGCCACGTCCGCAGCTGTGCCATGGCCGTAGATACCACCGCTGGTCATCACCAGATTGGCAAGCCTGGACTTGCCGGTCGCCGCGTCCATCGTATCGAGCGTAACGGTGCCGAAGAAGTTGATGGAATCACGGGCCGTGAGCACCAGCGTCTCCAGCGCCGGCGCGCCAGTGGTGGTGTCGCCTTGCAACAGGCGGTCGAGCACAGTCTGGTTGAGTTCCAGCCCCGCTGGCAGAATGCCTGCGCTGCGGGCCGCAGCCAGGGATTCGTCGGTGCCTACGTTGATGCCGCCCACGGCCAGCGTCAGGTTGCGCGTGCCATAGCGCATGCCGTTACCGAACGTGAACGCCTTGTTGGTGGCGGCCACTATGGTGCCTTCGGAATAGAGCTGCGTCTCTCCCGCACACACCAGCGCGCATGTCCCGATGTCGATCCGACCTGGCCCAAAGCCGTTGCTGCCGTCGCTCGTAGTGCGCATCGTCATGATGCTGTTGCCTACCGCGAAGACGCTGTTTGTGCCGGGTGCGAAGATGAAACCATCGCTGCTGTCCTGACCCGGACGCCCCTTGCCCACCGTGTTGAGAATCGCGCCCTGCTCCACGGTGATCGCGCCGTTCATCAGGCCGCTGACAAGGAAGATGTCCCCTGCCAGAAGCGTCGCACCACTGCGCACGGCGATGTCGCGTGCGGAGGATTTGAAGGCGATCTCGCTGGTACCATTGTTCTGCTCGGCGGTTCCGCCGATCAGCAGGCGACCGGCATGCAGCGCGTTGATATCGCCGTCTTCCAGCGTAATGCCGGTGAACCCCGCAGTCGCCCCTGTGCCCTCGGCAACGACTTCGAGCGAGCCGGTTGCCGGACGCAGCGCCACCTGGCCGCCCCAACCATCCTTGGCGGGAGCGTTGCGCAGGGCTCCTTCGAACGTCAGGCTGGGCCTGTCGGTGCGGTTTACCTCGAAGTTCATCGCCAGTTGCCCAGCGTCCCGCGGCAGGCGAATGCGGGGTGCGGAGCGGCGGGCCGCATCGGCCAGCACGAACGCCTCGTAGTCGGTCTCGTTATAGAGCGAATAGGTGCGCACGACGGAAGCGGGCGTCACGATCACCTGCCGCGCCAGCGCTTCGCGCACTGCGGTTCCGGCAATTCCCAGCCGGCCCATAAGCACATGCGACCCGTTCTTCAGATCGACGGGCGCCGTGGCCGGACTGCGAAGGTCCGCCGCCGCGATTTCTATGCGGAATGCACCTTTCTGCAACGCGTAAGTGGATGGCATCAGCGTGTAGGTGCCTGCCGGCAGGCCCGGTACGGCATCGCTCAACGTGATCTGCTGGCCGATCAGAGGGTCGCCGGCGCCGGCGTCGGGCGCCAGCGGAGCGGGACCAGTGTGTGAAGGCACCAACGCATAGACCTCATTGCCCACCTTGCTGATGGGGAAGCCCGGATTAACCTCTGCCATGGCATGGCGCAGCACGTCCACCGAACCACCGCGTCCGCTGATGAAGCCGGCTCCATTCAGCGTGCCGCCGCCCGACACGTCGATCACGGCGCTGGCGTCGACCGTGATGGCCTGGCCGTTCAACGTGAGCCCCGGGCTGAGGTTCGTGCGTCCCAACTGGCTATCGGCAAGGGATTTGCCATCGTAATCGTAGCGAATGCCGTCGACGGTGCCGCCATAAGGCATCACCAGCCCGTTGCCGCTGATCGACGTGACGCTGCTGTCCAGCAGGTCGATAGTCCGGGTAGGATCCAGGCCGGTCCGGCCGAACTGCACCGTACCCAGTGGTGCACGGACAACGCCGCCCTGCTCGATGGAGCTGGCTTCGAACATCAGGCTGCCGAACACCGATTGTGGGACGGCAGGCAACGCTTCGGTGCTGCGCCCGATGCGGATGGTGTCGGCGGAGAACTGGCCAGCGGCATGGGTTGTGGGATAAATCTGCGCTGCGGTCATCTCCAGCGCATGAGCGACATTAAGGCGCATCGAGCCGTAACCTCCGCCTGCCACGCGGATGTCGCCGATGCTGTTGAGGGCCACGCGCGCAAAGTCTCGCCGATCGTAGGCGAACGTGCCGCCGGGCCGTGGCAGAGTGCCGTTTGCGCCGAAGTTCACTTCATCGCGCAAGTCGATCAGGCTGCCGTTCAACGTCAGGCTGGCTTCGGTCTCGCGCGTGGAGGTGCCACCGATGGAGGCTTCGGCCAATCCGGGGATATTGGTGACGATCGGCGCCGCACCCGCCAGGCGCAGGTATGGTGCGCTGATCGTGATCCGGCTGCCGGCATGTGCGCTTTCGGCCAACGCCAGCGAGCGGGCGTAAAGGTGCACTCCCTGCGCCAGCGAAAGATCGATGTCGCCGGTGAAGCTCACTTGCCCACGGACTGCCAGTCCCAGGCTGCCGAAGCCGCCTTCGGTGATCTGGTCCATGGAGATGGCGCCGTGGCCATAGACGAGGCTGGCGGCAGCCTCCGACGGCGTCATTGCGCCGAACTGATCGATGTCCTTGCGGGTGCTGCTCAGCAGCATTTCACGCGGCGTGGATAGCAACGGGCTGGGCTGGCTGGTGCTGATCAGCGTTGTTCCCAGAGACAGGTCGAGCGTGCCGCCCGCCGCACCCGAGCCCCCCGCCGCGGCCTTCATGTCGCCATGAAGATAGAGCCCAAAAAGCGATCCCAGCGAAATCGTGCCGCCACTGCCGGCTACAGCAACGCCGCGTGCACCACTGATGTCCAGGTTCGCCTGTGACCCCGATGCGTCAAGCAGCGCGCCTTCGCGGATGACGACGAAGTTCGTGCCGCCACCTGCCTTGCCCGTCGCATGATCGATCGCACCGCCGATGGTGATGGTGCCGCCTTGGCCTGCAATACCATAGCGCCGCCCCTGAGCGTCCACTGCCGTGACGCTGCGACCGGCCACGTCGATAAGGGCGTCCTCGCCGATCCAGATCGTTTGTCCGGTGGGCTCGGGCACGCCGGCCGCCCCGCTGAGTTCGTTAACCGAGAAGCCGCTTTGGACGATTTCGATGTCGCCACCCGCGGCCTGCAACGTACCATGCATCGCGATCGAACCCGGGCCGGTCAGCCCGATGCGCCGTCCAGCATCGA
Organism: Novosphingobium gossypii; assembly: GCF_050433305.1. NCBI lineage: Bacteria > Pseudomonadati > Pseudomonadota > Alphaproteobacteria > Sphingomonadales > Sphingomonadaceae > Novosphingobium > Novosphingobium gossypii. Next base: position 205,314 of record NZ_JBNPXM010000004.1, on the reverse strand, counting down.
CGGTTACGCGCGCGCCCTTGCCGATGGTCAGGTTAACATCGTCCACGTCGCCCAACGCGCGCAGAACGCTGCTGTTGCGCAGCGTAAGCGATGCGCCCTGCCGTTGGGTCAGTAGGCCACTCAACGGATTTTCCTGATAGAGCGGCGGCGTCCACAGTTCCAGCGCTGCGGCAGGATCGCCGTTGCTGGCGACCGTTCCCGCGTTGGCGCCGAGCCGGTAGACCGGCATCGCCGCATCGATACTTGTCCCTTCGGCCACTTCAAGCCGCCGATTGCCCACGATTTCGTAGTCGCTGAAACCGGAAGCGAACAGGTCCGCATTCAGCACCGTCGCCGCCTCTTCCGCTGTCGCTACGGGGTCGCCGATGCGGATCGCCCGCGATTGCACGAGCAGCTTGCCGCCGCCCGCCGCGCCGTTCCCGGTGACCGTGCCAGCCAGAGACAGCCTGCCGCTGGTGCTGCCGACCGCTTCCTCGTAGTCGGCCTGGAGGATAACGTTCCCGCCGTGCCCTCCCACGAAACTGCCGTTTTCAAGCAGAGCGCCGCCTGAGGAAACGTCGATCAGCGATCCTTCGCCAAGAACGACGTCCTGTGTCGATTGCAGCGTTATCGATCCGCCATCGGCATCGGCGAGGCCGAAAAGGGGAGTGCCGTCCAAACCGTTGGTCCAGACGCCGCGCAGGTCCAGGATGGCGCCGGCGGCGATGGACACGCCTGCCTTGCCGTCCAGCATCAGGGCCTGTGCTCCGGTTTCCGCCAACTGCGGCGAGAACACGTTGCTTGCCCGGATACTTCCGCTTTTTGCGGTGATGTTTGCGTTGATGTCGATGGTGGGGGCGGTGATATCGAGCGTGCCACCGTTGGCGAGGGTTATGTTGCTTTCGATGGTGACCGCGGCGCGGGTGCCGAGTTCGATACGGCCGAGGGATTGTGCGTTGAGGCGGGCGGCGTCGAGCCATACGGTGCCGATGCGGTCTTCGGCCAGGGCGTCGCTGGTTGCGAGGCCGGCGGTTACGTCGGCGATGTCGCCGATGCGGATGTCGGTGTCGAACAGGTCGGTCCGGCCGAAGGCGTCGTAGCGGCCAACGGCTAGACTGCCTGCGCTGGCGGCGGTGTACTGGCCGGCCTTGTAGCCGTCCGTCAGGCCGTCGGTGCGCGCCTGGATCTGCCGCTCGCCCTGGAAGGCTTCGGCAAGAATGTTGGCTTCCATCAGCGCGGTGGGGGTGGAGAGGATGACCTTGCCGGCATCGCGCCCGACGGAGTAGCCGTCTTCCCAGCGGCTCGATGTGCTGCGCGAGAAGAGCTTGCTAGCATAGGTCTGGGTGTACTGCTCGCCCCAGCGGTCGTGTTTGCGCTGGAAAGCGTTGCCGACGCTGACGAACTTCATCCAGGCAGGCGCATTGCGGATGTCGTACATGCGCCCGTCCGCGCCCAGCAGCAGGCTGGACCGGACGTAGCCTCCGGCATAGTCGAGGCTGCCGCCGGAGATGTCGAGCACGGCGCCCTGCTGCGCCACCACTTCGTTGGCCGCCAGGGTGATGGTGCCGCCCACCGCCGCCCATTCGCCGATGGTATGCGCGGTGTTGCCGATATAGCCGCCCAGTTCGAGCAGGCCGCCACGGGTGTACCAGCGATCGCCTTCGTAGCCGCCGGTGCCGTCGGGCAGCAGGACCAGATCGCGCACGTCGACCCACACGTTGCGGCTTTTGAGCGCAGTACCGGTGGCATCTCGGTTGGCGGGGCTATCGCGCAGTTCGTTGCCCTGCACGTTCACCAGAATCGAATTGGACGCCATGTCGAGCGAGACGCCCATCACGCCCGAGACGTCGATGCTGGCGCCGCTGGCCACGGTGATGCGGCCCTTGCTGGCCTGTACCGCCACCTGGCCGCCGTTAGCCATGGTCTGAGAGCCGCCCTCGAACAGCACGTTGCCACCGGTCACGATCTCGATGCGGCTCTGGTCAACCCGGTCGGCGAGCAGCGAGCGATCGTCGAAGCCGCCGGTGGTGGTGGTGCCGCGCTGGAGGTTGGCCTTGTCGCTTGCGGCGATCAGCGCATCGCGCTGGCCGTCAAGCGCGGTCTCGGTGGAACCGGTCTCGGGGGCGATCAGCGTCAGGCTGTCCTTGCCCAGCGTCACCGAGCCTTCAGCATCGCTGGCCGAGTTCAGCAGGTGGATGGTGCCGCGCTGGTTGACCGAGGTGGTGGCATAGAGCACGCCGTCCTGCCGGATGGTGCGGCCCGCGAGGGTGATGTCGCCCTGCGCCGCCTCGATCTGGCCGGTGTTGGCGACGGTGCCTGCGCGGCTGCCGGCATCGATCAGCCCGCGCACTTCGTTGCCGCGGGTGGTGGAGTAGAGGTTTTCCGCAGTGCCGTAGCCGCGCCGCACGATGAAGTCGTCGCCGGCGGAGAGCAGCGTCTGGCCCCTGGGCGTGGAAATTGAACCTGCATTGGTCACGGTGCTGCCCAGCAGCATCACGAAACCGCCGCCCGCCGTGACCGAGGTGGGCGCATTGGTGGTGATGCGCGCGCCCGCCTCCACCTTCACCGCTCCGCCTGCATCGGTGAAAGCGGCCAGGTAGTTGGACCCTGACAGCGCGGAGTATATCCCCCGGTTGAGGAACTGGTCGTTGGTGATGTTGGCCGCGCCGGCAACGAGGTTGCGCACGTTGACCTGCGCAGTGCCGCCGAAGATCACGCCGTTGCGGTTAAGAATATAGACCGAGCCGGGTGCCTTGATCGAACCCATGATGCGCGTGGGGTCGGCGCTGGCATCGGTGACGCGGTTGAGCGCGACCCAGTCGGCGCCGCCTTGTCTGAAGGTGAGGTCGGTTTCGCGCCCGAGGTTGAAGCTGTCCCAGGTGAGGATGGCCTTCTGCTGGGTCTGGTCGATGGTGACGGCGGTGCGGCCATCGGCGCCGGTGGTCTGCGCCGGGCCGTTGGCGCCCACCCACAGCGAGGGATCGGTGGCGACGCCGTTCGCCACTTGCAGGCCGCCCTGCGCAAGGCCGTTGGCGATGCCGGACTGGGCAGCCTGAGCGGCGGAGCGCGCGGCGTTCTGGGCAGCGCTCATGGTGGCCCGGCTCTGTGCGGCGCGGCGGAAGGCTTCGAGCGCGCGCTGGCTTGCCGAACTGGTCTGCGCGGCGCGGGTTGCCTGTGCAGCGGCGGCATTTGCTGCGGCTGCCGCCGGATCGGCTGTGCCGCCTCGCCCGGAGAACACCCGGCTCTGCGCCAGTGCCCCGCCCGAGACGATCAGCCCCGGGACGATCAGCGAAGTGGCCGAAGCGCCGATGAGCAGGGCATTGCGCAGAGGATTGGGACGTGGTGATGAGGAATGGGGCGAGCGGGTCTTGGTCATCGGATGCACTCCGCAGAAAGCCAGCGGGCGCCCGGTGATGGGGGCGTACCCGCGCTATGTTCGGGAAGAAGGTCGGCAAGGTCGGCAAGGTGACAGGCGGACCCGTCGCAATGGCGTGGCAGGCAGTTCATGGCCGCCCGCCGGGCCGGGGCGCAGGGGGCGCCCGATAAGGCCGCTGGGGCTGCACCGAAGTGCCGAAGGTATTGCCCATGCGCTGGCGCGTGGCAGTCTGGTTGGCAACGCCGGTACGCACGTCGGGCGATGTCGCGTCGATCACCGGAACCTCGATCGTAGAGCGCGCCCTGGCCTGCGCGGTACGAGCAGCCTGTTCCAGCCTGTGCGCCATACAGTCTGCGGAACCGGCGCCGTAGCCGTCCACTTCCACCGATACGCAGCGCGGTGCCCCGGGTGCCGATCCGCCGCGTCGTGTCTGCGGCGGATCGGCGGCGGTGGCTGCCACGTTCACAGGGGCGAGCATGGCAGCCACCGCCAGAAGGGCCGGCATGACCGTCCAACGAATGGTCATGCGCCGGATGATCGTACGCTGGATGGTCGTACACTGGTCAGCCATGTGCCGGATCACCCGGCCCCGTCCGGAGAGAGGAACGAACGAGGCCGGGCTTGTACCCTGCCGCCTCTCTGCATGCGCCGGCCCCGCATGCGCCCGGTGCTGACCGGCCCGGGTGAAACGGGCCTGCGCCTGCAGAGAGGCGGCAAGGAAGAGGAGTGTCCCGGTGAACATGGCAGACCCTCGTGCCGGACGCGCCCGATCAGAACCGCGTCACGAGGTCGACGAACAGACGGTCGACCGAGAGCGGCGCATCGGCGATCTCGTCGGACGATATCCAGCGCCCGCCGACCATCGTGTTGTGGCCGATCGCGTAGTTGCCCGCGACGTACCAGCCCTTCACGTTGGTGCCGCCAAGGCCAAAGTCGCTGTCGGCAAAGGCATCCAGGATCGCATCGCTTTGCAGGCGGCGATAGGCGAACATCAGGTTCCAGCCCCCGCGTTCCATGTCGGCATCGCCATCGGTGTTGAGACTCAGGGCCGAGCCCACCGTCAGTCGGGCCTGCCAGCCGGTGTCGCCGCCCATGTAGGTTCCATCCTGCACGATCGTGCCGTTCGCGTTGTTCGGATCGGGGATGGTCGTCTGCGGTCCCAGGTTGTTGATCGCACGCGATGCTACACGGGCGCGGTTCCACGCCAGGTTCTTCACGAAGTCGCCCTCAAGGCGCATGCCGAACTTGTCTGAGGGGATGAAGTCGATCGCTCCATGGACATTGAGCACGCGGAACTTCGATGCCAGGCCGAAGAACTGGTTCTCGACGCTGGTGGTCGGATTGAGCGGGTCGGGGATCACGTCGCGGATCGGGAACACGGTATTGCCGAACTGCTGGAAGGCAGGTCGGGTCGCATCGGTGGAGCAGGTCACCTCATAGTATTCGCAAGGGGCAGAGACCCGACCCTCGACGTTGTCGTAAGCGAAGTAGGCTCCGGCCAGTCGCACGGCGATCTTGTCGCTGGGGTGGAACTCGACGCCCGCCTGCCCTGCGAACAGGTACTTGTCCTGGCTCTTGTACGCGCCGCGCACGCCCGGATAGCTGTCGTCGCCGTCTTCATCGACGGCAGGCGCATTGCGCGAGCCGAAGTTGAGCGCGGTGTTGAACACCGGGAAGGCGCCTGCCGTCCCGAAGAAGGTCAGCCCCTCGTTCACTTTCGCTCGGCCCGAGACGGCCACGCCGTCAAAGCCCATGTCCGGGTCAAACATCAGGTCGGTGGTGAAGAAGGGGTTGCCGAAGCGGCCCAGCTGGATGTCCACATCCCTCACCGGCGTCAGCTTGATCGCGGCACGATCAAGCCACACCTGATAGCCGCCGCCGCCGAAGGCGCCCAGCGTCTGGTTGGTCGAGACCGGCGTGCGGTCGTTGCCGGTCGCAAGGCGGATGTTGGCGCCGATCCAATCGTCGATCTTCGCCCTCACGCCAAGGCGCGCGCGCAGCTGGGCGCGGTTGCGGTTGGCCAGCGTGTTGAGGAAGGCAGGCGGGATGTAGCCGGGGGTGTTGGGGTTGATGTTCTGCGGATCGCCTTCGTTGATCGCGCCGTAATTGGGGAAGATGTCCGCATTGCCGCGATCGAAGAAGCGGCGCTCGAAGCGGGCGCGCACGTCACCGTAAAGGCTGATGCGGCGGGTCCACTCGGGCGTTTCGCCGGGCTTGGCCCAGCCTTCGGTCTGCGCCTGCGTGGCAAGCTGTGTGCGCACCTGCTCGGTGATCTGGTCGCGCACCACCTGCGGTACGTAAGGGATGGTCTGGACGCCGTCCGCGTCGATACCGCCTGCAAGGGCAGGAGCCGGGGTGGTAACAGGAGCCTGCGCCACAGGAACCGGCACCGTCGCCTTGGCGATCATCCGATCGGCCTGGGCTTGCGTCAGGATTCCTTCGGCCACCAGCTGCTCGACCAGCAACCGGGGATCGATGGCCGTCTGGCTGGCCGCGTCCTGAGCCAGCGCGGGAGAAGCGGACAGGACGGCCACGCAGGCCATCAGCATGGACTTGAGGCGAACAACTTGGGTCATTGCAAATTTTACCCCTGGGAAGTGATCTGCAGGCAGGCGCATCGGGCCGCCGTGGAGGAGGAAGAAGAGGAAGCAGTCCGGGTCGCAGTCTTCGGATGCTTACCCGCCACTTCTGGCATTCAGTTCGATCCGCATAACCGGAAGCCCTGGTGGTGGACGGCGTGCCAGTTGCAGCCCGGCCAGCACCCGGCGCAGCCGTTCGTCACGGCGGCTGTCGCCCGAAGTGCCGATCACCCGCACATCGGTGATCCGCCCTGCCTCATCGACACTGACCGCAAGCCGCGTGGTATAGCGTCCCCGGGCAAGTTCACGGTCGGACTGGGTGGCAAGCCGGATCGCGCTGAGCGCCACTTGCGCATAAGCGCCATAGCCATCGCCGCTGCCACCCGGACGTCCGCCGATGCGGGTGCCCGATCCGTTGCCCACGGCAAGACCGTAGTTGCTGGGCCCTGCACCTTCGCGCGCGGTCATGGCACTGTCGCCCACGGTCGGCTCGGAGGACTGCTGCGCCTGATCGGGCGGCGGGGGGGTGTCCTGCGGCTGTTCCAGCGGCGGCGCATCGGCAGGCTCGGGCGGCTTCTCCTGCGGCTTGGGTGGCGGAGGAGGAGGTGGCGGTGGTGGAGGAAGCACGACTTGCGTGGTCTTCATCTCGTTGGGCCGCTTACTCACCAGCTGCGCGCTCAGCAGCGACCACACCAGGAAGCCCACCAGCGTCAGGCCGCCGGCCAGCGCGATCCAGCCCAGCGGGAGCTTGCCGCCCCCGCCGCGTGGACCAGACCCGCCACCATCAAGGGCGAGGGCAACCATTACGCACCTCCACCGGATGCCGAAGCAGGGGGCCGCGTGCTGGCCATGCCGAGGCTGGGCACGCCCACCTTCGAGCACAAGTCGAGCACCTGCATCACCTTGTCATACTGCGCCGCCCGGTCTCCGCGCAGGATCACCGCAAGGTCCGGCGTGTTGGCGATCGAAGTCCGCAGTTGCCCTTCCAGTTCGCTCATCGAGACGGGGATCGCATCGATCGAGACAGTGCCGTCATCGGCAACCGCGATCACCCGGCTCTTCCGCGCCTCCAGCGGCTTGGCCGAACTTGCACTGGGCAGGTCCACCTTGATCCCCTGCACCGCTGCCGTCGTCAGCAGGATGAAGATGATGAGGAGCACCAGCATCACGTCGATCATCGGCGTGACGTTGATCTCGTTGTACGGCTTGTCCTCGTCGCCGATCTGCATCGCCATGACCTGAACTCCTTCTTTCTATCGGGTTCAGGCTGCGGCCTGCGCGGCGGGAACATCCTGCCACGTTTCCGCGATGCGCTTTTCCAGTTCGTCGGCGAAGATCTGGCCATGCGCCACGATCTTCTTCGAACGCACCAGCAGCGCGTTGTACGCGAACATCGAGGGGATCGCGACGACCAGGCCGGCCACCGTCGCCAGCAGCGCGGCGGCAATGCCCGGCGCGATTGCGTTGATGTTGACTTCACCTGCAGCCGCCACGGCCGCGAAGGTGATCATCACGCCCAGCACGGTGCCCGCCAGACCGATGAACGGACCGCCCGAGATCGAGTTGGTGAGCAGGCCCATGCGCTCCTGCAGCTTCTGGTTGTCCATCACTTGCTGCGCATCCAGCGCCGAGCGGATCGCCGCTATCGACTGCGCGCGGATCGCAAAGCGGCTCCCGGTGGAACGGCCTTCCTTCAGGCGCTCGCCCAGTTCGCGGCGGCCAAGCTGGTACAGGCCCGCCAGCGTCGAGCCTTCCGAACCCGGTCCCGGATCGAACGCCGGCAATCCGTCATGATCGCTCGAACGCTTCGCCTGCGCCCGGTAGCCATCGAGAAACAGCGCATTTGCCTTCTCGATCCGGCCGAACAGCATATGCTTGGCAATCATCGTCCATACCGCAAGACACAGCATCACGCCCAGGATCGCGATGACGATCCACGCATCCACCGTCAGCGCCCCGAACAGGATGCGGAAGTAGCCATGCCCGCCGCCGGTCTCCACCTGCTCCGCCGTGTCCGCCAGCACCAGCTTCGCCGACTGGCCCTCGCTTGCCGTCGCCAGCTGGAACATCGCCTGCGGCAACGCGGCGCCCGCCACGCGCAGTTCGTCGATCGTGCCTGACAGACCCTGCCCGAACACCGCATCGCCGTTCACGGCATTGAGCGCGCCTGCGACTTCCCCTGCTCCCTGGCCATTGACGTAGAGCTTGCTCACCTTGCCGTCGTTGACCAGCGCCACATGCGCCCAGGTCCCCGCCGCCAGCGGCGCACCGGCAGAACGCCTGCCGCCCTGATCGATGAAAAACTGCCCGCCTTCACTCACCAGGCTCACCGCACCCGGCAGCGCGAACAACGTCCCGTCCGATGCAGGCTTGACCCACAGACTTACCGAGAGCGGACCCGATACGAAGAGCGAAGCCGGAACCGTCAACGCAGTCGCGCCATCTAGCGTCAGGCTCGCACCGATCAGGCCATTGTCCTCGCGCTGGTTAGCGCCGCCTGCGGCAACTGCATTGGCGGTGACGTCCTTGATCTGGCCCTCCCCGCCAAAGTGGTAGACCGCGCGGTATTCGGGCGCGAAGCTGCCCGCCACGTCCTGACCCGGTTTGGCGTCCTTGTGGCCGTAGTAGGCATAGATCGCGCTTGCCTGCCCCGGCGCCAGACCCTGCACGTCCACCCACACCAGCGCCTGCTGGCCTGCCGCGTCCCACTTCTCGATATGGAACTTGAGCGGAGTGCGATCGTCTCCGGCCACGAAGCGCAGGTCCGAACCGTCCCGCTTTACATCGGCGAAGTTGAAGTTGCCCTGATGCAGCCGTACCAGCACCGGCGCACGCGCCACTTCGCCGGTCACGCCCGCAGCCTGTGTGTTGAGGTTCAGCTTCGTGCGGTACGCAAAGTCCGCCTCCCACCAGGCATGGGCGGGCGTGGCCGCGGTCATCGCGCCCAGCGCAATCGCACCGGCAAGCGCACCCATCTTCAAGAACGTCGTCATCAAAATTCCCCCAGAATGCGGAAGCGTACGAAGATGTCCCCCGACCGGCTGTCGGAGTTGGAGATAAGCGGCGTACCCACATCGAGCGCGCCATTGAGATAGCGAAGCACGCGCACCCGCCCGCCCAGCCCCACGCTCACCGCGCGGAAGCTGTCGGCCTGACCCGGCAGCGCCTGATGGATTCCAGCAAGTCCGCCATCGGCAAAGGCGTGGAGCCGCAGCTCTTCCAGCGGTCCGAGATGTTCAGCAAAGTCTGGCGTACGCACCTCGATCTGCGCCGCCACGCCCCAGTCGCCCAGCGCCGCGCTCTCGAAGTAACCGCGCACGCTCTGCATGCCGCCAAGGCTGAACTGCTCATTGCTGATCAGCGGCCCGCCCGACCACTGGCCACTGACATGGCCGTAGACCTGAAAGGTCCCCAGCACGTCCTGCGTGTGATTGGCGTCGCCCTTCAGCACCAGGAAGCTGGGTCGCGCCATGTAGCGCTTGGCATCGAAGCGTTCCCACCCGTCGCCGATCCCGCGGAGGCCCATCGTCGCCGACAGAGTCAGATCGGTATTGCGTCGGTCCCCCGTCCAGTCGCCACGCCACGACGCCGTGACCGGGAAGTATTCGATCGGCGCCGAGGCACGGTCCGAACCCAGCAGCACGTCTTCCTTGAAGTGCTTCCAGTCGAAGCCCACCGTCAGCGAGTGATAGAACCCCTCGGCGCTGCCCAGCGATCGGATCAGGCGAACGCCTGCCATATCGCCCTTGCCGATCACGCTGGTGCCGCCGATGACGGCGATGTCGCTGTCCGAATGCACCCCGTAAAGCAGCAGCTGCGTGCCTTGCCCCAGACGCATCAGGTAATTGGCCGAGAACACCAGCGCATCGTCCGTGCGGCGCGGCGCCGTCTGCGCTGAAAGGCTCAGGGAATCGCCCCGACCCCACATGTCGTCATGGCGCACTGTCGCCGACGCCCGCAGGTCGCTCGTCGCCGCAGAGGAGAAGTTGTTCAGTTCCGCAGAGACATGCAGCGGCGATGTCTCCTCCACCTTGAGCACCACGTCCAGCGTGCCCGGCGCCACCCCGGCCTTCAGCTCGGGCGTCACCTTGCGGCTCGCCTTGCCGTTCATCGCCACCACGTCACGCTGAAATGCCGCAAGGTTTGGCGTCGCCCCCGGCGTCAGCGAAGGCGCCTGCGCCTTCACCCTGTCCGCATGACGCACATCGCCCTCGACCACCACCTGACCGATCGCCTGAGGCTGAACCTCCAGCATCAGCACGCCGCCGTCCACCGCCTGCTCGGGGATCACCACCGAAACCGCGACATACCCCGCATCCTCGAACGCCTTCTGCAACGCAGACCGCGCACTCTCGACATCCGCCTCGCTGCGACCCGGACCCATGAAAGGGTACACCGCACGCTCAACCAGATCAGCCGACAAAAGCTTGTTGCCACGCACCTTGAAAACATGGATCGCAAACGATGCAGACGCCGTACCCGACGACGACACCTCCTGACCATTTGCAGGGCAAGATACCGCAATCACGAGCGCAATCGCGATATGGCTGACATGCGCCAATTTCAACCGACCCAACACTACCCCCTAAAGCCAATCTGCCGCACGCACCGCCTCGATCCCCGAAGCGGATGCCTCGAAGCCGGAGCGTCAGAAATGTGATGATGGGGCCGATTCTGCTTCCGACCCGAACGACTCTGTATCAATCCAAGAATCCGGACCCCATCGCCGGACTGTCAAAACTTGCCCTTTCCATAAGGACAAACGGCAAGGCCTTTGGCGAAATGCCGATCGAAATTTTTTCAGGACGCAGTGTTGCTGCTGCCGAATGACCTTCAAGTCAGAAGGACAAGACCGCCAGGAAGGTGCGTTACACTCGTACCGTACACCGATTTGAGCTGATCGAAGATCTGATCGACGTTACGCATATGGAAGGTTCCATCAATGCGCCGACCGGCAAGGGAAGGATTGGCGATCACGATCCGGCCATCGCGATACCTGCCGATTTCATCAATCACTTCGTCGACGCGGGCACGGCGGAAAACCAGCGTACCGTTGCGCCATGCCGTGACCATCTCAAGATCGACGCTGGCGATCTCTCCGAAGCCGCGATCGTCATAGCGCAACTGTTGCCCCGGCAGCACGCCACGTTCGACCCCGCCGATCTGGACGGCGACCGCGCCCGCAAGACATGTGACCGAAACGCTGTCATCCCGGCATCGCAAGGCGATGCGTCCACCGTTCGAGACAGTGCGCCCCGCCCCGGCAAGCACCACCGCCGGCGCTCTGCCCCGGTGGGGCACTGTCAGCATCACTTCGCCGCCAAACAATTCCACAGAGCGTTCACCCAGATCGGGGCGGCGCGACAGCCGGGTATCGGTATTCAACTCGATCCGGGCGCCATCCCCAAGCTGGACGACTTTCTGCTCCCCTTTGCGGGTCACGAACTGGGCCGACTGTTCACCGCCCCACAGTCCGAGCGACTGCCCTCCGAAAAGCACGCCAATGCCCGCCGCCGAAGCCGCCATCGCGCCTTGCAGCAGTTGCCTGCGCGGCATGGCTGCGGGCGCTGCGAGCGTTCTCTCCAGAAATCCACCGGTCGGCTGCACTTCATCCGCGCGCATCCGTTCACCAGCGATCCGGATCGCGCGGTACAGGCGCGAGGCTTCGCGAAACGCAGCTTCATGCGCAGCGCTGCGCGCGCGCCATTCCTCCAGCGCCTTCGCATCGCCGCGCGTGGCTGCACCCGACGCAACGAGCATCACCCACGCATCAGCCTCTCGGCTGAGCGCGTCGTCCGCTTTCAATTGCGTGGTTCGCTCGGTCAAATCCCTTACCTTCGCCCCGATCGGAAAAGCTGCCGCATGTGTCTCATACCTCTAGGACACTTTACGATCGTCTTTGCGAAACGGAATTACGTTGGGCGAAGCCGCCATAGCGCGAATCTGTTCGACTGCAGCCTTTATCTCCAATTGCACCATGCGGACCGAAATGCCATGTTCATGCGCCAGATCGGCAGTAGATCGCTCGTCCAGCCAGGCTTGCGTCAAGATCGTGCGACGGCGTTCAGGCAGCATATGCATGGCGTGCTCGACAGCCTTCATCTCAGAACTCTGCTGCGCGGCACTTTCGGGATTCTGGTTCTCATCCGGAATTTCCAGAATTTCGCGCATTTCATCGGACCCGATCAACCGACTGTCTCGCCGTATTCGGTTGTACGCGATATTAGTGGCCATCCGCAGCAGGTAAGACGTCGGCTCCCGCAGGTCTTGCGCAATTTGCGCGCGCTCAAGGCGAACGAAGGCGTCGTGCAATGCGTCCTGGGCGAGATCGCGGGATCCCAGCGAAGCGGACAGGCGCGACATCATGTAGCCATAGCGCCGCGCAATGACAGCGCGCAGTCGCGAATTCGGCCCCTCGGTCGCTTCTTCGCTCATTGCAGAATCGAAAATCTTGCAGGCGTATAGGATAACGGAACCGTCATCGTCAGCGCTTCGGGCAACGTGCTTGGGATGATCGGCAGCGGCTGTGCTTTGCGGATGGTAGTCAGCGCAGCCGCGTCCAGATCGCTGGAGCCGGAACTCGATTCGACCCAGACTTCACGGACCGCGCCGTCACGCTGCATCATGAAGCCGACCAGCACCACGCCGCGCTCACCCCTTCCCCGCAAGGCATCAGGGTAATTGTGAAACGGACGGATATGTTCGATCAGACGACCACGGAAGGAAAGAAAGTCGGACTGCGACGGCAGATCGACAGGCGTCTCTTTCAAATCGCCAGGTTTTCGCGGCACGGGCTCGGCCAGTTGCTTCGTGCCGTTCTCGGGCGCGTTGGCAGACTGCAGCGACGCCCGCTTTGCTGCCGCTTCTGCTGGGGTTTTGTCCGGCTGCTCCCGTGGCGCAGCAGCAGGTTGCAGCGCGAACGTGATGGCCGTCAGGTGCGTGTCGGCACGATCGACGCCGCGTCTTTCCGCTGTGAAGGCTCCGTCGATCAGGAGGACAAGTGCCACTGCAGTGTGAACGGCCAACGTGGCGCTTCCAGCCCTCCACCTTGCTCGATACCCGTTGAACACGACGTAACGCCCCCGTCCGTCCCTCGGCAGCAAAGGACAACGTCCTAAAGTCGCGTTTTGTTACGTTACAATGACTTCCGGCTGAAGAACGCCCTTCTTTCAGCGTACCCGAAATTCAAGCGTCATCGGCAGTCGGAGGTTGGGCGGAGGTGGATCGTCCATCGTCATGCCGTCGGCAAGGCGAAGAAGGCGGGCGTCGCGCTCCCTTTCTCCCGAAGAGCGGGCCAGTTCGACACGCATGGCCTTACCGTCCCGCGTGAGCCAAACCTTGATGCGGACGTCATAGCGGCCCCGGGCAAGTTCCCTGTCTGCGCTCAGGCCGGTGCGGATACGTGCCTGCACTTTTTCCGCGTAGGCAATCCATGCGGGCTCTTGTTTCAGGCTACGGATCGTCGGACGGTCCACCGCCTCGATACGGTCGAGGGCTATTTCCGCCTTTGCCCCGGGGGTGATTGCGATTGCGCCGCCGGCCGTGAAGCGGGCGCGAAGACCGGTCCCTTTTAGAAGCCGCAGCACGGCTTCCTGCACAGTCATGCGTCCCTTGATGGCAAGGCTGCGTTTGCGCGCAACTGTCGCGCTGTCGTTGAGGATCGATACGGAGGACGCGCGCGAAAGCTGGTTCAGAGCACTCTCGAGCGACTGCGCTGGAATATCGAATTCGTAGGCACGCTCCACACCCGAAGTCGGGTCGCCATCCGCCAGCAGGGGCACAGGGGCGCCCATGAGTGCTAGTGCCAAAAGCCATTTCGCAGGCACGGTGAGTGTTGAAAGGTTTGGCACAGCATGCAGCATTTATCGTCGAAGTAGCAGCGCGTCATCATCGACGAAATCGGCCGTGTCCGTCAATGTAGTCAAATTTCGCTGTTGTCTCCCACCAATGCCGGGAGCAAGGTAGATGTGGAGGACCGGACTAAAACAAGTACCGTCCTCACACATCCCCGGGCTAGCTGACGCGTGCCGAGTTTACTCCGCTGCCGGTGGCATTCCGGCAGACCACCTCCATTCCCGAAATCAAGACGTGAACCGGAGTATACCGCAATCCCATCGGCAGGATTTTCGCAACTGCCCTCAGATCAGCGTGATCAGAAGCGCAAGCTGCTGGTCACCATGACGCTCTGGGTATCGAACTTGTCACCACGTTCGATGCTGGCTCCGCCCGACGGGGTGATGCGGAACGGGTTGGTCGCCGGAGCCGTGCCGGCGCCGACATCGACGCGATAATCGCCGGTATTATATCGCGTCCACAGATAGCGCGCCCCGATCGAGAAGTTGTGCGCAACCTTCGCTTCGACGCCGCCGCCGACGTTCCAGCCCCATGCGTCCTCCTTGCGGTTCACTTCGGTGAAGCTGTTAGCCCCATTGCTGGTGGCGAAGCTGTTGTTCACTCTGGCGTAGGACAGACCGCCGGTCACATAAGGCATGATGCCACTGCGGGTGGTGACGCCAAGCCGGGCGCGCAAGTTGCCGTTCCAGTCGATCTGGCGACGCATGGTGTAGTAGGCCGGCGTCGTCGAATATTCGCTGACCGCGTCGTCGATGTACGTCTTGCCTGCCTCGGCGACGACACCTGCAACGATGCTGCCGAACTGACGATCGTAGCCCACGTGGCCCATCCAGCTCAGTGCGTCCTTATCGCCCCGGCAGCCGCTGGCCGGCGTCGATCCACGCGCAGCCCCGCCGCATGTGCCCGGCGAGAACGCGTTCGCGCCGGTGGCCGTCCTGATCGTGTCGTTGAAGTTTCCGTCGGCATTGGTATCGAAGCGAAGGTGCTCGTTGTTGTCGCTTTTCTGGAACGTATAGCCAATCGAGCCGCCAACATACGGGCCAGTCCAATCGACTGCATCGCTATCCTGCCCGAATGCCGGGCCTGCAAGTGCAAGCGCCATTACGCCCAAAGGCGCAAGGTATAGTGCCCTCATGAAAATCCTCCGTATCAGTGAGCCAGGACGGCCACTTTCGGGAGCATCAACCACAATCAACAGTCGTTGGTTGCGTAACCTGACCATGACGTTTCATTGCCCATGCATCAATGTGCACACAACCGGTGACGCATGTCAGTTGACGCGAATGCCGAGGCTTGAACGCCGGGGTTCAGGAACCTGATCGCGAAAGTCCGATCCGCCATGCTACCCCCATCCGGGTCAACGATGGAGATGCTGCCCATCGACCACCTTTGCCATCCGTATCCACATCTCTGTCCAGATCGCCGCTGACGCGATGACGCCATCGGCCACCACCCTGCAGGACTTACGCTAGAAAAAGTTCGGGACGGTGACTTTGCAGGCTGAATGACATCGTCCCTTAGCCATCGAAAACATCCCGGATCTTCATTGCGAGCTCGTCCATGGCGAACGGCTTCGTCAGCATGTCCATACCCTTGTCCAGAAAACCCGATCGCACTGCGGCATTCCGGGCGTACCCGGTAATGAAGAGCACTTTGAGCTGCGGCCTGCTCTTGCGGGCAATTTCGGCAAGCTGGCGACCGTTCATCCCGGGCAAGCCGACATCGGTGATAAGCAGATCGATGGCTCTGCCTGACTCCAGGATGGGCAGTGCGCTCGTGGCGTCAAACGCTTCGATGACGCCATAACCGATTTCGCCCAGCACCTCGGTGACGATGAGGCGGACCGACGGGTCATCTTCGACGACCAGCACGGTCTCACCTTGCCCGCTGACGATCTCGGCTTTCGAGGCATGGACTGGTTCAGTGCCCTCGTGAGACCGAGGGATGAAAAGCTTGACGGTCGTACCCACTCCCAGTTCACTGTAGATGCGCACATGCCCACCAGACTGCCTGGTAAACCCGTAGATCATCGACAGACCAAGGCCGGTACCCTGGCCAACCGGCTTCGTCGTGAAGAAAGGCTCGAATACCTTTTCGAGGGTAGCGGGCGACATGCCAATCCCTGTGTCGCTTACACTGAGCACCACGTATTCGCCTGAAGCCAGACCCGGATGGTTGCTGACGTAATGCTCGTCCAGGCTGACATTGTCCGTTTCCACGACAAGCTTGCCACCGTCAGGCATCGCATCGCGAGCATTGATGCACAAGTTGAGGAAAGCGCTTTCCAACTGGTTTACGTCCGACGATGCGACCCAAAGATCCGGGTTCAGATAGGTCTCGAGAACCGTCTGCTCCCCGAGCGTTCGATCCGCCAACTCATTCATGCTGCGAACGAGCGCGTTGATATCGACGGCACGCAGATCCAGTGACTGGCGTCTGCCGAATGCGAGCAGGCGCGATGTGAGAGCGGCTGCACGCTGCGCGGATGCGTTTGCCGCGTCGATGTACCGATCGACGCGTTCGGGCCTTCCAGCGCCGATGTTGCGCCGGATGAGGTCGAGGCTGCCGATGATGCCAGTCAGCATGTTGTTGAAGTCATGCGCGATGCCGCCGGTGAGTTGACCGACGGCTTCCATCTTCTGGCTCTGGCGCAACGCTTCCCTGGCGGTGTCCAGTTCGGCCGCGCGAGCCTTGGTGTCAGTCAGATCGCGGCCTACTGCGACGAAGTTCTCGCCATCGGGTTCGGGTGCGACCGTCCACTCGATATGGCGCCAGCCACCATCGCGGGTGGACACCCTGTTTTCAAAGCGCGCAGGCTGTCCGGTCACCGTCATGCCCGCTATCGCATCTGTAGAAGAGCCCACGTCGTCGGGATGCATGAAGTTGGCGTAACCCCGGGTCAGCAGTTCGGTTTCACTCCATCCCAGCACCTTGCTCCAGGCCGGATTGACCGCGGACATCATCCCCGCGAAGTCCGCTCTTGCCAACATGTCCTGCGAAAGATCCCACAAGCGGTCACGCTCTGCTCGGACCCGCTCGATCGCAACCCTGACGCGCTCGCCGACCTCTTGAACCAGTTTTTCTTCAGCCGGGCTCCAGATGCGCGGGCTTGCATTCTGGACTGCCAGAAGCCCGACCCACCGGGCTTCGTTGAAAAGGACGACATCGATGAACGCGCCGACCTGCCGCGAGGCAAGGCCCGCGCGCGCCGGTGCGCTCAACCGCTCGTCTCCGCCCACATTGCGCACCACCACGGGCTCTCCCGCGCGGTAGGCGGCGAGCAGGTCCGGCCCGAATGACGCGAGCGAGTGCGCGCCAACGATCGATTCCACGCCGCGCGAATAGTCACGCTCGACGGTCATCATGCCTGCGTCGGTGATCTCCGCGTAGAAGACCCGGCTTGCATCGAGGAGTTCGCCGAGCCTTTCAGCAGTCCGGTTCATTATGTCGGCAGGCGTGGTAAGAGGCCGAAGTTCGTCGGAAAGTGCCAGCAGAAATGCGGCACGCCGCTCTGCCGCGACCTTTTCGGTGGTTTCGGCCAGAAAGCATATGACCCCGGCCGGCACGCCGGCCTCATCCACCACCGGCGAATAGTTAAGGTCCATCCAGACCGTTTCCGGCGCGCCGTTGCGCAGGATGGTAAGTTCGTGATCGCGATAGTGCAGCGTGTTTCCCGCAAGGGCCTTGGCTATCACCGTGTCATTGAAACCGGCAAGTTCAGGCCAGCTTTCCCGGACGTTAGACCCTAACGAGGCCGGGTGGCGACTGCCGGCAAATTCCGAATAGGCGTCGTTGTACAACATGACGCCATCGTGTCCCCACAGCATGACGATCGGCACCCGCGATCGCAGAAGTATGGAGAGCGCGCTGGTGAGGCAGCGCGGCCAAAGCTCTATCGGACCAAGCGAGGTAGAAGACCAGTCCCGGCCAGCCATCAGCCTCCCGCACTCTCCCCCGTCACTCAGAAACGGCGTGGTCGCGCACGCGAGCGGGAAGTCGGTAATGGGCGCCGTGTACATATAGCAGGACCTTGATAGCGGTCGCGAGTTGCCATGGGTCGTGGTCTCGTGCACCTTTGTGATTTTCCGCTCTAGCGAAGCTTCACGCTCCCGCATACCACCCTTATGGACCGTGGTTATCAAAGCGGGACACCTGGCTTCGGCGCGGACGGCCGAGGTTCACCCCACTGGATGCACTTTCCAGCGATCGCCTGCCCGGCTTCGGGCCCGGTTCCGCGTGGATCCGATGCGACCTTCACCATCGACGAACCAAAAGAAAGGGGCAGCCCCATCCGGAGCCGCCCCTTCCGTTTCACGGTGATGCCGGAACGGTTACCGGGTCAGAACTGGGCGCGAACGCCTACGGTCCAGCGGCTTCCCGACTTTTCGTTCATGGTAGGGAACGAGGGGTCCATGGTGTAGCCTTTGGTCGCCTCATTCGTGATGTTGATACCCTGAACTTCCAGACGGAAGTTGTCGGTCAGTTGATAGCTCACGGCAAAATCGAACTGGCCGTAGGCATCGCGGTAGACCGGATACATGTTGTTCTGGATGTACTCGACGTACTCGCCCTTGCGGTTGTATGACAGGCGGGCGCCCATCGGGCCCTTGTCGTAGTAGACGGTGACGTTGTAGACGTTGTCCGCAAGGCCGATCGGTGAGGTCGGGATGCCAAGGTCGGACTGGCCGGTCAGCGAGCTGTCGAGGAAGGTGTAGTTGGCGTTGACGCCGAAGCCGTCCAGCGCCGAGGTGATCATCCCGAACGGAATCACAGCTGCCAGTTCCACGCCACTGACAGTGTACGAGCCTTCGGCATTGACCGGCTGATAGACCTCAAAGTCATAGACGCCGTCGATCGTGCCGTTGGCGTTGTACTTCGTCACGTCGGGGACGATGCCGGTCATCTGGTTCTGGACGACGCCCTTGATCTTCTTCCAGAAGTACGAGGCCGAGACGATCCCGCCGTTGCCCAGGTACTGCTCCGCGCCCACTTCCCACTGGTCGGCATACGTCGGCTTCAGGCCGGGGTTGCCGTCGGTGAAACGAAAGTTGTTGAAGCTGGCCGTGCGCTTGTAGGCAAGATCGGTCAGCGCCGGGCGGATCAGCGTCTGCGATGCGGCGGCCCGGATCAGCAGGTTGTCAGTGATCTCGGCACGCAGGTTGATGGCCGGCAGGAGCTTGCTGTACCGGCCAGTGCTGGAGATCGGCGCGGCCGTGTAGCCCGTGGTACCGTCCTCGTTCTGGACCTGGTGGAAGCCTTCGGATTTCACCTTGGTGTTGATGTAGCGGGCACCCGCATTCACAAGCAGCGGCACCGGGCCAAGGTCGAACTGGAAGTCGATCATCGCGTAGCCGGCGAAGGTTTCTTCACGCACCTTGTAGTAGTTGCTGTCCTGGAACGGCGTGACGAAGCCGTCTGGACGGAAGGAACTGCGCGCGTAGTCGTTCGAGATCATCTGCCAGTTCAGATCGCGGACCTGATATGACTGGCCGCCGATGATGCCGGTCACGTTTTCCAGCGGGCTATCGGACAGCTTGCGGGTATTGAGCCATGCGGTGCTGCCGCGGGTCGGACCCTGCAGCTTCTCCTCGCCATACCAGCGTTCGTTGGCCTTGTTGGTGTAGCGACCGCCGAAGCTGACGCGCTTCAGGGCTTCGAACCCGGCGATCTCGAACTTTCGCGAAACGTCGAGCTGGGCGGCGTACTTGTCGTCCTTGATCTTCTCGCGCGTGGTTTCATACGCTTCGAACAGGTACGCACCGGGCGCATTATACATGTCGATGGTGCCGGCGGCATCGCTCGGGATCGTTTCGCCGCCGTTATCGGTGAAGCGCGTGCGCGAAGGCGCGTAGGCGACATGCTTGAGGTTGGCATAGTCGAGCGTCTTCTTGGCGCCCGAATAGCCGCCGACAAGGTCGATGTGCCAGCTGCCGGCATCCCAGTTCATTTCTCCGCCGAACTGGCGATAGTCCGTCTTGTTGATGTATTCCTTGCTCAGGAATTCATGCTGGGTGCGGGTGTAGGCCGCATCGCGGATGACAACGATGCCGTCGTCTGACAGCGTCGTGTCGTCGTAGTCGTAGATACCGTCCAGCGCCGAGGTGCTGGATGCCGAATAGCCGGCGGCATCGTATTCGTCCTCATGCGTCTTGTACGAGCCCAGGAAGGCGTCGAAGCTGAGGCTGAACTGGTCGCTCGGCTTGTACTGAAGCGAGCCCGACACGCCGAGGCGATCCTGATCGTTGAGGTACAGGCGGTCACCGACCTTGTCGATGAAGACGACGCGGTTGACTTCGTCCTTGTTCTTCAAATCGCCGAGAGTGATGCCGGCGTCACGCTGCAGCACGTTCAGCGTCTGCGTGGTCTGGGCATTGCCCTTGTCGGTCCAGCGCGAGATCGGGCGGAAGTTGATGCCAGAGTTGGAATCGGTGCGGTTGGTGCGCTGCTGCTTGGCGACCGAAAGCAGCACGCCGAAATCACCGAACGTGTCGCTGGCAAGGAAAGAGAAGTTCGGATCGACCTTCTGCGAAATCGAGTTGTACGCCGCTTCCGCCGAACCGACGAGGCGCAGGCCCGGCTGGTCGAACGGGCGTGCTGTGCGGATCGCGACCGACCCGGCGATGCCACCTTCCTCATCCGCCGCCGTGGGCGACTTCTGCACGGTGACCGACTGGATCAGCTCCGATGCGAAGATGTCGAATTCCACGTCGCGTCCGCCCGAACCCGACGCGGTCGCCAGCTTGTTGATCGACACGAAGGTGAACTCGCTCGGCAGGCCGCGCACGTTGACGCGGGTGCCCAGGCCCTTGTCGCGCTCGATGGTGACGCCGGGCAGGCGCTGGAGCGCTTCGGACAGGTTCTGGTCGGGGAAGTCAGCGATGTCGGTGGCGATGATCGAGTCCGAGAAGCCGATCGTGTCGCGCTTCATGTCGATCGCCTTCTTCAGGCTGCCGCTGTACCCTGAAACCACGATCTCATCCGCGACGTCTTCTGCAGCGTCGGGCGTTGCCTGGACGGCGGTCTGGGCGGAAGCCGGCACTGCGACGAGCGCAGCGATGGCGGCGCCAATCAGGAATGGCGCTGCGCGGCGCAGGCTTTTCAGTTCAGTCTTCATGTCGCGAATTACCCCAGGGTTGATGTTGCCCGTCGGCCGCTTGCCGGCCGGGTCGGTGACGAACGGTATTGAAAAGGCGCTCCTCAGCCCGTGCAGCCGATGGGCACGGGCGGCTCAGGCAGGACTACGGTGAGATCGGAGCGCTGTTCGGGCGTGTGGTCGCACTTGGGTTGCGGCGCCGCGCCACTCAGCGGACAGGCAGCCGCCATCGCCAGCGAAATCGCTGATATCGAACGCATTATTGACCCCGCTCATGTTCCGTGTCGCAGGGGCCCGTTGGGGAAGACTTGTTACATCGGTGTTACAAAGTTGCCGGTTTCTGTTCGTATCCTGCCAGCGCCGTTGGCAGAACCGGGCTCAAGTCAGCATGGAACCATCCGCAAACAGGGCGACCCGGACCTGAGCGATAGCGGATAGCGCCACGACCGCACACTTGGGGCGACGCAGATCGGCACGTTAGTCTGGCATATTCCGGAGGATCGCGGCGGAACCGATGAGCGCATGCACGCTCTTTGCGGCGATTGCCCGCATATGTCCCAGCCCTGGCGCAAGATAGCATTGCTGCCGCTTGATCCGCCTTCGTCGAGAATGGCCCCGCAGGCGATCGCCCGCTTTGCTCGCCTGAAAGCGGATACGGTCAGGACATGCCCTTTTTGAACGCCTCACCACCGACCACTCGGAGGCCGGTGGGTTTCGCGCCTGGCTGCTAGTATGCGATACGAGCTTCGATGCCGATCGTCCTGGGCGTGTTCACGGCAATCCTGGGACGGCCTGCATATTGACCGATCAAGGGTGGCACATCTGCCATATCCGCCGCCTTGTTCGTCAGATTGCTCGCGAACACAGCAAGGTTCACCATATCGATGCGTACGCCGAGACGGGCATTTACAATGCTGTAGGATGAGCGCGTGCGGGGCGTGTTACGGGCGTTGTAGCTGTCACCGACATAGGCGTAATCCAGATGAAGGAAGCCGGGCCGTCCGGCAATGTCGCGGTCAATGTCCAGTCCCGCGTTCACCGTCCACTTGGGGACGTTCTGCACGCGCGATCCTATTTGCGCCGCGCGAGTGCCGTTGAGGCCGCCGTTATCTGTGATGATGGCATCCGTATAGCCACCTCCAAGCGAGATGGCGACACCTTTGGCCGCTTGCCAGCTGGCTTCCAGTTCGCCGCCGCGGTTGCGGGCGGCGCCGACGTTGATCGTCGCGGAAAAACCGCAGGATCCCAGACCAAGGCGCTGCTGCAAGTCCTTCCAGTCGATCTGAAACGCCGCTGCGTTCAGCGTCAGCCGACGATCCAACCAGCTTGTCTTCGCACCGAGCTCGTAGCTCCAGAGCTGGTCCGACCGGTAACCTCGAGCGCGGTCTTCCGTCGTGCCGATCGCAGCGAAGCCGGCATCGCAGCGCCCTGCAGCGAACGAGTTAACCCCGCCGACGCGGTAGCCCTTTGCCGCATTGGCGTAGAGCATGTGGTCATCATCGATCGTGTACTGGATGCCGAACTTGGGCGTGAAGCCTGCCTCCTTCTGCACGCCGGTGTAGAGGCGATTGTCGCCGAGCAGGCCCTTAGACAAGGAGGAATAATCGACCTTGTTATCGAAGTGACGGACGCCTGCCGTCATCGACAAGCCGCGTGTGATCTTGAGACTGGCTTCCCCGAACACGGCGGCTTCAGTGACCGTGGTGGGGCGATCAAGCTCGAACAGAAGCGGCGTCACCGGCAGCATCGATTGTGCGGGAAAGGCTGTCAGCGTCTTGCTGTTCTGATAGAAAGCGCCAGTGGTGATGTTCAGCGGCCCATCGAATTCTGAAGTGAAGCGCAACTCCTGCGAGAATATCTTGCTGCGACCGTAAGCATGGAGGTAGCCGGGCACCGGATCGGCGTTCCTGTTGTAATTTGCGTTCAGGAACTCGGAACCGTCTTCAAGATCCTCGTCGTGCTGATCGAAATACGATGTCGCCGCCGTGATGTCGCCGAAGGGCAGTTGGTATCCGATAGTCAGCGTGCCCAGTTTCCAGTCGCTGCCACCGACCTCGTTGATGTCGAACAGGCGGGAGTTGACCGTGTTGCCCGCTTCATAGTCGGCTTCGCTGCGCCCACCGCGGGTCGTCTTCTGGTAAAGAAAGCGCGGCGCGATCGTCAGCCGTCCTTCATCGAGGGAAATCAGTGCTGCGATCTGCCCTCCCGCATAGCTTGCATCATTGAAATTCCGGCGGGTCGGAAACTTCGCCGGCGCGTTTTCAGAGGGCGCCCGATCCAGCCAACCCGCGTCATGTTCGACGAAAGCCAATGCCCGCAGGGCAAAGACTCCCGGCACGACGGGAATATTGATGACCCCATCCACCTTCTCATTGGGTGATCCGGCGCCGGCGGTCCAGGAGCCTTGAAGGTGGGCCTGCCCTTCGAAGCGATCCAGGTCTGGCTGGCGGGTAATGTACCGGATGGTGCCTCCCATCGACCGCGCACCGTACAAAGTGCCCTGCGGCCCGCGCAGTACTTCGATACGGTCAAGTTCGATGACGCGGGGGTTGAGATTGGCCACCAGCGGCGAATCGTCGATGTAGAAGCCGGTTGTTCCGCTCCCGCTCACACCGCGGATTTCCACGCTGGTCTGAAGATCGGTCCGCGTGCTGTCGCCAGCCTGGAATGCAAGGTTGGGTATCCGGTTGCCGTAATCCTCGATACTTTCGATGCCCTGCCGCTGGATGGTGGCGCCACCGATCGCCGAAATGCTTAGCGGAGCATTCTGAAGGCGCTGTTCGCGACGGTTGGCCGTTACCACGATGTCCGTGGTCGATCCGTCGTCGACGTGGTTACCGTCCCCCTGCGCATGGGCCGAACCGGCTCCGGCAGCAATCGCCAAAGTCATGGCCATCGCCGAAGCGCGATGGCCGAACGTCATTGTCATCTGAAAATACCCCTGAGTGGAACCCGGCCCGCACGACACTCGGCTTAAACCAAGATTGCAGCCGCGCGAATCAAACTGAATATTGATTCACTTAGAGTTGGTTGATGACACTTCAGTGTCTGCTGCCCAACTGCAGGGGTGTTCGCTCAATTGCGATAGGTCGGCTTTGGCGAACTGTCGGGAATTGTGGCTGTTGCGGTGCCGGGGGCCAATGGCATGCGCGTCGAATCCACAAATTCAATGCGCCACTGCCCGTTCCGCAAGCGCAGGATTCCTGCCTCCAGCCAAGTCATCGGAACTTTTCCCGAAGCGTCGAAAATTGCCCCCCGGTTCTTGTAAGTGATCGTGGCCAGATCTCCGGATATATTGACTCGCGGCTCGGTTATCGACCAGGTATATTGAGTTCCCGTATCGTGCCGCCACTTGACGTATTTGAAAAGATCATCGGCATTCATTTCATGGCCGCCATCGTAGGCATAGAAATTTTCAGCCAATACGCGATCGAGAGCGGGCCGATCATCGACAGCCAAGGCCGCGAACATCGCGCGCATCGTGTCGGCTACTGCTGCAGGTGAATTCGCCACAGCTGCGTCCGCAGCGCATGCGGGAACGGGAGAAAGGCCCACGAGCAAGCTGAAGGCCGTAATCAGGTATCGCATGTTTTCTCCATAAATGTTTGCAGCGCTGCGACCGATTGACGGACCACTCCTCGCGCCCGGCAGCAATATATGAAGACAGGTTCATTTCAAGGGGATGTCGGTCGGGCGTTACTGATGCTCAGAGAGAACGGCAGATACGCTGCCCGCCAAACGACCTCGAAATCGGAAGGGTTCTGCCCCTCAGGCAAGGCAACGCCCTAGGCGCCGCGAGGCGTAAGTGCCCCGAAGGCACAAGTTGTTGCGGCCAACGGAGCCGACTGCTTCCCAGGTCAGCCATTCGTGACGGGGGGACTCAAGCCAGCAATTCCGTTGATGGTAATCAACGAGGGGTCGGGATCTACGCCGTAAAGCAGTCTCTGTCGGCTGAAAGCCAGAAGTTCGGCAACACGTTCATCGTTCGCCTCGTCTTCTGCAAAAGCGGCGCCGAACAGGTCGTCGATGTAGATGCGCGTCATGATCTCATCGGCGAAAGCCGTGGCTGCGTGCCCTGCGAATTCCGGAAAACCATCAGGCGTGGGCTTCGCGCTCATGGCCGCCGCCGATAGTTCTGCCGCCCACCGTGCCGAATATCTGAGCCACATCTCGTTTGCGCGCTCTTCCTGCCGTCTGAACGTGAACATCGCGCGGAAGAATTTGCGGCGACGCCTGAACGCGGCCACAATCTCGACGAATTCAGCTTTCATTTCGGAGAAAAGCCCGCTCCCCATGCGACTGGTTGGCAGGGCCGGCTTTATGTCGTGCTCGGCGAATCCGCCGAATACTTCCAGCATCAGATCTGTGGTGGTTGGATAGTGAAGGTAGAACGTACCCACGGCGATGCCGGCCTTTTTCGTGACACCTGCAACCGTGATGGCGGAAACATCGTCATTGGCCAGCATTTCGAAAGCAGCACGAAGCAATTTCGCTCGGGTGCGGGCACTTCGGCCTTGCCCGCTCAGAATCTGCTCATCCAGCAGGGCCGGATAGCGATCTCCCATTGCAGGTTCCCGGTTCTGCCGGGGCTTGGACGCGGTATCGCGAGCGGCGGCTTTCCGGGGCAAGTCTGTCTCCAGCAGTAGGAAATGTCGAGGCCACCGTTATGAACCTATCGTCATGATTTCAAGCCGGCCAGGAGGATATCTTCGTCTGCGACCTGCATCAGTTGGCCGAGCGCTATTCCTTGCTGCCTGGGGTATGGCCGCTAATCTCCGCTCCGGCATCCCGAGCAAAGCGCAGGTTGAAGAACGTGGCGGTGAACGAAACGGCCGTGACCACCCAGAACGCCGCGGAGAAATCGCGCAGCGTGGGGGCCGCATCGCCGCGCGCCACCATGGCCAGATGCAGCGCCATCGCCGCCACGCAGATGCCCAGCGACAGCATCAGCTGCTGGAAGGTGGAGTAGAACGCGGTGGCCCTGCTCATCTGCTGCTTGTCTATGCCATCGTAAGCGATGGTGTTGTAGGCGGTGAACTGAAAGGACATGAAGAAGCCGCAGAACAGCAGCACCGTGAACATCGCCCATGTTGGCCAGCCTGGGCCGAACAGTCCGCATACCGCATAGCCGATCGTCGCGATCACCCCGTTCCAGATCAGCGCCCGACGGAAGCCGACCCGCCGCAGGATGCGGGGGGCGAAGCTCTTCATCGCCAGTGATCCCATCGCCGTGGCGACCGTGATCGTACCGCTCTGGGCAGCGCTCATGCCAAGGCCCACCTGCATCATCAGGGGCAGCAGGAACGGCTGCGCGCCTTGCGTGATGCGGGTGATGGAACCGGCGATGACGGACAGCCGGAATGTCGGGTCGCGAAGCAACTGCAGGTCCAGAATGGCCCCCTTGCGATTGCGCGCATGCAGCACATAGACCGTACCGGCAACAAGCCCGATGCCGACCAGCCCCCCTGCGAGGGCCCCCTCGCCCGGACGGCTGACCATCTCGAACCCGAACAGCAGGCAGCCCAGCGAAACGCCACTGAGGATGAACCCGATGGTGTCGAAACGCCCCGGATCGTCCTCGCGCAAGTTGGCGATGAACCGTCCAACCAGATAGAAGCCCAGCACGCCCACCGGCAGGTTGATGTAGAATATCCAGCGCCAGTCGAGGTACGTCACGATGAAACCGCCCAGCGGCGGCCCCAGGATCGGCCCGATCAGCGCAGGGACCAGCAGCCACGACATCGCGTTGACGATGTCCTTCTTGGCAACGGATCGCAGCAGCACCAGCCGCCCCACCGGAATCATCATCGCGCCGCCCATGCCCTGGACGAAGCGCGAGAGGACGATCATCTCCAGCGTTCGCGACTGTCCGCAGGCAAAGCTGCCGAACATGAACAACAGGATCGACAGGCGGAACACGGTGCGCGACCCGAAACGGTCCGCCAGCGACCCGGATGCGGGAATGAAGATCGCCAGCGCCAGTAGGTATGAGGTCAGGGCGACGCTCATCTCCTGCGGGCGCACGCCGAAATCGCGGGCCATGGTGGGCAGCGCCGTTGCCAGGACCGTCGAATCGACGAACTCCATAAACAGCGCCGACGCCACGATCAGTGCCACCAGCCGATAGTTTCCGCTCGATTCCGCAGGCCCCGCATCGTGCGTCTTCGCCAGCGCGCCGGCGGCGGGAACGATCCCGTCGCGCACTTCGGCATTGACCGAAGCAATGCCACGCCGGCGCGGCCTCAACATGGGGCCTGTGGGCAATGGCGGGGCTGGTGCATGATCGACTTTCCTGCGGACGGGCCTCAAGATGGACCTGATCGAATGCCCGTATTCGGAGCATTCATCGGCTGCGGGCTTTCGCTACCCCACCATATAGGTGCACTGCAGCATAATGAAACCCGACAGGCATGCGAAAAACGCAATCCATCCAACCGCCGATGACACGCCGCTCAGGACATCGCGGGCGGTTTCAGAAATGGATCGTCAGGAAGCGGAATGAACTCCTGGTCGTCCGCATCGGGCAGCTTCATGCGTCCCGCCTTCCAGTCTTCCGCCGCCTGCCGCAGCCGGTCCTGCGAGGATGAAACGAAGTTCCAGTAGAGGAACCGCTCTCCCAGCGGCTCACCCCCGAGCAGCATCACGGTAGAAGGCTGGACCGCCTGAACGCGGGACACGTCCTTGCCCAACACCAGCATCCGCCCGGCTTCATAACGGGCGCCGTCGACTTCGACCGCGCCGGTGGCAACGTAGACCGCCCGCTCGGCGTAGCCTTCGGGGATTTCGGCCGAGGCGCCCGCGTCAAGGTCGAGATGCACGTAGAACAACGGCGAATGGATGCGGGCGCTGGCCGTCAGGCCGTAAGCGCTTCCGGCGATAAGCTGGCCACGCAGGCCCGTTTCGGTCCATTGGGGCAGGTCGTCGCCTGCATGGTGCGAGAATGACGGCGCAATCTCCTCGTCGGCTTCGGGCAGAGCGACCCAGGCCTGGATACCGTGCAGATGGTCGCCTTCGGCCCTGGCCTTCTCGAACCGCTCGCTATGCGTGATCCCGCTACCTGCGGTCATCCAGTTCACTTCGCGCGGGCGCACCGCCTGATGCGATCCCACGCTGTCGCGGTGCATGATTTCGCCGGAGAACAGGTACGTCACCGTCGATAGTCCGATGTGCGGATGGGGCCGCACGTCGAGGCTGCGGTCCACGCCTGCCGCAACGTCAAGCGGCCCCATGTGGTCAAAGAACACGAAGGGCCCAACCATCCGCCGCTTGCCGAACGGCAGGACGCGGCCAACGTCCAGACCTCCGCCAAGGCTGCGGCGCCGCTGTTCAATCACCATCTCGATCATGTCGTTCACCGTTCCTGTGTGTGTCCCTGTGTAGGCGCCTTTGACGCCGGGGTGCAACTTCGCCGACACCACGCTATGCGGGCACCATGACGCAGGAGTTTCCCTTCAGGCAGATCGGCATCGTCGGCACGGGCCGTGTCGCGCAGACGCTGGCCGTTGCGCTTAGGTCAGCAGGCAAGGCTTCGCCGCTGGTATGGGGTCGTTCCCCGGAACGCGCGGAACGGGTTGGTGCGTTGGCCAGTGGCGCAGTCGCATCCTCGCTGGCCGATCTGATGGCCCGATGCGATGCGATCGCGATCGCGGTGGCTGACGATGCGATCACCGGGATCGTTGCAGATGCAGCAGCCCTGCCGATGGTGCACCGCCCCTTCGTCTTCCACGTCAGCGGGGGCAGCGGCGCGGCTATGCTGGAGCCGCTGGAACGCGCAGGCGCAAGCGTTGCCGCGGTGCATCCGGCGATGACCTTCACCGGCGATCCTGCTGCGGAAGTGACACGCATGGCCGGTGCCCGCTTTGCCGTGACCGCGCCCGATCGGCAGGCCATGGCCCTTGCTCACGCCATCGTCGAGGCACTGGGCGGTGTCTCGGTCGAGATCGCGGAGGCGCACAGGCCACTCTATCACGCCGCCTTGTGCCATGGGGCAAACCATCTGGTGACGCTGCTGTCGGGCGCGATGGGGGCACTGTCCGCAGCCGGGGTCGTGCAGCCCGCCGAACTGCTCGCGCCTCTGGTCCGTGCCGCGCTGGAGAACAGCCTTGCCAACGGCTTTGCGGCGTTGAGCGGGCCGGTGCTGCGCGGCGACGGCGGCACCGTGGGCGGCCACCTTGCCGCGCTGGCCACGCACGATCCCGACCTGCTGCCCGCCTATCGCGCGATGGCGGCAGAGACGCTGGCCGAACTGGAGCGGCGCGGCGCGACGCCCGGCGCGCTTCACGGCCTGCTGGCCGATCCTCAGCCGATGTAGCGTGCCTCGGCAAGGTCCAGTTCGCGGGTCAGCTTGCGTGCGGTGGATCCGCTGATCTGCCGCGATCGAACGAGATCCAGAAGCGCGGCCCGTTCTGCGCGGACACCGACCAGCCGGAACTCGCGCGCCAGCTTTTCCCCCTTTTTCGCGCCCTCTCCCGTTGGTCGATCGCCCAGGCCATCGATGCGTTCGCGATAGAGGTCCATGATCTCGCCGCCGGCGTCCGCGTAGATGTCGGCATCGCTGCGCCCTTCGGCCAGGGCGTGCTGATGCCGTTCTATCGCCTTGATCGCGGCTTCGGCGGCACTGATGCGGGCACCGTCCTCCTCGGCCTGGCGCGCGGGTTCGGGCGGCATGGCCAGGCCCTTGAGCAGGAACGGCAGCGCCACGCTGGCCAGCAGCAGGGAGACGACAATCACGCCCGCAGCAAGGAAGATCGCCAGATCGCGGGTGGGGAAAGGCGTGCCGTCGTTGAGCGTCAGCGGCAGCGTCAGCACACCGGCCAGCGTGATCGCGCCGCGCACGCCCGCTACGGAAGTGGCCGCCGTAAGCCGCCAGTCAGGGCTCTGCACGCCGATGCCCCGGCGCGCCTTGCGCAGGATCGTGAACTTCAGCGAAGCCCACACCCATGCGAAGCGCAGGCTTGCCAGACCCGCCACGATGACGAGGATGTAGACCGCCAGCCACCACGGATCGCTGTGGCCGGTGGCCGCCACGGTCTGTTTCGCGCCTGCGAGAATGGCAGGCATCTGTTCGCCCAGCAGCACGAAGATGATGCCGTTCAGGGTGAACTGGATCATGTCCCAAACCGAATTGCGGCGCATCCGCGTCACCGCCAGCGCCTGGCGCGAGATTTCAGCGAAGGTCATCGTCACGCCGGCGCTGACTGCGGCAAGGATGCCGGAAGCGTGGACATGCTCTGCCAGCAGGTAGGAACCGAAAGGGATCAGCAGGCTGACCAGGATCTGCGAGCCGGTATCCTCTCCCCAGCGTTTGGTGACGAACGCCTTGGCCCGCGTCACGGCCAGCGTCACCGCCACGCCGATAGCCAGGCCCGCGCCCGCCACCCACGCGAAGTTCAGCGTTGCCGCTCCGGCAGAGAACGTGCCCGTCAGCGCCGCCGCCACGGCAAAGCGCAGGCAGACGAGGCCCGACGCATCGTTCAGCAGCGATTCCCCTTCGAGGATGTGCATCATGCGCTTGGGAATCGGAACGCGCGCCGCGATGGCAGACACCGCGATCGGGTCAGTGGGAGAGACGACCGCCGCCAGGGCGAAGGCCACCGCCAGCGGCATCGCCGGGATCATCCAGTGGATCAGGAAGCCCATCCCGATCACCGTCATCAGCACCAGCCCCAGCGCCAGTTCGACGACGGTGGAGGCGTCCTTGAGCAATTCGTCCTTGGGGATGCGCCAGCCGTCAAGAAACAGCAGCGGCGGCAGGAACAAGAACAGGAACAGTTCGGGATCGAGGTCGACCCGGTGCGAGGTGGAGAGCCCGATCACTCCGCCCAGCGCGATCTGCACCAAAGGCGTGGGAACGGAAAACGGCAGCATCCTGGCAACGGCGCCACTGACGACGACCGCCAGCAGCAGAAATAACACGATCGAAACTGTCTCCAAAACCCCGCTCCATGTAGCTGATGTTCCGGGCAGCTTAGGGGCCGGTACGCGCGGGGGGCAACCCCGCGGCACCAAAATGTCACGTTAGCGCGCCAATTTCCTTCATCCGGCCCTGGTCACTGCAGGGCATAGGCGACCACCTGGTCCCCGATCGGCGTTTCCATGAAGTGGTGGCCTCCCGGAACGATGACGAGGTACTGCTTGCCGTTGACCATGTATGTCATTGGCGTCGCCTGACCGCCCGCCGGCAGCACATCCTTCCACAGCACCTTGCCGGTACGAAGGTCGATCGCCCGGATCAGGTTGTCGGTGGCCGCAGCGACGAAGATCACGCCGCCCGCCGTGACGACCGAGCCGCCGTTGTTGGGCGTGCCGATGGTCCAGGGCAGCATGGACGGGATGCCGAAAGGCCCGTTCGTGCGCGCCTCGCCCAGCGGCTTGTCCCAGATCGTCTTGCCCGTTGCCATGTCGATGGCGCGGATCCCGCCGTAAGGAGGCTGCTTGCACAGCATGCCCGTCAGCGGCAGGCGCCAGCCGGCATTCACGTCGATGGCGTACGGCGTGTGCGCCTGCGGATCGCCCGCACCCTCAGCGCCGCCGATGTTGCCGCGGGCCTGATCGCGCGGCGCCCAGCCCTTCCTGTTCGCTTCAGCGCGGGGGACGAGGCGGACGTAGTTGGGCATGTCGTTGTAATTCGCCACGATCACCCCGCGACGCGGATCGACGGCGATGCCGCCCCAGTCGGTGCCGCCGTTGTAGCCGGGATATTCGATGGATCGACGGTCGCTCTCAGGCGGCGTGAAGAAGCCCTTGTAGCTCGCCTTGCGGAACTGGATGCGGCAGACCATCTGGTCGATCGGCGACATGCCCCACA
Source organism: Novosphingobium gossypii (assembly GCF_050433305.1). NCBI lineage: Bacteria > Pseudomonadati > Pseudomonadota > Alphaproteobacteria > Sphingomonadales > Sphingomonadaceae > Novosphingobium > Novosphingobium gossypii. The sequence continues at coordinate 173,626 of NZ_JBNPXM010000004.1, read as the reverse complement.
TGTCCCGCTCGGTCAGGTCCGGCTTGCGCAGCGTATGCCACAAGCTCACGCGCTGCGTCGCGGCGCGCTGCTGCGGTTCCACTCCGCCGCCGGGTGCCTTGATGCTGCCTACGGGCGTCAGCGGACGACCGGTGCGGCGGTCCAGCACGTAGATGTCGCCCTGCTTGGACGGCAGTACGAGCGCCGGCGTGCCCTTGAAATCCACCAGCGTCGCCTGCGCGCCGAAGTCGTAATCCCACACGTCGTCGCGCACGGCCTGGAACTTCCAGCGCGGCTTGCCGGTCGTGACGTCCAGCGCCACCAGCGACGTCGCGAAGTCACGCTCCTGCGGACGGCGCAGGCTGGAATAGTAATCCGCCGCCGCGTTGCCCATCGGCAGGTAAACCAGGCCAAGCTGCTCGTCGCCGCTGGCGATGGTCCACATGTTGGGCGTGCCACGCGACCAGGTCTGGCCCTTGGGCGGGTAGCCGTTCCAGTCCGGGTGCATCATGTCCCAGGCCCAGCGCAGCTTGCCGGTGACGGCGTCGTAACCCCGGATCACGCCGGAAGGCGCCCAGCGGTCCTGCCCGTCCAGCACCTGATGCCCGGTGACCACGACCCCGCGCACGATGGTCGGCGGCGAGTTGATGGAGACGTAGCCAGGCGGCGTGTCACCCATGCCGATCCTGGTATCGACTTCGCCATTGGTGCCGAACGCGGCGCAGCGTGCGCCCGTGCGCGCGTCGATGGCGAACAGCCGCGCATCGAGCGTGCCAAAGACGATGCGCGTGGCGCAAGGCTGGTCTGCGGCAGCGCCCGGTACGGCGTAATAGCTCACGCCGCGGCAGGCGGCGGTGTAGGGAATGGCGTCGTCAGGCACCTTCGGGTCGAACTTCCAGCGCTGCCTGCCGGTGGCAGGATCCAGCGCCAGCACCCTGTTCTTGGGCGTGCAGACATAGAGCATGTCGCCGATCTTCAGCGGCGTGTTCTCACCGCCGTAAGTCTTGGCGATCTTTGCGGACGAAGGCATGTCCCCGGTATGGGCCAGCCATACCCGCTTGAGGTTCTTCACGTTATCCGGCGTGATCTGGCCCAGCGGAGAGAACCGCCGCGCGGCATCGGTGCCACCGTAGGCGGGCCAGTCGTCACCCACGCTCGCCAGCGAGGGATCGTTCATCTCGAAGCGCAGCCCCGGCAGTGCGGATTGCGGGCCGGTATCGGCCATGCGCGCGAAGATGAACCCCGTGACGGCCGTCAGCACCAGCGCGATCGCACTGGTGCCCAGCCCCAGCTTCCAGCGTCCGGGGCGCACCGTCAGCGTCGGCATCACCAGCAGCGTCGCCACCAGCAGCACCAGCGGCGCGATCACGCGCGGCACCAGCGCCCAGTTGTTTGCGCCCACTTCCGCGAACGCCCAGATGACCGTCAGCACGAAGATTGCGCAATACAGCCACCCGCCCAGCATCTTGCGCCGAAACAACAAGGCGCCCGCGACCAACATGGCAACGCCAGTCAGCACATAGTAGGCCGAACCGCCCAGCACTGCCAGCCAGATGCCGCCAATCGCAAGAACCAGCCCGATTGCCGCCATCACTATGCCGAGGATCAGGGCGGGTATCGCAGACGCGCCTGACGGCGATCTCGGCAAAGGCATAGTTACACTCCAGAAACATTTTGACGGCACTGCAAGAATGGCGGAGGCGCCGAAATGTTCCTGCCTGTGGGCGCGATGATGTCAGGACCGGCACCGGCACCCGGCTTGCTGCTCGTGCGCGCCACCCGGACCGCAATGCGCGCGACGCTTCTTCCAGTTGGCGAAATGAGCAGCTGCGACAAGCAGGCTGCCCGATACCGTCACCGCCGTTTCAAGGAACGTCTGGTGAGGCACCGCCAAACCCAGTCCCATCAGCGCCAGTCCCGCTGCTCCGGTCGCCAGCGGCCCGACAGCGCCACCACGTCGCCAACCAGGAACAAGCGCCAGCGCGCTGGTGGGGATCGCGAACAGCAGGATCAGGGTATGAAACCCCTCCCCCGGATCGAAGTGCTCCGCCAGCGCCGGCAACAGCGCAACAGCCAGCGGTAGAACCAGGCAGTGCACAAGGCATGCCGCAGAGGCACATGTGGCAGCGCCATCGAGCCAATCGCCGACGAGCGATTTGCGATCCAGCTTCAATTTCATCCCTTCCATGCGCTTTCACTTTTATGTAATGATATATCATCTTTTACTTTTCAAGGGTTCGCATGGTTTTCGCCGGTATCAAAGTCGCAGCAACACCTCCCATCGGCGGCAATTGCCCCTCGGCCGCTGGCTCGCGTTCTTCGTGGATCGCGGACGACGAGCCTACTGTGCTCGATCGGATCCGGGATGAATCCGTCCATCTTGCCTTGTGGCGACGGCCACGCCTGGCGGCGCTGGACTGGCTGGACGAACTGGACTGCGACGAGATCGACGATGTGCAGGAGACGGTGGCGCTGGCGGATCTAAACGGCCTGCCCGCGATGCTGTCAGCGGCGAACTATCCCGACCACGCATGCACCGTCGCACTGGCGGGGGAAGTGATCGCCCATGCACAGCGCTTTGCACGGATCATGGACAGCGACGGTGTGCGCATCAGGCTGGAAGTCGTCGAGACCGATGCCTGCCGAAAGTTCCACATGGACCATGTCGAGGCGCGGCTGCTGGTGCCGCTGACGGAACCGGGCACCCAGTGGATCGAGGCAGACCCCGATGGCAGGCCCGACGCCGCGGCGCCGATCCATCAGCTGCGCGCAGGCGACGTCGGGCTTTTCAAGGGGCGTGTGCTGGTGGAAACGCCGCGCATCCTGCACCGATCGCCGCCTATTTTCGGAACGGGCGTGTCTCGCCTGCTGCTGGTGCTTGACACGCCGCTTGCCGTAGCAGGCTGAGGGGGCCGGTCAGCCCTTCCTTGCGGCAAAGCGCCACTTATCGTAAGCGGCCAGCGCGTCCTTGGGGACCGTGACCCACCAGTTGTACCCGTTGCGCCGCCCGATCGAGATTTCGTTGACGTCGTCGTGGATGGAACGATCCTTGTCGCCGAAGATCGCCTGGCCAGTGACGACATCGTAGTTGCGCGACCACAGCGGCCCTTCGCCCTTGCGGGGGAACAGCTTGCGCCCTTCGTCGCCCACCTTTTCCCAGGCGTGATCGTAGAGCGCCACGTCCTTCAGCCAGGCCACGCCACCCTCCACTGCCGCGCGCACCTGAGGTGACGGGTTAGGCTGGTTCATCAGGAAGATGAGCACATCGGTCGTCTCGCCGCTGGCGATGGAGCGGGGTTCGTAATTGCGGGCCGAGATCGGTTCCAGCGTCAGCGGATCGACCTGCTGCGGCCAGCCCAGCAGCTTGCCGCCCTGTCGTACCTGCGCCGCCAGGATCACGTCGACAGCCCGGCCCACCGCGGCCCCGGCGTCGCGACGCAGGTACTGCGGCACGAAGCGATAGCCGGGGCTGTTCGCAACGTCCTGCAGCAACATGGCCGCCTTGGCCACGGCGTTGTCGTTGAAGGTGATGCCGTCGTGGAAGCCGCCCTCCAGCGGCCAGATCTGCGGCCAGCCGCCGTTCGGGTACTGCGCCGCCAGCAGATACTGCACTCCGCGCACGATGCTCTCGCGATAAGGCGCGCCGTCCTCGCCGGGAAACGCGGCAGCCACCCGCTGAAGGAAGCGCATTTCGGTAGTGGTGGCGTCGTTGTCCAGCGTTCCCACGAAAGTCCAGAACCGGTCGTAAGGCGCATCGAAGTTGCCGGGATCCTGCACCATAGTCTCGGCATCGTTGCCATAGCGCTGGCCGGGCAGCCGCGCGGGACCGGCGCGGTTCTGGTTCTTGCTCCACCCGCCTGCCGGGGTCTGGAAGCTGACCATAGTGTCGGCGATATGGCGCGCCTCTGCAGACTTGTACCATGCCGCCGGCTTGTCGAGAGGCATGTTGTATTGCGAAGGGCCGACCGCTTGTGGCGGCGCGGGCGGCGTCTGGCCGGGCTTAAGTTCACTTACCAGCGACTGGCGATCCACCCGCATCTGCGCTTTCGAACGCAGCAGATAGGCACGCCACACGGCCTGCCGGTCATCCGGCAAAGTGCCGATGCGTTCTTCCGTCAACGTCAGCGCGGGCTGGTTGATCGCGATCACGCCCGCGCCTGCCGGCGCGACGGTCAGCGCCGACATGGCAAAGGCCGAAACGGCGCTAAGGCCTATGGATCTGACGACGGACTTCATGCGCGCTCTCCCTTGGCGAAGGCGTTCCTCGATCCGGTTGTCATCCCGATCTGGACCGAGCGCCTGTTTCGCTAATGGCGCTAACACGCCGGTTCTCCATCGAAAAGACGGAAATTGACAAAGTTATCGTACAACTATGGAGTTTTTACGATCATGCATTGACACCGGTTACTCATGTATGATGACTGACGGCGGAAACGCCAGAGAAGAAGCCGAAAGTGGAGAGCATGATCCTGTCGCACATCATCGATGGCCGGATGCGCTGGAGCGCTGCCTGCGCCCTGCTTCTGGCGACGGGCACAGCGCAGGCCGAGCCGATCGACCGCGAAGCACTGGTCCGACGGCACGATCCGGTGCTGACGAAGGTGGACCCTCACGCCCCCGTCATGCTGGGCAACGGCGATCTGGGCTTCACCGCAGACATCACCGGCCTGCAGACTTTCCCCGAACGCTACTCCGCCCTCGCTCCGCTGCTGACGATGGCGCAATGGGCCTGGCACAGCTTCCCCAACAGCAAAGGATATACGGAGAAGGACGGCCTGGTTCAGGTCGCGGTTCCGGGGCGTGGCGAGCAGCCTTATGCCTGGATGCGCGCGTGGAGCGATGCAGAACGCAATCCGGCGCTCAACTCGCTGCGCGCCAATCCGCACCGGATTTCGCTCGGTCGGGTCGCCCTGACTGTGGACGGCAAAGCGCCGCGCTTCGATGCCGTTTCCGACACCCGGCAGCGGCTGGACATGTGGACCGGCACGCTGACCAGCCGCTTTGCCTATCAGGGCGTCCCCGTAACCGTGGTCACGCGCGTTCTGCCGGGGCGCGATGCGGTGGCGGTGGAAGTCGTCTCTGCCCTTGCGAAATCCGGGCGGCTGGGCCTTTCGGTACGCTGGCCCGGCGTGAGCGAAGGCATCAACCCCGACCCTTCGCGATGGGGCGCGGGCGGCACCACGCATATCCTGGACAGCAGGCCCGACGCCATCCACCTGCGGCGCGACATCGATGACACGCGATACTGGTCCAGCGTGGAAAGCACGGGCGCCCTCGCCTTCGACGGCAACGACACGGTGACTGCGCAGGGCAAGGCGCAGACACTGCGCCTCGTCGTCAGCTTCGATCGTGACCAGGCGCGTAAGCCTTTTCCTGCTCCTGGGGCGATCGCACAGGACGTTGCCGGGCACTGGAAGCGGTTCTGGAGCCGGGGCGGCGCAGTCGACTTCACGGGGAGCACGGATTCACGCGCCCGCGAACTGGAACGGCGGGTGGTGCTCTCGCAATACCTCTCCGCAATCAACGGCGCGGGCGAACTGCCGCCGCAGGAGGAAGGGCTTTTCTCCAACAGCTGGTTCGGCAAGTTCCATCTGGAGATGCACCCCTGGCACTCCGCCTGGCAGGCGCTTTGGGGCCATCCCGAACTGCTTGAGCGCAGCCTGCCCTGGTACGTCGCGCACCTGCCCCAAGCGCGCGAGGAAGCGGCGCGGCATCGCGTGAAAGGCGCCTGGTGGCCCAAGATGGTCGGGCCGGAAGGGCGCAACAGCCCCAGCCTGGTGTCGCCCTTCATCATGTGGCAGCAACCGCACCCGGTGCTGATGGCCGAACTCGTCCGCCGCGCGCGTGCAGGCACGGATGGCGAGCAGGCCTTGCTGGCGCGCTATGCCGAGATGGTCGAGGCGACGGCAGACCTCCTCGCCTCTTGGCCGACCGACGCCGATGGACGGCTGAACCTGGGGCCGCCGCTCATCCCGGCCCAGGAGAACTACGATCCCTTGACCACGGCCAACCCGACGTTCGAGCTGGAGTATTTCCGCTGGGCGCTGGACGTGGCGCAGCAGTGGCGTGAACGGCGGGGTCTTGCCCGCAAGCCTGAATGGGACGCGGCATTGCGTCGCTTCGCACCGCCGCCGATGCAGGACGGATTGTACCTTCCGGTTGCCACCATTCCGGACTTCTGGACCACGGCGGCCTCCGCGCAATGCCGGGGCCATGCGGATGCCGCGCCTTGCAGGAACCGCGATCACCCCTCGTTCCTGATGGCCTACGGGTTCATCCCCGGCGCCCGGATAGACCCGGCAGCCATGCGCCGCACGCTGGCTGCGGTCGAAAGCGACTGGGACTTGCGGCAGACCTGGGGCTGGGATTTCCCGATGCTGGCGATGGCCGCGGCGCGGTTGGGGCAGCCGGAAAAGGCGGTGGACTGGCTGTTTTCTGATCGCAGGAACAACCAGTGGGGGCCCACCGGCATGACCCCGCGCGTCCACCTCGATGCCCATGCCGAAGACCTTGTCCCCGTCTCTGGCGGAGCGGGCGGAGTGGCGCTGGCCAGCAACCCGGACGGGCCGGGCTACAAGCGCGCGGCGGAAACGTACTTCCCGTCGAACGGAGCGCTGCTGATGGCGGTAGGGCTGATGGCGGGCGGCTGGGACGGCTCTGCCGGGCACGCACCCGGCTTCCCGAAGAACGGCTGGAAAGTGCGCGTCGAGGGTATCGCCCCCGCGCCGTGATCCGATGGAGAGAACGATGATGGAAGACCGGACGCGTAGGGGCCTGCTCAAGGGGCTGGCGGTTGGAACCGTGGCAGCGGCCCTGCCGCAGACCGTGAAAGTTGGGGCACAGGCCAAGCCGCCGGTCACCCCTGTCGCGTCGGCGCCCAGAGAGTGGACCGACCCGAAGACCGGCTATCGCGTGCTGCGCCTCAGCCCCGATGGCGGCGGCGGCAAGCTCTATTTCTACAAGAACAGCTTCACGCCCGAGGGCGACCTGATGGTCATGTCCTCTCCCGCCGGCATAACCACGGTGAACCTTGCCTCCCGCGCACTGCGCACACTGGTGGCCGATCCGCACGCGGACCTGCTGTTCACCGCCCGCACTTCGCGCACGGTCTACTATTCCGTCAGCGATCCGGGCGAGGCGCAGCCGATGGACCGTCCGCGCACGATCTTCGCCATATCCGCAGACGGCGGCAAGCCGCGGCGCATCGGGCGCATCCCAGCGGGGCAGATCAACGCCGCCAATGCAGACGATACGCTGATGCTGGGTTTCGTCGCCTACGGATCTAAGCCGCTCCAGCCGAGCGTGCGCGATCCGCGCAACCGCCGCTTCGATCAGGCGGAATATGCGGCCAACGGCCCTGACGGCAAACCGCTGAACTTCGCACGGGCCAAGGGCGTGCGGATGCTGGAACGATGGGCGGCCCGCTATCCCATGGAAATCTTCACGCTGGATCTGCGCACCGGAGAGCGCAAGGTGGTGCACCGGACCAACGAGTGGATCGGGCATACCCAGTTCTCGCCCACTGATCCGCAGCGCATCATCTTCAGCCACGAAGGGCCATGGCACCGGGTCGATCGCATGTGGACGATGCGCGCGGACGGCACCGACCTGCGCAAGCTGCACGAGCGCACGATGAACTTCGAGATCTTCGGCCACGAATGGTTCGGCGCGGACGGCAAAGAGGTGTACTACGACCTCCAGACCCCGCGCGGGCAGGTGTTCTGGGTCGCATCGGTCAATCTGGAAACCGGCGCACGAGCGTGGCGACGGGTGGAGCGCAACGACTGGTCCGTGCACTTCAACCGCTCCGCAGACGGCAGGCTCTACGTGGGCGACGGCGGCGATGCGGACATGGTCGCCCATGCGCCGGACGGTAAATGGCTGGTCCTGCTGCACCCCGAACCCGTGCCCGATGCGGACCCTGACAGCGACAAGGCCGAGCTGATCGCCACGCAGGTCATGCGCCCGGTACGGCTGGTGGACATGACGGCGCACGACTACCGCCTTGAGCCGAACGTGACGTTCACTCCCGATGGACGGTACGTGGTGTTCTGCTCCAACATGCACGGCCGCAACCACGTCTACATGGTGGATCTGGCATCCGGCCCGAAAGCCCCGGCCTGAAGTGATTCGATGTGATGCCTTTCATTCACAAAGGATCACACATCATTCATGACTTTTGCTTTGCATTGAACGGCAGACGGGCGAGTATCGTCGACAAAGTGCAATTTCCCAGCATCCGCGACAGTCACATAATGATTGCAAGCAATCAAAAGTTGTCATACATCCTTGAATGACACCGGTGCCAAAGATCGCCGGCATGGAGAGGAGAAGACGATGCACGAAGGTCTCGACACGCGGGTCCGCCTGACGCCAGCGGCATCTGCAATGGCCGTGATGCTGGCGCTTTCGTGTGCCCCCGCTGCGGCACAGACGATCCAGCCTTCGGCGCAGGACGCACCCACGGCGCAGCCCCCCGCCGCCGATGCCGTCGCAGCTGATGGCGCTACCGCGCAGGACATCATTGTCACGGGCTTTCGCACCAGTCTGGACAAGGCGCTGAACATCAAGCGCAGCGAAGCGGGCGCGGTCGATACCATCCTTGCCGAAGACATGGCCGATTTCCCCGACCTCAACCTGGCGGAATCGATCCAGCGCCTGCCGGGCGTCACCATCGAGCGCGACGGCGGCCAGGGACGCACGATCAGCGTGCGCGGCCTCAACTCAGACTTCACCCGCGTCCGCATCAACGGGCTTGAAGCGCAGGCCGCCATCGGCTCCAACCGCAGCCGCGGCTTCGACTTCTCGATCTTCGCGTCCGAACTCTTCAACTCGATCACCGTGCGCAAGACCCAGTCCTCCGAAATCGAGGAAGGCTCGCTCGGCGCCACAGTGGACCTGCAGACCGGGCGCGGGCTGGACTTCGGCGCAGGGATCCACGGTGCGCTTTCGGCACAGGCATCGTACAACGACCTGTCCAAGAAGGCCCTGCCCCGCATCGCCGGCCTGCTCAGCTGGGCCAACGCGGATGAAACCTTCGGCGCGCTCGTCTCCGTCGCCTACAGCGAACGCAAGCCCACCAGCGAAAGCTTCAACACCACCCGCTGGCAAAGCGGCGACCCTGCGGCGGCCTATGGCGCGGGAAACAACTTCGCAGGCTGCGTGACCTGCACCACCGCTGCCGAACGCAGCGAACTGCTGTCGGCCTATTACCCGCGCATCCCCCGCTACACGATCGGCTCATTCTCCGAAGACCGCCTGGGCCTGACCGCATCGCTGCAGTGGAAGCCGACCGAAGGCACCGAGGTCACACTGGACGGCCTGTTCTCGCGCTTCAACCAAGAGGCCGAAAGCCCCAACATCGAGGCGATCAGCTTCAGCCGCTCGGCCGGCGGCGTTCGCGAAACGGTCGTGCGCGATTACGAGATCGACCCGACCAAGAACGTGATCTCCTATGGCGTCTTCGACAATGTCGACGTGCGTTCGGAGAACGGCTTCTCGCGCGATGAAAGCCAGTTCATGCAGCTGTCGCTGAACGCCAAGCATGCCTTCACCGACCGCTTCCGCGCGCGCATCAAGCTGGGCACGTCCCACTCAAAGGCGCGCACGCCGCTGTCGGTGTCCTACATGTTCGACGCTTTCAACATGGACGGATACACCTACGACTTCCGCGGCAACGATCGCCTGCCGCAGATTTCCTACGGCTTCGACGTCACCGATGGCCGCAACTTCACGCTGACCGAATGGCGCAAGAGCACAGGCGGCGCGGATTACCGGCTCAAGACCGCCGGCGGTGCCCTCGAATACGACCTCAGCGATGAAATCACCATCAAGGGCGGCGGCGAATACCGCACCTATGGCTTCGACACGTTCGGATTCCAGCAGGCGGTATCGACCCTGTCAGGCGCGGATCGCGCCACCGACGTCTCCAACTTGGGCAAGATCGAGACGATCAAGGGCGGGCTGAACATCCCCGCCGGCACGGACCTCAACTACATCACCCCCGACATCTGGAAGATCAACGACTTCCTCAGCACGTACGACGACCCGCTGGTGCCCACCTACAACGGCACGCGCGAGGTGAAGGAGCGCGACAAGGGCCTGTTCATACAGGCGGACTTCGATACGCGGGTGGCCGATCTGGTGGTGCGCGGTAACGTGGGCCTGCGCTATGCCCATACCGGCACGACGTCGTCCGGCTTCCTCAACACCGACTACGTGACGGTGAAGAACAGCTACAACGACTGGCTGCCTTCGTTCAACCTGGCGATAGAGCCGGCCAGCAACCTCGTCGTGCGCCTGGGCGCGGCCAAGGTCATGTCCCGCCCGTCGCTGGGCGATCTGACGCCGGGCGGCAGCCTCTCTACCCCGACGCGGCGCGTGTCGTATGGCAATCCGATGCTCGATCCGTTCCGTGCCACCAATTTCGATGCTTCGGTGGAATGGTACTTTGCGCCGGAATCGCTGATCGCCGCCGCGGTGTTCTACAAGAAGATCGACAGCTTCATCACCACCGTCACTGACGTCGTGCCCTGGGCCAGCCTTGGCCTGCCCGACAGTCTGCTAATCGGCACTCCCGCCTCGCCCGACGAGGATTTCGAAGTGACGCGCAAGATCAACGGCAAGGGCGGCACGCTCAAAGGCCTGGAAGTGCAGTACCAGCAGCCGTTCACCTTCCTCCCCGGCGCGCTGAAGAACTTCGGCTTCATCGGCAACGTGACCTTCGTGGACGCTGAGGTCGATTACGGCGACTACGGCAAGAACCGCCTGACCGGGCAGTCCAAATTCATGTACAACGCCACCCTTTATTACGAGACGAAGCGCTTCAGCGCGCGCGTATCGGCAGCGTACCGCGACGGCTACCTCGTCGCGTTCCCGGGCGGCAACAACAACACCGAGGAAGGCATCAACTCGACGCTGAACATCGACGCCTCGGTGTCCTACCAGCTGACCGATGCCATCAAGCTGTCCGTCGAGGCAGTCAACCTGACTGACGAATACAACGACCGCTACGTCGATGCCACCGACCGCGTATCGAACTACCGCCACTTCGGGCGCGAATTCCTGTTCGGCGTGCGGGCATCGTTCTGATCGGATAAGGGAGAGTGACCGTGGAAAGCCGCCGCACCGTCCGCTTGGGGCCTTCGATCCTTCTGGCGAGCGCCCTGCTGTGCCGTGCGGCCCTTGCGGCCGCGGAGGCCCCACCGGCAGGCGCGGGGGTCGAGGCGGCGTGGTTGCGCGCGCTGCCCCGGCCCCGGCTGGACAGCGAAGGCATTCGCACGCCCACCCGCGCAGAGGCTCTGGCAGCGGCGGAGTACGTGAACGCGGCGCAGATGGCGGACATGGCGCAAAAGCCGATCCCGCTGTCCACCGGCGGCGCGCTGGATGCGATGGCGCCCAACTGGGTTTCGGCGGTCTACTACGTCGGCGCCGCCAGACTTGCGCGCGTCAGCGACCGGCCCGAGACGCTGCGCTTCCTGACGATGATCGCCGAGCACTACAACTATGCCGTGCGCGGTGCGAAGTCCGGCCCGACGATGCTCAACGCCGACGACATTGCGGTGGGCGACCTCTATCAGGAACTCTATTCGCGGCGCGGCATCGAAGGCGTGCTGATGCCGCTCCAGCAACGGCTCGACTGGCAGGTGCCGCACCTTGCACGCAAGGAAGACACCAAGGCGCTGGTCTGGTGGTGGTGCGACGCCCTGTTCATGGCGCCGCCAGTGCTGGCGCGCATGTCCGCGATCACCGGCGACCGCAAATACATCATCGCCGCTGACAAGGAGTGGCGCCGCACTGCCAGCCGCCTGTGGGTGCAGCAGCACGGCCTGTTCCTGCGGGACGAGCGTTTCGCCGGAAAGACGGAGCGCAACGGCAAGCCCATCTACTGGTCGCGCGGAAACGGCTGGGTGCTGGCCGGCCTGGCCCGGTGGATCGAGGCGATGCCTGCCGATTTCGAAGGGCGCGCATACTACATGGACCTGTTCCGCACGCTGGCCGGCAGCATCGCCCGGCTGCAGCGCGACGATGGGCTGTGGAGTTCCAGCCTGCTGGATGCAGAGGCCTATCCGGAAGCCGAGACTTCCGGGTCCGCGCTGCTGACGTATGGCCTTGCTTGGGGTGTCAATCACGGCCTTCTGGATCGCACCGTCTACCTGCCTAAGGTGCGCAAGGGTTGGGCCGCACTCAACCGCCAGATACTGCCGAACGGGCAACTGGGATCCGCGCAGAAAACCGGCGACCAGCCGGTACACACCCGCCCGGAGGATACCGGCCCTTACGCCAACGGCGCCTACATTCTAGCGACGCTGGAGATGGCGAACCTCTCCGCCCCGGCGCGCAGCCTGCCCGAAGCCGAGCCGGCCAGGGACAGCGCTGCGGTCATCGCCGCGACCACCCCCCTGCCCCCCGCCCCGAAGACCGTGACCGGCGCGGCCGAAATCGCCAGGCGCGAAGCGGAGATGAAGGCCGTCGCCGCTCTTGCCTACGACCCTGCCGCCACCGGGCGCCCTTCCACGATCGAGCCACTGGCCCCACCGACGCCCGCCGAACGCCGCCCCCGCGCCGTCGCCCGCTTCGCACCGGACCGCATGGACGACCTGTTGTGGGAAAACGACCTTGTCGCGCACCGCATATACGGCCCCGCCCTGCAAAAGGCGGAAGCGCCGTCAGGTTCGGGCGTGGACGTATGGGCCAAACGGGTGCGCTGGCCGTTCATGGATCGCCAGCTCAAGTTCCCCAACTACCACGTCGATCGCGGCGAAGGGCTGGACTTCTACGATGTCGGCCGCACACGCGGCGCCGGAGGTCTTGGCATCTGGTACGACAACAAGCTGTGGACCAGCCGCAATTTCGCTACGTACCGGATCGAGGAAACCGGCGGCAGCGTCGCCCGCTTTTCCGCCACCTACAAACCGTGGCCCGTCGATGTGGTACGCAAGGTCTGGGAAACGCGCGAGTTCGCGCTGCCACTCGGCTCGCACTTCACCCGGATGCGCTCGACGCTCAATTCAGACAGCGCGGAGCCGCTGACCGTCGCCATCGGCATCGGCAAAGTCGGGAAGAACGGCAAGGGGTTCCTCGATCAGGACAAGGCATCCGGCAGGATGACGTATTGGGAACCTGAAGACGCCGCCCACGGCGCACTGGGCATCGCAGTTGCGGTCGATCCCGCTATCCTGATCGGCTTCGCGCAGGACGCGGAGAATTACCTGATGCTGGTGCGCGTGCAGCCCGGAAAGCCCTTCACTTACTACATGGGATCGGCATGGAACCGCGCCGGCGACGTTGCCGACCGTGCCGCCTGGCAAAAACTGGTGTCGGAAACCAAATTCACCTTCTGAAAACCGGTTCCGACATGCGGAACCGTCATGCCATTTAGGCGCTGTGACCCACCGCTGCACCGATTTGACCGGCGGTTTCGAGGATACGCGCTGTCAGGTCAGGCGCGATCTCGTCGGTCAGGTAATGCGCGGCGCTGGCGATGCTGATGGCGATGCAGATTTCCCCGCGCGCGCCGCGCACGGGCGCTGCGATGGAGCGCACGCCATCGCCCAGTTCGCTGTCGTGCGCCACATAGCCGCGCGCAGCATGTTCGCGCATTTCCTTGATGAACCCGGCGAGGCGCCGCGGCGTGACAGCTTCGCCGAATGCCAGCCGATAGCACCGCTCCCAGCTGGCTTCGTCGTCGTCGAGCAGCAGCGCCTTGCCCAGCCCGGTTTCCGCAATCAGCCGCCGGTCGCCCGGCGCCGTAGCCACGCGCAGCCGCTGGCGCCCGGTGACGCGATCCAGATGGCGCGACCAGTCCCCTTCACGCTTCGCCACGAAGACGCAGAAACCGGTCCGGTCGGACAGCGATTCCATGAAAGGCCGCGCAACCCGCACGAAGTCGATCTGCTCGGTGGCATGAACACCCAGTTGCAACAGCTTGGGACCAAGCGCAAAACCATCCTTGGTCACCGAGAGATATCCGCGGGAGCGCAGCGCCTGTACCAGACGATGCGCCGTGGTCTTGCTGACGTTCAGCTTGCGCGCCAGATCCGCAGCCCGGATCGGTCCGGCGATCACTTCGTCCAGAATGTCCAGCGCCCGCATCAGCGTCTGCGCGCCCTTCACCGATCCCTCTGAAGGGGATGTATCGTCCATCCTGCGTCTCGCCTGTATCGTTCTTGCATCGGCAGCGGCAATGCTGCGCCCGTCAAGCCTTCATACAATTCAGAATAGCAATGCACAATGTGGCAAAGGTGCAGGATGCCACGCGGATGAGCGACGGGTTGCGCCGTTACTCATCCGCGTGCGAATCCGTCAGACAATACCTGCGCCCAGGCCCACGGCGGCGCGCTCCTGTGCCTTGCGATCGCGCCAGCGGCTTTCGCGGTAGACCGCCAGAACGTCCGCCGCGCCGCCCGCTTCGACGCGCGCCTTGGCGAGGATCGGGCTGACATCGACGTTGTAGGCCCGGCGCAGCGCCTGGAAGGCCATCATCGTGTCGTTGGCTTCCTGCGCCAGATGCAGCGCTTCGCGATCGACCAGCAGCGCCTTGGCGTAGCACGATCCGATCGCCTCCGCAGACGACAGCATGGATTCGATCGGATCGGTCACGTTATGCGACTGGTCGATCATGTAGCTGGGCTTGAACCCGTCGCGAGGCGCGAGTTCCGCCTCCACCAGTTCATTGAACACCAGGAACAGCTGGTGTGGGTTGATCGACCCCGAATCGAGGTCATCGTCGCCGTACTTGCTATCGTTGAAGTGGAAGCCGCCGAGCTTGCCGAAGCGGTGGAGGCGCGCCACGATCTGTTCGATGTTGACGTTGGGCGCGTGGTGGCCAAGATCGACCAGGCACTTGGCCTTGGGGCCCAGTTCCTGCGCCGCCAGGATCGACGAACCCCAGTCGCTGATGACGGTGGAATAGAACGCCGGCTCGAACATCTTGTGTTCCAGCAGCATGCGCCAGTCGTCAGGCAGTGCAGCGTAGACTTGTGCCGCCGCATCCAGATAGCGGTCGAGGCTGCGGCCGAGATCCTGCTGGCCGGGGAAATTGGTGCCGTCACCCACCCAGACGGTGAGGTCGGTGGAACCGAGCTGCTGGCCGATCTCGATGCATTCGATGTTGTGTTCCACGGCCTGCTGGCGCGTGGCGGCGACGGTGGAGGACAATGAGCCGGTGGCGTAGGTCTGCGCCTGGTCCTTCTGGTCCTGGAACGTGTTGGAGTTCACCGCATCGAAGCCAAGGCCAAGGCTGGCGGCTTCTTCCCGCAGACCCTTGTAATCGCTCACCTTGTCCCAGGGAAAGTGCGGCGAGACGCGTGGGGTGAGGCGTGAAAGCTGGTTGATGACGGCGCAGTCTTCCAGCTTTTCGTGGATGTTGGTCGGTTCTCCCGCGATCGGGAACTTCGCGAAACGCGTACCGCCGCGACCGGCGCCCCAGCTGGGCACCGCCACGGAAAAGCTCGCCACCTTGTCCTTGATCGCGTCGATGGCAATGCCGGAGCGCTCCAGCTTGCGCCCGAGCGAGGCGTAATCGTCTTCCAGCGCGTCGGCAGCGCGCGCGTTGGCGTCAGCGATGAGCTCGTCTGAGATGGGCAGTGCAGTCATGGCGATCCTCGAATTGTTTTTCAAAAGGTGGCGCCGGACCGGATTTGGAGCGGCCCGGCGCCAGTCATGCGGGAAGACGAATGGTTCGGAGGGTGTCCGCCTTCCCTGCGCAAATCAACGGGTAAACGCCGTCAACGCGTGAATGCCTGGGCATTGCCCGCGTCGACGTTGATCATGTTGCCGGTGGACTTGGCCGACTGGTCCCCCGCAAGGAAATAGACCGCTTCGGCGATGTCAGCGGGCAGCACGTCGCGCTTGAGCATCGAGCGCTGGCGGTAGTGCTCCTCAAGTTCCTTGCCCGTGTCGATGCCGTGTGCGCCCGCGCGTTCCTTGCGCCAATCGCCGTCCCAGATGCGGCTGCCCTTGATGACCGCGTCCGGGTTGACGACGTTGACGCGGATGCCGTGCGGCGCGCCTTCCAGGGCAAGGCAGCGGGCCAGGTGGTTCGCGGCGGCCTTGGCGGAGGCATAGGCGCTGGCGTTGGTAGCGGCAGCGACACCGTTCTTCGACCCGATGAACACCACCGAAGTGCCGCCCTGCTCCTTCATCCCCTTGAGCAGCGGCCAGGCGGCGCGGCTGGTCAGGAAATAGCCCTGCGCCAGAACGTCGTAATTGCGATCCCACAATTCGACCGTCGTCTCCTCGATCGGCGCGGAGGAGGCGATGCCAGCATTGGCGACGAGGATGTCCAGCCCGCCGAACTCACGTGCGGCAAGGGCAAAGGCATCTGCAACCTGCGCTTCATCCGTCACGTCGCAGGTTACGGCACGGACCACGTCCTTGCCGAACTGCTTTGCGAAACCGGCGCGCACTTCCTCCACCACGTTGCCGTCGCGGTCGGCGAGGACGACGCAGGCACCGTCGGCCATGAGCCGCGCCGCCGTTGCCGCACCGATGCCGCCAGCGCCGCCGGTGACGAGCGCCACCCGGCCGACCAGCGGCTTGGGCGCGGGCATGCGCTGCAGCTTGGCTTCTTCGAGCAGCCAGTACTCGATGTCGAAGGCTTCCTGTTCGTCCAGCGCAATGTAGTCACCGATCGCCTCGGCGCCGCGCATCACGTTGATGGCGTTGCCATAGAATTCACCGGCGAGGCGCGCGGTGGTCTTGTCGGTCGCAAACGTGATGCGGCCCACGCCGGGCACCAGCACCACGACCGGGTTGGCATCGCGCATCGCCGGAGAGTTCGGGCGCTTGCAGCGGTCGTAGTACGCGGCATAAAGATCGCGGTAATCGGCGATCTTTCCGGCCAAATAAGCGCCGTCCTGAAGCCTTGCGGGATCGAGCGTCAGCGGTGCGATCTTGGTGCGGAGGAAGTGATCGGGACAGGACGTGCCCAGATCCGCCAGACGCTGGAAGTCGGCGGAGTTCACGAACTCCAGCGCTTCGGCATCGTCCGAAAAATGGCCGACCTTACGCCGGGCGCCCGTCATCAGGCCACGCAGGCGGGGCATAAGGTCGGCCGCGATGGCGGCACGGTCGTCGGCGGGGTGAGTGACCGCGCCGCCAAAGGCGGGCTTTTCGGCAAGTTTGGAATTAAGATAAGCTGCCGCATCGGCGATCAGGTCGATGGTGTGTTCGTAGCAGGATTTGGCGCTGTCGGCCCAGCAGATGATGCCATGGCCCGCCAGCATGACGCCTTCGACGCCGGGGTTGGCGGCCACGAAGTCACGCAGTTGCACACCCAGCGTGTAGCCGGGGCGCTTCCACGGCAGCCAGCCGATCTTGCCGCCCCAGATCGCCTTCGTCGCTTCCTCTCCGCCCGAGCTGGCGGCCAGCGCGATGATCGCGTCGGGGTGAACGTGATCGACGTGCGCGAAAGGCAGCAGCGAATGGAGCGGCGTATCGATGGACGCAGCGCGACCGTTCAGGTTGAACGTGCAGTGCGGCAGGTAGCCGACCATCTTGTCGTCGTCTTCGGGGCCGGCATAATGCCGCTCAAGTCCGAGCAGCTTTTGCTGGTAGAGCGTGGCGAAACCGTCCAGCTTCATCGAACCGATGTCGCCGCCCGAACCCTTGACCCACAGCACCTCCACCGTTTCGCCGGTCAGCGGGTCCACTTCCTCCAGCTTGGCGGACGTATTACCGCCGCCGAAGTTGGTAACAGTCAGGTCCGATCCCAGAAGGTTGGAGCGGTACAGCAGCAGTTCGGGCGGGGACAACTGCGCCGCTGCCGAGTCGTCCCAACGGCTGGTCGGGACAGCGAAGGGAATTGCGCCTGAACTTGCAGGGAAATTCGCCGGGTTCGAGTTCGCGTCTGAAGCGGGAGCGATGATCGTATCCATGGGCACCCTCTAACATTTCCTCTTTTCAGGTTCAATCCAGTTCGATACTAATCGCTCATAAGCAATCACACAATACCATGGCAAACATGGCGGAGAGAATGACAGGAACCGGCAACTTCATCGTCGTCGACATCGGCAAGACCCTCAGCAAAGTGTCGCTCTGGACACGCTCGGGCGAGATGGTGGACCGCCATGTCCGCCCGAATGCGCCGTGCGAGCGGGACGGCGTGCGCTGCCTCGATGCGGACGGGATCGGTGAGTGGCTGCTGGCAACATTGCGCGGCTGGGCAGGGCAGCCGGTGGAGGCTATCATTCCCGTGGCGC
The DNA here is from genome assembly GCF_050433305.1 of Novosphingobium gossypii. NCBI lineage: Bacteria > Pseudomonadati > Pseudomonadota > Alphaproteobacteria > Sphingomonadales > Sphingomonadaceae > Novosphingobium > Novosphingobium gossypii. Next base: position 155,444 of record NZ_JBNPXM010000004.1, on the reverse strand, counting down.
ATGGTGCGGGCTTCGCTGCGATCGGGGGGGCTGACGAGCATTCGCCCGAGCTGCTGTTCCCGCCCCTCGATTACGAGCAGGCGATTCCCGCCGACGTCATGGCCGCCTACCGTGGGCAGCGCGATGCCTTCGCTCTCACCGGGTCGCCGCCCCTGCCCGATGGCCTGAACCTGGGCGCGCAGGTGTGGTGGAGCGCGCAGCGGCATCCCGAAGCCATGGCCACGGCCACGCTGCTGCCTTGGACTCAGTATTGGGCGTGGTTCCTCAGCGGCACCGCCGTCAGCGAGGTGACGAGCCTGGGCTGCCACACCGATCTGTGGTCGCCCGAGCCAGGTGCGTTCTCCCCCATGGCCCAGCGGCTGGGTTGGGCGGAGCGGTTCGCGCCGGTGGTCCGCGCCGGTGACGTCATCGGCACCCTGCGCCCTGATATCGCAGCGCAGACCGGCCTGCCCGCGACGACGAAAGTGCTGGCTGGCCTTCACGATTCGAATGCCGCCCTGCTCGCGGCACGCGGCTTCCCCGACATTGCCGGGCATGAAGCAACGATCCTGTCCACCGGCACCTGGTTCATCGCCATGCGCCTTGCCGCAGAGGCGTTCCCCATCGCTTCGTTGCCCGAGGCGCGCGATACGCTGGTCAACGTGGACGCCTATGGCCGCGCGGTCCCCTCGGCGCGGTTCATGGGTGGGCGCGAGATCGAGACGATCATCCAGCTCGACACCCGCCGCATCGACATCAAGCCGGACCAGCCACGGCTGATGGCCGAGGTGCCCGCGCTGCTGCGCCGCCGCACGATGATGATGCCGACGCTGGCCCCCGGCTTCGGCCCCTACCCTGACGGCGAGGCTCGCTGGGTCAACGCGCCGGTGGAATGGCAGGGCACCTGGTATGCGCGCCGCGCCGCCGTGTGCCTTTACGCTGCGCTGGTGGCCGACACCGCCCTCGACCTTATCGGATCACGCGACCGGCTGCTGATCGAGGGACGCTTTTCCGAGGCCGAGGTATTCGTACGCGCGCTGGCGGCATTGCGCCCCGATACGCAGGTCTTCGTCGCCAACGCGCACAATGACGTGTCGTTCGGCGCGCTGCGCCTTGTCGATCCGGAGCTGCGGCCCGATGGCGGCCTGACGCAGGTAAAGCCGCTGGAGGGTGACCTTTTTGGCTATCGCGACGCATGGCGCGACGCGGTGGCAAAGGCACCTGCCGGAATCCTCGCGTGATTACGGCTTCCATCCCGGACTTTCGCGAAGCGGCGCGCCGCAAGCTGCCGCGGTTCCTGTTCGAGTATATAGACGGCGGCTCCTACGCAGAGGCGACGCTGCGCCGCAACGTGTCCGATCTCGCCGATCTGGCACTGCGCCAGCGGGTGCTGCGCAACGTCGCCGACCTCGATTTGTCGACCGAGCTGTTCGGCCAGAAGCTGGCCCTGCCCGTAGCGTTGGCGCCGATCGGTCTGGCGGGCCTGAACGCCCGTCGCGGCGAAGCGCAGGCGGTGCGCGCCGCCGAGGGCGCAGGCGTCCCCTTCACGCTGTCCACCGTGGGCGCCTGCGCCATCGCGGAAGTCGCCAAAGCGGCAAGCCGCCCATTCTGGTTCCAGCTCTACATGATCCGCGACCGCGCATTCATGAAAGACCTTCTGGCGCAGGCAGTGGAGGCAGGCTGCTCGACGTTGGTATTCACCGTGGACATGCCGGTGCCTGGCAGTCGCTATCGCGATTACCATACCGGACTGGCGGGATCGGGCGGCCTGAAGGGCGCGCTCTGGCGCTTCGGTCAGGCAGCCGCGCGGCCCGCCTGGGCATGGGACGTTGGCATCCATGGCCGCCCTCACACGTTGGGCAACGTTGCGCCCGTGCTCAAGGGCAGGACCGGGATCGAGGATTTCTTCGCCTGGATGCGGAACAACTTCGACCCCGCCATCGACTGGCGCGACCTCGACTTCATCCGGGCAGAATGGAAGGGCCCGCTCATCATCAAGGGCATTCTCGATCCGGAGGACGCGCGCGAGGCGGCGCAAGTGGGCGCGGACGGCATCGTCGTATCCAACCACGGCGGTCGCCAGCTCGATGGCGTGCTGTCCAGCACCCGCGCCCTGCCGCCCATCGTGGATGCAGTGGGAGACCGGCTGACGGTGCTGGCCGATGGCGGCGTCCGCTCCGGCCTCGACGTGGTGCGCATGCTCGCGCTTGGGGCGAAGGGCGTGCTGCTGGGCCGCGCATGGGCCTGGGCCCTCGCTGCCGATGGACAGGCGGGGGTGGCCAGGATGCTGCGGCTGATAGAGGCCGAGATGCGGGTCGCCATGGCGCTCACCGGCGCCACACGGATAACCGAGATAGACAGAACGATACTTGCGGGAGAGTGGAAGGCATGAGCGGCGGCAAAGAGCAGGACAACTGGCGGGACACGATCCTGGCCGGTCTTGCGAACTACATCGACGCAGGATCCATCGTCGCGGGCTCTGCCGCGCTGGCGTTGTGGCAGGAAACCTATCATCTCTCCAACGACTTCGTCGGCCTGATCGCCGCCTTCGGCCCCAACGCCATCGGCGCGGGCGTGGGCGCGTTCGTAGGTGGCTGGCTGTGCGACAAGCTGGGCCGCAAGAAGATATACCAGTGGGACATGCTGATCTACGCGGCTGGCATGTCGATGCTGGTCTTCGCGGTCGCGCCGTGGATGATCGTCGCCGGGTTCCTCGTCGTGGGCCTTGCAGTGGGCGCGGACATTCCCGCCAGCTGGTCGCTGATCGCAGAGCAGGCGCCTGATGACCGCCGCGGCAAGCATTCGGGCGTGGCACAGGGCCTGTGGTATCTCGGCCCGGTCGTGGTGCTGCTTATGAGTCTGGCGCTCACGTCGCTGGGCGTGCTGGGCGCGCGGATCGTCTTTGCGCATCTGGTCGTCATCGCGCTGGGCCTAACCCTGCTTCGCTCGCGCATGAAGGAATCAGAGCGCTGGGTCGAAGCGCAGAAATCCGAAGCCGCGCCGCCGCCGCTCTCGTCGCTGTTCAAGGGGCGCTACCTCGCCTCGATCCTCGGCCTCGCGGGGATGTACGGGTTCTGGAACCTGTGGGCGGGCACTAACGGCTTCTTCTTCCCTTACATCCTTCGGACCGTCGGCGCGGCCACCCAGGCGCAAAGCGTCGCGATTCAGGCGATCTCGTTCTTCGTCGCCATGCTGTCGGTCTACTTCGTGTTCATGAAGCTTTCGGACAAGGTGAACCAGCGCACACTGTTCATCATCTCCGCGCTGATCCAGGTCGTTGGCATGGCGCTGCTGGCCGTGTTCCCGCTGACCATTCCGGTCGCTCTCGTCCATGTCTTCCTGCTGCAGTTCGGCGGCGGCTTCGGCGCGCAGAGCTTCTTCCAGCTGTGGAGTTCGGAGCAGTTCCCCACCGCCCTTCGCGCCACCGCGCAAGGGTTGTGCTTTGCTATCGTGCGCATCGCGCTGGGCGTATTCAGCTTCTTCGTGCCGATGCTCAACGCGACCGGCTTCACGAACCTGGCGTGGATTCTCACCGGCTTCCTCGTCATCAGCGGCCTCATCGGCGCGCTGTGGGCCCCCCGGAACGAGGGCAAGTCGCTAGAGCAGCTTGAGGCCGAACGCCGCGCCAACGCCTGAGAAGGAAGACACGATGGGCATCACACAAGCCACGCGCCGTCACGTCACCACGGCGCTCCTCGGTGCGCCGCTGGCACTTTCCGCAGCCTTGCCCGCGCAAGCGAAAGGAAGCCGCAAGGTGCCCATCACCCGCTTCGGCGCCGTGGCTGACGGTGCCATGGTCAACACCGCCGCGATCCAATCCGCCATCGATGCCTGCGCGCATGAGGGCGGCGGAACGGTGGTGGTGCCCGCAGGCGTCTTCGTCAGTGGCGCGCTGTTCTTCAAGCCCGGCGTCAACCTGCACCTCGACCGTGGCGCGGTGCTTCGCTGCACCACCGACATGACGCATTTCCCGCCGCAACGCACCCGGATCGAAGGGCATTTCGAGCCATCGTTCACCCCGGCGCTCATCAACGCGAAGGCGTGCCACGGCTTTCATATTTCCGGTGAAGGCACCCTGGATGGAGCCGGGCGGCCCATCTGGGATCGTTTCTGGGCGTTGCGCAACGCCGCGCCCAACCCGAATGAGTTCCCGAACCTGGGTCTGCCCCGCGCCCGGCTGGCCCTGATCGAGAACTCGCGCGGAGTGGTGGTGGAAGGCGTCACGTTCAAGGATTCCCAGTTCTGGAACCTCCACCTTTATGATTGTGAGAACGTCCTCGTGCGGCGTGCCCGCTTCGAGGTTCCCGACGATTATCGACAGGCTCCCAGCACGGACGGGATCGACGTGGATAGTTGCCGCCGCGTTACCGTCGACGGCTGCTATTTCTCCGTCACGGACGATTGCATCGCGGCCAAGGGATCGAAAGGCCCGCGTGCCCTGCAGGACGTCAGCAGCCCGCCAGTGGATGGATTGCGCATCGTCGGATGCCATTTCCGCCGGGGGCACCACGCCCTCGCCTGCGGCAGCGAAGCCACTATCGTTCGCAACGTCTCCATGCAGGATTGCCGAGTGACCGGCGACATCGTCCTCCTGCGCATGAAACTGCGCCCAGACACGCCGCAGACTTACGAGAACGTTGAAGTACGCAACATAACCCTCGAAAATAAAGGCGGAACCATCCTCTCGATCGAGCCATGGAGTCAGTACCGCAACCTCGATGGACATCAGCCGCCCAAGTCAGTCGTCCGCAATGTCGTTCTGGACGGCATAAGGGGCAATTTCGGCGCGTTCGGTACGATCCGCCCCAATCCGGGCCAGACACATATTCACGACATCACGATCCGGAACGCTGATCTGAACCTTCAAGACCCTGAGCTGACTCACACGGGAGTGGAGCGTCTGGCGTTCGATGGCGTCACCGTCAACCGCAAGCCCTACGCTGCCGCAGGCTGACGCTCAGCCAGCCCTGAGCAACTGAGACAAGCCCGCAAGATCCTGTGCAAAGCGGTCATGTTCCCGCTCTCGGGCATCTCCGTCCAGCCGTAACAGATAGCTTGGGTGCGCTGTCAACCACACCGTGGTTCCATCCGGCAGGGCGATGGCGCTGCCACGCTCACGTCCGATCGCCGGGGTGCGACCGAGCAGTCCACGAGCGCTGCTTGCGCCCAGCGCCAGCACCACCTTTGGCTTGATCAGCGCGCGTTCGCCGTCCAGCCACCAGCGGCAGATGTCGATTTCCCCTGCGGTGGGTGTCTGGTGCAACCGGCGCTTGCCGCGCGGCGTGAACTTGAAATGCTTTACCGCATTGGTGACATAGGCGCGCTGCCGCTCGATGCCGGTTTCCTCCAGCGCGCGGTCCAGCAACTGCCCCGCCGGCCCGATGAAGGGGCGGTTCTCCCGTTCCTCGTTGTCACCCGGCTGTTCGCCAACGATCATCAGGACGGCGCTGGACGACCCTTCGCCCATTACCGCGCGGGTGCCGTTGCAACCGATGGGGCAGCGGCGACACTGCGTTATGCCTTCTGCCACGGCGGCCAGCGACGCCGGGGCTGGTTCGCTTTCGAACAGGTTGGCGCCGGTGGCGATCATCGCGGCTTCCCTTCGGTGCGCCCCGGCGATGAGATCGGGGATCTGGCCCGCCTCGGGCAGGTTCTTCCAGTAGCGGCGCGGCATTTCCTTCACCATCATGCCCACCTTTAGCCGCGCCGGGTTGAAGATCGAACGATAGTATCCCAACCATAGTTCCTCCACGCCATCCTCGGTCGGCGCATCGCTGCGGGTGGCGGGCGGACCTTCGAGCAAAGCCGCGCCATCCCAGTGCAGCGACAGGCGCGGGGTCAGGATCGACCAGCGTTGGCTGGCGAACCGGTTGACGAAAAACTCCGCATTGGCGCGCTCGATGCGGTGCTCGGGTTCGAACCACGCGACATAGCGATCCACGCCGTCTTCGTCGGCAACGACGCGAAAACGCACGAAGGCGCGCATCTTGTGAATGTCGCGGCGAACCTGCTTGGCCAGCCGCTCCAGCGCGACCACATCGGGATCGGCTACGTCGTCAAGCAGGCGGGGTTGCGTCTGCAGCCGCCACAGCACGCTATAGAGCAGGCCAAGGCGGACGGGATCGGAATGAAGGATGACGCTGCGGGCAAGGTCGATGAAGGCGCGGTTCGCCCGCACCTCGCGCCCGGTAGGTTCCGCCATCGAAGACGCTGGCGGCGGCGCCGCGAACAGATCAGCAGTTCCGTCGCCGTCGCTCCATGCGGCCGTTTCAGGCGCCACCCCCGCCGCAGCCAGCCGCCGCGCTTCGGCGCGCCATTCCTCGAAATCGTCAGGCTCGGCCAGAGCGGCGGCGATCACGCGAACAGTTCCATCTGGTGCGCCGGCGGAGCGAGCCGCGCGCGAAGGTCCGCCCGATCCGTCAGCAAAGTGGGGCGCCAGTCCACCGTGACCACGAAAGGGCGCAGCTTGCGGACCGATACCGTCAGTCGCGCCAGGTCTTCCATCCGGATGGTGCGATGCCGCCGCGCGACGATAATCGCGTCCACCGCCTTCACTCCCAGCCCCGGCACCCGCAGCATCGCTTCGCGCGGAGCGCGGTTGAGATCGACCGGGAAACTCTCACGGAATTTCAGCGCCCACGCCAGCTTGGGATCGATATCGAGCGGCAGCATGCCGTCTGCATCCGCTGCCTGCTGCACGTCGCGCGGGGCAAAGCCATAGAACCGCATCAGCCAGTCCGACTGATACAGCCGATGTTCCCGCATCAGTGGCGGCCGCTTGAGCGGGAGAACGGCGCTTGCCTCAGGGATCGGGCTGAAGGCGGAGTAGTAGACGCGCTTGAGGCTGAAGCGGTCGTACAGGGTGCTCGCCTTACCGACGATCTCGGAATCGCTTGCCCCATCCGCGCCGACGATCATCTGGGTCGATTGTCCGGCAGGCGCGAATTGCGGCGCTTTGCGAAACCGCCGCCGCGCATCATGCGCCTCCACGATCGCGCCCGACAGCTTGCCCATCGCACCTTCGATCGTCGCGCCGTTCTTGTCGGGTGCCAGCCGGGCCAGGCCGATGGTCGTCGGCAATTCCACGTTGATGGATACGCGGTCTGCCCAAAGCCCCGCCTGCGCCACCAGTTCGGGATCGGCCTCCGGAATGGTCTTGAGGTGGATATATCCACGAAAATCGTTCTCTTCCCGAAGGATACGAGCCACTTCTATCATCTGTTCCATCGTGTGGCTGGACGATTTGACGATGCCGGAGGACAGGAACAGCCCCTCGATATAGTTGCGCCGATAGAACGAGAGAGTGAGATCGACCACTTCCTGCGGCGTGAACCGGGCCCGGCGCACGTTGGAGCTTTTGCGGTTGATGCAGTAATGGCAGTCGAAGATGCAGTGGTTGGTCAGCAACAGCTTGAGCAGTGAAATGCAGCGCCCGTCAGGGGCATAGGCGTGACAGATGCCCATCCCTTCGGTTGAGCCGATTCCCTTCCCGTCCCGGCTGTTCCGCTTGGCCGTGCCGGACGACGCGCAGGACGCATCGTACTTGGCCGCGTCGGCGAGAATTTCAAGACGATCCTTGATCGATGGCTGCGACATATGTTCTTTATATGTTCGCAGCAAACCCATTGCAAGGACACGGTGGGGAATCACCTTTCCATTTAATCGGGATGGGATCGCCGGGCTCCTCATCCGATAGTGCGATCGCTGCCATTGGATCAGGTTCTGCCTGCCCCCTGTCACCGGCAGCGGTCGCGACGACTGGTGCCCCGGTCGTCGCGGCCTTGACGCGGGGCGCGGCAAATGTTCGAATCCTTTGCGTGAAGGATGATTCCCCCGAACCCGCATCAAAGGCCGCCAAGGCCGAAGCGCGCGCCGTCGAAGCCGCCGCCATCCGCCGCCGATGGATCACCCTGGGTGAAGTGCTGACGGTGATCGCGGTGACGATTTCCGGGCTGACGCTCTGGAATTCCTGGAGCCAGCGCAACGACAGCGAGGCGACCCGCGTGGCCGAGGCCGACCGGGCAGCCGACAAGGCTGCCGCGCTCGTCCTGCTGGCGACGGGATCGGACGATGACAAGCTGATGCTCAAGCCCGCTTCCGCCGATCAGACGGTGCAGGGGCAGACCATCGCTTTCCCTGCCGCGCTGGGGCTGGCGCCAGTAGAAACCACCGGCGAGCCGCGTATCGAAGCGCAATGGTTCGACCGTGCGCTGAAGAAGGCCCGCAATGGGGCGAAACTGCCCGATGATAGTCGCGGAGACGCCAAGCTGCCGGTGCTGGTCACGACCCGCTTTCTGGTAGACGGCAAGGTTCATCGCGACGTCGCGCTCTATGACGTCGGCTACAGCATTTCGGGCCGCCTGCTGGGCGGCCACCATCTGGCCCTGCGTGGGGTTTCGCTGGTATCGAAGGCTGGAAAAGCAGGCGCGCGTGCCCTCGACACGCGCTGGAAGCGGCTGCTGGACGAAGAGAAGGCCGCTGGTTCCTGAGCTTTCGGCGGTGGCGCTCAGCCCCGCATGAAGCGCCAGCGATCGGGCGCGCTTTCCGATGCATCGAAGCGATAGCCGTCGCTGTCGAACCCACGCATTGCTTCGATGTCGGTGATGTGATGCTCGCACAGCCAGCGCGCCATCATCCCGCGCGCGCGCTTGGCGTTGAAGCTGACGAAGCGCGGACCGTTCGGGCCGGGTTCGCGGAACTCCACCTCGATCATGCGCAGCCCCCGCAGCCGGCCCTCGACGGCGGCATAGTATTCCTGGCTGGCGAGGTTGAGGACGACGCCGGAGCCCTCCTCCTCCACCTGCGCGCGCAGCAGGGCGGCGATGCGGTCGCCCCACCAGTCGGTCAGCTTCTTGTGGCGCGGCGCCCAGCGCGTGCCCATCTCAAGCCGGTAGGGGCGGATAGTGTCGAGCGGGCGCAGGAGGCCGTAAAGTCCCGACAGCATCCGGATATGGTCCTGCGCGAAGATCACGCCCGCTTCGTCCAGCGTATCCACATCGAAGCCGGTGTAGACGTCGCCCGCAAAGGCGAACAGCGCCTGCCGCTCGGGCAGATCGGCGAAATCGCGGAAGCGGTCTGCGTTCAGCTTGGCGAGGCGCGGCGAGATGTGCATCAGTTCGCCCAGTTTCTTCTGCGTCAGGTTCGCCGCCGAACGGGCAAGGCTGCCCGCTTCCTCGGCGAAGTGCGGCACGGTGGCATCGAGCGGCGGCAGCGCGCGATCGAAGTCGAGCGTCTTGGCGGGAGAAAGCAGGGCGATCATGCGGCCAGCCGGTAAAGACGCGATGCCGCTACGTCAAACCAGCCAAAGGGGAAACAGGCGCACTACTCCGCCAGCGCCACGATGCGACGGGCCTGCACCAGATGCGGCCGGTCTATCATCCGCCCGTCCAGCTTGAGCGCCCCGGCATCCGGCGCAGCGGCGAAGGCGGCGATGACCGCGCGGGCATGCGCCAGTTCCACTGCGCTGGGGGTGAAGCCTGCGTTGATCGTGGCGACCTGCGTGGGATGGATCGCCATCATGCCGGTGAATCCATCGCGCCGGGCACGGGCAACATAGGCGGCAAGCGCATCGGGCGCGTCGATGCGGGGGAAGACGGTCTCCACCGCAGCCACGCCTACGGCATGGGCGGCGAACAGCGTCAGGCTGCGCACCATCTCGTAAGGAGCAGTGTAGCTGCCGTCCGCCTCACGCGCGGTGGCGGCACCGATGGCGGCGGGCAGGTCTTCCGCCCCCCAGGTCAGGCCGCACAGATGCTGCGCGACGGTGGCGTACGTGCCCAGCTGGAAGATCGCGGCGGGGGTTTCGGTGGCGATCGGCAGGATCGGCAAGGCCTCTGCGCCCAGCATGGCGACGAGGGCATGGACGCTGGCCGCGCCTTCCGCCTTGGGCAGCACGAGGCCGTCGGGGCGGCACGGCAGCACCGCTGCAAGGTCGGCGTCGATCAGGCCGCCGTCCAGCGGATTGACCCGCACGAAGGCCGGCACTTTCCTTTCGCCCGCCAGCCATTCGGCGACAGCGGCGCGTCCATAACCCTTGCGATCGGGCGCGACCGAATCCTCAAGGTCCAGGATCAGCGCGTCGGCGCCGCTGGCCGCTGCCTTGGCGAAGCGGTCGGGCCTGTCCGCCGGGACGAAGAGCGCAGACCTGAGGCGCGGCACGCCGGGTGCCGGATCGTTCATACGCCGACAAGCTCCCGCCCGATCAGCATCCGCCGGATCTCGTTCGTGCCCGCGCCGATGTCCAGCAGCTTGGCATCGCGCATGTAGCGCTCAACCGGCCAGTCCTTCGTGTAACCGGCACCGCCCAGCGCCTGCACCGCTTCCAGCGCGGTCTTCATCGCGTTCTCCGAGGCCAGCAGGATGGCCCCTGCGGCATCGAAACGCGTCGTGCGGCCCGCATCGCAGGCACGGGCAACCGCGTAGACATAGGCGCGCGCCGAATTGAGCGCGACGTACATGTCGGCAATCTTGGCCTGCATCAGCTGGAACGCACCGATGGGCTTGCCGAACTGCCGCCGTTCACGCACGTACGGCAGCACCACGTCGAGGCAGGCCTGCATGATGCCAAGCTGGATGCCGGCCAGAACGGTGCGTTCGTAATCCAGCCCGCTCATCAGCACTTCGACGCCGCCGTTCAGCGGGCCCATGATGTTCTCTTCGGGAACCTCGCAATCATCGAACACCAACTCCGCAGTGGGCGAACCGCGCATGCCCACCTTGTCGATCTTCTGCCCGATGGAGAACCCCGTCATCCCCTTCTCTATGATGAAGGTGGTGATCCCGCGCGATCCTTCGCCGGTGCGGGCGTAGACCACCAGCGTATCGGCATAAGTCGCGTTGGTGATCCAGAACTTGGTGCCGTTGAGGACGTAGCGATCGCCCTTGCGTTCGGCCTTCAGCTTCATCGAGACCACATCCGATCCCGCGCCCGCTTCGGACATGGCAAGGCTGCCGACATGCTCGCCCGAGATCAGCGGGGGCAGGTACTTGCGCTTCTGTTCGTCATTGCCCCAGCGGCGCAGCTGGTTGACGCACAAGTTGGAATGCGCGCCATAGGACAGGCCGATGGACGCCGAAGCGCGCGCCACTTCCTCCTGCGCGACGACATGTTCCAGATAGCCGAGGCCAAGGCCACCGTGCGCTTCCTCCACCGTGATGCCGTGAAGGCCCAGTTCGCCCATCTGCGGCCATAGATCACGCGGAAACCAGTCCTTCGCGTCGATCTCGGCCGCCAGTGGAGCAATGCGATCGGCGGCGAAACGGGCAGTGGTTTCGCGGATCATGTCCGCGTTTTCGCCCAGAGCGAAATCGAAATGCGTCATTGAACCTCTCCTTTTGAGAAGAGGTCTAGCGCGATGCGAAGCCGGTTTGAACTCGAAAGATTGTTACCGCGCGTAAAAACATTCTTACGCGCGGCGCTGTCGGCTTATCCGGCCTGCAGTTGCGCCCAGCCTTGCGCAAAAGCACGGCCATTCGCGGCGATTTCCTGTGCGGTGGCACCGACCTTGTAAAGCGCTGAACCCAGGCCGAAGCCATCCGCCCCCGCCTCGCGCCACGGAGCCATGTTGGTGGGCGAGATGCCGCCCACGACCAGCAGCGGCACGTTGCGGGGTAGCACGGCGCGCTGGGCCTTGATGACGGCAGGGGTCGCCGCTTCCGCCGGGAACAGCTTGAGGCCGCTGGCCCCCGCCGCCAGCGCCGCGAAAGCCTCGGTCGGCGTGAAGTAGCCCGGCAGCGAAACCATGCCGCGCCGCGCGCTCTCCGCGATCACCGCGACGTCGGTGTTGGGCGAAACGATCATTGCCCCGCCTGCATCGTGGACCTGCGCCACCTGATCCACGGTCAGCACCGTGCCCGCGCCGACTATCGCCCGGTCGCCCACGCGGCGGGCCAGCTTTTCGATGCTGGCCAATGGATCGGGCGAGTTCAACGGCACTTCGATAAGGCGGAAACCCGCCTCCACCAGCGCGTCCGCAGCGGCCTCGATCTCGTCGGGCCGGATGCCGCGCAGGATGGCGACGAGGGGAAGCTGCGCAAGGGCGGTGGCAAGGTCGATCATGATGTCAGTTCCCGGATTTGGACGATGCCCGCGACGAAAGACGCATGGCTGTCGACGACGATGGGCTTGCCGCCGACAAGGGCGATGGCGCTGGAGTAAAGCCGGGCAAGAAGGCCATCGGCGAGCAGGTGGACGGTCTGGTCCGGTGCCACGCGGGCGCGGCAGTCCGCGCCCAGCAAAAGACCGCTGACGTAGGCGGCTGCCGCTCCCGGTGCGCGGGCGCCAAGGACCGACGCAGCGCGCACGCCGAAGAGCGCGGAAAGCAGATCACGGTCGGCGCTCGCCTCCACGCCCTTGCGGAACTCGTCATCGGCATCGACCGCGCCGGCCATCTCGCTGCCGATCAGCGAATGGGCCTTGAGCATGGCGAACAGTTCGCCTGTCATGGCGGTGGTGAAATCGGCCAGCGCGCCTGCCTTCATGATGGCCCACTTGGCGTGTGTGCCCGGCTGGCACAGCAGCGCATCGGCAGGCGCAAGACCTGCGGCGATGGCACCCAGCAGCTGGACCTCCTCTCCGCGCATGACGTCCTGCCGCCCGTCGCGATCGCGGCGGACGCCGGGAACGATGGCGACATCCGGCTCGGGGTGGATGAGGCGCGCGGCGATGTCAGCCATGGATGCAGGCGCATCGACATAGCCTGCGTCATGCCATCCCCGGTTGGAGCCGATCATGCCCGCCAGCAGCAGCGGCAATCCGCCATGCCGTTCGCGCAGCATGGCGACTTCGGCAGGAAATCCGCCTGCCGGAACCGACAGGATGCCCATGTCGTCACGCTGGTCGGCGAAGACGGCGCCGTCTTCGATCACATAGGCGCGGCGGTTGGTCGTTCCCCAGTCCACCGCCACGAAGGCGTCCTTCATACCAACCAACGTGACAGCTCCCGCCTCGAATCCCGGTGAGGACGTAAGGCGGGAGCAGTGGTCTGTAAAGGCGGGCGGCCCCTGTCAATGGTTCGGGATGTACCTGCCGAGATGCCGCCCGGCGATGTAGCCGAACGTCATGCCCGGTCCCAGCGTGCCGCCCGCGCCGCCATACCCCTCACCCAGCACCGCCGCCATGGCGTTGCCCGCTGCATAGAGGCCGGGGATCGGATTGCCACTCCAGTCCAGCACTTGCGCGTCGGCATTGGTCCGCGGGCCGCCCGCCGTTCCCAGCGCGCCCGATTCCATCTTCACCGCGAAGTACGGCCCCTGGTCGATGACGCCTAGCGTGCGGTAAGGCGGATCGAACGCGGCATCGCCCCACATGTAGAAGTTATCATAAGTATTATCGCCGCGATTGAAGTCATCGTCGTGGCCCTTGCGTACCATGTCGTTGAAACGGGCAACGGTGGCGACCAGACCTTGCGAGTCGATCCCGGCCTTGTCCGCCAGTTCCTCCAGCGTGTCGGCCTGCAGCATGTAGGAGGGCGGCGGCGATCCGGGCTGGGTGTTGAATGTGGGATACTTGTCGCGATAGCGCTGGTCGATGATCAGCCAGTACGGCAGGTTGGCGTAGGAATGGTTGCCCGCGTCGAAGGCGTGCAGCGCCTTGCCCATCGCGTTGTAGTTGGCCGCCTCGTTGACGAAGCGCTTGCCGGCGCGGTTCACCAGGATGGCGCCGGGCCGCGCACGCTCGTCCGAACCCAGCATGTAGTTGGGCTTGGCGTCGCGGTGCTGGGGTTTGAATTCCAGCACGCTCTGCTGCCAGAATGCGTGCTGCATGTTGCCCAGTTGCGCGCCCGCCTCTATCGCCATGAGCAAACCGTCGCCTTCGTTCTCGGGCACGCTGACAGGCCCGGTCAGGGGACCGCGCAGGAAGGTGCGAACCAGCGCCTCGTTCCACTCGAACCCGCCTGTCGCGATGACCACGCCGCGACGGGCGCGCACGCGAAAGTCCCTGCCGTCCGCGCTTTCGGCAATGACGCCGATCACCCGGTCGCCATCCTTGATGAGCTTGCGCGCCCGCTTTTCGAACTCCACCGGGATGTTGCGATCCAGCACGGCCTTGAACAGCGATCCGGCCAGTGCCTGCCCCAGCCCGCGATAGTCGCCAGCCTCGCGCTCGGCCAGCGTGGCTTCGTCCAGCGTGCCGTTGATCGCCTCCATCAGGCTGCCGCGCACCGGATAGGCCATCTTCGTGGGGTTCACCCGTGTGGCCCACTTGCCCAGCCGGTCGAAGGAGAACGCCTCGTTATCCAGCGAGCGCCCGCCATCAGGCCGGGCGCCCGGCAGGTAGGGCTGGTAATCCGGGAAATCGGCATAGGCGTGAAAGCGCACCGGCGTCTTTTCGGCCAGATAGCGGATCATCTCCGGCCCGTTTTCCATGAACGCCATCAGCGTATCGGGATCGAGCGCGCCGGGTGCCAGTGCATCGAGATAGGCGACGATATCCTCGTCCGTATCCTCCAGCCCCGCCGCGATCTGGTGCGGGTTGTTGGGGATCCACAGCATGCCGCCCGACATCGCCGTGGTGCCGCCCACCATCCCGCTCTTCTCCAGGATAACGACATCGCTGGCGCCGAAATCGTGCGCCGCGATCGCCGCCGTCATCGCCGCCCCGCCCGAACCGAGAACGACAACGTCCGCTTCGAGATCCCACCTGCTGTCTTCCGTCATCGTCCGTCTCCCATTTTTCTTTTCACGCCGCCGATGCCGCTGCCAGCGGGTGATCAGGGCCAAGGTGGTCGCCAAAGGTCATCGGCATGTCCCGGTCGTCCGCCTGACGGTCTACCCGGTCGAACAGGTTGAGCACGTACGTCAGCGTAGACAGCCGCCATTCCCCGGAGCGCCGTTGCGCGGTCAGCAGGTATCGGCCCCAGAACGTGTCATCGATTCCCGGCGACGGCGCATCGGTGCGGCACACGATGGCGCATGTCGCATCGATCCGGGCGGTGTCTCCCGTCAGCCAGATCGACGGCAGTCCGAACATGTGTAGACGCCGCGCATAGCCTTCCTCCAGTTCGGCAACGAAGGCGCGGTAGGCGGCAAAGTCTCCCTTGAACATGCCGAAGTCGAACGTCGCATCTGGCCAGAACACCGTGTCCAGCCGTTGCCAGTCGATCCAGTCCAGCAGGTTGGCGTATTCGGCCACAAGATCCGTCAACCGCGCCTTGTCGATCAGGGCTGCCAGCGCGCCGTCAGACATGGGCCGGAGCCTTCCAGTCGCGCAGGGTCGATACCCGGTCGTCCAGCCGCACCAGCGTCTTGCCGGTGGTTTCGCCCGACATGAGGCGGATGAAGGCATCCGGTGTCGCATCGAGGCCGGTCGCGACGTTCTCGGTTGCGGTCAGTTGGCCAGAGCGCACCCAGTTCGCCAGCGCCTCCTCCGCCTCGTGCAGCATGTCGGCGGCTTCATAGGCCAGGAAACCGCGCATGGTGATGCGGTTGACCAGCACCTGCCACAAATTGCGCACGCGGTAGGGGTCCGCCTGGTGATTGTAGTTGGCGATCATGCCGCAGACCGGGATGCGGCCGAACGCCTTCATCCGGGGCAGCACGGTGTCCAGCGTGACGCCGCCGACATTGTCGAAATAGAGGTCGATGCCGTTGGGGAAATGCCGCTGGATCTCGGCGTCGAGATCGGCGGCGGCGCGATAGTCTATCGCCCCGTCGAAACCCAGATCCTCGACGATGTGCCGCGCCTTTTCCGGCGATCCCACGGTGCCGACGACGCGGCAGCCGGACAGCCGCGCCACCTGCCCCGCAACCGAGCCGACCGCGCCTGCCGCAGCGCTGACCAGCACTTCGTCGCCCGCGCGCATCTCTCCATAGCGCTTGAGGCCGACGTAGGCGGTGATGCCGGACCAGCCGCAGGCGCCCATATAGGCAGTGAGCGGCAGGTCGTCGGCCACGCGCACGTTCTCGAACCCGACGCTGCCGGGCGCGATCACCGAATGCGTCTCCCAACCAATGAAGGCGCGGCCATAGTCGCCTTCCCTGAAGTCCGGATTGCGCGACTGGACCACGCGGCCCAGCACCATCGTCGGAATCAAACCGTCCAGCGGCACCGGTGGCAGGTAGCTCTTCACGTCGTCCAGCATGCCGCGAACGGCGGGATCGATGGCGAAGACGCGGTTTTCCAGCAGCACCTGCCCGTCTTCGAGCGCGGGCAGTTCGACTTCCTCGATGCGGAAGTTGTCCGGCACGGGCACCCCGGTCGGGCGCGATGCGAGTACGATGCGGCGGTTTATCATTGTCTCTCTCCCGCGCGGGCAAGACCGGGTCTCCCGGCGCCCGATTCAGCTTCTGCTCAGTCGGTGAAGCCCCGTTCGTTGGCGGCGTCGAACTTGCGCACGCCGGATATGTCGATCCGGTCTACCCAGCCCCCCAGCAGTTCCTGAACCGCGGGCTGCCCCAGATGCGCAGCCAGCGCCGCTTCGTCGCTCCAGCGTTCGTAGACGAGAACCGTCCCTGCCGCCGGATCGTCGAGCGCGAAGTGATAGGCAAGGCAGCCGGGTTCCCGCAGGGTCGGCTCCACCAGCGCCCGCAGCGCTGCGGCAAGGTCTGCGACAAGATGTGGCGAAGTTTTCAGATGTCCGGCAAGTACGAGCATGACGGCGGTTATCCTCTCTCAATGGGCGACGTCGCGGCAGTTGGCCCGTTATCAGGCGGCCCCGCTACCAGGCGGGCGCATCACCGCCGGGGACGGCGGGGCCGGTCAGCCAGTTGCCGGTGATGCCGATATGGATCGGCGAACCCTTCGGAACCTCGGTCCCCGCCTCGGGCGTCACGAACATGATCCGGTTGGGTGCCCAGACCGAACCGATGATCTCCTCCTCGTCCTCGGCCAGGGTCACGCCGGCGATGGCGCACATCTCGCGCGCACGTTCGCGCGTCTGGCCGCGCACTTCGGGGACATAGGCCTTTGCGGGATCTTCATGGACCCTGAGCACACGCGCCTTCTCCCGCTCGGCCTCTTCGGCGGCGAGCTTTTCGTCGAACGCGGGGCCGTGATAGTCCACTTCCCAGTCGAACGAGATCATGTTCTCCAGGATGTCGGGCAGGAACGGCGTCATCCGCAAGTGCGACCAGTGCGACATGTAGCGCTCCATCGCTTCGTAGCTGTCGATGTCGCAGCAGTTGGCGAAATCGAAGTCGCCCGAATGGAAGCGCGTGTGGACGACCCGGCCATGGCTGTAATCGCGCACTTCGCGGTTGAGGTGCGAAAGCTTCTTCACCTCTTCGATGAACAGGTCGATCTTGGCCGGATCGGCGTCCGCCTTGAACTTGAGCATCACGACGTGACGGATCATCACTCTCTCCCATCAGGCGCCTGATCGTATCGGGCCGGGCGCTCCCGCCACTGCACCGAAGTGCAGCCGCGCGATGGAGACTAGCGAGCGGATGGGTCGGGAGAGACTGTCAGATTAAACAGGTGCTGCATTGTGCGCCGGGCGGGGCTGCGAAAGGACGCGGAAGGTCAGCCAGAACAGCACGAACAGTGCCGGCGCGATCAGGGCAACGCCCGTATCTGACCCGTCCAGCGTCACGCCGGACCCCACATCGTCGCGGCTCGCAATGACCGTCCAGGCCATGCCGTACCCGCAAACCGGCCACATCAAAGCCGACAGCGAAAGGAACTGCCCGGTGGTGGCACGCTCCAGAATATCCGGCATCACGAACGCGGCACCCACGCCCAGTACGGTCAGGTCGTAGTCGTAGCCGTAAGGGCTGACGCAGACGGAAGCCGCACATGCCAGTGCTGCAAGACGGTTGAAGGGGATGCCCTTGAAATATGCATACGCCAGAGTTCCCAGTGCCGCGAACGCGCCGCAGATCTGCAACGCCATTGCCGCTGCCGGGCCTGCACCCAGGCTATGCGCGGTGGCGTAGATGGAGTTCATGCGGAAAAACTGGTAGTATCCGGCGGCCAGAAACCCGGCTGCTTCGGTAACGGCGTCCCGGAAATGGCCCCATACGGCAGGACCATAGGCCAGGGTCGAAATCGTCAGCAACACCAGCCCCACCGCCCCGGCGATCAGAACCACGGACCATCGGCGGTGCAGCAGCACCAGCAGCCCGGCGCCCACGGCCAGATGCGGCTTGATGATGAGCAGCCCCAGCGGCAGACCCGCCACCTTGCGGCCATCCCGGAACGCCAGCAGGAATGCGCCGATCACTCCCGCGATCAGCAGGCCGTTCTGGCCGGTCCGCAAGTTCAGGATAATGGCCGGGGTGACCGCGACCACGACGCCGGGTAGCCACTGTCCGGCGATGCGGGAAAGAACCCGAAGATATAGCGCGAAACTGCCGAGGGAGAACAGCAGGAACGCCGCTCCCAACGGAAGCGCGGCCAGACACTGCATCGCCAGCGTGAATGGCGGCGGGTACGTCCAGGGCATGAAGCTGGTGGTGCCGTAGGCCACCTTCTGCGCGGCGATCAGCGAGGCCAGATGATAGGCCTCCGAAACGCGCCCGCCTCTACCCAGAAGGCCGGCTATGTAGAATGCGTCGAAGTCGGTCAGCACTTTGTGCTGACCCAGCAGTTCGGGCGCCTGGAACCGGATGGCGGACAGCAGGGCCAGCAGGCAGCCAACCACGATGACGCCTAAAAGCAGCGGCCTGCTGCCGCCCAGCCGTTCACCGAGCGCAGAGCGGCAGCGGATCACAGTTTGGTGCTCTTGAACACCCGTTCCGGCAGCGCGCGGATCACGGCCATGACAAGGCGCCAGACAGGCTTGACGTAGACCACGTCGCGCCGCTTTTCCGTGGCGTTGAAGACCGCTGCTGCGACTTCGGAAGGTTCGGCGGTGAGGCGCGGCGGCAGGTCCATCCCTTCGGTCATGCGCGTTCGCACGAAGCCGGGGATGACGGTGACGACATGAACCCCGGTCTTCGCCAGCCGGTTGCGCAGGCCGGACAGGAAGGCGGTATACCCCGCCTTGGCGGAACCGTAGACGTAGTTACTGGCACGTCCGCGCTCTCCGGCAACCGAACTGATGCCTACCAATGTGCCTGTACCGCGCGCCTCGAAACGGTCCGCCAGCAGGCCGGTAATCAGGGCCGGACCTTCGTAATTGCTGCGCATCACCCGCGCCGCGACGGTGGGATCCTGCTGCGACACGCTCTGTTCACCCAGCAGCCCGACGACGCAGATCGCCACATTCGGCAGAACCGGCAGGCCGTCCACGAAAGGCGCGAAGGTCTCGGCTTCCAGAATGTCCAGTTCGTGCAGGGTCGCTTCCACCCCATGCCGCAACGCAATATCAGCAGCATCCGCCGCCAGCCCTTGCGCGTTGCGCGCCGCCAGCTGCACGGCATATCCGGCGGCGGCATAGCGGTGGGCCAGGGCAAGCCCGATGTCGGATCGGCCCCCGATGATCAGGACGGAAGTGCTCACAGTTGCAGCCTTTCTGCTTGGGCAGAGCGGAACGCGGCCAGATCGCGGCGTTCGCGAAAATCACGAAAATCGGCGTGGCGCGGATCGGACCGCGCGAACGTGGCGGCGCTCATCCGCGCATCCTTGGCAAGGTAGAACCGCCCGCCATGGTCAAGGGTGATGGCGTCCAGCCGCTCCATCAATGCCAGCGTGCGCGGCTTGACCGGAAAGTCCAGCGCCAGCGTATAGCCTTCGCGTGGGAACGATGCGGGCCCTTCCTCTGCCCCCATCCGCTTCAGCACCGCCAGGAAAGAGCCCTGCCCGCTGGCGCTGATCTCGCGCAGCAAAGCGGTCAGTCCGGCACGCGCGGACTCAGTGGGGATTACGCACTGGAACTGCGCAAAGCCGCGTCGACCGTAAATCCGGTTCCAGTCCGCCAATGCGTCGAGCGGATAGAAATAGCTCGCCCAGCCGACCAGCGACTCCCCCTTCCCCGCCACCGCGCGGCGGTAGTACATCGCGTTGAAACCGCGAACGCTCAGCGGGTTGAGCGCGAACTGCGGCGCATCGAACGGCACGCGCAGGGTCCGCCCGCGCGGGATTGCGAACGGATTCGCCCGCCGGGCCGCGTCCAGATCACCGGGCGCTGCATGTTCGCCCAGCATCAATGCCGAGCGACCCAAACCGCTGCCGCCGCGCAGGCAGTCGATCCATGCCACCGAATACGTGGCATCGGCATGATCCTCGAACATGGCCATGACCGTGTCGAGATTCCGGGCCGGAAGCGTGGTCTGGCGGATCCAGCCGCTCTCCACCCGGCGCAGTCGGAAAGCGACACGCAGGATCACCCCCGTCAGGCCCATCCCACCGATGGTCCAGGCGAACAGTTCGGGTTCCTCGGTACGGCTGCAACGCCGCACCTCGCCCTGCCCGTCCATCACGTCGAGCCATTCGATATAGCGGCCGAAACTGCCCTCGCCATGGTGGTTCTTGCCGTGGACGTCGGCAGCCACCATCCCGCCCAGCGTGACGAACCGAGTGCCCGGCGTGACGTAAGGGAACCAGCCGCGCGGCAGGAAGGCATTGATGACGTCTGCCAGCAGCACACCAGCTTCCACTGTCAGCACACCCGCCGCTCCATCGAAGGCAAGCATCCGGTTGAACCGCCGCATGTCGATCGTGGCCGCGGCGTTCACCGCACAGTCGCCGTAACCGCGCCCGTTGCCGCGCGCGATCAACGGCTGCGTGCCGACCAGCGCGCGCAAAGCCTCTTGCGTGGAAGGACGATGGACGCGGCATTCCACGCGCGGAAACCGTCCCCAACCGGACAACAGCATCAGACGGCCCCCAATCCCGCCGTATCGGTAGAGAACACGAAGCGGCGGTCGAGGCGATACTTGATGACGTAGCCGACCGAAAGCCCCAGCACGCCACCTGTCTCTCGGGCTACGGTCGTCCCGAAGGCCAGCCAGAACGCGGTCTCGGTGCCCCAGAACACAACCGTCGTCGCCAGCCCCATCAGCACGTAGAGCGAGAACTGCCTGCCGTGGTGGCTCAGCCCGGTAGCGCGATCGTCGAAGATCCAGCGTTTGTCGAAAACATACTTGAGCACCAGCCCTGCCATGGTCCCGGCACCCAGTGCACCGACGTAGGCCAGCGCATGCGGTATCGGCAACACAAGTGCGGCGGCGGCAAGGACCAGCCGCTGCACCAGCAGGTTCGCCAGCGTCGCGATCACGGCAAACAGGGTATAGCGCAGGACCAGCGCGGCACCGCTCACAGCAGCGCGGCTGCCATGGCCAGGCCGACGATGGCGACGCCGCACAGCTGGCTTACCCGATCGCAGGCGGCGAAGACCAGCGGGTCGTCGTGCATTTCCCCGCGCTGGGTCAGGATGGCAACGCGGCTGTTCCAGAACAGCAACACGAGGCAGATACCCCACAGCATCTCGGGGCGGCTGTAGAGCTGCATGACCGGCGCGGAATTGGTGTAGAGCGCCAGCACCATCACCGACACCATGCCCGATGCGGTGACGATGTTGCCTACCACCGACAGGTCGCTCGCCCGGTATCCGCGCCCGTGCAGCGTCACCAGCCCGGACGCGATGCCGTCGATCAGTTCGGCCTGGCGCTTCACTGCGGCCAGCGAAAAGAAGAAGAAGATCGAGAACGCCAGCAGCCAGACCGAGCACGGCACATCCGCCGCAACGCTACCCGCCAGAATGCGCATCGTGTAAAGCACCGCCAACATGCAGATGTCGATCACGACGATACGCTTCAGCTTGAATGAATAGACGGTGGTCGCCACGAAATAGAGCGCCAGCATGCCCAGCAGCTTGGGGCCGGACAGCAGCGCCAGCGCTGCGCCGGCGAGCGCCAGCGCAGGCATCATCAGCGTACCGTGCCGCAGGTCCACCGCGCCCGATGCCAGCGGGCGATTGCGCTTGCGCGGATGGACGCGGTCGGAGCTGAGATCGAGCAGATCGTTGAGGATGTATGTGCTGGACGCGATGAGACAAAACGCCGCGAACGCCAGCAGCGCCCCGCCTACAGTCTGCAAGGTCAGGTCATGCGCAGCGATCATCGGCACGAAGATCAGCAGGTTCTTGAGCCACTGGTGCGGACGCAGCAGCCGCAGATGCGCAGGCATCCGGCTTTTGCGCGCATCAGGGTCTGCCGTCTGCGGCAGGCCCAGAGCGACCCCTGAGAGGACATTCCGCAGCCCTTCGATCGGGACATCGTTGCCCAGTTCCGCATAGCCGCCATGACCGAACAGCCGGGTCAGGTGATCGCGGCGCGCGTCCAGCACATCGAGCTGGCCGTGCACTTCGTCGAACACGCCGAGATGCGCGGCCACCGCATCGACCACCGACTGCCGGTGTCCGGAAACGAGCGCCACCCGGCCACCGCGCCGACGCCATTCGGTCACCGATGCAAGCGTTTCGGAACAGTAGGCCAGCCGCCCCGGTGCCGTCAGCGACGCCGCAACCAGATTGCGGCGCAGGCCCTCACCATCGCGAGAAGCCGTCAGCGCGCGCAGCGGCAGGGCCCACCCCGAAGACGCCGCCTGCCAGAAGGCTTCCAGAGTGCTGCCCGTTTCTGCAACGGCACGCTCCAGTTCGACCACCAGCACGGCGTCGCAGCGGTCCCATCCAACAGCACTCATGCTTTCGTCCCCGGCACGCCCATTGCGCCCCCGGGGATTACGGTTAACGATTATTCCCTAATTTTCCGTTGTCGGGCGCCGTTCCGCAAAGCGTCTTTAGCCCGCCACGACATCGCCATATTCGGGGTGCCGCGCATACCATGCCGACATGAACGGGCACCTGAGCACGAGCCGCAAACCGCGTTCACGCGCAATGTCGAAGACGCCTCGTGCAAGGCGCGAAGCGATGCCCTGGCCACCGAACTCTTCAGGCACTTCGGTATGGGTGAGAACGAGATACCCGTCGTCGTCCCGGCGGAAGTAGGCGCGGCCCGCCGCGTCATCCACGATCGGCAGGATGAAGACCTGACCAGCCTCGTCAAGCACCACTGAATTGTCCGCTGCGGTCATCGTCATCTCCATCCTTTGCCCGCCGATGCGATCCGGCAGCAGCGCCGGTGTGGGGCAAGATGGCAAGAGGGGTCAACCTGTGCGATGGTTTACCCGCAGGCGCAGGGCAGTGACAGCCTGTGCGATACGCCCTACGACCATGAGGCGATTGACAAGTTTCATCCTGAAAGATAGCGCTATCAATTAATGGGTGGAGCTAGCCTTGCCCAACGTGCAGCTGCCATGGATAGCGCCGCGTATACAACGACAACGGTGGGGCCGCCCACTATCGAGAGGATACAGGAATGATCACCGGAGCCATGCTGATCGGGCGTGAGGAAGCCTTCACCGAAACCGGCTACACCGCCGTTGCAGCCGCCACCGGAGACGCGCTCGAACCCCGCTTCGCCACTGCCGGTCTTGCTGAAGTCGAGCGGGCCTGCGCCCTTGCCGATGCCGCCTCCATCGCCTTCGCCGAAGCCGAGCCGGAGACGCGGGCCGTGTTCCTTGAGACCATCGCAGACGAGATCGTCGGCATCGGCGATGTTCTGATCGAACGCGCCATGGCAGAGACGGGCCTGCCCCGTGCGCGTCTGGAAGGTGAGCGTGGGCGCACCACCGGCCAGCTGCGCCTGTTCGCGCAGGTGCTGCGCGAAGGCAGCTGGGCTGGCCTGATCCTCGACCCGGCGCTGCCGGACCGCGCGCCTCTGCCCCGTCCCGACCTGCGCACGCGTAAGGTGGCGCTGGGCCCGGTGGTCGTCTTCGGAGCCAGCAACTTCCCGCTTGCGTTCTCTGTGGCCGGTGGAGACACTGCATCGGCCTTCGCGGCGGGCTGTCCGGTTATCGTCAAGGGCCACTCCGCCCACCCAGGCACCGGCGAACTGGTCGCGCGCGCCATCCAGCGTGCAGTGGCGCTGTGCCATCTGCCGGACGGCGTGTTCTCCTATCTTCCCGCCACGCGCGAAGCGGGTACCGCGCTTGTTGCCGACCATCGTGTCAAGGCCGTCGGCTTCACCGGATCGCGCCCCGGCGGCATGGCCCTGATCCGCACCGCCGCCGCGCGGGCGGAACCGATTCCCGTCTATGCCGAAATGAGTTCGATCAACCCGGTCGTGCTGTTTCCCGCCGCCCTTGCCGCACGGGCCGAAGCACTGGGCGCTGCCTTCGTCGGTTCGCTGACGATGGGCGCGGGGCAGTTCTGTACGAACCCCGGCCTGGTCATCGCCATCGACGGCCCCGATCTCGACACCTTCCTCGCTTCCGCCGCGGCGACCATGGGCGCCAGCACCGCGCAGGACATGCTGACGCCCGGCATCCATTCGGCCTATGTCGAAGGTGTCGACGCGCTGGCGGGTCACGCCGCCGTCACTACGCTTGCGCGCGGTGCAGAGCCTACCGGCCCCTACCAGGCGCAGGGCGCGGTGTTCCGCACCACGGCGGCGCACTTCCTTGCCGATCCGGCGTTGGGGGCGGAAGTCTTCGGCTCCTCCTCGCTCGTCGTCACCGTCTCCGACATGGCAGAAGCGCAGCAGGTCATCGCCGCGCTCGAAGGACAGCTGACTGCCACCCTGATCCTCGACTCCGAGGACGAACCGGCCGCGGCAAAGCTGCTGCCGGTGCTGGAACGCAAGGTCGGCCGCATCCTCGTCAACGGCTGGCCTACCGGCGTCGAGGTGTGCCACGCAATGGTCCACGGCGGCCCGTTCCCCTCCACCTCCGACGGGCGGACTACCTCTGTCGGCGCTATGGCGATCGAGCGTTTCCTGCGCCCGGTCTGCTACCAGAACCTGCCCACCGCCCTGATCCCGGAAGGCCTGCGGGACGGCAACCCGTGGAACGCCCCGCGCCGAATCGACGGCACCCTCAAGCTGGGTTGATCGCGATGGACACGCCCGCCCCGCGCCGTTTCCGCTCTCAGGACTGGTTTGCCGATCCGGCACGCTCGGACATGGTGGCGCTCTATCTGGAGCGTTTCATGAATTACGGCGTGACGCCTGCCGAACTTCGGTCGGGCCGCCCGATCATCGGCATCGCGCAGTCGGGCAGCGACCTGTCGCCTTGCAACCGCATCCATCTGGACCTCGCCAAGCGCGTGCGCGACGGCATCCGGGACGCGGGCGGCATCGCGATGGAATTTCCGGTCCATCCCATCTTCGAGAACTGCCGCCGCCCCACTGCCGCGCTGGACCGCAACCTGGCGTACATGGGTCTGGTGGAAATCCTCTACGGCTACCCGATCGATGCCGTGGTGCTGACCACCGGATGCGACAAGACCACGCCTTCGCAAATCATGGCTGCGTCCACGGTGGACATTCCCGCCATCGTCCTGTCGGGCGGCCCGATGCTTGACGGCTGGCACGAAGGCGACCTCGTCGGTTCGGGCACCGTCATCTGGCGCAGCCGCCGCAAGCTGGCCGTCGGAGAGATCGACGAGGAGGAATTCCTCCAGCGCGCCTGCGACAGTGCGCCCTCTGCGGGCCACTGCAACACCATGGGCACCGCCTCCACGATGAACGCCGTGGCAGAGGCGCTGGGCCTGTCGTTGCCCGGCTGCGCGGCTATCCCCGCGCCCTATCGGGAGCGCGGGCAGTACGCTTACGAAACCGGTCGCCGCATCGTCGAGATGGCGCATGAAGACCTGCGCCCGTCGCACATCCTGACACGCGATAGCTTCCTCAACGCCATCCGCGTCGTCAGCGCGATCGGCGGGTCCAGCAACGCGCAGCCGCATATCATGGCCATGGCCCGCCATGCCGGCGTCGAACTGACCGCCTCCGACTGGACCGAGCATGGCTACGACCTGCCGCTCATCCTCGACATGCAACCCGCCGGGCGCTTCCTTGGCGAACGGTTCCATCGCGCCGGCGGCGTGCCCTCGATCATGTGGGAACTGCAGCAGGCGGGCGTGCTGGCCGAAGATTGCCTGACCGTGACCGGCGAGACGCTGGCTGAAAACCTGCAAGGCCGCGAAGCGCGCGACCGTGAGGTGATCCGCCCCTTTGCCGAGCCGCTGCGCGAAAAGGCCGGCTTCCTGGTCCTGTCGGGCAACCTGTTCGACTTCGGCATCATGAAGACCTCTGTCATCAGCACGGAGTTCCACGACCGCTACCTGTCGCGCCCCGGTTCCGAAGGCGTGTTCGAGGGCCGAGCCATCGTGTTCGAGGGCGGCGACGACTATCACCACCGCATCAACGACCCCGCGCTGAAGATCGACGCCGACTGCATCCTGGTCATGCGCGGTGCCGGGCCTCAGGGGTGGCCGGGTTCGGCCGAAGTCGTCAACATGCAGCCGCCCGACGCGCTGATCCGCGCAGGCGTGCAGTGGCTGCCGACGCTGGGGGACGGCCGCCAGTCGGGCACATCGGACAGCCCATCGATCCTCAACTGTTCGCCCGAAAGCGCAGCCGGTGGCGGGCTGTCATGGCTGCGGAGCGGCGACACCATCCGCATCGACATCCACGCCGGCACCTGCAACGCGCTGGTCGATGATGAAGAGATCGCCCGCCGCAAGACCGAGACACCCCCGCCAGTGCCCGAAAGCCATACGCCGTGGGAGGAACTCTTCCGTGAAAAGACCGGCCAGATGGCAGACGGCGCGGTCATGGACATGGCGGTGAAGTACCGACGCATCGCGGAAAGGACGCCGCGGCATAACCACTGAAGCCGGTGATGCGGGTTCGACGTTGCACAATGCGGCGACCCGCATTGACATTGCATCACATTGTGATAGCGCTCCCATCACGCGAAGCGAACCGGGGGCCAATAATGGACGCGAACGCCTAGCCTGCACAGCTTCCACCATAAAGAGAACGGATGCCTGATATGACCGATATCCTCTCCATGCTTCCGACCGATTGGCGTGAAGGCCTGTTTCTGGGCCGTCTGGATCTGGGCGAAGGCCCAACCCCGGTACTGCTGAGCCGCGGCATCGCCTATGACATGAGTGGCGTTGCGGCGACCGTTTCGGACCTCGTTGACACCGGTAGCTTCGAAGCGAACCGGGGGCTTGCGCTCGGTCCGGCGGAAGAGGTTCTGGCTACTGCCACCCTCCTCAGCCCCATCGACCTGCAGTGCGTGAAGGCGGCGGGCGTTACATTCGCGGTATCGGCGCTGGAGCGCGTGATCGAGGAACGTGCGCGCGGTGATGCCGACAAGGCGCAGGCCGTGCGCAGCGGGCTTGAGGAACGCATCGGCGGTTCGATCCGTGCCGTCGTCCCCGGCAGCCCCGAAGCCATGGCGCTCAAGGCCGCTCTGATCGAGGACGGCATGTGGTCGCAGTATCTCGAAGTCGCCATCGGCCCCGACGCGGAAGTGTTCACCAAGTCGCCGGTGCTTTCCACCGTGGGGTCGGGCGCGGAGATCGGTGTGCGGTCGGATTCGGGGTGGAACAACCCGGAACCCGAGGTGGTCATCCTGTCCGACGCCCGTGGCAAGGCCGTGGGTGCAACGCTGGGCAACGACGTGAACCTGCGCGACTTCGAAGGCCGTTCGGCGCTTCTGCTGGGCAAGGCCAAGGACAACAACGCCAGCTGTTCGGTGGGCCCGTTCGTGCGCCTGTTCGACGCCGGTTACACCATCGCCGATGTCGAAGATGCGCGGGTGCTGCTGCGGATCGACGGACCTGAAGGCTTCCTGCTGGAAGGCGAAAGCCGGATGTCGGAAATCAGCCGCCCGCCGCTCGACCTGCTGCGCCAGTGCTTTTCGGAACACCAGTACCCGGATGGCGTCGTGCTGTTCCTGGGCACCCTCTTCGCGCCGACGCAGGACCGCGATGCGCCGGGTCGCGGCTTCACGCACAAGGTAGGCGACGTGGTGGCCATTTCCAGCGACCGGCTTGGCACGCTGGTCAACACTGTCACCACCTCGCGCGATGCACCTGCCTGGGAAACCGGCATTGCCGCGCTCTACCGCAATCTGGCCCGGCGGGGCCTTGTCGGCAGCGCCGACGCCCTTGCCTGACCGCCCGACTTTCGAAGGAACACCATGCTGACCACTGCAACTCCCGCGCCCGCGATCCAGGTGGCGCGCTATCCATCGCTTGTCGGCAAGGGCGTGTTCGTCTCGGGCGGCGGATCCGGCATCGGGGCCGCGCTGGTAGAGGCATTCGCGCGGCAGGGGGCGAAAGTCTTCTTCGTCGATATCGCCGCCGAACCTTCGCAGGCGCTGGTATCGTCGCTTGACGGACAGGTGGACTTCACCCCGCGCTTCGTGGCGGGCGACCTCAAGGATCTCGATTTCGTGAAGGCCCAAGTGGCCGCTGCGAACGAGGTGCTTGGCAGGCTCGACGTGCTGGTCAACAACGCCGCCAACGACGACCGCCACGCGCTGGAAGATGTGACGCCCGAATACTGGGACGATCGCATGGCCGTGAACCTGCGCCACCTGTTCTTCGCCGCGCAGGCCGCGGTGCCGTACATGGAAGCAGCGGGCAGCGGCGTGATCCTGAACTTCGGATCGATCAGCTGGCATCTGGCGCTGGACCAGCTTTCGCTTTACCAGACTGCCAAGGCCGCGATCGAGGGCATGACCCGCGCAATGGCCCGCGAACTGGGTGAGCGCAACATTCGCGTGTGCGCCATCGTTCCCGGCAACGTCCAGACGCCCCGGCAGGAAAAGTGGTACACCCCCGAAGGCGAGCGGGAAATCCTCGACGCACAGTGCCTCAAGGCGCGCATCCAGCCGGAGGACGTGGCGGCGCTGGCCCTGTTCCTGGCTTCTGACGAAGCGCGCATGTGCACCGGGCACGAATACTTCGTCGATGCCGGCTGGCGCTGAGATGGCCCTGATCGGAACGCCCGAAGTCGCTGTCACCGTCGGCGCCACGCTGGGCGAAGGGCCGATCTGGGACGCCCAGCGCAAATGCCTGTGGTTCGTCGATATCAAGGGGCATCGGCTGCATCGTTTTGATCCGGCAACGGGTACGCTGGAGAGCACCGAGGCGCCGGAGGAACCCGGCTGGGTCGTCCCGCTGGCTGACGGCGCGCTGCTGGTCGGCGCCAAGGCGGGTGTCCACCGGTTCGAGGACACCACCTTCACCCTGCTTCACGCGGTGGAACCGGACGTTCCAGGCAACCGGCTGAACGATGCCGCCGTCCATCCCGACGGCTCGATCTGGCTAGGCACCATGGACAATGCCGAGGAAGCGCCCAGCGGCGGCTACTATCGCCTGCACGGCAGTAGCTGCACGGCACTGTCGCCCGAACCGATGGTCATCACCAATGGCCCTGCGTTCTCGCCGGACGGCCGCACCGTCTATCTGGTCGATACGCTGGAGCGCGCCATCCTCGCCGCGCCGGTTCAGGCAGACGGCCAGCCGGGAGAGGCCCGCCTTTTCGCGCGCGTGCCCGAGGGCATGGGCTATCCCGACGGGCCGGTGGTGGACAGCAGCGGCGTGGTCTGGGTCGGCCTGTTCAGCGGATGGGGTGTGGCCCGCTTTGCGCCGAACGGCACCTTTATCGAACGTATCGGGCTGCCCGTTGCCAACGTCACCAAGATCGCGTTCGGCGGTGACGATCTGCGCACCGTCTACGCCACGACAGCCCGCAAAGGCCTGTCGGGAGAAGAACTTGCAGCGCAGCCTCACGCGGGCGATCTGTTCACATTTACGGTAGACGTTCCGGGCCTTCCGCCGATACACCCGGCGATATAGCGAGACGTCGCAGGCACAAAGTCGCACGCACAAGGACATGGGAAGAGGACTGAATTGAATGGCGGCGGTTGACATGAGTGGCGCGCAGGCGTCCGTGCATTACGATGGAAAGGTCAACATGGCCTTCGTCGCCATGATCGTCGCGGTGGCGACAATCGGCGGCTTCATGTTCGGCTACGACAGCGGCGTCATCAACGGCACGCAGGACGGGCTGGAGAAGGCGTTCGACCTGTCCAAGCTGGGCACCGGTCTCAACGTCGGCGCGATCCTGATCGGCTGTGCCATCGGCGCCTTCGTTGCAGGGCGTCTCGCCGACGTATGGGGCCGCCGCACCGTGATGATGATCGGCGCCGCGCTGTTCGTCATCAGTGCGCTGGGTGCGGGTGCCGCCACGTCATCGCTGCTGTTCATAATCGCCCGCCTGGTCGGCGGCGTAGGCGTCGGCGCTGCCAGCGTTCTGGCGCCCGTCTACATCAGCGAGGTCACGCCGGCCTCGATCCGCGGACGGCTTTCCAGCCTGCAGCAGATCATGATCATCACCGGCCTTACCGGCGCTTTCGTCGCCAACTGGGCGCTGGCCCGCCACGCCGGGTCCAGCACCGACCCGCTGTGGCTGGACCTGCCGGCCTGGCGCTGGATGTTCTGGATGCAGGTGATCCCGGCGGTGATCTACCTTGTCGCCCTGTTTATGATCCCGGAAAGCCCGCGCTATCTGGTCGCGTGTGGCCGCGAGGCCGAGGCCGAGGCCGTGCTGACCCGCATCTTCGGCGCGGAAACGGCGGCAAGGATGGTCGCCGACATTCGCGGCAGCCTGCTTGCCGTGGCCGCCGACCACCATCGCCCGAGCTTTGCCGACCTCAAGGATCCCAGGACCGGTCGCCTGCGCAAGCTGGTCTGGGCCGGTATCGGCCTCGCCGTTTTCCAGCAGTTGGTCGGGATCAACATCGTGTTCTACTATGGCGCGGTGCTGTGGCAGTCTGTCGGCTTTTCCGAAAGCGACGCGCTGCTGATCAACATCCTGTCCGGCTCGCTTTCGATCCTGGCCTGCCTGGTGACCGTCATGGTGGTGGACAAGCTGGGCCGCAAGCCGCTGCTGCTGGTCGGTTCGGCGGGCATGACCGTGACGCTGGCCGCACTGGCGGTATGCTTTGCCAGCGGAACTTTCGTGGATGGCCACCTGACCCTGTCGGACCAGACCGGCCTTGTCGCGCTGATCGCCGCCAACGCCTATGTCGTGTTCTTCAACGTCAGCTGGGGTCCGGTGATGTGGGTCATGCTGGGTGAGATGTTCCCCAACCAGATTCGCGGTTCCGCGCTGGCGGTGTCGGGCTTTGCGCAGTGGATCGCCAACTTCGCCATTTCGGTCAGCTTCCCGGCGATGGCGGCAGGCCTTGGCCTGCCGGTAACCTACGGGTTCTATGCGGTGAGCGCGTTTCTTTCATTCTTCTTCGTGCGTGCGCTGGTGAACGAGACCCGCGGCCGCACGCTGGAGGAGATGGCGGCTTGATCCTCCTGCGTTCCGGCAGCAGCGAAGCTACGCTGCTGCCGCATCTGGGCGGGGCGATCGGCAGCTTCTCCATCGCCGGGCGCCCCATCCTGCGCCCGACGCCGGACGGCGCGACCGACCCGCTCGAAACGGCCAGCTTTCCGCTGGTGCCCTATGCCAACCGCATTGCCGATGGCCGTTTCACGTTTTCCGGGCAGGAGCACTCCCTGCCACGCAACGTCGCTGGTTTCGCGCATCCGCTGCACGGTCTGGGCTGGCTCAAGGCATGGTCGGTGGAAAGCCAGGCGGAAGAAAGCGCCGTGCTGGCCTGTGCCCATGACGCCGACGTCGACTGGCCGTGGGACTGGACCGCTACCCAGCACATCGAACTGAAGCCCGATTGCCTGCGCGTGCTGCTAAAGGTCACCAATTGCTCCGCCGGGCCGATGCCGTGCGGGATCGGGCATCACCCCTACTTCGTGCGGCCTGCGGATGCCAAGCTGCGGTTCGGGGCGGATGGCGTATGGCTGAACGATGCGGGGATGATCCCGGCTGAAACCGCATCTGCCGACAGCTTCGGGGACTTTGCGCAGGGCGCCCTGCCCCATACAGCCCGCCTTACCGATAACTGCTGGTTCGGTTGGACGGGCTCAGCGGCGCTGGGGGGCGACGTCCTGCTTTCCGCCCCCGGCCAGCGTTTCCTGCATGTCTTCGCCCCGCCGGGGGAAGACTTCATCTGCCTGGAACCGACCAGCACGATGCCCGACGCATTCAACCGCGACGCAGGCCTGTCTGGCGCCGGCGCGCTGGAGCCCGGCGCCAGCATGCGTCTGGACATGACCATCACGGTAAAGCTGGACTAACCGGGCAGCCCTACCGGTGCGAGAGGGCCCCGCCCCCTCGCACCCGCTACGCCTTGTCAGTGCCCCTGCCCCGGCGCCAGCGGGAAGCGCTGGGCCTTGTACCATGCCAGATCGTGTTCTGGTGCCGCGCTGCCTGCCGGAAGCGCGCGACCGTTCACCGACATCCAGTACGCCAGGCTTGCATCGCGCCACCAGCGCGCTTCACGGTGCTGGATGGCGAGATAGGTGGCGGTCTTCGACCAGCGCTCGGCGTCCACCTTGCCCTTTACCCCGTTCCACTGTGCCTGCATCTGCGCCACCGTGGCGACGCCGCGATCGTAATGGGCGACCATCTCTGTCCACAGCGTTCGCCCTGACTTCATCTTCCAATCCCACGGCAGGTGGTGGAACCACAGCAGTTCGGTTTCGGGCGTGGTGCGCGGGTCTGCCAACTGCCTTGCGACGGCGGGGGCATACTGCGAAACGGCGTTGCTGCCCGTCCGCGTCCGGTCGAAGCCGATGCCGTCCCGGTCCGCCTTATGGTAGTAGGTCGGGTTCCATTCCGGTCGGGCAAGTTCGTTGACCCACGGCCCCGGCCCGTAATGATGGCCGGTGTCCATCAGGTGCGCCAGACCGAGCGGCCCGGTGTAATCGACCACCGCCTCACGCGATTTCATCATGATGGCCACGGCGGTGTCGACGACCTGCGGATCGTTGCCGAAAGTCTGCCGCGCCCATTCGCGCGCGATGATCTCGGCGGACAGGGTCGGATCCCAGGCGAGGCGCCCGAACGCATACCAGTTGGCCTGATTGAACGTGGAGCCGGACCAGTCCCTGTCGCGCCCGATGTTCGCGACGCCTGCCATGCCGGTCAGCCGGTGCCCTTCCAGCGCGCCATCGACAACTTTGGCAACGGTCGAACCCTTGCCCTTCGCGCGGGTGTCCGCTTCCAGCACTTCCTCGAACAGGGTGCCGAGGTAGGCCAGGTGCGTCGCGAAGCCGAGGTATTCCTTGGTCACCTGCAGTTCCAGCATCATCGGCGTCTTCGGCATCGCGCCGAACAGCGGATGGAACGGTTCGCGCGGCTGGAAATCGATCGCGCCGTTCTTCACCTGCACCAGCACGTTGTCCGCAAACTTGCCGTCGAGCGGCTTGAACTCGGTATAGGCCTGCTTGGCGCGGTCGTCGGGATCGGTTTCGGCATAGACGAAGGCGCGCCACATAACGATGCCATCATGCGGTGCGACGGCAGCGGCGAGCATGTTCGCGCCGTCGGCATGGCTGCGATGATAGTCGCGCGGTCCGGGCTGACCTTCGCTGTTCGCCTTCACCAGGAACCCGCCGAAATCGGGAATTGCGCGGTAGATCTCGTCCGACTTCGCCTTCCACCAGGCGCGGACTTCCGGGTCCAGCGGATCGGCGGTCTTCAATCCGCCAAGCTCGATTGGGGCGGAAAAGCGGGCGGAGAGGTAGACCTTGATGCCCCAGGGTCGGAACACCTCCGCCAGCGCCGCGGCCTTGGTGATGTAGTCTTCGCGCATACTGACCGGACTAGCGTTGACGTTGTTGAGCACCACCCCGTTGATTCCGAGCGACGCATTGGCGCGGGCGTAATCGGCATAGCGCGGATCCTTGAAGTCCGGCAGTGTCCACCAGTCCCACAGCGATTGCCCCGCATAGCCGCGCTCCACGCTGCCATCGAGGTTGTCCCAGTGGTTGAGCACGCGCAGCTTCACCTTCGGCGCGGAGCTAATATCCAGCGCGGCAAGATCCGCCCCCATCTTCTGCGCCCGGATCGCGGCAAAGGCGCCGTAAAGCACGGCAGCGTCCGTGTTCCCCGTCACCACCAGCGCCGGGCGTCCGGCAATCGTGGCCGGGCGGACCAGATAGCCTTCTGCTCCCAGCCCGGCGAGCGGCAGGCGCAACCCGGCAAGGTCCGGCGCATCCGCCTTGCCCAGCACGATCGGCAGGGGCGAACTGGTCAGTTCTCGGCGAAGTTCGGCGGCAGCCAGCTTCAGCGTGGCCGAATCGCCGATCACGCGAATGTCAGGTGACGCGGCAGGTGCAGCGGCGGGCGACAGCCACAAGTCGTAACCATCATTGGCCTGTGCCGTGCCCGGCGCCGCGCCAAACGCCATCGCCGAGCCAGCCAGCAACGCCGCCATCAACGCACCTGTGCGCGAAAATCGCCTCTCCATCCAATCCGTCCCTCTATTTTGTCTGACCAATCCGGTTGACAACTTTGCCGTTATCACGAAAGATAGCGCTATCACAATAATACCGGCCTGAGCAACGCTGTTTGGCGAATCAGGACAAGGCGAGCCGAAACAGGCTTTTGGGAGTAAGGTAAGTGGAAAGCCCTCGCGCATTCGATCATTACGTCGCGCCTGCAATCACGCTGGGTGCCGGGGCTGCGGCATGACTGCCCGCTCGTCCCTGTCCGTCACGCGCCGCGCGCTGCTTGGCTGGAGCGGCGGCGCATCGCTGCTGGCCTTCATGCCCGTTGCCGCGCGCGCAGCTGCGCCGGTCTACAAGGACGCCAGGGCGCCGGTGGACTTGCGCATCGCCGACCTGATGAGCCGCATGACGCTGGACGAAAAGGTCGCCCAGCTCATCACGCTGTCCACCCGCAAGCGCGACGTGATGGATGACGATCGCGCCTTCGATCCCGCGCGCGCAAGCTCGGCCTACCCGCACGGGATCGGCCAGATCGCACGTCCGTCCGACCGGGGCGGCGCGGCCACGGCGAACAACACCGGCACCGAAGTGACGGGACGCTGGCGCAAGCCTGCCGACACCATAGCCTTCGTCAACGCTACCCAGAAATGGGCACGCGCGACGGGCCTGGGCATCCCCGTGCTGTTCCACGAGGAATCGCTGCACGGCTACATGGCGCCAGAGGCCACCAGCTTTCCGCAGGCCATCGCCATGGCGGGCAGCTTCGATCCCGAGCTGGTGGAGCGCGTGCAGTCGGTCATCGGCCGCGAGGTTCGCGCCCACGGCTCCACGCTGGCGCTGTCGCCGGTGGTGGACATCGCCCGCGATCCGCGCTGGGGCCGGATCGAGGAAACCTTCGGCGAAGACCCATACCTGTGCGGGGAAATGGGCGTTGCCGCCGTGCGTGGCCTGCAGGGGCCCGGCAAGGAACTGCCCGAAGGCAAGGTTTTCGCCACGCTCAAGCACATGACCGGCCATGGGCAGCCCGAAGCCGGCAACAACGTCGCCCCCGCCCCGCTCGGCAAGCGCGAACTGTACGACAGCTTCTTCCCCCCGTTCCGCGAAGTGGTGCGCCGCACCGG
Organism: Novosphingobium gossypii; assembly: GCF_050433305.1. Taxonomy (NCBI): domain Bacteria; kingdom Pseudomonadati; phylum Pseudomonadota; class Alphaproteobacteria; order Sphingomonadales; family Sphingomonadaceae; genus Novosphingobium; species Novosphingobium gossypii. Next base: position 120,295 of record NZ_JBNPXM010000004.1, on the reverse strand, counting down.
CATCGCCGCCGTCATGCCGTCCTACAACGAGATCGACGGCATTCCCAGCCATGCCAACCGCTGGCTGCTGAACGACGTTCTGCGTGGTGAATGGGGCTTCGACGGGGCCATCGTCAGCGATTACGCCGCCATCGGCGAACTGGCGACATTCCACCACCTGGCCGCCGACTTGCAAGGCGCCGCGCGGCTTGCCCTCCATGCCGGCGTCGACACCGATCTGCCCGATGGCGAGGCCTATCGCGGGCTGGCAGACCAAGTGCGCAAGGGGCTGGTGCCGATTTCGGTCATCGATGCCGCGTGCCGCCGCATGCTGACGCTAAAGTTCCGCGCGGGCATGTTCGAGGCCGGGCCAGTGGATCCCAAGGCCTCTGCCCGCCTCACCGCCAATGCAGAAGCGCGGGCACTGGCCCTGGAAGCCGCGCGCAAGTCCATCTGTCTGCTGAAGAACACCGGCGTGCTGCCGCTGACCGCCGGTGCGCACAAGCGCGTCGCGGTGATCGGGCCGAACGCCAACGTCACGCGCCTTGGCGGCTATTCATCCGAACCGCGTTCCAGCGTCAATCTGGTGCAGGGCATCACGGCCCGGCTGAAGGGCAAGGCCGAAGTCGTCTTCGCGCAGGGCGTCTATATCACCCAAAGCGAGGACCGTTCGGCCAACGAAGTGCTGCTGGCCGACCCGGCGAAGAACCGCACCCTCATCGCGGAAGCGGTGGAAACCGCCAAGGGCAGCGACGTGGTTGTTCTGGCGATCGGCGATACCGAACAGACCAGCCGCGAAGGCTATGCGAAGAACCACCTCGGCGACCGTACCGACCTCGATCTCCTTGGCGAGCAGAACGCCCTGTTCCGCGCCGTGAAGGCCACCGGCAAGCCGGTGATCGTCGTCGCGCTCAATGGCCGCCCGCCCTCATGGCCGACCGTGGCCGAGCAGGCCGACGCCATCCTCGAATGCTGGTATCTGGGCCAGGAAGGTGGCACCGCCATAGCCGAGGCATTGTTCGGGGACGTCAATCCCGGCGCCAAGCTGCCGGTTACCGTGGTGCATGACGTGGGTCAGGTGCCGTTCTTCTACAACCACAAGCCCTCTGCCAAGCGCGGCTACTTGTTCACCGATACCGCGCCGCTGTACCCGTTCGGCTTCGGCCTCAGCTACACGACGTTCACCATCGGCGCGCCCGCCCTGTCCGCCCCGCGCATCGCGGCGGCCGGCACCGTCACCGTCGCGGTGGACGTGACGAACACCGGCAGCCGTGAAGGCGACGAGGTGGTCCAGCTCTACGTCCACGACAAGGAGGCCAGCGTGACGCGCCCGGTCATGGAACTGCGCGGTTTCCGACGTGTCACCCTCAAGCCCGGCGAGACGCGCAGGGTGGAATTCACGCTCGGCCCGGCGGACTTCAGCCTCTGGAACGAGGACATGCACGAAGTCGTCGAACCCGGATTTTTCGACATCATGGTCGGCAACAGCAGCGCCGCCCTCCAAACTGCAACTCTCGAAATCGCCTGAGGACCATCATGCCCAAGATCGTAGACGCCAAGGTCATCGTGACCTGCCCGGGTCGCAACTTCGTCACCCTCAAGATCACCTGCGATGACGGCACCACCGGCGTCGGCGACGCCACACTGAACGGAAGAGAGCTTTCAGTGGCCAGCTATCTGGCTGACCACGTCATCCCCTGCCTGATCGGGCGTGACGCGCATCGCATCGAGGACGTCTGGCAGTACCTCTACAAGGGCGCCTATTGGCGTCGCGGGCCGGTGACGATGACCGCCATCGCCGCCGTCGACATGGCGCTGTGGGACATCAAGGGAAAGATCGCAGGCTTGCCGGTCTACCAACTGCTCGGCGGGGCCAGCCGCGAAGGCGTGATGGTCTACGGCCATGCCAACGGCACGACGATCGAGGACACGATCAAGGTCGCGCTGGACTATCAGGCGCAGGGGTACAAGGCGATCCGCCTCCAGTGCGGCGTTCCCGGCATGGCGTCCACCTACGGCGTGTCGAAGGATAAGTATTTCTACGAGCCGGCCGATGCGGACCTGCCGACGGAGAACGTCTGGAACACGTCCAAATACCTGCGCGTCGTGCCCGAACTCTTCAAGGCCGCGCGTGAGGCGCTGGGCTGGGACGTGCACCTGCTGCACGACATCCACCACCGCCTGACCCCCATCGAAGCCGGTCGGCTTGGCAAGGATCTGGAGCCGTACCGTCCGTTCTGGCTGGAAGACGCGACGCCTGCGGAAAACCAGGAAGCGTTCAGGCTGATCCGCCAGCACACCACCGCACCGCTGGCCGTGGGCGAAATCTTCAATTCGATCTGGGACGCCAAGGATCTGATCCAGAACCAGCTGATCGACTACATTCGCGCCACCGTGGTCCACGCGGGCGGCATCACGCACCTGCGCCGTATCGCGGCGCTAGCCGACCTTTATCAGATCCGCACCGGCTGCCACGGCGCCACCGACCTGTCGCCGGTCTGCATGGCCGCGGCGCTGCACTTCGACCTGTCGGTGCCCAACTTCGGCATTCAGGAATACATGCGCCACACGCCCGAGACCGACGCCGTGTTCCCCCATGCCTACACGTTCGCAAACGGCATGATGCATCCGGGCGATGCCCCGGGCCTCGGCGTCGACATCGACGAGGAACTGGCCGCAGGCTACGAATACAAGCGCGCGTTCCTGCCGGTGAACCGGCTTGAAGACGGCACGATGTACAACTGGTGAGCACGGTGGAAGCCATCACCGCCGCCTCTGCACAGGGTCCGGCCAAGCCTGCCGGGCGCGTGCGCTGGATCGTCTGCGCGCTGCTGTTCGCGGCGGTAGTGCTCAGCTATGTCGATCGTCTGGTCCTGCCCACGCTCAAGCCGGAACTGCAGTCGCGCTATGGCTGGAGCGAGAGCGGCTATGCCGACCTCGCGATCTGGTTCCAGGCAGGCTACGGCATCGCCTACGTCTTCTTTGGGCGGCTGATCGACCGGATCGGGGCACGGGCGGGCTATGCGCTGGCGGTGGCGCTGTGGACCTTCGGGCACATCGCGCATGTGCTGTTCACCAGCACCAGCGGCATGCTGCTGGCGCGCGTTCCGCTGGCCATCGGCGAGGCGGGGACATTCCCCGCCGCCATCGCCGCCACCAATGAATGGTTTCCCAAGCGCGAACGCGCGCTGGCCATCGGCATCTTCAACGCCGGGTCGAACGTCGGCGCGATCCTGACGCCGCTGGTCGTCCCGGTCATCGCACTGACGCTGGGCTGGCGCTGGGCCTTCATCTTGACCGGCGCGCTGACGGTGATCTGGCTGGCCGCGTGGCTCGGCTTCTATCGCCGCCCGCGCGACAAGAAGACCCTGACCGCACAGGAACTCGCCTGGATCGAGGCAGACCCGGTCGAACCCGCGCAGCCGGTTCGCTGGCGCGACGTCCTGCGCCATCGCCAGACCTGGGCCTACATGCTTGGCCGCTTCCTGATCGACCCGGTCTGGTGGACGTTCCTGTTCTGGCTGCCCGACTTCTTCAACAAGCAGTTCGGCGTCAAGATGATGGACTTCGGCCCCCCGCTGATCGCGGTCTACCTGCTGGCGGATGTCGGTTCGGTGGCGGGCGGATGGGCATCCTCGCGCCTGATGGGCCGCGGATGGAGCCTGAACCGTGCGCGCAAGACCGCGATGCTGCTGGCCGCGCTGTGCGCCGTGCCGATCGCGCTTGCCCCGCAAGCGACCAGCCTGTGGACGGCGGTTGCGCTCATCGGCCTTGCCTGCGCCGGGCATCAGGGGTTTTCCGCCAACCTGTACGCCCTCCCCGGTGACACGATGCCGCGCTGGATGACCGGATCGGTGGTCGGCCTTGGCGGACTGGCGGGCGCCGTGGGTGGCATGCTCATGGCCAAGTTCGCCGGCGTCATTCTGGAAACGGTGGGCAGCTACGGCCCGATCTTCCTGGTCGCTTCCTGCGCCTATCTGGTGGCGCTGGCGACTATCCACCTGATCCTGCCGCGATATCAGAGCGCGCAACACCAATCCCCGGGAGCAACAGGATGACCTTACGCACCGCACTGGCGGCCACGTCGATGCTGGCCGCCGCCATGAGCATGTTCGCTCCCGCCCATGCTGATGCGCCTCGGCTGGAGAGCAAGGGCGATACGAAACAACTGATCGTCGGCGGCAAGCCCACGCTGATGATCGCGGGCGAACTCAGCAATTCGGCCGCTTCCAGCGCCACCTACATGGAACCGCACTGGAAGCGCCTGAAGGACATGAACCTCGACACCGTGATAACTCCGGTGTCGTGGGAACTGATCGAGCCGGTCGAAGGCCGGTTCGACTGGTCCTCGGTCGATTCGCAGATCAAGGCGGCTCGGGCCAACGACCTCAAGCTGGTGATACTGTGGTTCGGCGCGTGGAAGAATTCCATGTCCACTTATGTGCCAAGCTGGGTGAAGCGCGACCAGCAGCGCTTCCCCCGCGCCGCCCTGCCCAATGGCCAAGGCGTGGAAATCCTGTCCACTTTCGGCGGTGATACGCTCAAGGCCGACCAGCGTGCCTATGCTGCGCTGATGGCCCACATCAAGGCAGTGGACGCGACCCAGAACACCGTCCTGATGGTGCAGGTTGAGAACGAGATCGGCATGCTGCCGGTCGCCCGCGACTACAGCGCGCCTGCCAACGCGGCCTTCCGTGAGCAAGTGCCCGCCGAACTGATGAACTACCTTGTCGCCCACAAGGACACCCTTGTCCCTGCCATGCAACGCCTGTGGGTGGAACGTGGCGCGCGCACCAGCGGCACCTGGGAAGAGGTTTTCGGCGCCGGAGACGCTGCCGCCGAAGTGTTCGCCGCCTGGCATTACGCCCGCTTCGCCGACCAGTTGGCCGCTGCGGGCAAGGCGCAATACCCGGTACCGATGTACGTCAACGTGGCGCTCAACCGCCCAGGCCGCCTGCCCGGTGAATACCCCAGCGGCGGACCCCTGCCGCATCTGCTGGACGTGTGGAAGGCGGGCGGGCCGAACCTCGATTTCCTGGCGCCCGATATCTATTTCCCGAACTTCGTGGACATCGTGGACCGCTACAAGCGCCCCGACAACGTGCTGTTCATTCCCGAAGCACACAATTCGGACAATCCCATCGCGCCGGCCAACGCGTTCTATGCGATCGGCCAACTTGACGCGATCGGGTTCGGGCCGTTCTCCATCGATTCCATCGACGAGGATCCCGGCGCGCTGAAGGACGCTTACGGCATCCTTCAGCAGCTCAAGCCCTATATCCTTGACGCGCAGGGCACCGATCGCATGGTCGGCTTCAAGCCGCGCCAGCTTTATGACGAAACGCTGGTCTACGAACCCGAGATGCGAGACGTCGGCCCTTACCGCTTCACTATCTCTTACGCCGATCTGCAAAAGCCCATCGCCAATCCCGGTGCCGACGTGGCGAATTCCGCCGCAAAAGCCGCCATCGCTGCGGCGGGCGGCATCATCATCCAGATCGGCCCGGAGGAGTACCTCGTCGCGGGCCAAGGCATCACCGTCACCTTCAAACCCAAGGCGAATGATACGCCACTGGCGGGGATCGATTCGGCCTGGGAGGGACACTACGACGCCACCGGCAAGTGGGTGGCAGGACGCCTGCTCAACGGCGACCAGACTCACCAGGGCCGCCATATCCGCCTGTTCCCCGGAAAGTGGCAAATCCAGCGCGTAAAGCTTTACAGCTACAAGTAAAAGATAACGCTATCATTCTTCTTGACGCGCCCATCTCGCAGGCATAAAGAACGAATGATAGCGCTAGCAATGACAGCGCCTCGTGCGAGCTGGAACGATCAGCCGCAGACGCTTGGGAGGGAGTTGAGATACCATGCGACGCAATTTCGTAACCGTTCGTGCCGTGCTGCTGGGTGCAGCCGCACTCACACCGTTTGTCGGTTCCGCCGCACAGGCACAGGAAACCGCAGCTACCACTCAGGCAGCTGATGGTGCAGACGCATCGGCCGAGGAGATCATCGTCACCGGCATTCGCGGCTCGCTGCAGAGCGCGACCAATGCCAAGCGTGATGCCGTGACCTTCGGCGACAGCATCTTCGCGGAAGACATCGGCAAACTGCCCGCAACCAATCTTGCCGAAACGCTGAACCGCATGCCCGGTGTGCGCCTCAACCGCGACATCACCGGCGAGGGCACCCAGGTCGCCATCCGCGGCCTTGGACCCAGCTTCACGCGCGTGCTGCTGAACGGCTCGCAGCTGCAGGTGGCGTCGGACGGCGGTACCAATGGCGGCAGCGCCAATCGCGAAGTCGACCTCGACTTCTTCCCTTCGGAACTCTTCACCCGCCTCGACCTGCAGAAGAGCCCCTCGCCCTCGACGCTCGAAGGCGGCATCGCGGGCACCGTCAACCTGCGCAACGCACGTCCCTTCGACAAGGAAGGCACGCACGTCACTGTCGTCGCGCAGGGCCAGTATACCGACAGCAATGGCAAGGTCAGCCCGCGCGGCGCGCTGGTTGCCAGCCACACGACCGACACTTTCGGCATCCTCGTCGGCGTGGCTGGCGTGAAGACCAAGACCCGCGTAGACGGCTTCGAAACCGTGGGCTGGGGCGATGGCAACCTGCCTTGCGGCACGGGCTGCACCGACGCCGGCAACAACAACTGGAACTGGGCTTCGACCGTCCCGGCCAATGCCGGCCACGGCCTCGTCGCCGGCCAGCCGGTGGATGTCGTTGCGACGTCCGGCCTCACTCGTGGCCAGCTGAGCACCGCGCTGCTGCCGCGCCTTGGCCGCAACAGCCTGACCACCGGCGATCGTTCGCGCATCTCGGCGCTTGCCTCGCTCGAATGGCGCCCCAGCGACGAGCTGCACTTTGCCCTCGACGGCATCTGGGCGCGGTCCAAGCGTGACTTCACCAAGGTCAACATGAACTGGCAGGTCCGCAACTCGGGCCCAGGCACCGGTGCCCAGGCGACCGGCGGCATGATCCCGATCGACCTCACCGTGGATGACAACAACGTCGTCACCAGCGGCACGTTCGCCAACTCGTCGTTCTTCCTCGAAGCAAGCCTGTTCAAGCAGACCACCAAGTTCTGGAACATCAACCCCAGCGTGACCTGGCAGCCGTCGGATACCGTCAAGGTGGAAGCCAGCGTCAACTGGTCGAAGAGCAGCTTCTTCCGCGAACAGCCGACTTTCGCGTTCCAGACAGCGCCGAATTCGGGCGTGGACGTCTATTACGACAATACCGGCGCGGCCAATCGCCCGCTCATCACCACCAACATCGATCTGAACAACCCCGGCGCAGGCTGGCAGTGGTATCGCCAGAACATTCAGCTGGTTCGCCGCAGCACCGAAACCAAGGGCGCGCACCTCGACACCACGTTCGGTGACGACCAGTTCAGCCTGAAGATCGGCGGCGCCTACGACCGTGCTCAGCGCTCCATCCGCGCCTACGACAATAGCCCTGCCTATCAGCTTTCGGTCTGCGGGGCCGGATGCACCGGCGCGACGGGATCGGTGCCGACCAGCGCCATTTCTCAGTACCTGAACCCCTTCCCGGTCAGCAACTTCGGCCATCTGGCCAGCGGCAGCGTCGGCTACAACGCGTTCGTCGTGCCGGACTTCGATGCTCTGAAGGACGCGACCAACTACGCATCGTATCGCGACAGCGCCCCCGAAGCCCGCGGCGCGGTGACCGGCGGCGCAACCGGCGACATGGACGAGGAAGTCTGGGGCGCCTACTTCGAGCTTAACGGCGTCACGCAGCTGTTCGGCCGCGACCTGCACATGAATGCCGGCATGCGCTATGCGCACACCCGTCAGGTCGTCGTCGGACCGAGCCAGGTCGGCACCACCATCGTCGACATCACCTCGAAGTCCAACTACGAGAACTTCCTGCCGTCGATCAACCTGACCTACGACCTGACCGACCGGATCAAGCTGCGCGCTGCGGCATCGCGCACCATGACCCGTCCGGACGCAGGGCAGATCCTGCCGGGCATCACATTCTCCGATCCCTCGGCGCTGGTCGCCAGCGCCGGCAACCCGGACCTGACGCCCTACACCTCTGACAACTACGACATCGGCGGTGAAATCTACACCAGCGGCATCGGCTACGTCGGGATCTCGGCGTTCATGAAGAACATCCAGGGCTTCACCGAAACGCAGACGACACAGGCCAGCTTCGGCTCGCTCAACATTCCGTTCGACAGCCTGCTGTCCACGCAGCAGGATGCTCTGCGCAACCGTGCGGCGTCCTCCGGCGTCGCGATTGCGGACCTGCCGATCACCGTCAACCGTCCGGTCAACCTGTCTGACCTGAGGATCAAGGGTCTGGAAGTGACCTGGGTTCAGCCGCTCGACTTCCTGGTGCAGGGCCTCGGCTTCTCGGCCAATGGCACCACGCTGGACCAGTCGTCCTCTTCGGGCCTGGTTGCCACCGGCGTGTCCAAGTATTCGTATAACCTTCAGGGCTTCTACGAAAACCACGGCCTCTCGGTCAGCCTGAACTACGTGTGGAACGACAAGTCGATCGCGGTGAACGGTCCGCAGAACAACATCCAGGGCGCCAACCTTCGTGCGGATGCACGCGGCCAGCTGGACCTTTCCGCAGGCTATCAGCTGCCCTTCCTGAACAATGGCATGCGCCTGACGCTGGACGTGCTGAACATCACGAACGAGCCGATCCGCACGACCTTCGAATATTCCAACGCCGCCTACTCGGTCTACTATCCGGGCCGTCAGGTTCTGGTGGGCCTCAGGGCCAATTTCTGATTACCCTCCCGACTACCAACTTCGAGCCGGCTTCATGCCGGCTCTTTCTTTTTGAGGGGTAGATTGTCCATGCCCATACGCCGCAGCCTTACGATACTGGCCGCCGTTCTGACGCTTGGCGCGTCTTCCATGGCTCATGCCGCTTCGGGCCCATGCCCGTGGGTCGGCGCCTGGGGATCTTCACAACTGCCGGTCAACGGCGACGATCGACTGCCCGAAGCTGCCCGCCGCGACTTTACCCTGCGCCAGATCGTCCGCCCTTCCATAGCCGGAGCCGAGTTGCGCATCCGTCTGTCGAACGCTTTTGGCGAGACACCACTGGTGATCGCCAATGCATCGCTGGCGCGTTCCCCTGACCCTCGCCGGGCCGATATCGACGCGAAGTCAGTGGCGCCACTGCGCTTCGACGGCAAGGACAGCGTCGTCATCCCGGCGGGTGCGGACTGGCTCTCCGATCCCATCGCCATGCCCCTTGCCGCGTTCACCGATCTCGCCGTTTCGCTGCACGTCGATGCACTGCCCGAACGACAGACCGGCCACCCCGGATCGCGCGCCACCTCGTACTGGACCGGCGGAGATCATGCGCGAGACGCTGCCCTTCCCGCCGCGACACCGGTGGATCACTGGTATCTGCTTTCCGGCGTGGAGGTGCGCAGTTGCGGCGCCGGTGCCATTGTGGCGCTAGGGGATTCGATTACGGACGGACGCGGCTCCACCACCAATGGCAACGACCGCTGGACCGACGTGCTGGCGCGCCGGCTGGCGGGGCGGCGGGCCTTGGTCAACCAGGGCATCGGCGGCAACCGCGTCCTGCTCGACGGGCTTGGCCCCAATGCGCTGGCCCGGCTCGACCGCGACGTGCTCTCAACTCCGGGCGTGACGCACCTCGTCCTGCTGGAAGGCATCAACGACATCGGAATGCTGACGAAAGATGCCCCGGTTTCTCCCGAAGCGCATGCGGCGCTCGTCAGGCAGGTGACCGGAGCCTACGCGCAGATCGTGTCACGCGCCCGCGCACATGGCATCAAGGTCTATGGCGGCACGCTGCTGCCGTTCATGGGCATGGAATACTACCACCCGACGGCAGCGAGCGAGGCCGACCGACAGGCGATCAACGCCTGGATCCGCCAGCCGGGCCACTTCGACGCCGTGATCGACTTCGACGCGGTCATGCGCGACCCGGCGCATCCGGATCGGCTGAACCCGGCCTACGACGTCGGGGACGCGATCCATCCCAACCCTGCCGGTTACAAGGCGATGGGAGACGCGATCTCCCTGCGATTGCTGAAATGAAGAAGGGGCGCCGATCGGGCGCCCCTTTCACCATCAGCGGACCATGGGGTTGATGGTTTTGATCGTGCCATCCGGGTTGTAGTGCAGCTCGGTGACCTTCACGTTGCGCAGCCGGGTCTGGCCGGAAAGCTGGGTATCGGCATAGAACAGCCACCACTTGCCATTCCACTGAACGATGGAATGATGCGTGGTCCAGCCTTCTACCGGCTCCAGGATGCGTCCCTTGTACGTGAACGGCCCATAAGGCGAGTCGCCGATGCCGTAGGCCAGATAGTGGGTGTCGCCGGTGGAGTAGCTGAAGTAGTATTTGCCCTTATACTTGTGCATCCATGCCGCCTCGAAGAAGCGGCGATCGTGGTCGCCGCCCAGCAGCAGGTTGCCCTTGTCATCGACGATGCGCACTTCGCGCGGCGTTTCAGCATATTCGAGCATGTCGTCGCTCATGCGGGCGATGCGGGGCAGCAGCGCGGGCTTGTCGTCAGCCTGCAGGTCGGTCTTTGAGCCGTTGGGATCGTACCTGCCGCCGACATTGCGCTGTAGCTGACCGCCCCAGATGCCGCCGAAATACATGTAGCTTTTGCCGTCGTCGTCGGTGAACACGGCAGGATCGATGGAATAGCTGCCCTTGATCGGCTGCGGCTGCGCCTTGAACGGGCCGGTCGGGCTTTTCGAGGTAGCAACGCCGATGCGGAACGCGCCCGCCTTGTCCTTGGCCGGGAAGTACAGATAATACGTGCCGTTGTGATACGCGGCATCCGGCGCCCACATCTGCTTTTCAGCCCATGGCACGTCCTTCACGTCCAGCGCCACGGGGCCAAGCGTCACCGGGCCGCCGATGCGATCCATCGACAGGATGCGATAATCACGCATCTCGAAGTGGCTGCCGAGATCGTCCTCGGGCGTGGGGCCGTCGATGTCATGGCTAGGATAGACGTAAATCTTGCCGTTCCACACATGCGCGGACGGGTCCGCCGTGTAGATTTCGGTGACCAGCGGCTGCGAAAGATACTTTGAGGCCTTCGCTTCATTGCCAGCCTGCGTGTCGGTGGCTGCAGGATCACTGGCAGAACAGCCCGCAATGGCCGCTGCAAGGGCGAGCAGCGGCAGGCTCCGGTGAATTTTCGACACATCCATCTCCTGGTATCTTCGGCTCTGCGCCTGTCAGATAGCGCTACCATGCGTCATCCGTCGGGTGCAAGTGCGCTTTGCCGAAAGATCCAGGAGCTGGTTGCGCCGGACGCGCCACGGATGGAGGGCGCCCGGCGCTTCAGTTTGCCTGCGTCAGCGCACGTCCAGCATGACCACCGACTTGGCCGGCAGGGTCACCGTCAGTACGCCCGAAGCCAGCACCGCTCCGGTGAACGCAACTGGCTTCACCACGTCAGGCGCTTCGAAGGTGTTATGCGCATCGATCGCCTGCGCCGTCAGCACCCGCCCCTGGACCGCGCTTCCGGAAACCCCGTCGAGGCGCACGGTGACAGTGCGTTCCCGATGCGGATCGACGTTCGTCAGGCCGACATGGAGCACGCCGCGTGGATCGCGCACCGCGCTGGCGCTGACCGCGCGCAGGGTCCATTCGTCCTTGTTGTACCAGTCCGACTGCACATCGACGGGCAGGACTGTCGCGTCCTGATAATCCTTGTACATGTCGAAGACCCAGTATGTCGGCGTCTTCACCATGCGGGCGCCGTCGGTCAGCAGCATGGCCTGCAGCACGTTCACCATCTGCGCGATGTTGGCCCCGCGCAGGCGATCGGTATGCCGGGCGAAGACGTCGAAGTTCAGACTGGTGACGAGCGCGTCGCGCAGGCTGTTCTGCTGGTAGAGGAACCCCGGGTTGGTGCCCGGCTCCACATCGTACCATGTGCCCCATTCATCGACGAGGAGCGCGACCCGCTTGGCCGGATCGTACTTGTCCATCACCTTGGCGTGATCGGTGATGATCGATTCCATGCGCATGGTCTTGGCCAAGGTGCGCGCCCACGCGTTTTCGTCGAAGCCGGTGGCGGCGCCCTTTGCCTTCCAGTCGCCGGGTATGGTGTAGTAATGTACGCCGATCCCGTCGATCTTGTCGCCGGCATCCCGCATCATCACTTCGGTCCAGTTGAGGTCACCGGAGTTCGCGCCGCTGGCGATCTTCATCAGCTTCTGGCCGCCCGGGAGCTTGACGAAAGAGCCATACTGCCGCGTCAGTGCTGCCGCATGTTCCGGCTTCATGTCGCCGCCGCAGCCCCACAGCTCGTTGCCAAGGCCGAACATAGTCAGCTTCCACGGCGTCTTGCGCCCGTTCGCGCCGCGCTCCTGCGCCAGGCTGGAGCCGGTGGGCGAGGTCATGTATTCGACCCACTCCGCCATCTCATACGGCGGCGCCGAGCCTAGGTTGCCGGACACGTAGGGTTCTGCGCCGACCAGCTCGGAATAGTTCATGAACTCATGCGTGCCGAAGGCATTGTTCTCCGTCACGCCGCCCCAGTGCGTGTTGATCTTGACCTTGCGCTTCGCCTGCGGGCCGATACCTTCACGCCAGTGGTATTCGTCGGCAAAGCATCCGCCCGGCCAGCGGATTACCGGTACGCGGATCGCCTTCAGGGCATCGATCACATCCTTGCGGTATCCATCGACATTCGGGATCTTGCTGTTCCGACCCACCCAGATGCCGGAATAGATGCCGCTGCCAAGATGCTCGGCAAACTGGCCGAAGATGCGCTTGTCAAACGTGGGCGCAGGCTTGTCCGCATGGACCACCACAGAAGGCGCGTCCTCCACCTCGACGCTGGTCTGGGCGCTGACCGGCACCGCCAGCGCCAGCGCAAGTGCACTCATCACAATCCGCATAATTCGCTCTCCCTCAATCGTGCACGTTATTCTTTGTGAGTGCCGCCGTTTTATTGCAGCTGGCAGACGTCGAGCACGTTCATGTCCTCGTAGTCGAGGTTTTCCCCCGCCATCGCCCAGATGAAGGTGTAGTTCCTCGTCCCCGCCCCCATATGCACTGACCACGGCGGAGAGATCACCACCTCTTCGTTCTCCATGACGATGTGCCGCAAGGCGTCGGGCTGCCCCATGTAATGGAACACCCGATCGTCATCTTCGAGATCGAAATAGAGGTAGATCTCCGAACGCCGTTCGTGGACGTGCGGCGGCATGGTGTTCCACACGCTTCCCGGCTGAAGCTGGGTCAGCCCCAGGCACAGCGAAGCGCTCTGGCAGGTATGGGGAAGGATCAACTGGTAGATCGTGCGTTCGTTGGACCCGGCAAGGTCGCCGCGCTGCATCACGTTGGCATCAGCCATACCGACCTTGCGCAGGGGATACGCCTTGTGCGCCGGAACGCTCAGCAGGTAGAACCGCGCGCCTTCCCCTGCAAATGCGACATCGTTTGCCCCCATGGGAACATAAAGCGCCTCGTACTTCGCGAGGGTCGTCACGGTTCCATCGACGGTCACCGTGCCTTCGCCCCCGCCGATGTTGACCACGCCCAGTTCGCGCCTTTCCAACAGGGAATGGCCGGCTGCGCTGGCTGGTTCGGCATGGGGTGGCAGCGCCAGCACGCCGGCCCCGGGCACTGCGCCCCCGATGATGAAGCGTTCGCCGTGGGAATACGTCAGCACGATCTCACCATCACGGAACAGGCCCGAAACGAGATGCCGGTCGCGCAGGTCTTCGTTGCTGGCGCCGTCCATCATGTCAGGGTGCGTGGCGTAGTAGGTCTTCTCGAACACGCTCGGGTCTCCCTCCGGCTTTGGCGAGGCTGATCATCGCTTCCGCTCCTACGGCTGTACCGCATTGAGGAGAGTTATCATACATGTTGGAACGCCGTGTCAATCGGCTGAGCGCCGCCCGCGTGGATTCCTGCTGTTGGCGTGATGGCGGCATTAGTAGATCGGCCTTATGTCATAGCATCAGTGGCTGACCGTCTTCCATGGCCAGCAGCCAGGCCTTCGCCTCCATCCCGCCGGCAAAGCCGGTAAGACTGCCGTTCCTGCCGATCACGCGGTGGCAAGGGGCGATGATGGAGATGGGGTTGCGCCCGTTCGCCGCGCCGACTGCGCGGCTGCTGCTCGGACTGCCGAGCGCGCGGGCGATCTCGCCATAGCTGCGCGTTTCGCCGAAGGGGATTTCCAGCAGCGCTGCCCAGACGCTGCGCTGAAAGGCGGTGCCTCGGAAATCCAGCGGCAGATCGAAGCTGCGGCGGGTGCCGACGAAATACTCGCACAGCTGGGTTTCGGTGGCGACCAGCACCGGATGATCCGCGTCCGCCACTTCCGACAGGGGAACGCGCCCGGGCCGGTCGTTCTCCCACAGCACCGCCACCAGCCCCACATCCCCGCCGATGAGGCTCAACCGGCCTACGGGCGATGTCATCGTGCGGCGGTATAGCGGCTGTTCCATCGCCGCCTCCTCCACCGCGCAACGCCGCCTGTCAATCCGGCTGCGGGCGCTCGTAAAGCTCCAGCGGCAGGCCGTCGGGATCGGCGAAGAAGGTGAAGCGGCCGCCGGTATGCTGGTCCACCCGGATCGGCTCACAGGCGACGCCATGCGCCAGAAGGTGCGCCACGGCGGAGTCGATGTCGGCGACGGCGAATGCCAGGTGGCGCAGGCCAGCCGCCTCGGGCCAGGAAGGTCGCGCTGCCGGATCAGGGAACGAGAACAGCTCCAGTTGCACGTCGCCCACCTGCAGGTCGCACTTCCACGATTGCCGCTGCTCCCGATAGACCTCGTTCAACACGGGCAGGCCGAGGATCTCGGCGTAGAACAGGCGCGATACGGCATAATCGGTACAGATCAGCGCGACATGGTGGACCGCCGAAAACATCGTCATGCGCGCATAGCCTTTCGCCAGCGCCGATAACCGATCACCGCCAGCACGATCATCGCCGCATAGAGACCCGCCGTGGGCAGCAGGCCCTTGTACAGGAACATGCCCACGTAGACGATGTCCACTGCGATCCACAACAGCCAGCTGGCCACCTGCCGCCGGGCCGTCCAGTATTGGGCGACAAGGCTGAAGCTGCTCAGCATGGCATCCATCCACGGCAGCGCGGCGTCGGTGTAACGGCTGGTCAGCCAGCCGATCGCCAGACCGCCAAGTGCCCCAGCGCCAAGCCCTGCGGCGGCATGGGCTACCGGCAGCGACCTCACCACGACTTCACCGCTATCGTCCTGCCCGCGCTTCCACGCGATCCAGCCGTAGAGGATCGCCGCGCCGAACAACGCCTGCAGCACCATGTCGGAATAGAGGCGCACGTTCATGAACAGCTGAAAATAAAGCGCGCAGGCGAGCAGATTGACCGGCCAACACAGCATCCGGCGCCGGGCCGTCAGCCAGATGCCGAGGAAACTGACGGCGACCGCGAAGATCTCCAGCGCCGACATCACAGCCCCGCCCCCTTCGCCACCTGCTTCAGGAACGCGCGGCCCGGTGCCGAAACGAACCACTCAGCATGACCCACCAGATAGTCCCGCCAAGCCATCATGGCCTGCGCATCGTCTTCCAGCACGCCTGCAAAATAGTCGACCTCCGACAGCGCAAACTCGACGTGGACCAGCGGCAGCAACCGCACCACCGTGTCGATCTGCATGGCGGTCAGCGGCGCTACCGACACGTAGCCACCAAGGATGGCGAGCGCGGCAGCCACATCGCCATGCATGTCGCCACCGTCCAGCAGGTCGAGCCATGGAATGGCGCTGCGCTCGATCGCGATGGCCAGATCGTGCAGCGCGCAGGTCTGCGTTGCCAGCCCGAAGTCGAACACCGTGCTGACCCCGCCATTCGCCGACCACAGCAGGTTGGATGGATGCCAGTCGTTATGCGTCCAGAGCGGAGGCTCACCGGCCAGCCGCTCCGCCAGCCCCTGCCCGAGCGCGGTGAACAGGGTTCCCAGTTCCGCTCGCCAGCGCCGACCAGCCAGGAACCGGGCAAGCGCCGGTCGGGCGGCGACGTAGGCGTCCACCGCCGCCATAGGATCGTGCGCAGGCACAATCGTGAAGCCGGACACCAGCGGATGCGGCCCGCGCGCCGGAGCGGCAAAGCCCTTCGCCGCATGATGCAGCCTCGCCAGCGCCGCGCCAGCCTCATGCGCGTGCGCCATGGAGAGAAACGGCGTCCAGGATTGCCGGTCGCGATAGATATCTGCGCCGGGCGACCGGCGATGGATCTCGTATGTCCCGTCGTCCAGCACCACCGCCCCCGACCCGTCGTGCGTGGTGAGCACCTCCGGAACCGGCGCTCCCGCCGCCCGCAGGTGCGCGATGAAGGCGTGCTCCTCGATCAGGGCGCTGGGCGTGCGCAGCCGACGATGATGCCGCTTTACCAGGAACTCGCCGTTGTCCGTCGCCACGATGGCCGCGGCGGAGAATGGCCGGGGCGAATGCCAGCGAACCCCCGCCAGTCGCCCCGCCGCCGGAAACTGCGACAGGATCGCCGCAGCCTCGGGCTCGGTGATCGCCGGCCAGGTCGGCGTTTCCAGTGCCGTGCCCATGCCATGCACCAGATGGACCGCACGCTCCTCCATCAGAACGCGCGCGACAGGGTCGCCACGAAGGCCCGCCCGCTGCCAATGTAGTATGTCGGCGCGGCCCCTGCGATGACGGTGCCGTTGCGGCCCACTGTATCCAGCGCGTTGCTGCCGATCGTCTGCACACCCGAAAGCACGCGCGGGTTGGTCACGTTGATCGCGTTGAGCCGCAGGTCCATGCGCTGCGCGTCGATCAGCCCCGCCAGATGCACGCCGATTGCAAGGTCCAGCGTCGCGTAGCCCTTGATGCTCTCATCGTTCATGAAGGTGGAATACTGGCGTCCCACGTACTTGAGCGCGGTGCTGCCGAACAGCCGGCCATCATCGTAAGTCGTGCCCAGCGCGAACTGGAACTTTGGGCTGGCGACCGCGCGCTTGCCCCTGGTCGGCAGGTAATCCCCGTCCACCGGCAGGTCATCGTTCAGCCGGGCATGCAGATACTCTCCTGAGACATAGATGCTCATGCCCTTTGCCGGGCGATAATCGATCTCTCCATCAAGGCCGTAGGACGTCTGGCTGCCCGCATTGATCGTCGAATTCACCAGCGCGCCGCCGTTGTCGATTACCGTCGCCACCTGCCGGTTGCGGAAGTGGTAATGGAACGCGGTCAGCGAGAACGACAGGCTTGGCCCGATGTAGCGATAGCCCAGTTCCTGCGACACCGAATATTCGTTCTTGAGCGCAGTCGTGCCGCGGCTGACAACCTCGCCGCCGTAATAGCCATCGTACAGCGTGAATTCGGAGGGCGCACGGAAGCTGGTCGCGATGTTGGCGAACAGCTGCTGCCGGTCATCCAGCTGAAAGTGCACGGCGGCGCGCGGCAGGGCGGCGAAACTGTCGAACCGCACGCGCGATTGCGGGCCCGGCAGATAATTGCGCCCGTTGCGCAGCACGCTCACGCCCTTGAAGCCCAGATCCAGCCCCAGCCGGGGCGTCAGCGCGATGCTGTCGGCCACGAAGAAGCCCTTGTTGACGATCACCGTGCGGAAGTTCTCATAGGCCAGCAACCGCCCGTCGGCGGTGCGGATCGCCTTGTCCTGATAACCCCAGGTATCGACCGGACGGCCCCGGTCGTCGATGGACGTGTAGGATTGCGTCACCCGATCGGTACCCCGATCGAACCACAGCCCCGCCGTCAGCGTGTGTGCGCCCGCCCGCAGCGTCAGCTTGCTGACGTCGCCCATGCGCACCTGCTTGCCGGTCCAGTTACCCAGCACCGTAGCAACGCCATCGACGGCACCCGGCAGCGATACCGCCTGGGTGAGTTCCTCCGTCCCCAGATAGTTGCCCGTGGTGGTCAGCTGCGTTCCGTAAGGCGAGTTGCCGTGGCCGAACTGGAGGTAGGCCGTGCTGTCGAACGTCAGCCGGTCATTCAGCTTGAGATGCACCGGCGCGGCGAAATAGATGTTGCGGAACGGGCTGCGGTACAGGCGCCAGTAACTGGTGCTGCCGGGGGTGTAGCGGCGGTCGTAGTTGAACCCCCGACCGGACGCATTCCAGTCTGCCAGCGTCGGGCTGGGATAGGACGATGTGCTGGCATCGTTGTACGACACCGCGATGCTGGCGCGGTTGCCGTCGCCCCATTCGCGCAGCAGCTTGGCGTCCACATGCTGGCGCTTGTCGTACCCGGCACCGCGCCAGTTGTCAGCGCGGTTGTTGGAATAGGAGACGAAGGCCTTCAAGCCGGTTGCCCCGATCGTTCCGCTGTCCAGCCGTACGAAGACGCGTCGTTCGTCATACGAACCTGCCGACAGGTTCACCAGCGCGCCGCTTTCGGGGCGTGGATCGTCCAGGGTCAGCGACAGAAGGCCGCCGGTGGCGCCGACGACGGGCGAATCGATGTCCACCGACCCCTGCGCCAGCGTCACCTGCCGCACGTTCTCGGCGTCGGCGAACTGCGACGGGTATGCCACGTAGTAGCCAATGTCGTTCTGCGGCGCTCCTTCCATGAGCACGCCGATCGCGTCCTGCCCCATGCCCCGCATCGTCAGGCTGGACGTTGCGGAAAGGCCATAAGGATCGCTGGTCGAGACATTGGCGCCCGGCAGCAGGTTCACCAGCTGATATGCGTTCAGCGTCGGCGCCTGCTTGGTGATGAAATCGGCGGAGATGGCGCTGACCGCCTTGGGCGCGGTCTGGTCGGGCAGCAGGCCCTCAGGGTCTGGATGACCGATAACCTGAATATCGGTGCCGCCGTCGTTCTCCGCGTCCGCTGCCCACGCCGGCGATCCAAGCAGCATGAGCGGGACTGCCAGAGCAGTTGTGCCGGCAATAGAGAACTTGGCCATCATAACGTCGCGTCCACTCCAATCGGAGGGCAACGGAAACAATGGATCGCCGCTGGCCCTCCCTACGCCGGTGTCAACCGGATCAGGTTCAGCGGGTCGTGGTCTGCTGACCACCTCTCAGCCGCGCATCAGCGGCCCCCCGGGGGTGCGGCCGTCTAGGACGTTCGGCACCGACTGAAAAGCATTAAAAGAAGAGGTGCGGATTTCGCTGTGACAAGAACTCTTAACCACGATTCGGTCGATCGAGTTGAACATTCGACGAGCAATCGATTGCACTTCGTCCCTGTATGGACCAAAGCATCATGGTAAATGATCCAAATCGAACGATTAAAATTACGAACTATCCGCAACGGAGCAAACATCGGAGACAAAGTACCGAGCATTTTGCCGAATCGGATAACGCACGCTTGTCGAAATCGATCACATTTGATTGTAATCGGACTAAATAGTCATGCCGCATTGCAGCAAGGCCTTATTGACCGCCCCTTAACTTCTATTACCATGCCGTAAACCAAAACATGCCGCAGAAATCCTAGAGATTGCACTTGGTTCAGGTGGGTAGGTTCAATGGAAGCTCTTTCGACGCAGTATCGCGACACGGTGAGAACTGGCCCGGCCATCCCGCTTACCGTCTATGAAAATCCGGCGGCTTACCCGTTCCGAAATCCGGAGCCGGAAACCACCGCCGCCCCGCCCCTTCCCTTGCCCAGCATCGCAGAAGCTGCTCTTGTGCAGCCGCAAACGGCCTTGGGGCGCACGTTCGATGTGATGATGGCGTTTCTGGCAGCGCTCGTCTTCCTGCCGTTTCTCATCCTCACGGCCATCGCCATCAAGATTTCGACGCCGGGGCCGGCGCTGTTCGTCCAGCGGCGCGTTGGCCGGGACGGAAAGCTGTTTCCCTGCCTGAAATTCCGCACCATGGTGGTCAATTCGCAGGAAGTCCTTGCGGAACTGCTGGCCAGCAGCCCCGAAGCGCGCACCGAATGGGATCGCGATCAGAAACTGCGCCGCGACCCGCGCATCACGCCGCTGGGCCACATCCTGCGCAAGAGCAGCCTCGACGAACTGCCGCAGCTGTTCAACATCCTTGCCGGCCACATGAGCATCGTCGGCCCGCGCCCCATCGTGGAAGCGGAGATACCGCGCTACGGTGACAGGTTCGCGTTCTACTGCTCGGTAAGGCCGGGCCTGACCGGGTTGTGGCAGGTCAGCGGGCGCAACGACGTGTCTTACGAAACCCGCGTGCGCCTGGACGCCTTTTACGCCATGCGCAAATCGACGGCCTATGACTTTGCCATCTGCCTGCGTACGGTTCCAGCGGTGCTGTCTTCGCGCGGAGTGTTCTAAGGCCGACGAAGATCGCGGCGGATCATGCCGCCCCGACGGGGAACTCCGCGACAAGGAAGTCCATGACAACCTGCGCGCGCATCGGCATCCGTATCCCGCGAAAGGCGGTAGCCACGTAGATGGGCAAAGGCGCAATGGCGGCAGTCGGCAGCACTTGCTGCATCAGCCCGCGCGCCAGATCGTCGGCCACCTGGATTGCCGGTAACAGGCCGATACCAAGCCCACCCCGCACTGCCCGGAGCACAGCTTCGCTGCTGTTGGCGCGCAGGAAGCCTGTCACGCGCAATTCCCTGCCGCCGATGACCCACGGCTCGGGGCGGGCGCCGTATCCATAGACCAGACATTGGTGCGTCATCAGATCATCCGCATTCTCGGGATCACCGTGGCGCGCAAGGTAATCGGGCGCAGCGACCAAGACACGCGGTACGGATCCCAGCGCAATACCATGCCCGGCGTCCGCATCGCCCACCTGTAGCCACAAATCCAGGCCGCCCCCTGCCGCCGCTTCGCGCCAATCCGCGACCAGGAACTCCACTGTCAGGTCCGGGTGCCCCACGCGCAGGGTTTCCAGCCGCTGTGCATAATGCAGGCCCAGTGCCGTAGTCACTCCGACGCGCACAAGGCCACGGGCGGCAACTTCACCTGCAAGGTCCGCCTCCGCTATACCCACCTGATCCAGGATCGCCACGGCATGTTCCAGCAGCCTTTCGCCGTCGCGGGTCAAAGTCTGGCGGCGGGTGGTGCGCTGAAACAGGCGGATGCCGAAATGGTCCTCCAGATCGCCGATGGCGCGTGATATGGTGGTGTGGCTAAGGTTCTGGCGCCGCCCCAATGCGGAGAAGCTGCCTTCCTCGGCAAGGCGGACGAACAGGCGCAGTGATCTCATCAGGTCGCTCATCTGAACGCATATAGCACAAGTGATGTGCTGAATTGAGCTATTGTGTTCATCGACGCACGGATCGAAGAACGTGCTACAGCGCCCAGAAGGCTGCGAGACAATGAGAGGCCATTCATGACAGACCGTATCGCCCGCCCCGACCTGCGTTCGAAGGTCATGTCCGCAAGCGACGCCGCCGCGCTCATCCGCCACGGCCAGACCGTGGGCATGAGCGGCTTCACCGGCTCCGGCTATCCCAAGGCGGTGCCGATGGCGCTGGCCGAACGGATCGAAGCGGAACATGCTGCGGGGCGCGCAATGCGGGTGAAAGTATGGACCGGCGCTTCCACCGGGCCCGAGCTTGACGGTGCGCTGGCGAAGGCAGACGGCATCGAACTGCGCCTGCCCTACAACTCCGACCCCATCGCGAGAGAACGCATCAACAAGGGCGAGATGGATTATCTCGACATGCATCTGTCGCAGGTGGCGCCGATGGCCTGGCAGGGGTTCCTCGGCCCGCTTGACGTGGCGGTGGTGGAAGTCACGGCGATCCGGCCCGACGGTTCGCTGGTGCCGTCGTCGTCGGTGGGCAACAACAAGACCTGGCTGGACCGCGCCGAAGCCGTAATCCTTGAAGTCAATTCGTGGCAGAACCCGGCGCTGGAAGGGGTGCATGACATCTACTACGGCACTGCCCTGCCGCCGCACCGCGTACCGATCCCCCTGGTTCGCCCCGACGATCGCATCGGACAGGATACGCTTCAGTGCGATCCCGCCAAGATCGTCGCCATCGTCGAGACCGACGCGCCCGACCGCAACCTGCCTTTCACCGCGCCGGATGACAGCGCGCTGCAGATCGCCGACCACATCATCGAGTTCCTGTCTCACGAAGTAGTCAAGGGGCGCCTGCCGGCATCGTTGCTGCCGATCCAGTCGGGCGTGGGCAACATCGCCAATGCGGTGCTGACCGGCCTGGTCAAGGGGCCGTTCGACGACCTGACCGCCTACACCGAAGTCATCCAGGACGGGATGCTGGACCTGATCGACGCCGGCAAGCTGCGCATGGCATCGGCCACCGCCTTCTCGCTTTCGCCGGAGGCTGCAGAGCGCATCAACGCCGAAATGGAACGCTATCGCAGCCGGATGATCCTGCGCCCGCAGGAAATCTCGAACCATCCCGAACTGATCCGCCGCCTGGGCTGCATAGCGATGAACGGGCTGATCGAGGCGGACATCTACGGCAACGTCAATTCCACATGTGTAATGGGCAGCCGCATCCAGAATGGCATCGGCGGCTCGGGCGACTTTGCCCGGAACGCCTATGTCTCGATCTTCATGACGCCGTCCACGGCCAAGGGCGGCGCGATTTCCGCCATCGTGCCTCAGGCGGCGCACGTCGATCATATCATGCAGGACGTGGCGGTGCTCGTCACCGAGCAGGGCCTGGCGGATTTGCGCGGCCTGACGCCCCGCAAGCGGGCTGCATTGGTCATCGAGAACTGCGCGCACCCGATCTATCGCGACGCCCTGCGCGATTATTATGACCGTGCGTACCATGGCTCTTATGGTCGCCATGCACCTTCGTTGCCGGCGGAGGCGCTTTCGTGGCACCAGCGCTTCATCGATACCGGCACGATGCTGCCGGGGTGATGAGGCTGACGCGGGTTCAGGGTGACGACAGGAAGCAAAGGTTACAACGCTTTCAACCATGACCCGCAAAGCTCACCAAAATGACAGTTCGGTCACACTGGACTCTGCCGGACCCCAAACCTATATACCGCCCGGTATGAAATGTTCGGCACCCTCCGTGGGCCCCACTGGATCCCGGGGCCGTCCCCGCGAATTCGATCCTGACGAGGCCCTTGCAGCCGCGCTGCGGGTGTTCTGGAGCCGCGGCTATGAAGGCGCATCGCTGGCAGAGTTGACGGACGCGATGGGCATCACCAAGCCCAGCCTTTATGCCTGCTTCGGGAACAAGGAAGCGCTCTTCAAGAAGGCGCTGGACCTCTACGAGCGCGACAAGCTGGCCTACATGGGTAAGGCGTTGGAAGCACCTACGGCCCGCGGCGTGGCCGAACGTCTGCTGAGCGGCGCGCTGGCGACTCATTGCGGCAAGAGCGATCCCCATGGCTGTCTTGGCGTGATCAGCACTGTCGCCTGCTCGACCGAGGCGGATTCGATCCGCGCGGATGTCATCAAGCGCCGTGCTTCGTCGGAAGCGGCGGTGATCAAGCGCTTCGAACAGGCTCGCGAAGAAGGCGATCTGCCGGACGCGGTATGCCCCACCAAGCTGGCCGGCTGCCTTACCACGGTGCTTCAGGGCCTTTCGGTAAAAGCCCAAAGCGGTGCGGAACCTGAAGAACTGCAGGGCAGCGTCGACACTTTCCTAGCGATGTGGCCGGGGCGCTGAAGCAGACCGCACCTTCCCCGTAGAGGAAGGGCGGCCGATAGCGTCGCGGCTGACATGCCGCATTTTTCGCGCCGGCGAAAAAATTTCGTTCAACCGGCATTCACCCTCTTGAAAACCTTTCCCGAGGGCTAATCTACCGGTCGGTACAGAAACCTGCTTGACGTTACTCTCACCTGAATATATACCGTCTGGTATAGAAACGAACCGCCCGAATCGCCTCCCCCCGGCCTCGGGTATTTCCCCAACCGACCGGTCCTGACCGGCCGCCAGACAACTGCAGGCCCACCATCCTTCACTAGGGGGCGGTTTGCAGTTCGATGACTCACAACCGGCTTCTGCCGACGACTGGACATACGCATGTCCGGCGCCGGGAGAGCCTTGTCCCCGAACCCTTCCGGCTGCCCCGAGCCGGAGGCCGCCCCGGTGCGCACCCTTTCCCCCTGTCCCGGGGTGTGCGCCGGGGCACATCCCCACTCGCCCTTCTTACGCAGGAGCAACGGACATGGCCTTCATCGACTTCACCGATGCAGCGTTGCAGGCGCTGCCGATTTCATTGTCTCACCCGGTCGATGCGCTGACCCTGATGGAGCGGCGGATCGTCGCTCTGGCGCGTAACGACGGGATGCAGTCCCTGAAAACGCAGCGCAAGCGGGGCTGGCTGGCGCGCCTGATCCTAGGCCCGACGCCGCCTTCGCCGATGCTTGCCAACGAGCGGCTCGAAGCGCTGCGCCGGCTGTCCGTGCGCGCCTGGCACCATGGTTATACCCTGCCGGTCTCGGCGCTGAAGGAGGCCCGCGACGCTGGTTACTCCGAGGCCAAGATCGGTGCCGTCATCGACACCATCGGGCGAAATCGCCCCCCTTTCCGGAGTATCGCCGCGTGACAGTCGCGACCAAACTCGAGATTCCTGCCGAATATGCGTCCAGCGATCAGACCTTGCAGCAGCGCACCGGCTCGCGGCGCGCCCAGATCGCCATCGGCGCGCTGGTGCTCGTCGCCGTTGCCGGGCTGAGCTGGAAATTCCTGGGCGGCACCGAACCCGCCGCCGCACTGCCGCCGCCATCGGTCGTGCAGGTCGCCCATCCGCTGGTGCGCGAAGTGACCGAGTGGGACGACTACGTGGGCCGCTTCGCACCGAGCAAGACCGTGGAGGTACGCCCGCGGGTGTCCGGCGCGGTAACGCAGGTACTGTTCAGGGACGGCGACTATGTTCAGGCCGGACAGGCGCTGTTCGTGGTCGATCCGCGCCCCTACCGCGCGTCTCTGGCCGAGGCGCAGGCAGATGCCGCATCGGCCAGCGCCACGCTTGCCCTTGCCCGCTCCGATTATGCCCGCGTCGCCGGACTGAAGGGCGACGAGGCGATGGCAGCCAGCGAAGTCGACAACCTGCGCTCGCGCGTGCGCGCCGCAGAAGCCGCACTGGCCGCCGCACAGGCACGGGTGCGTTCGCGCAGTCTGGATGTGGAATTCGCCACCGTGCGCGCGCCGATCTCGGGCCGCGTATCGGATCGCCGCGTGGATGCAGGTAACCTCGTCTCGGGCGATGCCGGAGCGAATGCCACCCTGCTGACCACCATCAACGCCGTCAGCCCGATCTACTTCACGTTCGACGCTTCTGAATCGCTGTTCCTCAAGGCGCAGCGCGACAAGGCCAAGGGCGCTGCCCCCGACGTGGAAGTGCGCCTTCAGGACGAGGCGGACTATCGCTGGAAGGGCAAGCTGGACTTCACCGACAACGGGTTGAACGCCAGTTCCGGCACCATCCGCGTCCGCGCCAGCCTCGAAAACAAGGACGGCTTCCTGACGCCCGGAATGTTCGGCAACATGCGCCTCGCCAACGGCGGCACCGTCAAAGCCACGCTGGTACCCGACGCCGCCGTACGCTCCGACCAGACCCGCAAGGTGGTCATGGTCGTCGGCAAGGACCGCACCGTTGCCGCCAAGCCGGTGCAGGTCGGGCCGCTGGTGGATGACCTTCGCGTCATCCGCTCGGGCCTCGATGCGGGCGATACCGTGATCGTCTCCAATTATCAGGCTGCGATCCCCGGCACCAAGGTCACCACCAAGATTGGCCGCATCCAGCCGGGCAAGGTGGAAACCGCTCCCGCGCCTGCAGAGCCGGCTGCGGCGCAGGCGACGTTCAACTGAGATGACCTGATGCCCCTTTCCTTCCGGGAAGGGGGCTGGGGTGGGGCACGCATAATCTCCCGGCCCTCACCGGCGATGTTCCACCCCCGGTCACGCTGACGGTTCCAATCCCCCAAAGCGGGGAGTGGACCAGCACACCCGTTCCTACTTTTCGCGCCAACCGGCGCGCCGGATCGCCAGGTTGCGGACGTATGCTCGCATCCCCGGTCCGATGCGCGCCTATAAGGGGCACTCTCCCAATGCGACTTTCCCGCTTCTTCATCGACCGCCCGATCTTCGCGGGCGTCGTCGCGGTGATCATCACCATCGTCGGCGCCATCGCATTCATCGGCCTGCCGGTGAGCCAGTACCCGGACATCGTCCCTCCCACCGTCACGGTCAACGCGCAGTATCCCGGCGCGTCTGCCGAGACCGTCGCCGACACCGTCGCCGCTCCGATCGAGCAGGAGATCAACGGCGTCGACGACATGCTCTACATGGATTCGCAGTCGACCGGCGACGGCAAAGTGACGATCACCGTCACCTTCAAGATCGGCACCGACCTCGATGCCGCACAGGTTCTGGTCCAGAACCGCGTCGCCATCGCCGAACCACGCCTGCCTGAAGCGGTGCGGTCTATGGGCGTCGTCACCAAGAAGGCGTCTCCGGACTTCCTGATGGTGGTCAACCTTCAGTCGCCGAACGGCACGTATGACCGCGATTACATTTCCAATTACGCGTTGACGCAAGTCAAGGATCGCCTCGCCCGTCTGGATGGCGTGGGCGACGTGCAGACTTTCGGTGCGCGCGACTATGGCATGCGCATCTGGATCGATCCGGGCCGCGCGGCGCAGCTGAACCTGACCGCCGGTGAAATCGTCGCCGCGCTGCGCGCGCAGAACGTGCAGATTTCCGCAGGCTCCATCGGGGCACCGCCGTTCGACAAGGGCAACGCCTACCAGGTCGGCGTGGAGGCGCAGGGTCGCCTGACCGATCCGCAGCAGTTCGCCGACATCATCGTGCGCACCGACGCCGACGGCCATCAGGTCCGCGTGCGCGACGTCGCCCGCGTGGAACTGGGCGCGCAGGACTACACCACCAACACCTATCTCTCGGGCAACCCCACCGTCGTCATGGCGGTGATGCAGCGCCCCGGCTCCAACGCGCTGGAAACGGCCAAGCTGGTGCGTGCAGAGATGGACGCGATGCAGGCCAAGTTCCCCAAGGGCCTGGAATATTCCGTCATCTACAACCCCACCGAGTTCATCGGCCAGTCGATCGACGCGGTCTATCACACGCTGTTCGAGGCGGTGATCCTCGTTGTGCTCGTCATCCTGGTGTTCCTGCAGAACTGGCGCGCCGCGATCATTCCGATCCTGGCGATCCCGGTTTCGCTGGTCGGCACCGCGATCATGCTGATGGCGGTGGGCTACTCGCTCAACAACCTCTCGCTGTTCGGCCTCGTGCTCGCCATCGGCATCGTCGTCGATGACGCGATCGTCGTGGTCGAAAACGTGGAGCGCTATATCGAGGAGGGCCTGACCCCGCTCGAAGCCGCCCGCCGTTCGATGGACGAAGTGTCCGGCGCGCTGGTTGCGATCGTGCTGGTGCTCTGCGCGGTCTTCGTGCCGACGCTGTTCATCACCGGCATCTCGGGCGCGTTCTACAAGCAGTTCGCGGTGACGATCTCCACCGCCACCGTGATCTCGCTGGTCCTTTCGCTGACGCTCTCGCCGGCGATGGCGGCGCTCCTGCTCAAGCACAAGGAACGGGTCGGGCCTAACGCCTCGCGCTGGCGCCGTGTGCTCCAGTCTGGTGCGGACAAGTTCAACCACGGCTTCGACCGCATGAGCGACGGCTATGCCCGCCTGACCACCCGCCTCGTCAAGGCGCCGCTGCGGATGATGGCGACTTATGCCGCCCTCATCGCGGGCACCGTGGGCCTGTTCTGGGCCACGCCCACCGGCTTCATCCCGCAGCAGGATCAGGGCTACTTCCTGGCCGCCGCATTCCTGCCCTCCGGCTCATCGCTGGAACGCACGGACGAGGTGACGCGCGACATCGCCAAGCGTCTGCTGCCGATCAAGGGCATTCGCGGCGCAGTGATGTTCGCAGGGTTCCACGGCCCTTCGCGCACGGCATCGCCGGATTCGGCGGCAATCTACTTCCCGTACAAGAGCTTCGAAGAACGCAAGAAGCTGGGCGTTACCGGGGCGCAGATCATGCAGCAGGCGCAGGACGCGCTGGAGGGCTACGACAAGGCCATGGTCCTCGTCATTCCGCCGCCGACCATCAACGGCATCGTCCCCCCGGGCGGCTACCGCATGATCGTGGAGGACAACGAAGGGCGCGGCTACACCCAGCTGGCACAGGCTGCGGGCGGGCTGCTCGGCAAGGCCAACCAGCAGAAGGATCTGAGCCAGGTGTATACCCTGTTCAACCAGGACACCCCGCGCGTGTTCGCCGACATCGACCGCCGCAAGGCCGACATGCTGGGCATCCCCCCTGAGCGCGTGTTCGAAACGCTGCAGGTCTACCTCGGTTCGGCCTACGTCAACGACTTCAACCTGCTGGGCCGTACCTTCCGCGTGACCGCGCAGGCCGATCAGGGCAGCCGCGGTTCCATCGCCGACCTTGCCAACCTGAAGACCCGTTCCAACAGCGGCGCGATGGTGCCGATCGGTTCGGTCGCGACCTTCCAGGACAAGACCGGTCCTTACCGTGTGGTGCGCTACAACCTGCACCCGGCGGTGGAAGTCGACGGCAGCGTGGCGCCCGGCTTCTCGACCGGTCAGGCCCTCTCCACCATGGAGAAGGTCGCGGATGAGACGTTGCCTTCGGGCTACAGCTACGAATGGACCGGCATCGCCTATCAGCAGGTGACTGCAGGCAATACGGCAGCGATCGTCTTCGGCATGGCGGTGGTGTTCGTGTTCCTCGTGCTGGCCGCCCAGTATGAAAGCCTGACCCTGCCGCTGGCCATCGTGCTGATCGTGCCGATGTGTCTCTTCGCGGCCATGGCAGGTGTGAACCTGCGCGGCATGGACAACAACATCCTCACCCAGATCGGCCTTGTCGTGCTGATCGCGCTGGCCGCCAAGAACGCGATCCTCGTGGTCGAATTCGCCAAGCAGGCCGAAGAGGAACAGGGCATGGGCATCGTCGAGGCCGCCGTCTACGCCGCCAAGACCCGCCTGCGCCCGATCCTGATGACCAGCTTCGCGTTCATCCTGGGCGCGGTGCCGCTGGTGATCGCGCAAGGCGCGGGTGCCGAACTGCGGCAGGCGCTGGGCACTGCGGTGTTCTTCGGGATGACCGGCGTCACCGCCTTCGGCCTGCTGTTCACGCCCACGTTCTACGTGGTGTGCCGGCGGCTGGCGGAAAAGCTGCGTCGCCGCCCGCGCCCGCCCCATGCCGATCTCCACGCGGTACCGGCTGAATAAGGCCGATGGGGCGGGTCACGGCCCGCCCCATTAATTTCATCGACACAGGACATATCCGATGATGAAGCAAACTCTGGCGGCGCTGCTCGCCGCAACCGCCCTTTCCGCCTGCGCCGTCGGGCCGGACCATGTGGCCCCCACCCCGCCCGCTTCGGCGCAGGCCCAGTTCATCGGCGTGCAGAGCGCCGAGGTCACCACCGCCGCGCCTGACGACACATGGTGGAAGCTCTATGACGACGCCGTGCTGGACGGCCTCGTCACCGACGCGCTGGCGGCCAACACCGACGTGCGTGTGGCCGTGGCGCGCATCGAGAAGGCGCGCGCCGCCCTGCGCGGATCGCGTGCCGACCGCCTGCCCTCGACCGACATCAGCGCAACCGGCACATATGGCCGGGCATCCGAAGCCTCGGTGCTGCCCGGCTTCGACCGGGAAGGCCGCCGCGTCGATGGCGGACTTTCGGTCAGCTACGAGGTCGATCTGTTCGGTCGCGTAAAGCGCGGCATCGAAGCCTCCCGCGCCGACCTTGCCGCCGCGCAGGAGGATGCCGATGCCGTGCGCGTGACCGTGGTGGCCGACACCGTGCGCGCCTATGTCGATGCCACCAGCGCCAATGAACAGATCGAAGTCGCCCAGCGCACCGTCGATCTGCTGGCCCGTTCGGAACGCATCACCAACGCCCGGTTCGAGCGGGGCCTGAACCAGAAGCTGGATGTGATCCGCGTGACCCAGCTGCGCGAGGCGCAGGCCGCAAGCATCCCGACGCTGCAGGCCCGGCGCGACGCGGCGCTGTTCCGCATCGCCGTGCTGACCGGGCGCACGCCGCAGGATCTGCCCGACGGCGTGATCTCCCGCACGACCACTCCCGGCATCGCCACGCCGATCCCGGTCGGCGACGGCGCCACCCTGCTGGCCCGCCGTCCGGACGTGAAGGCCGCAGAGCGCCGCCTGGCCGCCGACACCGCCCGCATCGGCGTGGCGACGGCAGACCTTTACCCCAAGATCACGCTGGGGGGCTCGGTAGGCACCACGGCTGTCGGCCCGATGGATGTGATCGGCGGCGGCCCGTTCCGCTGGCTGCTGGGTCCGCTGATCTCCTGGGCCTTCCCCAATCAGGAAGCCATCCGCGCCCGCATCGGCGGCGCCCGCGCCGACGCCAAGGCTGACCTTGCCACGTTCGACGGCGCGGTGCTGAACGCGTTGGGAGAGACGGAGACGGCGCTGTCGGCCTATCGCAACGCCCTGTTGCGGCAGGAACGCCTTGCCGCCTCGCGCGATGCGGCAAACCGCGCGGCCAACGTCAGCCTGGCCCGCCAGAGCCGTGGCCAAATCGACGCGCTGAATGTCCTCGACGCGCAGCGCACGCTCGCCAGCGCCGAAGCCGACAGCGCCGCCGCCACCCGCGACGTCGCCTTTGCGCAAGTGGACCTGTTCCGCGCACTGGGCGGGCGCTGGTGAGATTGGCGTCGTCCCGGATCGGCTCCGGGACGACGCACAACGGAATGTCACGGATTGATCTGAATCGGCGTACCGTCCGGAACCGCCTGCCACAGCGCCTCTATCTCGTCATCCGACACGGCGATGCAGCCATCGGTCCAGTCGCCCGGCACGCGGACGCCCGCGCGACCGTTGGGCTGCCCATGGATCATGATCATCCCGCCGGGCGATCGTCGCCGCGCCTGCGCATAGGCCCGGTCGGCCTCGTTGGGGTAGGAGATGTGGAGCGACAGGTGATAGGCGCTGTCGGGGTTGCCCCAGTCGATGACATAGCGCCCTTCCGGCGTTCGCTCGTCACCTTCGAAGCGCTTGGGGCCGACCGGCTCGTCGCCAAGCTGGATGTGCTCGATGACCCGGACGAGGCTGTCGTTCGACCACAGTTCCATGATCCGCGCCGCCTTCCGCACACGGATCAGGTCGATTTCAGGAAACGGAGGCGCCGGATTGGCAGCGCCGAGCAGCAGAAGCAGCGGGGCGAACCGAAGGACGCCCCGCATCGTCCTCAATCCACGAAGGGATCGCGCACGAGGATGGTGTCCTCGCGCTCGGGGCTGGTGGACACCAGCGCAACAGGGGTTTCGATCAGTTCCTGCACGCGCTGGATGTACTTGATCGCCTGTGCGGGCAGGTCCGCCCACGAGCGGGCGCCGGCGGTGGTGCCCTGCCAGCCGTCCATCTCCTCGTAGATCGGCTCCACCGCAGCCTGATCGGCGGCGTGGCTGGGGTAGTAATCCAGCACCTTGCCGCGCAGGCGGTAACCGGTGCAGATCTTCACCTTCTCGAACCCGTCGAGCACGTCGAGCTTGGTCAGCGCGATGCCGGTGACGCCCGAGATCGCGCAGGACTGGCGGGTCAGCACCGCATCGAACCAGCCGCAGCGGCGCTTGCGCCCGGTGACGGTGCCGAATTCATGGCCGCGCTCACCCAGCCGCTGGCCGGTTTCGTCCTCAAGCTCGGTCGGGAACGGGCCCGAACCGACACGCGTGGTGTAGGCCTTGACGATGCCCAGCACGAAGCCGGTCGCCGACGGGCCAAGGCCCGAACCGCTGGCCGCCGTGCCCGAAACGGTGTTGGAGCTGGTGACGAAGGGGTAGGTGCCGTGATCGACGTCGAGCAGCACGCCCTGTGCGCCTTCGAACAGGATGCGCGCGCCAGCCTTCTTCACCTTGTTCAGGCGCTTCCACACGGGCTGGGCGAACTGCAGCACGAACGGCGCGATCTCGCGCAGTTCGTTCAGCAGCGCCTCGCGGTCGATCGGAGGCTGGCCGAAACCGGCGCGCAGCGCATCGTGGTGCGCGCAGAGGCGGTCAAGCTGCGGCTCCAGCGCATCCAGATGCGCCAGATCGCACACGCGGATCGCGCGGCGACCGACCTTGTCCTCGTAGGCCGGGCCGATGCCGCGACCGGTGGTGCCGATCTTGCCCGCGCCAGCCGCCGCTTCGCGAAGGCCGTCCAGTTCGCGGTGGACCGGCAGGATCAGCGGGCAGTTGTCCGCGATGGCGAAGTTCTCGGGGTTGATCTCCACGCCCTGGCCGCGCAGCTTCTCGACCTCGGACTTGAGGTGCCAGGGATCGAGCACCACGCCGTTGCCGATGATCGACAGGGTGCCGGTGACGATGCCCGAAGGCAGCAGGCTCAGCTTGTAGACCTGATCGCCCACGACGAGCGTATGGCCGGCGTTGTGGCCGCCCTGAAAGCGCACCACGGCATCCGCGCGACTGGCGAGCCAGTCCACGATCTTGCCCTTGCCCTCATCGCCCCACTGGGCACCGATCACGGTTACGTTGGCCATGGATATACTCCTCCACCCTGCCACGGTGGATCCAATAACGCCCTTCGACAGGACTCGGCGATATGGATTGTCTGTGGGGCAACCGCGCCCCGGCTTTTCGTGCGCGCCCTAAAAGGAAGGCAGGCGGGTAGTCAAGCGGGTAGTCGGGGCGAGGCTCAAACCGCCACCGCCTCGCCACCCTCCAGCCGGTGCGAACAGCCCAGCGCAAGTGCATCGTCCGCTTCGGAAAGCGCTGCCACCGTCACCCAGCCAATCGCGCGCTGCCGGCCCGCTACGGCACGGTCGTGGCCGAGCGGAAGGAACAGGCGGCGCTCCTCCCCGCCAGCGGCGGACAGGCTTTCGATCAGCGGATCGGGATAGAGCGAGAAACCGGTGGCAGCTTCCGGATTTCGCCCGGTCTGGCCCAGGATGCTGTACGTGCCGCCGCGCCCGATGCTGCCCGGAATTCCGTCGGCATAGATCGTGAAACCGAACCACGACTGGTATTCGAACCCATGGCGCTCGGACGGATCCAGCGTCAGCCGCGCCTTGTCGCCCACGCGCGCGGCGATGGCGCGCAACGCGGCGATGCGGCTGGCCAGAACACCGCTGACATCGAACGCCGCAAGCCGCTCTATCGCGCTGTCGAACGGGCCGACGGCGTACAACAGCGGCAGGTATGCCTCGCCGCCTGCATCGACCAGCCCGCCTGCGTCCTTCGCATCCAGCATCTGGCGCACCGCCTCGATGTTCTGCGAGGGCAGCGGCAGCGTTCCGGCGCTGAGGGTGTCGACGAGATCGGGCAGCGTGAAGTCCACCGATACGCCGGTGGCCCCGGCAGCGCGCAGCGTCTCGATGGCAAGCTCGACGATCTCGGCCACGCCCTCGGTCGAATCGCTGCCGATCAGTTCGGCGCCCAGCTGCAGGCGTTCGCGTGCAGGATCCAGACCATCGCCCTTGATCGTCACCACCTGCCCCGAATAGGACAGCCGCAGCGGGCGCGGCGCATGGGCCAGCCCGGTAGCGGCAATGCGCGCGACTTGGGCGGTGATGTCGGAACGCAGCGCCAGGGTACGCAGAGAGATCGGGTCCACGAACCGGAACATGCGGCGCACCTGCACGCCTGCCATGCGGCTCGCCAGCGCCCTTTCGAACTCCAGCACGGGGGTCTCGACGCGGGCGTAGCCGTGGCCTGCCAGCACGTCATGCGCGGCGCGGCGCACCGTCTGCGAGGCCCATGCCTGCTGCACCAGTCGGTCGCCCAGTCCCTCGGGCAGAAGATCGCGGTCATTTTCCTGCATAATGGGCGCGCCTTAAAGCCTGTTTGGAAAATGCGCAAAGGTGCATTTCGGCATGCGCCGAACTGCTCCTGCAACGATTGCCGACGAATTTTCTGTCGACGGCGACAGAATCGGCGCGCTCGTCAAGAAAACGGGGCCGGCGCACGTCGCGCCAGCCCCTTTCCGTTGAGAGCCTGTGTTGAAGCTGAGCTTAGAACGTCAGCGCCTTCACCGTCTTCACGCCGGGCAGCGCGCGGGCCTGCTCCAGCAGGTCGGCGGACAGATCGCCGTCGACCGAGAGCAGCAGCACCGCTTCACCACCGGCTTCGCGGCGGCCCAGGTTGAAGGTGCCGATATTGATCGCGTTCTCGCCCAGCAGGGTACCGATGCGGCCGATGAAGCCGGGCGCGTCCTCGTTGACGATATACATCATCTTGCCGGTAAGCTCGGCCTCGACCTTGATGCCGAACATCTCGACCAGACGCGGCTCGACGTTGTTGAACAGCGTGCCGGCCACCGAACGCTCACCCGCTTCGGTCTTCACCGACACGCGGATCAGGGTGTGGTAATCGCCTTCGCGCTCGGTCTTGACTTCGCGCACTTCAAGGCCACGCTCCTTCGCCAGGAACGGAGCGTTGACCATGTTCACCGTATCCGACTGGACGCGCAGGAAACCGGCGAGGACGGCGGCGGTGATCGGCTTCTGGTTCAGTTCGGCGGCAGCGCCCTCGACGTGGATCGAGATGCGCGGGACCGAGTCGATCGTCAGCTGACCGACCATCGAACCCAGCACTTCGGCCAGCTTCATGTAAGGCTTGAGCTTCGGAGCTTCCTCAGCGCTCAGCGACGGCATGTTGAGCGCGTTGGTGACGCCGCCGTTGACGAGGAAGTCGGCCATCTGCTCGGCAACCTGAAGCGCCACGTTGACCTGCGCTTCGGTGGTCGATGCACCAAGGTGCGGGGTGCAGATGAAGTTGGGGGTGCCGAACAGGGGCGATTCCTTGGCCGGCTCGGTCTGGAACACATCGAG
Source organism: Novosphingobium gossypii (assembly GCF_050433305.1). Classification (NCBI taxonomy): domain Bacteria; kingdom Pseudomonadati; phylum Pseudomonadota; class Alphaproteobacteria; order Sphingomonadales; family Sphingomonadaceae; genus Novosphingobium; species Novosphingobium gossypii. The sequence continues at coordinate 85,663 of NZ_JBNPXM010000004.1, read as the reverse complement.
CGCGGCGCCCGCGATGTGGCCCGAATCGAGACCTTCCTTCAGCGCGGCTTCGTCCACCAGACCGCCACGTGCGCAGTTGATGATGCGCACGCCCTTCTTGGTCTTGGCGAGGTTCTCTGCCGAGAGGATGTTGCGGGTCTGGTCGGTCAGCGGCGTGTGCAGCGTGATGAAGTCAGCCTTCGACAGCAGCGTGTCGAGGTCGGCCTTTTCCACGCCCATTTCCACGGCGCGTTCAGGCGTCAGGAACGGGTCGAAGGCGACGACCTTCATGCGCAGGCCAAGAGCGCGGCTGGCAACGATCGAGCCGATGTTGCCCGCGCCGATGAGGCCCAGCGTCTTGCCGGTGACTTCGACGCCCATGAAGCCGTTCTTCGGCCAGGTTCCGGCCTGCGTCTGCGCGTTGGCTTCGGGCAGTTGGCGGGCCAGCGCGAACATCAGGGCGATGGCGTGCTCGGCAGTGGTGATCGAGTTGCCGAACGGCGTGTTCATCACGACGACGCCCTGCGCCGAAGCTGCCGGAATGTCGACGTTATCGACGCCGATGCCGGCGCGGCCGATGACCTTCAGGTTCTTGGCGGCGGCCAGCATTTCCTTCGTCACCTTGGTGGACGAACGGATCGCGAGGCCGTCGTATTCGCCGATTCGGGCGATCTGCTGTTCCGGCGTTTCGCCGGTGATGACGTCGACGTCACAGCCCATCTCTTCGAAGATGCGGGCAGCGTTGGGGTCCATCTTGTCGGAAATGAGGACTTTGGGCTTGGTCATGGTCTGTATCCTTGCGCGCGTCGTCCCGGACTTGAGCCGGGAGCGGGGGCGATCTTTAGGAGAACACTTTGCTGCCGGGCGCCCCGCCCAAAGGTGAGCGGGGCACGGCCAGCGGTCCCGGATCAGGTCCGGGACTACGTTCGATTACGCGACGGCCTGTTCGGCCTTGACGGTGGCGTAGGCCCAGTCGAGCCAGGGGCCGAGCGCCTCGATGTCCGCCGTGTCGACGGTGGCGCCGCACCAGATGCGCAGGCCCGCCGGGGCGTCGCGGTATCCGGCGACGTCGTAGGCGGCGTCCTGCTTTTCCAGCAGGGCGGCGAACTTCTTGATGAAGTCTGCGTCGGCGCCTTCGACGGTCAGGCAGACCGACGTCTTCGAGCGGGTCGCCTCGTCGGCGGCGAGATGGCCCAGCCAGTCGCGCTCTTCGACGATCTTGCCAAGAGCGGCGGCGTTGGCATCGGAACGCGCCTTCAGACCTTCAAGGCCACCCAGCGACTTAGACCATTCGAGCGCGAAGATCGCGTCCTCGACGGCCAGCATCGAGGGGGTGTTGATCGTCTCGCCCTTGAACACGCCCTCTGCAAGCTTGCCCTTGGAAACGAGGCGGAACACCTTGGGCAGCGGCCAGGCGGGAGTGTAAGTTTCCAGACGCTCGACCGCGCGGGGGCCGAGGATGAGGACGCCGTGACCGCCCTCGCCGCCCAGAACCTTCTGCCAGGAGAAGGTGCCGACGTCGATCTTCGACCAGTCGATGTCGTAGGCGAACACCGCCGAGGTCGAGTCAGCGAAGGTCAGCCCTTCGCGGTCGTCGGGGATGAAATCGGCGTTGGGGACGCGAACGCCCGAGGTGGTGCCGTTCCAGGTGAACAGCACATCGGTGCTGAAATCGATCTGGGTGAGATCGGGAAGCTGGCCGTAATCGGCGCGGATGACGGTGGGATCGAGCTTCAGCTGCTTGGCAGCGTCGGTCACCCAGCCTTCGCCGAAGCTTTCCCACGCAACCGTCGTTACGCCGCGTGCGCCCAGCATGGTCCACATGGCCATCTCGAAGGCGCCGGTATCCGAACCGGGAACGATGCCGATGCGGTGGGTGTCGGGCAGCTGCAGCACTTCGCGCATCAGGTCGATGCAGTAAGCGAGGCGCGTCTTGCCGATCTTCGCACGATGCGAACGACCCAGCGATTCGACGTTCAGTTTTTCGGGGGAATAGCCCGGCGGCTTGGCGCAGGGACCGGAAGAGAAGTGCGGACGCGCAGGTTTGCGCGCAGGTACGCTAATCACATCAGTCATTTCTGACTCTCCTTGCAGAGAGCTCGCGCGGCGTTGGGACCGCGTGGCCCGAGGTCGCTCCTAATGTCGCCACCGCAGATGTCAATCGTCTTGCAGGCCAATACTCTGTGCAAAACGGTCGCGCGTGGATGGCGCCCTGCCGCGCGCTAAGGCACGGATAAGCGCAGGTTAAGCCACACCCCCCATGAGCTTGAACCCATGCGTAGAATTTTGTTCGCCTTCCCCCTGCTGGCGGCGGCCAGCGCCCTGGTCAGCGGCTGCATCGACCGTCCGGCTCCGTCGAAGCGGCAACCGACTCGCAGCGCGAATCGCCCGCAGTCCGCCCCGTCGCGCCCCGAACTGCGCCAGTGCCTGGCGACGCTGACCGCGCAACGGGCGATCTTCTCGCCGGTCGAGGACCGCTGGTATGGCAATGCCTGCTCCACCGTGGGCAGCGTGAAGCTGGCCGCGCTCAACACCGACAGCGCGACGATCACGGTGTCAGGCCTCGGCCCTGTGACCTGCGCGGCGGCAACGCCCTTCGCCGCCTGGGCGCGATATGGCGTGGACCGCGCGGCGCAGCAGATCCTTGGCAGCCGGCTGGTCAAGATCGAGACATACGGCAGCTATTCGTGCCGCAACGTGGCCGGCACCGCGCGGCGATCGGGCCATGCCAGCGCCAACGCCATCGACGTGTCGGGCTTTGTCCTGGGCGACGGGCGGCGCATCACCGTTCTGGGCGACTGGAACGGCGGCACAACGGAAGAACGCCGTTTCCTGCGCGTTGTGCACGACAGCGCCTGCAAGCGCTTCGGCACGACGCTGGGCCCCAACTACAACGCGGCCCACGCCAACCACTTCCATCTGGAAGCGGATGGCGCGAAGTTCTGCCGCTGAAGCCTCAGATTTCCAGCTGGCTGCCCAGTTCGACCACGCGGTTCGTAGGCAAACGGAAGAATTCCATCGCGCTGGCGGCGTTGCGCATCATCCATGCGAACAGCTTTTCGCGCCAGATCGCCATGCCGGGCTTTTCGGACGGGACCAGCGTCTGGCGTGAAAGGAAGAAGCTGGTCTTCATCATCTCGAACGGGCCACCGCAGAACGGCGCGTGGGCCAGCGCGGCGGGGATGTCGGTCTCTTCCATGAAGCCGTAGCGCAGCGTCAGACGGTAGAACCCCTGACCCAGATCGACGACGGTGAACCGGTCTTCCGGCTCCACATAGGGGCCGTCCTGTACCTCCACCGTCAGCACCACCACGCGTTCGTGCAGAACCTTGTTGTGCTTGATGTTGTGCAGCAGTGCCGATGGCACGCCCAGATTGCTGGAGGCCAGGAAGATCGCCGTCCCCGGCACCCGCGCGGCGCTGCCATGGGCGCTCTTGGCGAAGACGTTTAGCGGCAGCGCGGCCTCCGTCATGCGATCGCGCATGAGGCGGCGGCCCTTGTTCCACGTCGTCAGCAGTGTGAAGGCGATGCCGCCGATCATCAGCGGGAACCAGCCGCCGTCAGGCACCTTGGTGGCGTTGGCCGCGAAGTACGCACCATCCACCACGAAGAACACGGCCATGAACGGGATCGCCAGCCACAGCTTCCACTTCCACAGCACGACCACCAGCACCGCCATCAGGCAGGTGTCGATCAGCATCGCACCGGTTACCGCGATACCATAGGCGGACGCGAGGTTGGACGAGTTTTGGAACACCAGCACCAGCACGATCACGCCGGTCATCAGCGCCCAGTTGACGAAGGGGATGTAGATCTGTCCCGCTTCATGCTCACTGGTGTGACGGGTGGACAGGCGGGGGATGAAGCCCAGCTGCATGGCCTGATGCGTGATGGAGAACGCGCCGGAAATCACCGCCTGGCTGGCAATGAAAGTCGCCGCCGTCGCCAGGATGACCAGCGGAAGACGCAACGATTCGGGCGCGAGGTTGAAGAACGGGTTCTCCATCGCCACCGCCGCCTGCGCATCATCCAGCCCAAGGATCATCGCTGCCTGGCCGAAGTAGTTGATCAGCAGGCAGGGCATGACGAAGGCGAACCACGACAGCCGCATCGGCCCACGCCCGAAGTGCGCCATGTCGGAATAGAGCGCTTCGGCGCCGGTCACCGCCAGCACTACCGAGCCCAGAGCCAGAAAGCCCAGGATCTTGTCGGTCAGGAAGAACTGGATCGCATACCACGGGTTCAGCGCCACCAGCACTTCGGGCATCTGCACCAGATGGTAGATTCCCAGCACCGCCAGAACGGTGAAGTAGACCACCATCACCGGCGCGAACAGCGCGCCAACTTTGGCCGTGCCGCTCTTCTGGATGACGAACAGCGCAATCAGCAGCACCAGCGCGATCGGCAGCACGAACGGCGCAAGGTCGGACTGGACGACGGTCAGGCCCTCCACCGCCGAGAGCACCGACACCGCAGGCGTGATCATCGAATCGCCATAGAACAGCGACGTCGCGAAGACGCCCAGCAACACCACCAGCGATCCGTATCCGGACTTGCGGATGACACCCGAAATCAGCGCAACGAGGGCCAGACTGCCGCCCTGCCCCTTGTTGTCCGCGCGCATGAGCACGCCAACGTACTGGACCGACACCACCAGCGTCATCGACCAGAAGATCAGGCTGACGACACCGAGCACGTGCAGTTCGTCGATCGCCAGCGGGTGCGGGCCGACAAAGGTTTCGCGAAAGGCATAAAGGGGGCTGGTGCCGATGTCGCCGAACACGACCCCGACCGCGCCAAGTGCCAGCTTGGCGATGTTGCCCGAACCGTGGCCCGAACCATGAGACTCACCCGCCGTCGTAGGGACATAGGGCGTGTCCGCTGAAGCATCACTCATTCATGCGTCCTGTCATGGACTCGCAAACCGCCTGAAGCGGCTGCGGCAGACTTGCGCCGTTAGCAGCATGAATGGGGGCCCGCAACGATACTTGCAAGCTGGCCCGCAGTAGCAACGTTCCGTTCAGGGAACCGATGGAGGTGGCTGAACAGGTGCCGATTCGCGAGCGGTTTCAGCCTTTTCGGGGGCGATCGCCTCGTCCAGTTTCATCAGCTGTTGCGCCAGCGGAAGTCGGTATGGCGCATCTTCCGGTGCGTTCTTTACAACTTCCAGCCACAAAGCGCGCGCCTCCGGCAGGCGGCCTTCGCGCGCATAGGCAAGGCCCAGGAAGAACCTTGCGCCCGGCGCATCGGGCTCCGCATCGATCGCACGGCGATAGGCATAGAGCGCGGGCGGCGTCAGGCTGTTGTCGGCATGGGCGACCAGAGCATTGGCAAGGGCCAGCCATGCCTCGGCGTTTTTCGGATCGTCCGAGATGGCGCCGCGCAGGACTTCGGCAGCGTCACCGTAGCGCCCGTTGCGGGCAAGTCCGTCGGAAATCACGATCCAGCGATTGCCGGTCGGGATTCCGCTGTTGGTTACTTTCGCGCGCATTTCGACCAGCGCGGCCGGGTCGGCTGAGGGCGGCTCGGTTGCGTCCCTCGGGGCGCCGGCAAGGCTGGGCGACCCTTGCGTGACATAACCGGCGATACCCAGCAGCAAGGCCGATGCCACCGCTTCTCGCGCCCCCCGTGGCACCTTGAGCACGAAGATCAGCACCACCGCCACGATCACGGCAAGTCCGATGACGAAGATCCACGTCATGCCGCGCGACCCTTGTTCGAGAAGCGGCGGCGCAGCAGCAGCACCGCAAGCAGCACCAGCACCAGCGGCACCGCAAACAGCGGCCAGGTCAGCCCGGTCAGCTGCGGCGCATAGCTGACATAGTCACCATAGCGCTCGATCAGCCAGGCCCGGATCTGTTCGGGCGTTTCGCCCGCGGCGATGCGTTCGCGCACAAGGCTGCGCATGGAGCCGGCAATCGGCGCGTCCGAATCGGCGATGGACTGCCCCTGACACTGCAGGCATCGCAGCGTTTCCATCAGATCCTGCGCACGGGCCTCCTTGGCCGGGTCGCTCAGCTGACGATAGGCGTAAGGCGCGGTGGACTGTTCTTCCTGCGCGCAGACGGGCGCTGCCAGGGCCAGCATCACCAGCAGGACTGCAAGGCGCTTCACTGGCCCGCCTCCTTCAGCTTTTCCAGCAGCAGCGACAGGTGCTCGGGCCGGATTTCGCCGATGTGCTGGTAGACGATCGTCCCCTTGCCATCGACGACATATGTTTCGGGAACGCCGGAGGAGCCGAGCGCCAGTTGCACCTTGCCGTCGTCGTCGGCACCGATGCGCTGGAAGGGGTCGCCGTGCTCCTGCAGGAAGGCCTGCAGATCGACCGCGCTGTCCCGCACGGAAATGCCCTCGATTGGCACGCCCGCCTTCGCCAGCGCGCCCAACTGCGGCGCCTCCACCCGGCAGGGGATGCACCAGCTGGCGAAGATGTTGACGAGATGCGGCTTCCCGTTGGCCAGAACCTTGCTGTCCAGCCCCGGCCTGCCCGGCACGGCAGCGGGCAAGTTGAACTGCGGCATGGGCTTTCCGACCAACTGGCTGGCGACGGTCCGGTCCGCAGGGTGCAGCAGCCCAATCATCACCAGCACCACGAAGCCCACAAACAGCGCGAGCGGCAGCCATATGGCCCAAGCCCTCGCCTTGGGCGGAGTCTGCGGGGAGTGCGTGCTCATCGCCCCTGCCTCTCACGACGCCACGCGATCTTGTCTTTGGCGATGATACGGCGAACGTCGGTAGCCACCCGTCCGACCAGCGCCAGCAGACCGCCCAGCGCGATCATCAGACCACCGATCCAGATCAGCGGCGCAAACGGCTTCCACCACAAACGCAGCTGCCAGCGCGCGCCCGGGCCGCCCCGTGATGTCTGGTCGCCAGCCTGCTGGCCGTCAAGCCTCGGCGCTTCGCCCCCCAGCACCGCATAGAGCTGGCCGTTCCAGCGGGTCAGCAGGGCGGATTCGCTGGTCTGCTGTGGTGGCGCCCAGAAGCTGCGAGATTGCGGAACCATGCGCGTCACTTTGCCATCCACGCCGTAACGCACCAGCAGGCGGGCCTCCATCGCGGTCCAGTTCGGACCGGCAATTGGCTCCACCGTGTCCAGCTTGACGCCCCACGGCCCCACCTGTGTGATCTCGCCCGCGCGCACCGCCACCAGTTTCTCGATCGAGAACGCGCTTTCGCTGCTCATGCCGAACAGCGAAACGGCAATCCCGAAGTGCGCGACCACCATGCCCCAGACCGGCAGCGGCGTACGGCGCAGGTTGCGGCCCTTCAGCGGCAGGAGGCTTGCCCAGCCCAGCCCAACCGCCAGCGCCAGCCCCAGGAACGGCAGCAGCGCCACGCCGCCGATCACCAGCAGGCCGATGCCCGCCGCCAGAACCAGCATAGCCGGGATCACCAGCCCAAGACTTATGCGCCCAAACGAATCACGACGCCAGCGCAGCAGCGGACCAACCGCTAGCACCACCAACATGGGCACGGCGAACAGCGCGCTCATCGGGTTGAAGTACGGCGGCCCGACCGAAACCTTGGCCCCCATCGCCTCTGCGAAGAGCGGATAGAGGGTGCCGAAAAGCACGATCCCCAGGATCGCCGACAGCATGACGTTGTTGAACACCAGCGCCCCCTCGCGGCTGACGAGGGCGAAGCGCTCTCCTTCGGTCACGGTGGCTGCGCGGAGGCCGAACAGTACCAGCGCCCCGCCGATGTAGATCGCCAGCAGCGCCAGGATGAAAGTGCCGCGCTGCGGATCGACGGCAAAGGCATGCACGCTCGTCAGGATGCCGGAGCGCACGAGGAACGTCCCGATCATCGACATCGAGAACGCCACCACGCCCAGCATGATCGTCCAAGCGCGCAGGGCGTTGCGCGATGCAAGCACGCTGACAGAATGCAGCAGCGCCGTGGCGGCCAGCCATGGCATCAGCGAGGCGTTCTCCACCGGATCCCAGAACCACCAGCCGCCCCAGCCCAGTTCGTAGTAGGCCCAGTACGATCCGGCGGTTATGCCCACCGTCAGGAAAATCCACGCCCCCAGCACCCACGGACGCATGGCCTTGGCGAAGGCCGGCCCAACCTCGCGCGTCACCAGCGCACCGATGGCAAAGCTGAACGCGATGGATAAGCCGACATAACCCAGGTACAGCGTAGGCGGATGGAACGCGAGGCCCAGATCCTGCAACAGCGGATTGAGCCCGTTGCCCTGTGCCGGAGCGGGCGAAAGCCGCTCGAACGGGTTGGAGGCGATCAGCAGGAACGCATAAAAGCCCAGGCTCACAAAGGCCTGCCCCGCCAGGGTCGCCAGTATCGTACGTTCGGGCAGCCGCCGTTCCACCAATGCCACGAAGCCGCCGCCAAGTCCCATCACGGTCACCCACAGCAGCATCGAGCCTTCGTGGTTGCCCCAGGCCGCCGCGATCTTGAAGATCAGCGGCTTCATCGCATGCGAATTGAGCGCGACCAGCTTCACCGACAGGTCGGTTACGGCGAAGACGTAGATCAGGCACGCGAACGCCAGCAGCGCCAGCATGCCCTGCACCATGGCGACAGGCCGCGTCGCGCCGCCCAGCACTGCGCCGCGCTCGGTCAGGCCAAGGGCGCCGGAAACCAGTTGCAACGCCGCCAGCGCGGCGGCCAGCCACAAGGCGGCAAGACCCAGTTCCGCGATCATTTCGTCTCGGCGACCACTTGCCTGGCCTGCTCCTTCGTCATGTTCTGCATTTCGCGGGGCACGTAGTTCTCGTCATGCTTGGCCAGCAGATTGTCGGCCACGAACGTGCCGTCCGCCCGCATCCGGCCCTCTGCAACGACGCCCGAACCTTCGACGAACAGGGAAGGCACGATGCCCCTGAAAGTCACCGGCACCCGTGCCTTGCCGTCCTGCACGGCGAAATCGATGGTAACGCCGTCCGCCTCGGTCCTGAGCGAGCCCTTCTCCACCATGCCGCCAAGGCGCACCGCCCGGTCGGCCTCCGGCGGGTTGGCGACGATCTCGCTCGGCACGTAGAAATAGCTTGCCTGATTGCGCAGCGCCCAGGCTGCCAGCAGCCCCGCGCCGATCAGGACGACCAGCGCCACGATCAGCAGCACCAGACGCTGGTGCTTGGCTTTGAGTGCGCCCGCCATCAGCGCCCCTTCACCGCATCGCGGCGCTTTTCGGCCCGGCGCATCGACACGAGCGACCATGCCACCATGCCTAGCGTCGCGCCAACGCCCACTACATAGGCTGCGATCACGAAGGCCCAGGGATCCATCATCTCGCGCATCAGAACGCTTCCACTTCGGCGCGGGCCTTGCGCCGCAAACGGGCCTCAGCCTGCTGGTTCGCCAGGATCGCGCGCATGCGCGCCAGCACGCAGCCTGCGAAGATCAGGGTAAAGCCCAGCATCGCAGCCAGCAGCGGCCAGAGGAAATCGCCCGACATGGCCGACTTGCCCATGGTGATGCTCGGCGGCTGGTGCTGGCTGTTCCACCAGATCACCGAATAGTGGATGATCGGCACGTTCACCGCGCCCACCAGCCCGAAAATTGCCGGAGCGCGGTTAGCCCCCCCGTCGACAGCCTCGCTCGCCTGCGACAGCGCCATCCACCCGAAATAGAGGAAGAGCAGCACCAGCATCGACGTCAGCCGCCCGTCCCACACCCACCAGGTGCCCCAGGCTGGACGGCCCCACAGCGATCCGGTCAGCAGGCATACGGCGGTGAACACCGCCCCCGGCACCGCACAGGCGCGCGCGGCGATCCCCGCCAGCGGATGGCGCCAGACGAGCTCGGTAAAGCTGGCAGCGGCGATACCCATCCAGCCCGCCATGCCCAGCCACGCGGCGGGCACGTGCAGGTACACGATTCGAACGGTCTCACCCTGCAACTGCTCTGCCGGGGCAATGAAAAGGCCCCATCCCAGCGCCAGCGCCGCGATGACGAGCCCCGGCCCCATACAAAGCGGCATGAGCCAGCGCGCGATGCGCAAGAACCGGGCAGGATTGGCAAAGCCGTGCATGACAAGGGCGTTCTATAGTGCGGGTTGAAAGGAGCAAGTGGCTCAAATCAAAGCACCGCGCTTTTCCTCGCCAATCGGGGATTTCATACCCGCCCGGTGCGGCGTCCGGCCTGAAATCGGATGGACAGTCAACGTGTGGTGAGAAAAGATGGGGCGATCGATGGGGTTCGAACCCACGACCTCCGGTACCACAAACCGGCGCTCTAACCAACTGAGCTACGATCGCCACAAGCGCGCTCCGAAGAGCACCGCGTCCTGCAAACCCGAACATCAAGCGTTCCGGTGCGGGAGCGCGCCTTTTGCACAGCATGGAGATTCTTGCAAAACAAAAATGAATGCACGGCGAAATTGTCGTTCGGGGATATTCGCCAGACGCGTCCCAGCGCCGATTTTCCTCTTCCGCGCCAGTGGCTAGAGTGCGTGCATGGACGGATCAGGCGAATCATCGGCGGCAAGATTGCTCGCTCATCCCGGCGCGGCCCGCTTCCCTTCTTCGCGGCTGGAACTGTTCATCCTGCGCGAGTTCCTCAGCGTGGAACGCTGCGCGCAGTTGGTCGCGCTGATCGAGGGAAACAACCGCCCTTCCACTCTTGCCGATTACAACGGCGACGACGCGTTTCGCACCAGCACCACCTGCGACCTGTCGACCGATAATCCGATAGTGGGCGCCCTTGCGCGGGCGCTTTCCGACCTCTCGGGAATACCGCTCAGCCATGCGGAACCGCTGCAGGGTCAACGCTATGAGGTGGGGCAGGAATTCAAGGCACATACCGACTATTTCGAGCCGAACAGCGCCGACTTCCAGAAATACTGCGCGGTCGCGGGGCAACGCACCTGGACCTTCATGATCTACCTCAACGAGGTCGAGGCCGGTGGCGCGACGCGGTTCAAGGTCATCGACAAGATGATCCAGCCCGAGGTCGGGAAGCTGGTCGGCTGGAACAACCGCCGCCCCGATGGCAGCGGCAATGCCGCCACCCTCCACCACGCGATGAAAGTACGCAAGGGGCGCAAATACGTCATCACGCAGTGGTATCGTGAGCGACCCTGGGGGTGAGGGTTTGAGCAGTGGGGTTTCGACAGACTCAGGCCGAGCCTGTCGAAACTCAGTCGCAACAGTTCTTACTTCGCCGCAGGGATCACCGCACAGGCAATGCGCCCGCCAGCATTGCCCGAAGGCTGGCTGGTGTAGTCATCGATGCCAGCGTGGATCACCAAGGCCGAGCCGTCCGCATCCAGCAGCGACTTGGGGCCGCCTGAAAGGGTAACGCCCGTATTGAGCACCTGTGTCTTCAGCGCGCCGTCCGCGCCGACCGTCTGGTTGGGCATGTCGCCGCCATGCGGGCCGGTGGCGACCATGTAGCCGTGCTGATGATCGCCACCGGTGAAGTGACCGCCCGAACTGTCGAACTTGGTCGCAGTGTCGCACAGGCCCTTCTGGTGGAAATGGAAGCCGTGTTCGCCGGCGGGAAGCCCCCTGGCCTCGGCGTTGACGAGAACGCCTGCGGGCGTTTCCTGCAACATGACCATGCCGATCTTCTTGCCGTCCAGCCCGATCAGGTCGGCGTGAACCATCGGCGCCGCAGCCGCCGTCGTTGCCGAATGGCCGGCATGCTTGTCGGCGGCGTGAGCCACGCCAGCGATGGTGATGAAGGTCACCGAGGCGGCGAGAATGCGGGAGGATCGCTTCATTTCATGTCTCCGGTTCTTCGGCATGGCTGCAGAACGCAGCCGCACGCATTGACGTTCCCCCGTCCCGCGTGGTCTGCAAGCGACCCTAAAGCCATGCACATGAAAGGCAATCGCAACTCGTCGGGAAATTTCCGAGCGTTGCAGGCAACAAAAAAGGCGGCCCGAGGACCGCCTTCTTCGTGAACTGATGCATGGGGCGATCGCGCCCCGCGCAATCAGTTCTTCTTGAGCGAGAGACCGCCGAAACGCTTGTTGAACTGGGCCACGCGGCCACCGTCCTGAAGCTGGGCCTTGCCGCCGGTCCACGCCGGGTGCGAGGTCGGATCGATGTCCAGAACCAGCGTGTCGCCTTCCTTGCCCCAGGTCGAGCGGGTCTGGAAGGTGCTGCCGTCGGTCATCTGCACCGTGATGGTGTGATAGTCGGGATGCGTATCGGCCTTCATGGTATGTCTCTTTCGCATGTGGCCGGTTCCGACCGGCCTGGCTTGGAAAGCGGCGCGCTTACAGCGAAGCGCGCCGGAATGCAACAGGTATCACGGGTGACGCTGGGAGCCGGCCCCGCGCCCAGCGATCAGGCGTCTGCGATCATCGCCGTGAAATTGACCTCGCAGGTCACCTTTTCGTCGATGGAAGCCTTGCCCCAGAACTTGCACACGCGCGAACGCTTCTGGACGAAGCCCGTGCGCAGCGTCAGCAGGTGGCCGGGGGTGACGGGCGCGCGGAACTTCGCGTCCTCGATGGCCATGAAATAGACCAGCTTGCCGGTACCGGCGAGGCCGAGGCTCTCGATCGCGAGGATGCCCGCGGCCTGTGCCAGCGCTTCGATCTGGAGGACGCCGGGCATAATCGGACGACCGGGGAAGTGTCCCTGGAAGAAGTCCTCGTTGAAGCTCACCGCCTTGACCGCCTCGATTTCCTCCTCGGAAATCGAGACGACGCGGTCGACGAGCAGCATCGGATAGCGGTGCGGAAGCGCCGCCAGGATCTTCGCGGTATCGTACACGACTTCTGTCTTGTCACTCATGCCCGTGCGGTTCCGATCAGCGACCCGAGGGTGCTGCGGCGGGTGCGGCTGCCGGAGCGGCCTGACCCTGAGCGGCGGCCTGCTGCGCGCGCTGTTCGCGAACCTGGCGCGGTTCCCAGCCTGCGGGCGGTACCAGCTGCGCCGAAGGCAGCGCGGTGTTCAGCTCGTTCAGGATGTCCTGATTGAGGTTGTAGGCGCCGCCGTTGACAGCCAGGATTGCATCGGGCGAGATCAGGATCGACACGCCCTTCTTGGTCATCGCCGCCTTCACCGCGTCGTTCAGCTTGTCTTCGATCTGCTCGTTGACATAGGCCTGCGACAGGCCGACCGGCTGCAGGATGCGCTGGAGTTCGGCCTTGCCGTTCTCCTGGATCTGCTGGATGCTGCCGGCCTGCTGCTCAAGCGAGGCCTGCGTGGCCTTGCCGCCCTGGCGATCGGCGTTGAACTTGTCGATCAGCGGCTTGATCTGGGTGTTGAGCGCGTTCTGGCGGGTCTGCGCCTGGTCGAACTGCGCCTTGAACGTGGTCTGGCGCTGGGTTTCAGCCGTCTTGTACGCGTTCGAGTTGGCGATCACCGCATCGAAGCTGGCAACACCCAGGCCCTGCACGATGGTGCCGCCCGAAGCGGCGGATGCAGCCGGAGCCGCGTCCTTCTTGGCGGCCAGCGCGGGGTTGGCAGCAGCGGCGAGCGCGAGGCCGGCGGCCAACGCGACGAACTTGGTCTTGGTAGTCATCAGAACTGGGTTCCCACGTTGAAGTTGAATGCCTTGGGATCGTCGCCGTTCTGCTTGAGCAGCACGCGCGAGAAGTCGATGCGGAACGGCCCGAAGGGCGAGTTCCAGTTCACGCCGATACCGACGGCGACACGCGGCTTCCACGTATCACCGACGAATTCCTCGACGAAGTTGTATGCATAGCTGCCGGTGGCGGTGAGTTGGCGACCACTGGTGTCCGTCGCCGATGTCGTGGTCGTGGTGGTATCTACGCCGTTGGCGTCCTTGATGAAATACGTCGGAACGCACCCATTTTGGCAATTCAGCAGGTCCGGACGCTTGACACTCCACACGGCACCGACGTCGGCGAAGATCGACGGGCGCAGGCCCATCTCACGCGCGCCGGAGCCCAGCGGAATCTCCAGCTCGGCGCGGCCCATGTAGTAGTATTTGCCGCCCAGCGCGTCGTCCTGCCAGTTGTCGCGGTCGGTCGAGACAACACCGTCGGTGATGTACTTGCGCAGCACGCGCGGGCCGACGCCGCGGATCGCGAAGCCACGGAACTGGGGCTGACCGAGATAGAAGCGGTCGTTGATGCGGATGTCCTGACCGGACAGGCCCTTGATCGCGCCACCTTCTGCGGAGAGCGAGAAGATGAAGCCCTTGCCCAGGTTGGTGAACTTGGATGCATTGGCGCGGATGCGCGCATACTTCACATCGCCGCCAAGGCCCGCAAAATCGACATTGACCGAAGCGGTGATGCCGCGCGTCGGGCGCATGCGGTTGTCCAGCGTATCGTAGATCAGCGATCCGCCGATGATGGAGCTGAGCCGCTTGCCGACTGCATCGCAAAGATAACGGCTAGCGATCAGCGGATCACAATTGCCATTGGCGTCGTTGTATTCGCTGCCCAGGCTGATGTCGTCATAGTTCAGCGTATAGCTGCCCACGGCGGTCAGATATTCCGTCAGCGGCACGCCCGCACGAACGCTGAAACCGGTGGTCGACTGTTCGTAGGTCGTGTTGCGGTTAGTGTTGTAATAATTGAAGCTGTTGAAGTCGCGGCGATAGATGTTCACGCCCAGCGACACGTTCTTGTCGAACAGGTAAGGCTCGACGAAGCTGGCCTCCACGCTCTTGGAATAGCGCGAGATGCTGCCCGAAAGGCCCACCGTCTGGCCACGCCCGCGGAAGTTGCGCTGGCGGATCGATGCCTGGAAGATGAAACTTTCGAGGCTGGAGAAACCGGCCGAGAGCTGCAGTTCGCCGGTCGGCTTTTCTTCGACGTTGGCTTCCAGCAGAATGCGGTCTTCGGCGCTGCCGGGCTTCTGCTCGACCTCGAACTTTTCCTGGAAGTAGCCCAGCGACTTGATGCGGTTGGTCGAACGCTTGACCTGAACCGAGTTGAACGCGTCACCTTCCGCCAGGCGGAATTCACGGCGCACGACCTTGTCCTGGGTCAGCGTGTTGCCGTTGATGTCGATCCTCTCAACGTAGACGCGCGGCGCTTCCTGGATCACGAAGGTCAACCCCATGGTGAGGTTTTCCTTGTCGCGGTCATACTGCGGACGCACATCCGCGAAGGCGTAACCGAAGGCGCCGGCGGTCTCGTTCAGGCTCTCGATCGTGTCTTCGACCTGCTTGGCGTTGTACCAGTCGCCCTTGTGCATAGGCAGGCTGGCGGCCAGCTTGTCGCCATCGAATTCGCGAAGCTGGCTTTCCACCTTCACGTCGCCGAACTTGTAGCGCTTCCCTTCCTCCACCACATACGTGATGATGAAGTCCTTCTTGTCCGGGGTGAGTTCGGCCACTGCCGACACCACGCGGAAATCGGCATAGCCCTGCGTCAGGTAGAACTGGCGAAGCTTCTGCTGGTCGAAGGCCATGCGATCGGGATCGTAGCTGGTGCCCGAGCTGAACAGACGAGTGAAGCGCGCCTGCTTGGTCACCATCTGGCCGCGCAGTTCGCCTGCGGAGAAATGCTCGTTGCCGATGATGTTGATCTGGCGGACCTTGGACTTGTCGCCCTCGGTGATCTCGAAAACGATGTCGACGCGGTTCTGATCGAGCGCAACCATCTTCGGCTCGACCGTAGCGGCATAGCGGCCCTGGCGCTTGTAAAGCTCGATGATGCGGGCCACGTCGGCGCGGATCTTGGAGCGGGTAAAGATCTGGCGCGGGGCGACCTTGATCTCGGGCAGGATCTTGTCGTCCTTGATGCGCTTGTTGCCTTCAAGAATGATGCGGTTGACGACCGGGTTTTCCTGAACGGTGATCGTTACGACGCCGTCGGCAAAGCCGACCTGCACGTCCTTGAACAGTTCGGTCGCGTAGAGATCCTTGAGCGCAGTGTCAGCCGCCACCTTGGTATAGAGCTGGCCCGCACGCAGGGTGATGTAGGACAGCACCGTCTGCCCTTCGAGACGCTCCGAACCCTTGACCACGATGGTCTGAATGGGCTGGCCCTGCTCGGCCGGCGCAACGACCGCAGGCGCAGGCGCGGCAGGTGCCGCAGCCGGGACCGGCGTGCGCTTGCCCGGCTTGCCGGCAGGCCTGGCCGCCTTGCCCGAAGATGGCGCAGCCTGGGCAAAAGCCTCAACCGGCATCACCGAGAGGATGGTGGTTCCAAGAAGAACTGCTGCGACTTGCGAACCCAAGAGGCCGCCGGCGCTGCGCCTTCCAGTGCTGCGAACCAATTCCCGTCCGATCATTCTACGCAAAATCCCGTATTCGCTTTCGCGATGAAAAACAGACCACCCGGCCTGGAACGATTACCTAAGGGGAAGCACCCGGCCCCGCAGGCAATCGCAGCCATCTGCCCGATGGAGCGCGTCCAATCAAGCAGACAAAATCCGGCAACTTTGTGATCGCCACTGAATCCCTGCGGGCTATCCCCCAAAAACCGCTTACCGCCGATAATCACCTACCGGGCGAAAATCGGCAACGAGGCAAGATCGTTGACCGTGACGAACACCATCAGTGCCAGCACCAGCACTACGCCCGTCCTGATGGCCCATTCCTGGCTGCGGACACCCAGAGGCCTGCGTCGGACCAGTTCTGCCGCGTAGAAAGCCAGATGTCCGCCGTCGAGGCCAGGGATTGGCAGGAGGTTGATGAATGCCAAGTTAATCGAGATGAAGGCGACGAATTCGACGAAAGAGGCCCAGCCCAGGCTCAGACTCTGTCCCGAATACTGCGCGATCTTGATCGGTCCGCCCAGTTCGCGAACCGAACGATCGCCGGTGACGATCTGCTTGAGGCCCGTCACGATGTTGCCGATCGCATTCATGCTCTGGTCGAAGCCGAGCACGATCGCACGCATCACGCCGGGCTTGTCGAGACGGCCCGGAATCACGCCGATCTGCCCAACCGACTGTAGACGGCCCTGCTCGTCCGGCGCCTTCCCCTGGCCGATCGGAACGGGCACGGTGATGAGCCTGCCGTCGCGTCGCACGGCTATGTCGATCGTGCGCCCCGCGTTGGGGCGGATCAGGCGCGGAATGTCGTCGAATCCATCCACGGAAGTGCCGCCGACCGACACGATCCGGTCGCCGACCTTGAGGCCCGCCTTCTCTGCAGTCGATTCGCCGAAGAAGCCGCCCACCATCGGCGGGATGAGTTCCACGCCCAGATCGCCGATGCGTGCCTTGTTGCCGAATTGATCGGTCAACTCGCGCGACGCCGCCTTGACCGGACGCACGATGGTCTGTCCATCACGCTCGACGGCGATATTCAGGGTCTTGCCGGGGTAGTAGAGGACGATGGCGGGCACGTCCTGCGCGGTTTCCACCTTTTCGCCATCGATGGCGACGATCCGGTCGCCTAGGCGAAGCCCGGCCTGCGCGGCGGGCGAATTATCCGCAAAGCCGCTGATTTCCGGGTCTGCGATCATCCGGCCATAGATCGCATAGAACCCGGCAAAGATGATCACGCACAGCAGCAAGTTGGTCATCGGGCCGGCCAGCACGATCAGCGCGCGCTGCCACAGCGGCTTGGAGTGGAAGGTCTGCGCCCGCTCTTCAGGCGAAAGGCGCGCATCGTTGGGGTTAGGCGCGCTTGATGGGTTCATGTCGCCCGCGAACTGCACATAACCGCCCAAAGGCAGCAGCGACAGCTTCCAGCGAGTGCCACGCCGGTCGGTCCACCCTGCGATTTCCTTGCCGAAGCCGATGGAAAAGGCATCCGCCTTCACCCCGAAAAGACGGCCGACCAGATAATGGCCCAGCTCATGAATCAGGACCAGCGGCCCCAGCACCAGGAGAAAGGCGAAGATCGTCGTCAATAGTCCTGGGGAACCAGTCAAGCTTGGCCTTTCTTCAGGTGCTGCTCACGAGCAGCCGCGCCCTTGCCCGTGCTTCTCCATCGACGTCGAGGACGTCAGACAGGCAGCCCGGCGGTGGCGGTGCGTAAGACAATAGCACATCTTCGACTTGTGCCGCGATATGCGTGAACGAAATCTGACCGCCGAGGAAAGCCGCGACGGCGATCTCGTTGGCGGCATTGAGCACTGCCGGAATCGCTCCGCCTGCCTGAGCCGCTTCCCGCGCCAGACGCGTTGCGGGGAAGCGTACTTCATCGGGCTTGCGGAAGGTCAGTTCACCGACTTCCGCCAGATCCAGCGGGTCGCACGGCGTTTCCATGCGCGCCGGCCACGCCAGCGCGGAAGCGATGGGCACCCGCATGTCCGACGGGCCAAGCTGCGCCAGCGTCGATCCGTCGCGGTATTCTACCATCGAATGCACCACGGACTGCGGGTGAACGATGATGCGCAACTTATCCAGGCCAACCGGGAACAGGTGGTGTGCCTCGATCAGTTCGAGGCCCTTGTTGAACATGGTCGCCGAATCGACACTGATCTTCGCGCCCATGTCCCAGTTGGGGTGGCGCACGGCCTCAGCCGGGGTGGCGGCGGCAAGGCGCTCCATCGACCAGTCGCGGAACGGACCGCCGCTGGCCGTCAGGGTGATCCAGCGCACGTCTTCCCGGTCGTTGCCATTCAGGCACTGGAAGATCGCGTTGTGCTCCGAGTCGACAGGCAGCAGCGTGGCGCCATGCCGCGCCACGGCGGCCATCATCACCTCTCCGGCGGAAACCAGTGCTTCCTTGTTGGCGAGCGCGATGACGCCGCCCTGCTCGATCGCGGCCATCGTGGGGGCCAGCCCCGCACAGCCGACGATAGCGGCCAGAGTGACTTGCGCGCGCCGCGCCGCAGCCTCGACCAGAGCCGCAGGACCGCCCGCCGCCTCAATGCCCGATCCGGACAGAGCCTCGCGCAGGGTGGGCAGGTGCGCCTCGTCCGCGACGACAGCGACCTCGGCATCGAACTCGCGCGCCAGCTTCGCCAGTTCGACGGCATTGGAATGCGCCGTCAGGGCGACGACGCGCCACTGCGCGCGGTTGCGGCGGATGAGGTCCAGCGTCGATGCGCCGATGGAGCCGGTGGCGCCCAGAACGGTCAGGGTACGCATGGTCAGGACAGGATCACGATGGTCACAGCCAGTAGGAACAGCACGGCCAGCAATCCGTCAACCCGGTCGAAGAAACCGCCATGCCCCGGAATGAGATTGCCCGAGTCCTTGAACCCCGCGCGGCGCTTCATCCAGCTTTCGAAGAAATCGCCCGCCTGTGCGCAAACGGCAATCAGCACGCCCATCCCCAGGCACACGCCCAGCAGCGGCAGGAGGCCGGCCTGGGCATACCAGCATGGCTGCGTCCCAAAGCACGATACCGCATCGGCGGCAGAGACGTCCGGCGTCAGGCGTATCGCGCCTTCCTGCCACAACCGGGCAGCTGCGAAGAGCGCCAGGGTCGCCCCGAACACGCCGCCCATCAGGCCGGACCAGGTCTTGGACGGGCTGATCGACGGCGCGATCTTCGGACCCCGCAGGGTGCGTCCGGTGAAATAGGCGCCGACGTCCACCGCGATCACCGTTGCCAGCACCGTCAGGATCGGAGCAGCGGTGAAGGCCGCGTTGTGCAGGAACATCAGCATCGCCGCGCCAATGCCCACATAGAGCATCCCCGCGAAATTCCACGCCGCCCGCGCGCCTGGCCCCGGCGAGATGCGCCGTGCCAGCCGGATCCATTCCCACAGCACGCCCACCGATACCGCGCCCACGAAGGCGATCCATACCGGCCCGCCGAACCAGAGCGCAGCCCCCGCGACCAGCACCATGACGATCGCCGACCGGGTCCGCACCTTGAGGTCGGACGTACCCTTCGCCGGAGGTTCAGCGCCCGCCATAGCGACGCTCCCGTGTGGTGAAGGTCGTCAGAGCGTCACGCAAATGATCGGCGGTGAAGTCCGGCCAGAGCACATCGGTGAACAGCATCTCGGCATAAGCTGCCTGCCACAGCAGGAAGTTCGAAAGCCGCACTTCGCCGGAGGTACGGATGAGCAGGTCCAGCGGCGGCAGGTCTGCGGTGTCGAGTTCGGCGGCAATGGTTTCGGGCGTGATCGCGCCCTTGGCCGCGGCCCGGGTGGCGGCGCGGGCGATCTCGTCCTGCGAGCCGTAGTTCAGCGCCACTGCCAGCGTCGTGCCGGTATTCTGCGCGGTGCGAGCCATCGCGCCCTCCACCAGCTCGACCACGTCAGGCTTGAACGCCTTGTAGTCGCCGATGATCTTGAGCCGGACGCCCGCCAACGCGAATTCGTCGAGGTCGGAGAGGATGAACCGCTTCATCAGGCTCATCAGGTCCGAGATCTCGTCCTCGGGACGGCGCCAGTTCTCGGTAGAGAAGGCGTAGAGCGTCAGTGCCTCCAGCCCCATCTCCCGCGCGCCGCGCACGACGCGGCGCACCGCCTCAACCCCGCGCTGGTGACCCACCGCGCGGGGAAGCAGGCGCTTCTTCGCCCAGCGCCCGTTACCATCCATGATGATGGCGACATGGCGGGCGCGCAGAGTTTCGTCGCTGGCCATCAGGCTCCCTTCGTCGCGAGGCGCACCCGGATCGGGTCGCGCCTCACTTGCCCAGGATTTCCTTTTCTTTGGCGGCGAAGACTTCGTCGAGAGCCTTCACCATTTCGTCGGTCAGCTTCTGGACTTCGGTTTCGCCGCGCTTGCGGTCGTCTTCCGAGATTTCCTTCTTCTTCTCGTCGGCCTTCAGGTTCTCGATCCCGTCGCGGCGCACGTTGCGCACGGCGACGCGCGCCTTTTCCGCGTAGGAGCTGGCGAGCTTGGCCAGTTCCTTGCGGCGCTCCTCGGTCAGATCGGGAATCGGCAGACGCAGGGTGTTGCCGTCATTGATCGGGTTGAGGCCCAAACCCGCCGAACGGATCGCCTTTTCCACCGGCCCGATGTTGGACTTGTCCCACACCTGCACCGACAACATGCGCGGCTCCGGAGCCGAAATGGTAGCGACCGAGGTGATCGGCATCGCGCTGCCATAGACGGTCACGGTGATCGGTTCGAGCAGCGCGGTGTTAGCGCGGCCCGTGCGCAGACCTGAAAGGTCGTGCTTGAGCGCGTCGATCGCGCCCTTCATGCGGCGTTCGAGATCCGCCTTGTCGTACTTGGCCATATGTCAGGCTCCTTTCTGGACGATCGTCTTGGTGCCACCACCCGCGAGAACGGTGGCAAGGTTGCCCTTCTCGCGGATCGAGAACACGACGATCGGAATCGAGTTGTCGCGGCACAGGGCCACGGCGGAGGCGTCCATCACCTGCAGGTTGTCGGCAAGGACGGTGTCGTAATCGACGGAATCGTAACGCTTGGCGTCCGGGTTGCGCTTCGGATCGCTGTCGTAGACGCCGTCGACGCTGGTGCCCTTGAGCAGGGCATCGCAACGCATTTCGGCAGCGCGCAGCGCGGCGCCGGAATCGGTGGTGAAGTACGGCGCGCCCACGCCCGCGGCGAAGATGACCACGCGGCCTTTCTCAAGGTGACGCTCGGCCCGGCGGCGGATCACCGGCTCGCAGACCGTGTCCATCTGCACGGCGGACTGCACGCGCGTTTCGACGCCCAGCTGCTCCAGCGCGTTCTGCATCGCCAGCGCGTTCATCACGGTCGCCAGCATGCCCATGTAGTCGGCCTGCGCCCGGTCCATGCCACGCGCGGCGCCGGCCATGCCCCGGAAGATGTTGCCGCCGCCGATGACGAGGCACACCTCAAGACCGGTTTCCTTGGCCGCCTTCACTTCCTTTGCCAGTTCGGCAACGAAGTCCGGATCGATCCCGAACTGCTGGCTCCCCATCAGCACCTCGCCCGACAGTTTGAGCAGGACGCGTTTGTAGGGGGATGACATGCCGCTGGGTCTCCTGTGGGCGTGAATGGCCCCGGCTTTAGGAGCGCACGCGCCAATTGGCAACGGGGGTTTACCCGGCAGCCTGCGCCAATCGCCTCTCGCGCTCGTCATAGGCGGTCTGCGCCTGCGCCACCGCATCCATGCGCCGTTCGGCCCAATCCACCATGCCGCGCAAGGTCCGCAGCAGTTCGCACCCCAGCGCGGTGGTTGCATAGCTGACCGAGACCGGCACCGTCGGCGTCACTGTCCGCACCACCAGCCCGTCCCGCTCCAGCGAGCGCAGGGTCTGGCTCAACATCTTCTGCGAAATACCGCCGATCCTGCGCTTCAGACCGTTGAAGCGAACTTCTCCCTCCCCCAGCACGGTAAGCACCAGAACGGACCATTTATCGGCGATGCGATCCAGCAGAAGCCGCGTAGGGCAGTCAGCCGCGAAGACGTCGGGCTCGGGACAGACGGTTCCCCGGCGGTAACCGGGTGCGGTGAAAGTGCCTTCTTGCATGACGTCGGCCTCTATCACATCTGGTCACCATTAGATACCTGGTGGAGAATCGAAATGAAGATTGCAGTCATCGGCGCCAGCGGCAATGTTGGTTCGCAGATCGTCCGTGAAGCCGCCGCGCGCGGTCATGACGTGCTGGCCGTTGCCCGCCACCCCGAGCGCATCGCCACCGGCGATGGCATCACCGTCAGCGCGGGAGACGCATCCAAAGTCGATGAAATAGCCGCCTTGATCACCGGGAAAGATGCCGTCATCAGTGCCCTTCATTTCGATACCACCGATACGCTTCTCGCTGCAGTGCGCAAAGCTGGCGTGCCGCGCATGCTTGTGACCGGGGGCGCCGCCAGCCTCGAAGTCGCGCCCGGGACCAAGCTGATCGATACGCCCGCCTTCCCGGACGAGTGGAAGCCCTTTGCCGTCGGCGGCGTTGCCTTCCTGGAAACCCTGCGCACGGTGGACGACGTGGACTGGACGTTCTTCTCCCCCGCCGCGCTGATCTTCGACGGTCCGCGCACCGGCCACTATCGCACCGGCGGCGACCAGCTGGTCACGGACGACGCTGGCGAAAGCAAGATCAGCTTTGCGGATTACGCGATTGCGATGGTGGATGAACTGGAAGCGCACAAGCATTCCAAAAGCAGGTTTACGGCGGCTTATTGAGTAGAAGAAAAGGGAAGTCCTGGGGCCATCGCCCCAGGCCCCTTAACTGTCGTCGTCGTGCGCGCAGCGCTGTCGAGGAAGAATGTGCCGCAGGCTTTCATGTCTCCCGACGCAGAGCGAGTGCCTAACGCCGCTGCACGCGCGACATCGACGATATACGGGGTGCAGGGGTGGTAAACCCCTGCTTCTCCCTTAACTTCAGGCTGCTTCCGCCAGAGGCCCGCCGATGGAACAGACCCCATCCACGCCCAGAACATGCGCCACGCGGCCCATCGCCATCCATGCGGCGACGCAGTGCGTCAGGTCCACGATCTCGGCATCGGTCATCACGCTTTTAAGCTGCGCCCAGAATGCTTCGTCGTCTCCGAGTCCGCGTGGATCGGTGCCCATCTTCTGCGCAAAGCGCACGGCGAGCCGCTCCTTCTCCGAAAGCGCAGAGAGATCGTCGTTCAGGACGGCCTGATACATTGCTTCGTTCGGGGCTTCACCGGGAGCATTGTCCTGCAGGATCACGCCGCCATCGTAGCCGAGGATGCGCAGATCACGCTGGGCCCGCCAGTTCATACAGACGGTGCAGCCGTTGATGACGGCGGTGGCGATGCGGCAGGCCTCAAACAGGCGCAGCGGCAGCTTCGAATGCTGGTAGGGCGCCATGGCAAAGGCGCCTCCGGCCCTTACGAGTTCGGGCGAATACTGGACTGACAGATCGGGGATCGGGTTCTGTGGCTGTGGTGCGAGTTCTACGCGCATGATGCCTCCGGTTATGCCCGGTTCTGGCCGGGTCGAGGAAGCAGGCTACGCCTACGGTGATACGAGTCAATCATGAATGTTTTTTATGTGAGATAGGCCTTGCCCATCCACATATCCCCGGATGCGGCCGGATCATGGAAGGCGTGGGCGCATGGCACCACGCCCGGGCCTCGAAACCGAAACGGGCCGCAGAAGCAATGCTTCTGCGGCCCGTCCGTTATTCAGCAAAGAAGGGCTGAGGTCAGCCAGCAACCGCTGCGGCCACCTCGGCTGCGAAGTCGGTGACTTCCTTCTCGATGCCTTCGCCCAGCTGGAAGCGCACGTAGTCCTTGAGGACGATCTTCGCGCCTGCTTCCTTGCCGGCCTGGTCGACGACCTGCTGGATCGGGGTCTTGTTGTCCATGACGAAGACCTGCGACAGCAGGGCGTTTTCCTTGGCGTACTTGGCCACGGCGCCTTCGACCATCTTGGCCTGCACGGCTTCGGGCTTGCCCGACTCAGCGGCCTTTTCCTGGGCGATCTTGCGCTCGCGCTCGATCAGCTCGGCATCGAGGTCGTCGGCGTTGAGGGCCAGCGGGAAGGCTGCGGCGATGTGCATCGCGATCTGCTTGCCCAGACCTTCGAGAACGGCAGCAGGTGCTTCCGATTCCAGAGCGACGAGCACGCCGATCTTGCCGAGGTTCGGCGCCGCGGCGTTGTGCATGTAGGGAACGACGAGACCGGCCGACACTTCGACGGTCTTCATGCGGCGAACCTGCTGGTTCTCGCCGATGGTCGCGACGTTGTTGGTCAGCGCGTCGGTCACCGTGCCGCCGCCCGGATAGGCCGCTGCCTTGAGCGCTTCGATGTCGTCACCGGTCACGTTCAGGGCAGCTTCGGTGGTCTTGCGCACGAAGTCCTGGAACTGGTCGTTCTTGGCGACGAAGTCCGTCTCCGAGTTGACTTCGACGGCGACGCCCTTCGTGCCGGTCACGGCGATGCCGACGAGGCCCTCTGCCGCGGTGCGGCTGGACTTCTTGGCAACGGCGGCAAGGCCCTTGGCACGCAGTGCGTCGATCGCGGCTTCGATGTCCCCGTTCGTCTCGTCGAGAGCCTTCTTGCAGTCCATCATGCCGGCGCCCGAGCGCTCGCGCAGGTTCTTCACGTCAGCGGCGGTGTAAGCCATCGCTCAAATCCTCTTGTTGGGTGGGGAGCCTGTGGAGGCTCCTTGAATCAGATGCTTGAAACAGGTGCGCGCCGGATCCAATGGACCCGGCGCGCGACAATTCCGTGACGAAAAAGTCGTCGTGCCGGGCTATCAGGCCTCGACAGCAGCCTCTTCGGCGACCGGCTCGTCGAACGAACCGATGTCGGCACCGCTGTCGACCACGGCGGCGCGGCCACCCTTGGTCGCAGCCTGAGCGATCGCTTCGCAGTACAGGCGCACGGCGCGGCTGGCGTCGTCGTTGCCGGGGATCGGGAACGAGATGCCGTTGGGGTTCACGTTGGTGTCGAGCACGGCGACGACCGGGATACCGAGGACGTTGGCTTCCTTGATCGCCAGCTCTTCCTTGTTGGCGTCGATCACGAACATCACGTCCGGGATGCCGCCCATGTCACGGATACCGCCGAGCGACAGTTCCAGCTTGTCACGCTCACGCGTCAGCTGGAGGACTTCCTTCTTGGTCAGACCGGCGGTGTCGCCAGCCAGCTGCTCTTCAAGAGCCTTGAAGCGCTTGATCGAACCCGAGATGGTCTTCCAGTTGGTGAGCATGCCGCCCAGCCAGCGGTGGTTGACGTAGTGCTGGCCGCAGGCGCGCGCTGCCTGGGCGATCGGCTCCTGCGCCTGGCGCTTGGTGCCGACGAACAGAACCTTGCCGCCGGCCTGAACGGTCGACTGGACGAATTCGAGAGCGCGCGCAAAAAGCGGCACGGTCTGCGACAGGTCGATGATGTGGATGCCGTTGCGCGCACCGAAGATGTACGGCTTCATGCGCGGGTTCCAGCGGTGGGTCTGGTGTCCGAAGTGGGCACCGGCCTCGATCAGCTGCGACATGGTGACGACGGGAGCCGCCATAATAGAATTCCTTTCCGGTTGAACCTCTGGAAGGCAGGAACCGCGCAAGCGGCACCGGTATGTGCGCCTTCCATGTGGATTGCCGCATCGAGTCGCTGGAGGATTCCGGACGATCTGACGCGAACGGGGCGCCCTTAGACTTGTCGCAGGATAAAATCCAGTCCCAATTCACCGCAAAGGTTTGTCATTTCACCGTCGAAATTGGCAAATCCGCGCGATTCGGGGCCTTGTCGAGGAACTCCGTCGTACCCAGATGTATTCTCAAGGCAAAGCTGGTGATAAGTTGTTAACGCAGCAAGCATCGGTTTTCATTGAAGTTTCGTGCCCAAGGGGAACATTGGAGGACATAGGGCAGGGGCGCGAAACGAACAACAAGGTCGCTCGCCATGACTATCGTAGCATCGTTTCTATTCGCTTTCGCCGGGATCGCCGCCCTCGTGACGATCTGGAAGACGCTGACCACCGCCCTGCCCGCCGTGTGCACCCTGCACCGCGATCTTTCGGCCGAAATGAACGGGCACGCCATCCACGTCGCGACGCTGGACACCCGCGAAGGACGCCGCCCGGCACGCCCGCGCCGCCATCTGCAGCCCAAGCCCGTCAAACACCGACTGCACCAGAATCCGCATCACATTCACGCGGCGTGAAGATACGCGCAGGTCACCGTGCGCCCAGCATCAAGACCTGACGCATCCACGTCGCTAGAAGACGGTCAAGCGCCAGAGGAGATGCCGCATGACCGTCGCCGAAGTTCCAGCCGCTGCCCTTGGTCCCGTCCTCACCGCCGCCGCCTGGCGTGGAGATCGCCTCATGGAAGGGAACGACTGGGTCTATGTGCTGGATTTTGCGCAGCTCTCCGAGCTTGAAGCGCTTGGCAAGCGCTTCATTGAAGAAGACCCCGACCTGCGCTTCGTGCAGGCGACAGATTATCCGCTGGATGCCTGCGCAGAAGCGGTGAAGGTCTGGCGCCACGATGTCGATTTCGGGCGCGGGTTCGTGCTGGTGCGGGGGCTTCGATCGGACCTCTATTCAGACGCCTTGTCCAGCGCGATCTATTATGTGCTGGGGCTGCACATGGGCGACCCGATCCGCCAGAACGAGTTGGGCGACCTGCTCGATCATGTCTATGCCACCAGCGACAAGACCATGGACGACCCCACTGCCAAATCGTCCAAGGTGCGGGACAAGCTGGTTTACCATTCGGACAGTTCCGACATCGTGGCGCTGATGTGCCTGCGCGGCGCGCGCGAAGGTGGCCTGTCCTGCCTGGTGTCGGGCGCGGAGATCTACAACGAAATCCTGCGCCGCCGTCCCGACCTTGCCCATCTGCTGCTGGAGCCGTTCCACTGGGACTGGCGGCGGCAGGACGCCGAGGCCCCCGCCGACACGTATACTTCACCGGTGGTGAGTGTGAAGGACGGCGTGTTCTCGATGTACGCCGGCTCGCTCTACATCCTGACTGCGCAGGAATATCCCGGAGTGCCGACGCTGAGCGCGGACCAGATCGAGGTGCTGCGCCTCTTCGACGAGATCACTTACGAACCCGGCATGGCGATCGCCATGGATTTTCGTCCGGGCGATATTCAGTGGCTGTCGAATTATGCCGCGCTCCATTCGCGGACCGAGTTCTTCGACTGGCCCGAACCCCAGCGCAAGCGCCACCTCCTGCGCCTGTGGCTGTCCAGCAAGACCGACCGCCCGGTTGTGGAAGGCTTCGGCAAGAACGGTGTCGTCCAGCACCGTTCGGCGCATCGTCAAGGCGTGGAACATCCGGACGCGCGGTTCTCCATCCGCACGATGTCGGTGCCCAGGATGCTGTCCTGATGGCGGGTTGAGGGTGATATGGCTAAGGCGCAACCCTTAGCCCTCACGCCCGTCTGCCTGAACTTGTTTCAGGGCCCATAGCGCAAGCGTATACGGAGTAATGGGCCGTAAGGGCCGCTGACGATCCCGCGCTGCGGTGCCGATGATCTGACAGACCCTGAAACAAGTTCAAGGTGACGGGATGCAGGGACAGAGTTTGGCGCTACCTCCCCATTCCTCCCGATGACTTGCTACGGGAGAAATGGGGAGAACACACAGATCAGATCACACCACTTCGCCCAGCTGGTCGAGGTGCTTGTCCAGCGTGATCGGATAGTCTCGCACGCGCACGCCGGTGGCGTTGTAGATGGCGTTGGCAACCGCCGCACCGACGCCGCAAAGGCCCAGTTCGCCCACGCCCTTGGCCTTCATCGGTGAGACCTTGTCGTCGGCTTCGTCGAGGAAGACGACGTCCTGATGGGGAATGTCGGCATGGACGGGCACTTCGTATCCGGCCAGATCGTGGTTCACGAAGAAGCCGAAGCGCTTGTCGACCGCCAGTTCCTCCATCAGCGCACCCCCGACGCCCATCGTCATCGCGCCGATCACCTGACTGCGCGCCGAGGTGGGATTGAGGATGCGGCCCGCGGCGCAGACCGCCAGCATCCGCCGCACCCGCGTTTCGCCGGTATAACGGTCCACCGCGACTTCGACGAAATGCGCCCCGAAGGTGGACTGCTGGAACTTCTTGGCAAGGTCGCCGAATTCGATTGAATCCTGCACCACGATCTCGCCGCCCTTGGCCGCTTCGGCGATGTCTGCCGCGCGGTTGCCGACGCGGACCTGGCCGTTTTCGAACGTGGCTTCGCCCTGACCGAGGCCAAGCTTGGCGACGATCGCCTCGCGCAGCTTGACGCAGGCTGCATAGACGCCGGCGGTGGAGCTGTTGGCACCCCACTGGCCGCCCGAACCGGCGGAGACCGGGAACGAGGAATCGCCCAGCTTCACCGTCACCTTGGCCAGCGGCACGCCCATCATCTCGGCAGCGGTCTGCGCGATGATGGTGTAAGTGCCGGTGCCGATGTCGGTCATGTCGGTTTCGACCGTGACCTGGCCTGAGGGGCTGAGGCGGACGCGCGCGCCCGATTTCATGTTGAGGTTGTTGCGGAACGCCGCGGCCACGCCCATGCCGATCAGCCAGCGCCCTTCGCGCACCTGACCCGGAGCCTTGCGCCGGCTCCAGCCGAAACGCTCGGCACCTTCTTCCAGACAGCGCACCAGATTGCGCTGGGAGAAGGGGCGCTCGGGGTGTTCGGGATCGACCTGGGTATCGTTGATGACGCGGAACCTGACCGGGTCCATGCCCAGCTTCTCGGCGATCTCATCAACGGCGATTTCCAGCGCCATGAGCCCCGGCGCCTCACCCGGCGCGCGCATGGCATTGCCTTCGGGCAGGTCCAGCACGGCAAGGCGCAGCGCGGTCATGCGGTTGGCGCCCGCATAAAGCAGCTTGGTCTGCTGCGTCGCGGTTTCGGGACCGCCGCCTTCCAGATCGCCAGACCAGCTTTCGTGGCCGATCGCGGTCAGCTTGCCGTCCTGTCCGGCACCAAGCCGGATGCGCTGGATCGTGGCGGGGCGGTGCGTGGTGTTGTTACCCATGAACGGGCGGGGCAGCCCCACCTTGACGGGTCGCTTCGCCGCACGGGCGCCTAGCGAGGCCATGAGCACGTCCGAGCGCAGGAACAGCTTGCCGCCGAAGCCGCCGCCCACGTAAGGCGAGATCAGGCGCACGTTCTGCGCGGGTATGTTCAGCGTGCGGGCAAGGTCGCCCGCGCCCCAGGCGACCATCTGGTTCGAACTCCAGACGGTCAGCTTTTCTCCCTCCCACGCTGCAATGGTAGCGTGCGGCTCCATCATCGCGTGGCTCTGGTCGGGCGTGGTGTAGGTCTGGTCTAGCTGCACCGGGGCCGCTGCGAAGGCGCCTGCGAAATCGCCTACCGAAGTCGGCGCGTCCGAACCGGTGGCGTCCGGCGCATCGACCTTGGCGGCGGCCAGATCGAAGGCGCCACCGTCACGCGCGTAATCGACGTCGATCAGCGCAGCGGCGGAGCGTGCCTGCTCGAACGTCTCGGCCACGACTACGGCGATGGCTTGATGGTAGTGCTGGATCCTGGGTCCACCCAGCAGCATCGCGGTGTTGAAGTTGCCCTTCGTTATCTTGCCTGCGTTGCGATGCGTCACCACCGCCAGCACGCCCGACGCACGTTCCGCGCGCGCGGTATCGATGGAACGGATGGCACCCTTGGCGATGGCAGAGCCGACGACGTAGCCATACGCTGGCTTGCCCGGTACGTCCTGATGCTCATACGCATAAGGCGCGTGGCCGGACACCTTCAGCGGGCCATCGATGCGCGCGGTGGGCTTGCCGACCACGGTCATGCGGTCGATCGGGTTGGTCCCTGCGGGAGTATCGAACTTCATGCGCCCATCCCCTTGTCGCCTTGCGCTTCCGCGATGACCGAGGCGATGGTGCGCTGGGCCAGCGTCAGCTTGAACGCGTTGTCTTCATGCGGAGCGGCCCCGGCGAAGAGGCGGTCGGCGACGGCCTTCGAACCCTTGGGCAGCAGTGCGTCAGCTTCCTCCACACGCCACGGTTTGGGAGCGACGCCGCCGAGCGCCACCGCCCCCTTGCCGTCACGCCCGATTACCGCAGCGACCGACACCAGAGCGAAGGCATAGGACGCGCGGTCGCGGACCTTGCGGTAGATGTGCGTGCCGCCGACCGGCTTGGGCAGAGCGACGGAGATGATCATCTCGCCCTTTTCCAGCGCCGTTTCGACATGCGGGGTCTGGCCCGGCAGCTTGTGGAAGTTGGCGATCGGGATGGCGCGGGTGGTGCCATCGGGGCGGATCGTCTCTACCGAGGCGTCCAGCACGCGCATCGCCACCGCCATGTCGCTGGGGTGCGTGGCGATGCAGGCCTCGCTGGTGCCGATCACGCCGAGCTGCCGCGCGAACCCGCCGATGGCGGCGCAACCCGATCCGGGCTTACGCTTGTTGCAGGGCATGTTGACGTCGTAGAAGTAGGGGCAGCGCGTGCGCTGGAGCAGGTTGCCCGCCGTCGTCGCCTTGTTGCGCAACTGGCCCGATGCACCGGCCACCAGCGCGCGGGTCAGCACGCCGTAGTCCTTGCGGACACGGGCATCGGCGGCAAGATCGGTGTTGCGCACGAGCGCACCGATGCGCAGGCCGCCGCCGTCCATCGCCTCGATCCTGTCCATGCCAAGACCGTTGACGTCGATCAGGTGCGTCGGCGTCTCGATCTCCAGCTTCATCAGGTCGAGCAGGTTGGTGCCACCGGCGATGAAGCGCGCGCCCGGCGTTGCGGCGGCCTTTGCAGCGGCGTCGCGCGCGCTGGTGGCGCGTTCGTAGGTGAAGGGCTTCACGCCTTGTCCCCCTTCGACTTCTGCCCGGCAACCTGCGCCATGGCTTCGGCGATGTTGGAATAGGCACCGCAGCGGCAGATGTTGCCGCTCATGCGCTCGCGCATTTCCAGCGTCGTCATGGCGGGGGCCTTCGATACGTCTTCGGTGACGTGGCTGGGAATGCCGGCGCGGATTTCGTCGAGCACGGCGATCGCCGAGCAGATCTGGCCCGGCGTGCAGTAGCCGCACTGGTAGCCGTCATGCTCCACGAAGGCGGCCTGCATCGGATGCAGGTTGTCGGGACCGCCGAGACCTTCGATCGTGGTCACCTCGTCCCCTTCGTGCATGACCGCCAGGGTCAAGCATGAATTGATGCGGCGCCCGTTGACGATGACCGTACAGGCCCCGCACTGGCCGTGGTCGCAGCCCTTCTTGGTGCCTGTCAGCCGGACATGTTCGCGCAGCGCGTCGAGCAGCGTGGTGCGCGTGTCCAGCGTAAGCCGGGTAGGCTTGCCGTTGATCTTGAGGCTGACCGTGGCCTGCGGCGGGGCATCGGCCTGGCCTTGCGCCACGGCAATGTTGCCCGGGCCGAGCGAGCCGGCGATAGCCGCACCGGTCGCGCTGGTCTTGAGAACGTCGCGCCTGGAAATCGCTCCGTATCCTTCTGTCATGGTGAACCATCCTGATAAGGGTCGACTATGGGTATGCCATAGCCGGTTCGCGCCCTCCTTGCCCAGGACGCGCCCTATGTGACCTTCAACCCATATTGCCGCGTTAAGTTGCGTTACGCCATCATGCCGGCGTTGCACGCGTTGATGAACAGCGCTCAACGCTGCGCGCAGAACTATGCATCTGCGTATACAGCAGGCTCACTTGCCCAGCGGATTGTCACGCCGCGTATCGGGCAACATCAGCGCAGCGACCAGCGATACGACGCAGAATGCCGTCACGTACCAATAAAAGCCGTGCTCCAGCCCGCCCTGCTTGAAGGCCAGCGCCACATTCTCCGCCGTGCCACCGAAGATGGCATTGGCGACGCCATAGGCCAGCCCCACGCCCAGCGCGCGGACATGGACGGGGAACAGCTCCGCCTTGAACAGGCCGCTGATCGACGTGTAGAAGCTGCAGATCGTCATGCCCGCTGCTATCAGCAGGAAGGCGGCGAAGGGACTGCGCACCTCCTCCAGCGCGCTGAACAGCGGCACGGTGCACAGCACGCCCAGTACCGCGAACACGATCATGTTGTTGCGGCGCCCGATCCTGTCGGACAGCAGGCCCATCAGCGGCTGCTGGATCATGAACACGATCAGCACCGCCGTCATCAGCAGCGTCGCCGTTTCCTTAGCCATGCCCACCGTCAGAACCAGGAATTTCTGCATGTAGGTGGTGAACGAATAGAACATCAGGCTGCCGCCCGCCGTCAGCGCGGCCACGATCAGGAAGGCGCGGGTCGAATGGCGGAACAGTTCGGTCAGGCTGCCGGCTTCCCTGGCGCCCTTCGCCCCGGCTGTCTCGTGCATGTGGTTGCGCAGAACGACGATGGTCGCGGCAGCAGCGGCGCCGATCAGGAAGCCGATGCGCCAGCCCCACGCCTTCATGCCCGCATCGCCCAATAGCTGTTGCAGCAGCAGGATCACCAGCGTCGCCGTCAGTTGCCCGCCGATCAGCGTCACGTACTGGAAAGAGGACCAGAACCCGCGCCGCTTTGGCCCGGCGATCTCTGACAGGTACGTGGCGGCGGTGCCGTACTGCCCGCCGGTGGAGAACCCCTGCAACATGCGTCCCACCAGCAGCAGCGCCGGAGCCGCCGCGCCGATGGTGGCATACGTCGGCAACAGGGCGATCAGCAGCGCACCAGCGCCCATCATCAGCACCGACACTACCATCGCATTCTGCCGGCCGTGCCGATCCGCGTACCGCCCGAAGAACCACCCGCCGATCGGCCGCATCAGGAAGCCGACGGCGAAGATGCCGCTGGTCGCCATGACCTGCACCAGCGGATCGCTCTTGGGGAAGAACTCTGACGAGAAATAGAGCGCGGTGAAGGCGTAGACGTAGAAGTCGTACCACTCGATCAGGTTACCCGCCGATCCCGCAACGATGGCCTTGAGGCGCATCGCGTCGGTAAGTTGTGGGGCGGCGGGGGTGGGTTCGATCGCGAGTTCGGACATCCGGGACGTTCTTACACGCATTCGTCATTCACGCAAAAATCCTCCCCGAGCCAAGCCCGGAGAGGATTGTTCGCTGCGTCACGGCGTCTTCAGAACGCCGCGTCGTCCAGCGCCATCATCGACGCCTTACCCGCCTTTATCGCCAGGAACGCGGCGGTGGCCTGCGGCAGGATGCGGTCGAAGTAGAACTGTGCAGTAGCCAGTTTCGCCTTGTAGAACCCGGCCTCCTCGGTGCCCTCACCCAGCCGGTCGCGTGCGATCAGCGCCGACTTGGCGAAGCAGTAGGCCATCGCCACCAGCCCCATCAGCCGAAGGTAGTCGGTGGCGGCGGCGCCTGCTTCCTCCGGATCCTTCATGCCCTTCTGCGCGATGGTGCCGGTGGACAGCTGCAACGCGCCGAACGCCTTTTCCAGGCCTGCGATCATCGGGCCGAACTGTTCGTCCGCCTTGTGGGCTTCGACGAAGCTGGACACCGGGTGGAAGAAGCTGCGCAGATAGCGGCCCATGTGCGCAGGCATCTTGCGGCCCACCAGATCGAGCGCCTGAATGCCGTTGGTGCCTTCGTAGATCATCGCGATGCGGGCATCGCGGGCATACTGCTCCACGCCGCTTTCGGCGATGTAGCCATGGCCGCCGTAGACCTGCACCGCAAGGTTCGCACTTTCATGGCCAAGATCGGTGAACAGCGCCTTCACTACCGGTGTCATCAGGGCGATGAAATCCTCGGCGTTCTGCTTCACGGCAGGGTCGGTGGCGTGCTTTTCAGCATCGAGCGCCCGGCTGACCCAGCCGCCCAGCGCGCGGCACCCCTCGTTGTAGGCGCGCATGGTCATCAGCATCCGGCGCACGTCGGGGTGGACGATGATCGGGTCCGCCGGGCCGTTCGGGTTCTTCACGCCCGAAAGCGAGCGGCCCTGCAGACGTTCGCGCGCGTAATAAACCGCCGACTGGTACGCCGCCTCTCCCACGCCAAGGCCCTGGACGCCCACCGAGACGCGCTCGGTGTTCATCATCTTGAACATGGCCTCCATGCCCTTGTTGGGCTTGCCGACCAGCCAGCCGGTGGAGTCGTCGAAGTTCAGCTGGCAGGTGGCCGATGCCTTGAGTCCCATCTTGTGCTCGATCGCAGCGACCGACACACCGTTGGACGGGCCGGGCGTGCCATCCTCCTTCGGCAGGTATTTGGGCACGAGGAACAGGCTGATCCCCTTCACGCCTGCCGGAGCATCGGGCAGACGCGCCAGCACCAGATGGACGATGTTCTCGGTAAGGTCGTGGTCGCCCGCAGAGATGAAGATCTTCGCGCCGCTCAGCTTGTACGAACCGTCGGCCTGCGGCACCGCCTTGGTGCGCAGCATGCCGAGGTCAGTGCCGCAGTGCGGTTCGGTCAGGCACATCGTGCCGGACCATTCGCCCGATACCATCTTCGGCAGGTAGAACTGCTTAAGCTCGTCGCTGGCGTAGGCCTCGATCGCGGTGGTGCCCCCGTGCGTCAGGCCGGGGTAGAGGCTGAACGACAGGTTGGTCGAACAGATCATCTCCTCGGTCATCTTGTTGACCGCTTCGGGCAGGCCCTGCCCGCCCCATTCGGGGTCGGATGCCAACGCGCACCAGCCGCCTTCGCGGAACATGTCGTAGGCTTCCTTGAAGCCCTTGGGGGTGCGAACGACGCCGTTCTCCAGCGTGCAGCCTTCGATGTCACCGGACCGGTTGAGCGGCAGCAGCACCTCCTGCGCCACCTTCGCGGCTTCTTCCAGCACGGCATCGACGAGATCGGGGCTGAATTCCTCCAGCGCCTCCAGATCGCCGAAGCCGTCATCCTGATGGAGTTCGTGGATCACGAACCGCATGTCGCGCAGGGGCGCCTCATAGACTTGCATGTGTCACTCTCCTCGCGGGTCGGTGATGGTCTTGGCCATCGCACCGTACCTTGCGTTTAAATCCGTCGTCACCCTGAACTTGTTTCAGTGTCCATTTTTCGGTCTGTCCCGGAAGGTCGCTTCACCAACCGCCCCGGCGGTTTGCGATCCCCGGCGGCCGAGCAAGCGGCCCGATGGACCCTGAAACAAGTTCAGGGTGACGGTGCGGGAGGACGATCGCTTTGTACTGCATACCACCCTCCCCCATCGTCAGTTCCGCAACGGCTTGCCGGTCTCCAGCATGTGCTCGACCCGCGCTACGGAGCGCGGGCTGCGCACCAGCCGCATGAAAGCCTCGCGTTCCAGCTTCAGCAGTTCCTGTTCGCTGACGACGTCCACCAGATCGGCCTCGCCGCCGGTGAGCACACCCGCCAGTTCGTCCGAAACCACCAGATCGTAGTCAGTCGCCTTGCCCTGCTTGTGGAAGCCCTGCGCCGCCATCGACAGCGCCGTGCGGCCACTTTCGCCGGGCAGGCGGAAGTGCGGCGGCTCCGGCGCCTTGTAACCGTCGACCAGCGAGAGCGCCTTCTGCTTGGCATCGTAGAGCAGGCGGTCGCGGTTCATGGTGATGGCATCGTCGCGGCGCAGGAACAGCAGTTCCTTCGCCTGCGCTGCCGAGCGCGAAACGGTGGCGGTGGACACCGTCTCGAACACCTTGGCCACTGCAGGCATCGGACCTTTGGGGACCGCCGGATTGCTCTGCCAGCGGTCGAGCAGTTCGCCGTTGCCGCCCCAGCCGGGGACAAGGCCGACACCGCATTCGACAAGACCCATGTAGAGTTCGGCGTGGGCCTGAATCGCGTCGCAGTGCAGCAGGATTTCGCAGCCGCCGCCCAGCGCGATGCCCGCAGGCGCGCCGACCACCGGGAACGGCGCGTACTTCAGGCCCTTGTAAGCCATCTGTCCGCCCGCCACGAGCTTCTCGATCTCGCTCCACGCGGCGATGTTGACGGCGAAGATCGCCAGGCCCAGGTTCGCGCCTGCCGAGAAGTTACCGGCATCGTTGTAGACGACCAGCGCCTTGAACTTCGACGCGACAAGCGGGATCGCCTCGACGATCAGCTTCATCACCTCGCCGTCCAGCGCGTTCATCTTGCCGGTGAATTCAAGGCAGACCACGCCGTCGCCCACATCCCACAGCGCGGCAGAGGCGTTCTTCAGGATGGGTTTCGACGCCAGCTTGACGTCGGCAAGGTTGAGCACGCCTTCGGGGCGCACGATGTCGCGATATTCGCCATCAAGGCCAAGGAACTGGCGCCTGCCGTTTTCCACGCGGTAGAAGGTACGATCGCCAGCTATCCTGAGGATTTCCGGCACCGGAGCGCCTTCGGCCTCCAGCTTCGATGCCAGCCAGGCAGCGCCCAGCTTGTCGATCATCTCGAACGGGCCGGCCTTCCAGTTGTAGCCCAGCTTCATCGCGTCATCGATGGCGACGATGTCGTCCGCCGCCGAGGGCACCAGCGACGCGGCATAGGCGAGCGTGCCGCCCAGCACGGCCCAGGCATAATCGCCGACCGGCCCCTTGCTTTCCACCAGCGCGCGCAGATCGCCCTTGGCCGCCTTCCCGGATGGCCCGGCGGCGCGGATCGTCTCACGGTATTCGCCGGTCGCCAGGTCGATCGTCTCCTTGCGGCGACCGGCCTCCTTGTTCAGGCGATAGAAGCCGCCCTTGCCCTTGCGGCCCGTGTAGCCGTCACCGATCATCTTCTCGATCAGCGGGTGGCTGCGAGCGATGGCGTGGTACGGATCGTCCTTGGGCAGGGTGGACGTCAGGCTGGCCTGAAGGTGCGGCATGAGGTCGATGCCGACAAGGTCGACAAGGCCGAAGATGCCGGTCTTGGGCACGCCCATCGGCTTGCCGGCGATGGCGTCGGCCAGTTCCACGCTCAGACCCTGATCGAAGGCGGCGTTGAGGCCAAGCTGGATCCAGTACGTGCCGATGCGGTTGGCGATGAAGCCGGGGGTGTCCTTGGCCTTCACCACCGTCTTGCCCATCGCCACGTCGGCAAAGCGCTCGACCTTCCCCGCAACACCAGCATCGGTGGCCGGGCCGGTAACGATCTCCAGCAGGCGCATATAGCGCGGCGGATTGAAGAAGTGCGTGATCAGGAAGTCGCGCTTGAATGCGTCCGAACGCCCGTCCACCAGCTGCGCCAGCGGAATGGTCGAGGTGTTGGAGGATACGGCTGTCCCGTCACGCTTCACCGCTTCCAGCTTGGCGTAGAGACCCTGCTTGATGTCGAGGCGTTCGATCACCGCCTCGATCACCCAGTCGCATTCCGCAACCTTGTCGAGGTGATCCTCGATGTTGCCGGTTTCCACCAGCTTCGCCGCCGCCTTGCTCATGAAGGGCGCAGGCTCGGTCTTGAGCATCTTCGCCACCGCGCCTTCAGCCACCGTATTGCGATTTGCGCCGTCCTTGGGAACGATGTCGAGCAGCAGCACCGGCACGCCCGCATTGGCGACCTGCGCGGCGATTCCGGCGCCCATGGTGCCGGCACCGATCACGCAGACTTTCTTGATAGGATCGCTCATTCCACTGCCTCCAGGACCGTGGCGATGCCCTGCCCGCCGCCGATGCACTGGCTGGCGAGCGCGTACCTGCCGCCCTCGCGCTTGAGCAGCGACGCGGCCTTGCCGACGATGCGCGCACCGGTGGCGCCCAGCGGGTGGCCGATGGCGATGGCGCCGCCATCGATGTTCACCTTGGCGGTATCAAGGCCCAGATCCCTGATGCAGGCCAGCGCCTGCGACGCGAAGGCTTCGTTCAGTTCCACCACGTCGAGGTCGGCGGCAGAGATCCCAGCCCGTTCCAATGCCTTCTGGCTGGAGAGGATCGGACCAAGGCCCATCGTCTCGGGCGCACAGCCGGAGATCGCCACCGACTTGATGCGGGCGAGGATAGGCAAGCCGTGCGCGCGTGCATAGTCCTCGGTCGTGACCAGCACCGCGCTGGCGCCATCGGTCAGGGGGGAGGACGTGCCCGCCGTCACCGTGCCGTTGGCGTCGAAGGCAGGCTTGAGACCGGCGAGACCTTCCGCGGTGGTTTCAGCGCGGATGGTGCCGTCTTCGCTGACGGTGCCGCCCTTTGTCTCGATGGGGACGATCTCGTCAGACAGCTTGCCCGAGTCGCGTGCGGCAGCGGCCTTCTTCTGGCTTCCCACGGCCAGCGCTTCCTGTTCGCCGCGCGAAATCTGGTACTGCGTCGCGACGTTCTCGGCCGTGTCGCCCATGCCGATGTAGGCGGCGGTCGCCTTGGCAAGCGCCGGGTTGGGCAGCGGGTTGAAGCCGCTCATCGGCACCCGGCTCATCGATTCGATGCCTGCGCAGATGAACACCTCGCCCGCGCCTACCGCGATCTGGCCCATCGCGATGTGGATCGCGCTCATCGAAGAACCGCAGAAGCGGTTTACCGTTATCCCGCCGACCGACTGAGGCAAGCCCGCGATCTGGCCGATCAGGCGCGCCACGTTGAGGCCCTGTTCCCCTTCGGGAAAGGCGCAGCCCACGATCAGGTCCTCGATGTCGGCAGGCTCAACGCCGGTGCGGGCGATCAGGCCGCCGATGACCTGCGCGGCAAGGTCATCGGGACGAACGCGGGCCAGTGCGCCCTTGTTTGCCAGATGGAACGGCGAGCGGGCGTAACCCGCAATCACGACGCTTTGCATGCATTCTCTCCATGGGCGGACCGGTGCGGCTTGAGCGCCGAATCCATTAAGATCCTCGTCCTCGCGAACGTCTTCCCTAAAGGTGCGAATCTTTCCCTATACGTCAAGAAATTTTTGGGATATGCCGAGTCCATCCGGTAGGGATCGGTCGTCACCTGCGAAGCCAGGGGCATGGATTCCATCACAATCCGGGCGAGAGAGATGGAGAGGTCGCAGATGCACTTCACTAAACTTACGATTCTGGCGTTGGGTTCCATCGCCCTTGCCGGCACTGCCCCGGCCCTTGCAGCCGATGCCGGTTCGCTGGCCGGTTCGTGGCGTACCCCATCGAAACATGGCGTGGTGGACATCGAACGCTGCGGCGGTTCGATCTGCGGCAAGCTGATCAATTCGGAAAACATCCAGAAGAACCCCGACCTCAAGGACGTGAAGAACAAGGACGCGTCCAAGCGCGACCGTCGCCTCAAGGGACTGCAGATCCTGGGCGGCTTCAAGCAGGACGGGGCGCAGTGGACGGGCGGCACCATCTACAACCCGGAAGACGGCGGCACCTACAAGGCCACGATCACTCCGGCAGGCGCCGACACGCTCAAGCTGAAGGGCTGCATCGTGTGGCCCTTGTGCAAGACGCAGACCTGGACCCGGATCAAGTAAGCATCGCGTGAGTTGTAAAAGCGCGAAAACAGTCGCTTAGGGAGAGTATTGAATGAACAGCACCACCAACCGCATCCTTCTTGCCAGCGCGGCCAGCGTCGTCGCGTTCGCGTGGAGCGGATCGGCGAGCGCGCAGGCCTTCTATCTTCAGGAACAATCCGTCCGTGGACAGGGCCGCGCCTTCTCGGGTGAAGCTGCCGACACCGGCGTCGATTCCCTGTGGTGGAACCCTGCGTCGATCGCAGGCATGCAGGGCGGCGAAGCGTCGATCCGGGCCAGCGCGATCCTGCCGCGCGGCAAGGTCGTCGATGACGGGACCGTGATCGTCCGCCCGCTGCGGGCCCCGGCATCGGTCGGGGGCAACCCGGTTGCGAAGAACCCGATCGACAACGGCTACCTGCCGTCGGGCGCGATCGCCTACGGGTTCGGTCGCGTGGCGGTGGGCCTGTCGCTGACGGCGCCCTATTCGTTCACCACGGATTACGATGCCGACAGCTGGGCGCGCTACAGCGCGGACAAGACCAAGCTGCGCACGTACGACATTCAGCCCTCCATCGCGGTGGAACTGGCCAAGGGCCTCTACATCGGCGGCGCGGCCAACATCGAATATGTCGATGCCACGCTGGGCAACTACCTGCCCAACCTCTCGCCGCTGCTGGCGGACGGGCACCAGACGCTCAAGGGCAACGGCTGGGATGTGGGCTGGTCGGCCGGCGTGCAGTACCATGAAGGCCCCGTCTCGCTCGGCTTCGCGTACAAGTCGTCGATCAAGCACAAGCTGGACGGCACGGTGACGCTGGAAGGGCTGCAGGGCCCGCTTGCCGCACAGAACGGCGTGATCGACGCCAAGGCATCGTTCAGCACGCCGTGGATGATCATCGGCAGCGCCCGCGCCCAGATGAGCAAGAGCCTGACCCTAAACGCACAGGTGGTCCGCATGGGCTGGAGCGAGTTCGACTCGATCGACCTTGGTGCCCCGCTCAACCAGTCGATCCCCGAGAACTACCGCAACAGCTGGACCTGGGCCATCGGCGCCGATTACCAGGTCAATCCCCAGTGGGTTCTGCGCACCGGTTTCCAGCGCGGCATCACTCCGACGCAGACCGGCAACCGCGATGCGCGCGTGCCTGACAGCAACCGCTGGAACTTCTCGGCGGGCACCAGCTACTCGCCCAGCCCGGCCTTCACCATCGATGCGGCGGCCTCGTACATCACGTTCAAGGACGCCCCGATCGACCGCATCACCGCCGCGTACGCAGGCACTCCGGTGCAGACGCCGATCGTGACCGATGGCCGGCTTACCGACGCTTCCGCCCTCGTCTTCTCGCTTGGCGCAAGGATGCACTTCTAATGATCCACGCGGCGACGATCGGCGGGGTCGCTCCCGCCACTACCCCCCCTGTAACGACGGACGAGATGCCGCCGATCGCGCCGCGTCTCCTGACCGATCTGCTCGACCATGCCGTGGATGCCCACGGCGCTTGGCCGGCGGTCGATTTCATGGGCCGCAAGTGGACTTATGCGGAGATCGGCGCGCTGTCCCGGCGCGCCGCGCGCGGGCTGCAGGATCTGGGCGTGGTCAAGGGCACGCGCGTGGGCCTGTGCCTGCCCAACACGCCGTACTACGTCATCGCCTATTTCGCGGTGCTGCGGATCGGCGCGGTCGTGGTGAACTTCAACCCGCTCTACACCGAGCGCGAGATGGCGCACCAGGTCACCGATTCCGGCTGCGAGGTGATGATCGCCACCGACCTTGCCCTGTGCCTGCCCAAGCTGGAGCCGCTGGTCGGCAAGACCTGCCTCAAGCGCGTGGTCGTCTGCCCCTTTGCCGATGCCCTGCCCGCGATCAAGCGGCGCGCGTTCCTGTTGTTCAAGCGCCACGACATCGCGCATGAACCGCATGACCTGCGCTATGCGCGCTGGGCAAACCTCATCGCCCGCGATGCACAGCCTGACCCGGTGGACCGCTCGCCCAACGATCTGGCGGTGCTGCAATATACCGGCGGCACCACGGGCGTGCCCAAGGGCGCGATGCTGTCTCATGCCAACCTTGCCGCCAACTCGGCGCAGATGATCGCCCATGTCGGCCACATGCCCGAACAGCAGGAACGCACCCTAGGCGTGTTGCCGCTGTTCCACGTCTTCGCGCTGACCACGGTGCTGAACTATTCGGTCGACACCGCGGCGGAGATGATCCTGCTCCCCCGGTTCGAGATGAAGTCCTTCCTCGCCACCGCCAAGCGCACGAAGCCGACGCAGTTCTTCGGGGTGCCCACGCTCTACACCGCGCTCAACCACCAGCAGCTGCATGGCGAGTTCGACAACGTGCGCGTGTGCATTTCCGGCGGCGCCCCGCTGCCGCTGGAAGTCCGGCGCGAGTTCGAGGAGAAGACCGGGGTCAATGTGGTGGAAGGCTACGGCCTGTCCGAAGCCAGCCCGATCATCGCCTGTAACCCGCTGGAAGGGCTGGTCAAGGACAACTCGTGCGGCCCCGCCTTCCCCGGCACCGCTCTGGAAATACGCGACCCCGCCGACGCCACCCGCGTCTGCGCGCCCGGTGAAAAGGGCGAG
This sequence comes from Novosphingobium gossypii, assembly GCF_050433305.1. Classification (NCBI taxonomy): domain Bacteria; kingdom Pseudomonadati; phylum Pseudomonadota; class Alphaproteobacteria; order Sphingomonadales; family Sphingomonadaceae; genus Novosphingobium; species Novosphingobium gossypii. The sequence continues at coordinate 43,836 of NZ_JBNPXM010000004.1, read as the reverse complement.
GTCTGCGCTCGTGGCCCGCAGATCATGCAGGGCTACTGGGGCCGTCCGGAGGATACCGAGAAGACCTTCATCTACGGCGCCTTGCGGACTGGCGACATCGGCTATCTGGACGAAGACGGCTATCTGTTCCTCGTGGATCGGATCAAGGACGTGATCCTGTGCGGCGGCTACAACGTCTATCCCCGCGTGATCGAAGAGGCGCTCTACGAACATCCCATGGTGGCTGAGGCGGTCGTCATCGGCATCCCCGACGCCTATCGCGGGCAGGCCCCCAAGGCGTTCGTGGTGCTCCATGGGGGCGACATTCTGGATCAGGAAACCCTGCTGGCGTTCCTGCGCGAAAGGTTGAACAAGATCGAGATCCCGGCCTCCATCGAGTTTCGCGATTCGCTGCCCAAGACGATGGTCGGCAAGCTGTCCAAGAAAGACCTCGTCGCCGAGGAAACCGCAAAACGCGAAGCAGGAACCACCGCTTGAACGCCACCGCCGCCCCTGAGCTTCCGCAGATGCTCGGCATCCAGGAAGCCGCCACGCTGCTCGGCGTGACGATGCGGACCTTGCGCTTCTACGAAGACAAGGGCCTGATCGCGCCACAGCGGGTGGGGACGACGCGCATCTATTCGCGGCGGGAAATGGGCCGCATGCAGCTGATCCTGCGCGGCAAGCGGCTGGGCTTCACCATCCGCGAGATCAAGGAGTTCCTCGACCTTTACGACGTCGATCCCGAACACCACGAACAGGTCCGCGCGCTGCGGGGCCGGGTGAACGAACGCATCGCCAACCTGCGCAAGCAGAAGCGCGCGATCGAACAGACGCTGGATGAACTCATCTCCATCGAACGGCAGGCGCTTGCCTGGCTGGAAGGTTCGCCGGTAAAGGCCGTCGATGACTGACCCCGTATCCGACCTGCGCGCCCTCCTCGAAGTCGAGGAGATAGACACCGACCTGTTCCGGGGCGCTCCTGCAGCCGAAGGGCCGGGCCGCGTGTTCGGCGGGCAGGTGGTGGCGCAGGCACTGGCCGCCGCCGCGCGCGACATAAACGGCGGTGGGGGCGAACGGGCAGAGCGACAGTGCCATTCGCTCCATGCCTACTTCCTGCGGGCCGGGGATACGACCCGACCGATCATCTATCAGGTGCTGCGCGACTTCGACGGCGGCAGCTTCGCCAACCGCCGTGTGGTGGCACTTCAGGGCGGCAGGCCGATCCTGAACCTTGCGGCCTCTTTCCATCGGCGAGAGAGCGGCTTTGCCCATGCTGCCCCCATGCCGCAGGTGCCCGGCCCCGAACAGTGCCCCGAAATGGTGGCCGCACTTGCCGCCGCCGGGCAGAAGTTCCCGCAGACCATGCTTGACCGACTTGCCCCGTTCGAGATCCGTCCCGGACCTCCGGCATCGCAGAAGACAGAGACGCCCGGGCAGTTCCTGTGGTTCCGGCTGATCGAGCCAATGGAGGCGGACGACGCCCTGCGGCGCATCGTGCTGGCCTATGCCAGCGACTTCGCGCTGCTGGCGACGGCGATCCTTCCCCATGGCAAGGGCATCTTCCAGCCCGGCATCCAGGTCGCCAGCCTCGACCACGCGGTGTGGTTTCATTCAACGCCGCGCGTGGACGACTGGCTGCTCTATGCGATGGACAGCCCCTGGGCGGGTCATGCCCGTGGATTCGCGCGCGGCGCCGTCTACGATCGGGCGGGCACCCTTGTCGCCAGCGTCGCGCAGGAAGGGCTGTGTCGCGTTGTGGAACCGCGCGGCGGCTGACCCCCCGGCTCTTCGCGTCCCCTACTCTAGCCGCAAGGCAACCACTTTCCCTGTCGCGACTTTTCCATGATGAAAAGTGCACACATGGAGGATGGATGATCATGGGCGGGACGCTGCTTGCCTGAATCGTTGAACGAAATGCAGAGCCGCCGGTCGGACGCCATCCGCGTGGCGCGGGTGCTGTGCATAGCCGGGATCGTCTACGTCCATGCCTGGACCGGGCTTGCGGGGCACGATCTGGAACTGGCGCGGGGTACGCCGCAGGAAACCTTCCGCTGGATCCTGATGGAAGGGTTCGGACGCAGCGCGGTGCCGCTGCTGGGGCTGATATCGGGCTGGCTGGTCGCCGGTTCTTCGCGCACGCGCGAATTCGGGCCGCACGTTGCGCGCAAGGCGCGCACGATCCTGCTGCCGATGGTGCTGTGGAACGCGCTGGCGATCCTGCTGGTATCGGGCGCGGCATGGCTGTTCGGGCTGGCAGCGCCTTTGCCGCAGTCGGTCCGCTGGGTGATGGAGGAGCTGTTCATCGTCACGCACCCGCCGGACATCAACGTCCAGATGCCGTTCCTGCGCGACCTGTTCCTGTGCATGGTGCTGGCGCCGCTGCTGGTGCGCCTGCCGTCTTCCGTACTGGCTGCGATCGCGCTGACAGCGGGAGCCTGCCATGTGCTGGGCCTTGGCCCGCCGGTGATCCTACGCGCATCGATCCTGATGTTCTTCACCATCGGCATCGTCGCCCGGCGCGGCCATTGGGCAGAGCGGACGGCGCAGTGGCCCGCCGTGGCCGCGCTGCTGCCGTTCGCTGTGATGATGCCCCTGCATCTCTACGTGTCGCTGGGCGATGCACGTCCCTTTGACGATGCCTCCACCGCGGCCGTCGATCTGGTGGCGCGTGTGGCTGCGTCGCTGGCGGTGTGGTGGCTGGCCTGGCGTCTGGTAAAGACCCGCGCCATGCCGCTGCTGCGCCGGATCGAACCTTACATGTTCTTCTATTTCTGCGCCCACCTGATCCTGATCTGGCTGTTCGGACCGATGCTGGGCAAGCTGAGCGGGAAGCTGGGATCGCCGCTCTACCCGATCTATCTGGTGGTCCAGCCGTTTCTGATCCTGGGCGCGGTGGTAGTGCTGGCACAGGCTCTGCTGAAAGTGGCGCCCGGCCTTGCCGTGGTGCTGAGCGGGGGGCGCCTTACATCCGCGCGAAAAGGGGCAACGGCGCAAAGATCAGCGAGACGAAGCCCCACAGGCTGAGTACGATCATCAGGCCGCCGATCCACTGCGTCAGGCTGCGCGAAGGTGCCCTGCGCGTGATCAGGGCCCCGATCGGCGCAGCGACTATGCCGCCGATGAACAGTCCCAGCGCGGCGAACGTCACCGATTGCAGGCCCAGGCTGCCGATGAAGGCCGAAAGCACCGTCACCGTCACGAAGAACTCCGCTGCATTGACGGTGCCGACGGCCATGCGTGGGGTCATGCCCTGCGCGATCAGGCTGCCGGTAGTCACCGGGCCCCATGCGCCGCCGAACGCATCGAGGAACCCGGCGAAGAAGCCCAGCGCGCCGACGCCGCGCATGCGGCGATACGCCTGTGCCCGCCGCGCACCGCGCCAGATCAGGTACGTGCCGACCGCCGCCAGATAGACCAGAAGGATCGGCCGAAGGACGGACAGGCTCAGGTGCGACAGCGCCCAGACGCCCAGAAGCCCGCCGGCGATGCCGGGGATGACCAGCCGTCCGAACAGAGTCCAGTCGATGTTGCGCTGCAAGGCGTGGGATGCGCCCGAAACGCCGCTGGTGAAACCTTCGACCATGTGCGTCACCGACGATGCGGCGGCAGGCGGCAGGCCGAGCAGCAGCAGCATCGAATTGCCGATGACACCGAAGCCCATCCCCACCGCGCTGTCGATCAGTTCGGCAAGAAACCCGGCGACGATGAACGGCGCAAGCGCCTGCCATGGAATTGCGGTCCAGTCCATCAGCGTCCTCCTCCGCGACCAAACCGGCCCGCAGGCGATGTCAGCAGGAACAGCGCCGGGAAAGTCAGTGCCAGCACCGACAGCACGCCGCTGATCACCGCTTCGGCACCGGCCAGCCAGGGCAACACCGCCGCCCAGATGGCCACCGCCAGAACGATCAGCAAAGTGCGTTCCTGCGCCCGGTCGCTGAGGCCGCTGAGATCGACCTTGGCGCGCCCTTCGAACAGGGAGCGCAGGCCGATGCCCGTCGGACTGCGGCGATCGACCAGCGGACGCGGGAACGTGCCCTGCATCAGGCACCCGATCCCCGCCGCCAGCATCCGCACGCCAACGGCGCTGGCAAAGGGGCGGAACTCCGCATTCCGATCGGTCAGCGCGCGCAGGCCGGAGCGGCCGCCGAAGACCATGTCGGCCAGCGCTGTGCTTTCGGCCGGCTTGGGCCGCTTTTCCTGCACGTCGGTCTGCGTGGAAAGCACCCATTCCAGGATCGCCGTCGGCACGTCCAGACCCGTTGCGCGCTCCAGCCCCTGGAAGCCGGGGGCAGAATTTGCCTCGCAGATGCGATAGCCGTCCTCGTCGAACAGGATGTCGATCCCCGTGATGTCGAGTTCGAGGACATCGGCAGCCTGCACCGCCAGTTCGGCCATTTCCGGCGGCGGGTTGTAGGCGACGCCCACCCCGCCGAGCGAGACGTTGGACTTGAAGCCGCCCGTCAGCGAACGACGCTCCATCGCCGCGATGACGCGCCCGCCGACCACCAGCACACGCACGTCCCGGCCATGGCTGGCGCGGACGTAGTGCTGCAGGATGAAGTCAGCCTTGGCCTCCGCGCTTTCCAGCAGGCCGGCCAGATCCTCGAACTGGCTGCGATCCTCGCACTTGAGGACGCCGGCGCCGCGCGTGCCCTTCAGCGTCTTGACGATGACCGGAAAGCCCAGTTCCCGCTCCACCAGATCGATGTCGATGGGGAACGTCCCCAGCATCGTGCGCGGAATGGGCAGCCCGGCGCGGTTGAGCGTCTGCAAGGTATGCAGCTTGTCGGATACCGTCTCGATGGTGGCGGGTCCGTTGACCAGCCGCACGCCCCGGCGCTGAAAATGGCGCAGCAGTGCCAGCGTGAAGTAGTCCGTTTCCGCCCCGGTGCGGCAGATCACGAAATCCGGCTTCTCTATCGCGCGGCCCGCGTACTGCATCGCCCAGTCGCCCTCTTTGCCGACGACCAGTTCGAAGCGGTGAGGCTGCAGCACCTGCAGGTCGATGCCCAGTGCACCCGCCGCTTCCTGAAAGCGGAAGACCTCCGGCACCTCGGGGATGGCCGGGTCGAGTTCGTTCTGAAAAAGAATCCAGCCGCGCAAGGCGATGAGTCCCCCGGATAGGTTACCGACAGATTGGCCTGCGCAGGTGCGTTCGACCGGATGATTGCTTGCAATGGCCTTCGCACGCGATGGTTGCAAGCCCATGGCGATCGAACAGCCTGTCATGCCGATTGCGGGCGGTTCCAATGCACCATTTGTTTAGGAGATTCGCGTAGACGCGGACCAGCGAAGGGGTTCTTGCTGTTCTATGTCGGTGGATTCACAAACGATGCTGTTGCTGTCGAACGCGATCGCGTTCGTGGCGGCCGCGTTTCTGCTGATAGAATGGCGGTCCCTGCGCGAGGATTTCCTGTGCAGTTTCGCCTTGGGATTCCTGTCGATCGTGATCGGCTGTACGCTGGCGCCGCTGCGCATGCAGGGCGATTTCGTCATCGGCGTGTGGCTGTCCAACTCCATGGTGCCGCTGGCGCACATGCTGTTCCTGCATGGCACTGCGGCATTTGTAGGACGGCGGCTGAGCCTGCCCTGGGTGCTTTCGCCGCTGGTCTGTTCGTTGCTGATGGCGATGCCGCTGCCGCTGCCGGGCGATCGCGACCAGATCATGTCGTTCCTCAATGCGGCCTGCGTCGCGCTGCTTTCGCTTCGCGCGGCGATGCTGCTGTACGAAGCGCGGCACGAGGCCTCGTCCGAAACGCGGATGCTGCTGTCCACCTTCATCGCGCATGGATCGTTCTACACGATCAAGGCGCTGTGCGCGTTCGCGCCCGGTGCCTTCATCGACCTGTCGAGCTATTCCGGCGCGATCATCCCGCTTTCTTTGTTCGAGGGCATTCTGGTGGAAGTGGCGCTGGCCATGTCCATCGCCGGTGCCCTGCGCCGCCGCCGCGAGGACCGGGCGAACCGCATTGCCGAAAGCGACCCGCTGACCGGCCTGCTCAACCGTCGCGGCTTCGAGGCGCGCACCGCCGCCGCATTGCCGGGCGGCGGCACGCTGCTGCTGATCGACGTCGACAACTTCAAGACCATCAACGATGGCTTCGGCCACCAGGAGGGCGACCGCCTGCTGGTGACGCTGGCCGATTTCCTGCGCACCGACCTGCCTGCCGGTGCCATCGCCGCGCGCCTTGGCGGGGATGAGTTCGCCGTCCTGCTGCCGTCCATTGGCAGCACGCGAGGGCTTTGTGTGGCGGAAACGCTGTGCACCGGGTTCGCTGCCCGGCGGGGCGCGGATAGAAGTGGCACCCTCAGCATCGGTTGTGCCGCCTTTGCGCCCCAAACGCGCGACCTGTTCATGGCAGAGAGCCTTGCCGACCGCGCGCTCTATGATGCCAAGCGCGCGGGCCGCAACCGCGCCCGCCTTGCGGTGCAGCCGTGGGAAAATCAGGATCCGGCCAGATTGTCCGTGGTGCCACGCGCCGCTGCGGGCTGATCCTGAAAGGGAAACCTTCAACTAAAGAGATTGACGCGGAACCGTTCGGCGCGCGATGCGTTTGGCGGGTTGGTCGGCGTAGCTGCGAGCCGACCCGGCTGGCGGGTGGCCAGCGGGTATAGGGAAACCGGTCGGAACATGACGCGCAGTGACGGTGGCAGTGACGGGTTCATGGGACTCGCAGGAGAACTGTCGCGCCGGATCGCCACGTTCGACTGGGCCGCCACTCCCATCGGGCCGATCTCCGACTGGCCTGTCAGCCTGCGTCATACCGTGGCGATGATGCTGCCTTCGCCGGTCCCTATCGTGCTCCTGTGGGGGCCCGAAGGCGTGATGATCTACAACGACGCCTATGCCGAGTTCGCGGGAGGCCGCAACAGCCACCTGCTCGGCTCCAACGTGCTCGACGGGTGGGAGGAAGTCGCCGAATTCAACGCCAACGTGATGAAAGTGGGCCTTGCCGGCGGCACCTTGAGCTACCGCGACTACATGCTCACGCTGTGGCGTAACGGGCAGCCCGAACAGGTCTGGCTGAACCTTGATTATTCCCCGGTGCCCGGAGACGACGGAACGCCCGCAGGCGTTATCGCCTTCGTCGTCGAGATCACGGATGCCTACAAAGACCGGCAGGCGCTGCAGGATCGCGAAGCCCGGCTGCGGTTCCTTGACGAATTGGCCAGCGCGCTGGCCGATTCCCGCCGCGCGGAAGAAATTCTTTCCATCACCACACGGATGACGGCGCAGCATCTGGGACTGTCGAACTGCGCCTATGCCGACATGGACCCCGATCAGGATGGTTTCACCATCCGCGGCAATTGGCATGCACCGGACGCTCCGTCGATCGTCGGGCATTATCGGCTGGCGGATTTCGGGAAGCTGGCGGTGCAGGAACTTACCGCCGGGCGCCCGCTGATCATCAACGACAATGCCACCGAAATAGCCCCGGAAGAGGCCAGGACGTTTCAGGACATCGGCATCGCCGCCACGATCTGCATGCCGCTGATCAAGGAAGGCCGCCTGACCGCGCTCATGGCCATCCACGACAGCGTCCCGCACCATTGGACGGGCTACGAACTCAGCCTGATCCGCGAGGTTACCGAGCGATCCTGGGCCCATGTCCAGCGCGTCGGTGCAGAGGGATTGCTGCGCGAGAGGGAGGACTACAACCGCCAGATCCTGGACGGCGCCAGCGACTACGGCATCGTCGCTGCGGACCTTGAAGGCCGCATCACCCTCTGGAATTCAGGCGCTGCGGCCATGCTGGGCTGGGACGAGGAGGAGATGCTAGGCCGCCCCATCGACGTCTTCTTCACGCCTGAAGACCGCGCCGCCGGCCGCCCCGCCGCCAAGCGCCGCGAGGCTTTGGAAACCGGCCACGCCCACGATGCCCGCTGGCACCTGCGCAAGGACGGAGAGCGGTTCTGGGGCCTGAGCGAAATGACGCCGCTGCGCGATGCGGGCGGCAGTGCCATCGGCCTCGTCAAGATGATGCGCGACCGCACGTTCGAGCATGAAGCGCAGGAAGCGCTCAGGCTGAGCGCAGAACAGCTCAGCCGGGCGCAAGTGGTGGGCGGCGTGGGCCTGTTCTCTGTCGACATTGCCCGCAACACCGTTTCAGGCACTGACGAGTTCTGCCGCATCTTCGGCGTGGCGCAGGGCGGAGCCATGGACCCGGGACTGTTCGAACAGTTGGTGATCCCCGAAGATCGGCACTTGTCATCCACCCGTTTGCGCCGCGATGCGGGCGAGACGGCGCTCGACGTCGAATATCGCATCAACCGTGCCGACACCGGCGAGGAACGTATCGTCTCGCGCAAGTCCAGCTTCGAGTTCGACGCCGCAGGCAACGCGATCCGCATGATCGGTGCCGTCCTCGACGTGACCGACCGCACCCGCACCAAGCAGGCCTTGGAAAAGAGCGAGGCACAGTTCAGCGCGCTGGCGCAGAACATGCCCACGCAAGTCTGGACCGCGCGCGCGGACGGTGCCTTCGACTGGCTGAACGACCGCGCCTATGCCTATTCCGGAGAGCCGCGCGGCGCGCTGGAAGGAGACGGGTGGACGCGCGTGGTCCATCCGGACGACCGCGACAGTGCCGTGGCCAAGTGGTCCGAAGCGCTGGCGACCGGGCAGACCTTCGAAGCCGAGATGCGCCTGCGCGACGGGCATGGTAGCTATTGCTGGCATCTGGCGCGGGCTCTGCCGCTTACCGGCACGCAGGGGGCGATCACGGCCTGGGTCGGCACCCTGACAGAGATCGAGGCGCAGAAGCAGGCCGAAGCCGCCTATGCCCAGGACCGCGACCGCCTGTGGACGATCAGCCGCGACCTGATGCTGGTCTGTGATTTCCAGGGCACGATCACCGCCGTAAACCCTTCCGCCGAGCGGCTGCTGGGCTGGCACGAGGGCGAGATGCTGGGCCGCCGCATCGCCTCCTTCGTCCATCCCGACGATCTGGCCGCAACCGCCGCCGAAGTTGCCAAGCTGGCGGGTGGGCGCCGTACCATCGCCTTCGAGAACCGTTATCGCACGCGCGACGGCGACTATCGTCTGATCGCCTGGACCGCCGTGCCGGACGAGCGGCGCATCCACGCCATTGGCCGCGACATCACCGACCAGCGCGCGGTCGAGGATGCCCTGCGGCAAAGCCAGAAGATGGAAGCGGTCGGCCAGCTTACAGGCGGCATCGCCCATGATTTCAACAACCTGCTGCAGGGGATCACCGGCAGCCTTGAAGTGATGCACAACCGGCTGGCGCAAGGCCGGACCCAGGATCTCGACCGCTGGCTGACCGGCGCGCGGACTTCCGCCGAACGGGCAGCGGCGCTGACGCACCGGCTGCTGGCGTTTTCGCGCCGCCAGCCGCTGGACCCGCGTCCGGTGCGCGCCAACCCGCTGATCGCCTCGATGGAGGACATGCTGCGGCGCACGCTGGGCGAACATATCGAACTGGAGTTCGTGCTGGCCGGTGGAATGTGGCTGACGCGGTGCGATGCCAACCAGCTCGAAAGCGCGATCCTCAACCTCGTCATCAACGCGCGCGATGCGATGCCCGGCGGCGGCAAGCTGACGATCGAGACCTGCAACGCCCACCTCGACAGCCGTTATGCCGCGCGTGAGCGTGACGTGAAGCCGGGCCAGTACGTGTGCATCGCGATCACCGACACAGGGGTTGGCATGGATCGCGAAACGGCGGCGCGCGCGTTCGAGCCGTTCTTCACCACCAAGCCGATCGGCCAGGGGACCGGCCTTGGCCTGTCGATGATCTACGGTTTCGCGCGCCAATCCGAAGGCTATGCCCGCATCTATTCCGAGGAAGGCGTCGGCACTACGCTCAAGCTCTACCTGCCCCGTCACCATGGAGAGGACGATGCCGCCGAGGATGCGCAGCACGCCCTTGCCGCTCCCCCCGCGCGCCACGGCGAAGTGGTGCTGGTGGTGGAGGACGAACCGGTCGTGCGCGGCCTGATCCTGGAGGCGCTGGACGAACTGGGCTATGCCGCAATCGAGGCAAGCGATGGGCCATCCGGCCTTGCCATCCTGCAGTCGGACCGCCGCATAGACCTGCTGGTGACCGACATCGGCCTGCCCGGCCTCAACGGTCGCCAGGTCGCCGATGGAGGGCGCGCGTGCCGCCCAGGGCTGAAAGTCCTGTTCATGACCGGCTATGCGGAGAATGCCGCACTTGCCGCCGGCTTCCTTGAGCCTGGCATGGCGATGATAACCAAGCCCTTCGCCATGGACCTTCTCGCCGGGCGTATCCGCGAGATCATCGAAGGCTGATGCCGCCGTCCGCCTGCTTCCGGCGCTTGCCCAACGCGCATGCCGGTGCCAATAGCGTGTGCCATGCAATGCGCCGCAATGCGTGTATTTTCCCCGAGGATCGCCAATGCCTGATGTGACGACGCAGTTCGAAGGCATGCGAGTGCTGGTTGCAGAGGACGAATTCCTCGTCTCAATGCTGCTCGAAGAAATGCTGATCGACCTGGGCTGCGAAGTGGTCGGCCCCTTTGCAACGCTTGACGGCGCACTGGAAGGCGTCCGTACCGGAGAGTTCGACGTCGCGGTGGTCGATCTGAATCTGGCCGGTCAGAAGGCCGATCCGGTCATTGCCGAACTGAAGGCACGTTCCGTTCCTGTCGCCATAGCGAGCGGCGGGTTCGAGCCTGTGCCGGGACAGCAGCCCACGGTACGGCTCGACAAGCCCTACAGCGCCGCCCAGCTGGAACAGGCTATGGCAAGCCTGCAGGCGGCGCTGCAGAACGGCGCCTGAGGGCGGCGGCGTTACGCCTTGCCGGTCAGCACGAACGGGATCGTCACATAGCCGCGCACGGCCATGGCCGTGCCGTTGCTCATCGTGGGTTGCCAGCGCCAATGGCGGACGGCACGCAGGGCGGCGCCATCCAGACGGGCGCTGCCGCTGCTTGACGCGACCTGGATGTCCTTCACCAGTCCGTCGGTGCCCACCAGCAACAGCAGCTTTACAACGCCCTGCTCGTGCGCGCGGCGCGCGTCGATCGGATAGGTCGGCGGCTTTGCTGAAATCACCTTGCTGGCAAGATCCCCGCCCTCCACCGGCGTTGCGGACGGCGGGGGAGCGACGACTGCCGGAGCAGTGACCTTGGTGCCCACGCTTACCATGGCTGGCGCTTCCGGCGGCGGCAGTGGTGCATCGATCATCACCTGCTGCGGTCCGGGGCCGGGCAACTCGATCATCGGCCTTGGCGCAACGGTGTGCGACACTGCGGCTTGCGGGGTCTCCAGCCTGGTGAATTCGGGCGGCGGGGGCGGTGTCACATCAAGATCGCGCAGCTCCACGGCGGTAAGGCGCGCGCGCTGCTTGTGGGCGGACACGATGTTGAGCGTGGCCAGGCATGCGCCCATGCCCAGGATCATCGCCACGGAAGCGAGCATGGCAGCGGGGTTGGCGCGCGCGGGGCTATAGACGGCGCGTTCCGCCGTTCCGCTCACGTCGGAAGCCCCGCCGTTCGCACGCGGACCGCCATCGTGAACCAGGTACGCGTCGCGCGCTTCTTCTCGCGGGGAAGACCGCATTTCGTCCGGCATCAGCACGGCAACTGTCGCCAATTGTGTTCTCCGCCCAGCCTCTATTGCGAGGCATTTGCATATACACTAAGCAGCTGGTCGTCCAGAGGGAGCGGCGTGCCGAAACGCCTGCTGCGGCAGGTTTCGGCACGATTGCTCCTGTTTCTTGAAATTTTGGGGTGCGACTCGTTGGAAGCTGCCGACATCATAGACCGACCCGATGGCGCTTCCCGCGATCTTGCCCGGAAGGCAGGCGCCGATTCGGAATCCAACCCGCAGCCCCGCGCGCGGCCCGCGCCGAAGAAAAAGAAGAACAAGAAGGCCCGTGCCTTCTGGCTCAAGCAGCTGCACACCTGGCACTGGGTCAGCGCCGCAGTCTCGCTCGTCGGAATGCTGCTTTTCGCCGCGACCGGCATCACGCTGAACCATGCCGCCTCCATCGGCGCCGAACCTGCCGTCACCCGTAGCCAGGGCAAAGTGCCCGTCGCTCTGCTGGCCAGACTGCCGGCGGCGAGCGACCGCACCGATCCCCTGCCCGCCGATGTCGCATCGGCAGTGGCCGGCGCCGTTCCGCTCGACCCGTCCAGCCACGCGGCGGACTGGTCGGCTGAGGACGAAGTCTATGTCGCCATGCCTGGCCCCGGCCGCGATGCCTGGGTCAGCATAGACCGCGCCACGGGCGAAGTGCAGGCGGAAGTCACCGACCGGGGCTGGATCTCCTACCTCAACGACCTGCACAAGGGCCGCAACACCGGCGGCGCATGGAGCTGGTTCATCGATCTGTTCGCCGTGGCCTGCCTGGTCTTCACCATCACCGGCCTGTTCCTTCTTCAGCTGCACGCAAAGCACCGGCCGATGACCTGGCCGATGGTGGGCCTCAGCCTGCTGATCCCGCTGCTGCTCGCTCTCCTTTTCATCCACTGACAAGAAAGCCCGCGATGACACGATCCAAGATCATCCCCGCGCTGCCGCTGCTGGCCGCCAGCACTGCCGTCACTCTGAGCGCAACGCCCGCCCTTGCCGCGTCCGTCACGGTCACCGTGCCGCAGGTCAAGGTGGCCGAATACCACCGGCCCTATGTCGCAGGCTGGGTGGAGCCGGCGGCGGGCGGCGACGCGCGCACCCTGTTCGTGTGGTACGACTTCAAGAAGCGCGGCGCGGAGCCGGGCACCAAGTGGCTGGCGGACCTGCGCACCTGGTGGCGCAAGGGCGGCCGTTCGCTCAAGCTGCCCGCTGACGGCCTCAGCGGCGCGACGCGGGCACCCGGCAGCTACACCGTCGCAATCCCGGCCAATCTGCCCAGGGGCGATTACGTCCTCAAGGTGGAAGCCGCGCGCGAAACGGGCGGACGCGAACTGGTGTCCGTCCCCTTCACCGTTGGCGGCAAGGGCGGATCGGCCTCGGGCAGGACCGAACTGGGCACCGTCACCGTCAAGTAACTTCTTACGCCACCTTCTTAATCATACAGGGGAACATCAATGCGCTTCCGCTCCATCCTGACCGCCGCCGTGGCATCCAGCATGCTGGCAACGCCTGCGCTTGCGCACCGCATGTGGCTGCTGCCGTCGACCAGCAACGTCGCCAGCACCAACGAATACATCACCGTGGACGCGGCGGTGTCGAACGACCTGTTCTACCCCGACCACGTCGCGCTGGACCCGGCGCAAGTCACCGTCTGGGCGCCCGACGGCACCGAAGGCAAGGTGGAGAACGCCGCAAAGGGCCGCCATCGCGGCACCTTCGACGTCGCGCTGAACAAGGCCGGGACGTGGAAGGTCGGCATGGAACGCACGGGCCTGCAGGGCACCTTCAAGGTCGATGGAGAGGAATGGCGCGTGGGCGGGCGCGGTCGTCCGATGGGGCCGGGCGCCGGTGCTCCGGGCGGCAAGGCTCCATCGGGTGGACCTGCTCCTGCAGCAGGAGGCGCACCCCGTCCGCCGATGCGGATGGTGGCCACGGTCGCCGATATTCCGGCCAACGCCACTGATGTGAAGCTGACCGAATCGGTCACGCGCAACTTCGTCTATCTGACCGCCGGCGAACCTTCCAAGGTGGCGCTGACGGGCAAGGGGCTTGAGTTCGATCCGATCACGCATCCCGACGAACTCGTTTCGGACGAGGAAGGCCAGTTCCGCTTCCTGATCGACGGCAAGCCCGCTGCAGGCGTCAAGGTCACCGTAGTCCCCGGTGGCAAGAAGTACCGCGCGGCCGAAGATGCCCAGGAACTGACCACGGGTGCGGACGGCGTGCTCAAGGTCAGGTGGCCGGTCGCCGGCTGGTACTGGCTGAGCGCCGGCGCCCAGGACGCCAAGCCGTCCGATGCGAAGGCTTCAGGCCGCCGCATGACCTTCACCACCACGGTGGAAGTCGTCGCGCCCTGATCCTTCCACATACCATGCGCCTTGCCGTTCCACTCGAGATCGACGCCGCCTGCTTCGCCACCTGGCGGCAGGGCTTGCCCGTAATCGAGCTGGGCGGCCAGACGATGGGCACTAGCTGGCGCGTCCGTCTGGGCGCGCCGCCGGGATTCGACCGGGCTGCGGTTCAGCGCGCCATCGAAGCCCGCCTGGAAGACATTCTCGCCCAGATGAGTCACTGGCGCGCGGATTCGCTTCTCGGGCGCTTCAATCGCGCGCCGGGCGGGGAATGGTTCACCCTCCCCCCCGATTTCGCGCAAGTCATGGAAGCCGCGCTTGACGTGGCAGAGCGATCGGCGGGGGCGTTCGACCCCGCTGCGGGTGCGCTCGTCGACATCTGGGGGCACGGACCGGTGCCTGCCACAGCCCCCCCGACAAGCGCGCAGATCGTGCAGGCACGCACCGCATCGGGATTCGTCAGGCTTGCCTATGACGCCAACACCGCGCGTTTGTGCCAGCCCGGCGGGGTGAGGCTGGACCTGTCGGGCATCGCAAAAGGCTTTGCGGTCGATGCGGTGGCGGCCCTGCTTGCCGAGCGAGGCTCCGAGCACGCGCTGGTCGAGATCGGCGGCGAACTGGCCGGACGCGGCCTGAAGCCGGACGGCGAACCATGGTGGGTGGATCTGGAAACACCCGACGCGACCGCCGCTCCATTTCGCATCGCATTGCACCAGCTGGCCGTTGCAACGTCAGGCGACTATGTGCGCGGGCTGCACACGATCGATCCCCGCAGCGGCCTGCCGGTAGAGCACGCGATGGCGGTCAGCGTGGTGCATACGTCGGCAATGCTCGCGGACGCATGGGCCACTGCGCTGAGCGTGCTTCCTCCGATTGCAATGCAGGCCGCCGCCTTACGCGAAAACCTGAAAGTACGCGCTCTCACGCGGCTGGATGGCAAAGTGGAGGAATGGATCAGCCCTGCGCTGGCATCCATGACCGCCGCCGATTGACCCTGGAACTGTCTATCCAGCATCAAATGTGAAATTCGCATGCAACATTTGTAGATTGTCACTTGATAATGCGACTTATTCTCAATATCAGCCGCGTCGTCACGCTTCATGAGGGGAAGATATGTCAATCAAGTCACAAAAGTCGGCTGCCCGCCGCACGTTCCTGGCGCTGTCCTGCATCGCGCCGGCCTTCGCGCCCATGGCCGCCACCAACGCGCTGGCCCAGCAGGCTGACGAAGAGCGCAGCCTCGGCGGCGTGACCGTCAGCGACAGCGCCATCGTCGAGGAACCCGGTCGCAGGCTTGAATCGCCCAAGCGCACCCGCCCCGTCCGCGATACGCCGCAGACGATCACCGTCCTCACCAACGAAGTGATCGAGCAGCAGAACCTGCTGACGCTGCGCGATGTTCTTTCGACCGTGCCGGGCGTCACTTTCGGCGCGGGCGAAGGCGGCACCGGCCCCGGCGACAACATCACCTTCCGCGGTTACAGCGCCAGCAACGACATCACCATCGACGGCGTGCGCGACAGCGCGCAGATCACCAGAACCGATCCGTTCAACCTTGAGCAGATCGAGATTACCAACGGTGCGAACTCGGTGATTTCCGGCGCCGGTTCGGTGGGCGGCAACATCAACATCATCACCAAGCGCCCGAAGGCCGACGACGCCTACGTCGCGACGGCCGGGATCGGCACGGACGAATATTACCGCGCCACCGCCGACGTGAACAAGCGCGTCAGCGACCTCGTCGCCGTTCGCCTGAATGCCATGTGGCACCGCAACGACGTGCCGGGCCGCGATGTCGACAACTACAAGCGCTGGGGCGTCGCACCGTCGATCACCGTGGGCATCGACAGCCCCACCCGCCTGACGCTGCAGTATGTCCATCAGGAGGACGACAACATCCCGCAGTACGGCGTGCCGTACTACTCGGGTCTCCTTCAGGGTGTGCATCGCAGCGATTACTTCGGCTATCGCAACTTCGACCGCCAGAAGATCAACATCGACCAGCTGACCGGCATCTTCGAGCATGACATCAGCGACACCGTGTCGATCCGCAACCTCGCCCGCTGGCAGGATTCGCGCCAGCTCACCCGCGTCAGCCCGCCGCAGGGCACCTACTGCCTCAGCACCGGCCTGACGCCCACCGGCGCCGCCTGCCCCGCGACCGTTCCGGCAGGCTACTATCTGGCGGGCGGACCGCGCGGCAACACCCGCGACATCCGCAACCAGCTGATGTTCGACCAGCTCGACATCAAGGCGGTGTTCAACACCGGCGCGATCGAGCACACGGTGACGATCGGCGGCGCGGCCACCTGGGAAAAGTACGACCTCTACACCGGCAACTCGCTGCGCAACGCCGATGGCTCGGTGGTCTACAGCACATACCCGCTCATCAACATCGACAACCCGAACGAGGTCATCACCGGCGCCGCAGGCCGGGTCTACGGCAGCAACGTATACGTCGGCCCGGTGAACTTCATCCCCGGATCGCACCAGGCGGGCGAGCAGACCAACATCGCCGGCTATATCTTCGATACGATGAAGCTGGGCAAGATCGAGCTGAGCGGCGGGGCGCGGCTTGAGCGCAACACCGGCTCGTTCAACACGCACACGCTGTGCGCGACCGCCGGCGGCTGCACCGTCACGGGTGTCCGCTATGGTCTGGGCGAGCAGACCACCTTCGCACGATCGACGATCGCCAACACGCTGTTCTCGTACCGTGTGGGTCTGAACTACAAGCCGGTCGAGGCAGTCAGCCTCTATGTCGCATACGGCAATTCGCGGACGCCATCGAAGAACTCGGTCAACGGCGCCTGCGTCACGTCGGCGCCCGGCGTCGTCGGTGGCACCTGCAGCATCGATCCGGAATCGGCGCGCAACTACGAAGTGGGCGGCAAGGCCGAACTGTTCGACGGCGGCCTGCTGCTGACCGCCGCCGCCTTCCGCAACGAGCGCAACAAGTACGCGGTCGCCTCGGCCAATCCCGCCGTGGAGCCGGACCAGCAGCTTGACGGCAAGTCGCGTGTGGATGGCATCGCCCTGGGCGCCACCGGCAAGATCACGCCGGACTGGTCGATCACGGCGAACTACACCTACCTGAAGGGCAAGGTCATCCGCTCTATCGACCGGGATTCGACCGCGATCGACTATGCCGCCGGTTCGCAGCTGACCCAGACGCCGAAGCATTCGGGCAGCCTGTTCACCACCTACCGCCTGCCGTTCGGCCTGACGATCGGGTATGGTGCCACTTATCAGGGCAAGTTCGCGTTCAACACGCCGAGCGCCACGGTGCCGACCGTCCTCTATTCCAAGGACTACATCGTTCACAATGGCTTCCTGTCGTATGACTTCTCGCCCAATTTCTCGGCGCAACTCAACGTCAAGAACATCGGCGACAAGCTCTACTTCCAGCGCATCCGCAACAACGGCTGGGCCACTCCGGGCGATGCCCGCTCGGCGGTCCTGACGCTGACCGCGAAGATGTAAGGGACGCTGCGACCCGGCGGATGCCCAACCGAGTGCATCCGCCGGGTCGCCACCTGCTGCAAATCATTGTCAGTCGCGCATCATTGCGCGCATAGAGACCGCATGGTCATCGAAATCCCCGAACTGTTCGACGCTGCGGAAGTGGCCGAAATCCGCGCGGCGCTGGAAACCGCAGACTGGACGGATGGCCGTGCCACCGCCGGCCACCGCGCCGCGCGCGTCAAGGAGAACGAGCAACTGGCGCTCGATCATCCACTGGCGAAGCAGCTGGCCGACCGCGTGCTCGCGCGCCTGTCGCAATCGCCGCTGTTTATCGCCGCCGCCCTGCCTGCCAGAGTGCTCCAGCCGCGCTTTTCACGCTATGACGGGCGTGGACACTACGGCAACCACGTAGACAACGCGATCTTCCCGATACCCGGCACCGGGGAGCACCTGCGCTCCGACTTGTCAGGCACGCTGTTTCTCTCCGATCCCGCCGATTACGACGGCGGCGAACTGGTCATCGAGGACATGTTCGGCACTCACAGCGTGAAGCTGGCGGCGGGCAACCTGGTGGTCTATCCCGGCTCCAGCCTGCACCGGGTCATGCCGGTGACGCGCGGCGTGCGCTTCGTCTCGTTCTTCTGGACGCAGAGCTTCGTCGCCTCCGCCGAGAAGCGGCGGCTGATGTTCGAGTTGGACGGCGCGATCCAGCAGATCGCCACCGACCACCCCGATCACGCCTCGGTCGATACGCTGACGCAGGTCTACCACAACCTGCTGCGGCAATGGTCGGCGACGTGACCCACCTGCCCCCGCTTCCGGCCATCCCGCCAGACCTGCGCACGCTGGCCGACTACGAGCGTCGGGCCCAGGCGCACCTTACGCCCGAAGTCTGGCGGCACATCCAGGAAGGGTCCGGGGCAGAAATTACGCTCGCGGAAAACCGCACCGCCTTCGCGCGCATCGGCCTGCTGCCCCGCGCGCTGGCGGACCTTGACGGCAGCACCGAGATCGAACTGCTGGGGCGCCGCCATGCCGCGCCGCTGCTGCTGGCGCCGCTCGCCTACCAGCGGCTTGCCCATTGCGACGGCGAATTGGCCAGCGTTCGCGCGGCGACGGCGCTGGGCACCGGCTTCATCGCCAGCACCCTGTCGAGCGTGTCGCTGGAGGAGATCGCCGTCGCCGCCCAAAGCCTTGGCACCCCGCCGCCGCTGTGGTTCCAGCTTTATCTCCAGCCCGATCGCGAACACAGCCTGCAACTAGTGCGCCGAGCCGAAAGTGCCGGGTACGAGGCGATCGTGCTGACCGTAGACGCAGCGCTGAAGCCGGCCGGGATCGCGTTGCCGCCGGGCGTGGAGGCGGTGAACCTTGCCGGAATGCCGCGCCCCCGCCAGACGGCGGTGCCCGGCGGGCGGATCCTGCTGGGCACCCCGCTGGCCGCAGCAGCGCCCGGCTGGCACGATCTGGCATGGCTGCGGAAGACCACCACTCTGCCGATCCTTGTCAAAGGGCTGCTCCTGGGCGAGGACGCCGCCCGCGCAGTGGACGAAGGTGCCGACGCGCTGATCGTTTCCAACCATGGCGGGCGGGTTCTGGACGGTCTTCCCAGCCCGGTGGAACTGATCCAGAGTGTGGCGGAAGCGACGTCTGCCCGTGTGCCGCTGTTGCTGGACGGCGGCATCCGCACTGGCACCGATGTGGTCAAGGCGTTGGCGCTGGGAGCAAGCGCCGTGCTGCTGGGCCGCCCCGTGATGCATGCGCTGGCGGTGGCGGGAATGGCCGGCGTGGCGCATGCCATCCACCTGCTGCGCACCGAACTGGAAGCGGCCATGGCCCAACTCGGCTGCCCCCGCTGCGATCTGCTGACGGCGGAGCGGCTGGTACGGCTGGGATAACTTCGGAGGTAAACCCACCGTGCGAACGTGATCCGACACGGTGGGCTTTTGCCTCTCTACAATGCCCGGAACCGGAAGTTGCGGAACCGCGCTTCGCCTTTTCCGGCGGCGTAGAGGCCGGGGCGCAGCATCAGGAAGCCGCCGCGCACATTGTGGTGGTAGCCGGATACTTCCATTCCCCGGTCGAAACGCTTCCACGTCTTTCCGCCGTCGGCGCTGGTGTGGAAGGATACGATGTGGCGGTCGTTGCGCACGCGCATCAGCATGCGGCGGCCATGGGGATTGGCGGGGCGGCCCCGTTCGATGCCGTACTGGTGCGTCACGAACTTGTCCGCGTCGAAGCCCAGTCCGCAGTAGAGCTGCTGATCGTAAAACAGCAGCAGGCCCGCCGTGGTGCCCGGGTCGATCTCGATTTCGCACTGGAATTCGTAAGCCGGGTCGCCTGCGATCAGCAGCAAAGGAGAGGAATTGACCGGTGCGGTGCCGCTGGCGGTCAGGTGCAGGGTCCGGTCGGCCACGCGCGCGCGCTTCGCCTCATCGGGGGCGGGCTTGAAGAAGTTCCAGCGGCGGCCAATTTCCAGCGTGGAGAAATCGTCGGACAGTGGCATGCCATGCGGCCCGGCCTTGCTCCCACCCTTGGGCGCTGCCAGCGGGCGCGACAGGTCGCCGCCTTCCATGCGGAACCAGCCGTCCGCCGTCCACGTCACCGGGTCCAGCAGGGTCTGGCGGCCCAGCGTCCAGAAGTCCTTTTCGTAGCCGTGATAGACCGACCACCAGTCCCCGCCCGGCCCCTCGAACAGGGTGGCATGCCCGCGCGACCACCATGCTTCGGACAGGTCGGTGGTGCGCACTATGGGGTTGTGCGGGCAGTTTTCCCAAGGGCCATGGATGGACTTCGAGCGCGCTGCGATCACCATGTGTCCCGTCGGCGGCCCCGCCGTGCCGCCCACTGCGGTGACGAGGTAGAAGTATTCACCATGCCGCACGATCTTGGGGCCTTCAGGGGAGAACCCCTCGACGTCCCAGTCGTCCGGGTAATGCCAGGGGTCGTAGACGTGCTCCACCGTGCCGACGGTGGAAAGGCCGTCCTCCGCCAGCCGGATACGGTCGCCGCCGGACAGGAACAGCCAGCGCGAACCGTCCTCGCCCACTGCGTGGCCGGGGTCGATATGGTCCGGGAGGCCCAGGCTGACCGGCTCGCTCCACGGCCCTTCTGCCTTCTCCGCCCAGACTACGTACTGCGCGTTGGGGCTGGCCTTGACCGTGAAGTAGATGAAGAAACGCCCGCCATGCCAGCTGATGTCCGGCGCCCAGACTGAGCCCAGGTTCTTCGTCAGCGCGGCCGTGAGCGGGCGCCAGTTGACCAGATCGCGCGAGTGCCAGACCACCAGCCCCGGATAGGAATCGAAGGTCGAGAAGGTCATGTAATAGTCCTTCCCGTGCCTGACGATCGTCGGGTCCGGGTGGTCACCCGCCATCAGCGGGTTGAGATAGCGACTGTCGCCCAGATCGGCGATGCGCTGGTTGTCGAACCCGCGGCGGTACTGCGCCGGTGCGGCATCCTTGTGGGCCGGTGCCGTGCCCGGAACGGCGGCCTGCGCAGTGGCAGCCCCCGTGCTGGCAAACGACAGGACACCGATCCCTGCGACCATAGCCTCTCGACGGTCCAACTTCATGCCTCTCTCCACATCTTCTTTACGCTAGCGCTACCATTTATGTCACCGGTGTCAATGACGCAATATGGCCTATTATCGTGCGAGCCGGAACTTCGAGGGCGGCAGCGCGCGGTCGGTAAAGCGCGCCGCGCGCACCGCGCCGTGGAAGAAGTTGACGCGGTTGTAGCGCACCCCGACGGAGGCATTGCCCGGCCCCTGGGGGACGAAGCCCGACACCTGCGCCTCCCCTTCCAGCACGCCATTGACGTAGCTGCGATACGTCGTGCCGTCGAAGGTCTGAGCCACATGATACCAGCGGCCCACGGGGTGCAGCTTGCCGGGGTCGATCAGCACCTGCGAATAGCCCTTCCCCTTGATGAAGCTGTCGAGATACCAGGATTGCCCTACCACCCGGATTTCGAACAGCAGCCGCGTCTGGTTTGCCAGATCGTTGGAGGCAAGGTGCAGCCAGCGCTGTTCGAACGCGCCGCCGTCCGGGCGGAACACCGCCTCCACCGTAAATGCCTTTGCTCCGGCCAGCGGATGGCGCGGGAGGTAGAGGGCATCGTCCACCCCGTCGAACACCGTTGCGCCATCCTCGACAAGGGGCTGGCCGATGACTTGCGTGGGCAATCCGCCAACGCGATCGAGCCGGTCGAAGGTCCACGTCACCGAGCGCGCCTGCGCTGCTAAAGGCAGCGCCAGCAGCGCAACGATCGTGGCCAGCGCGCGCATCAGCGGCCCCCTCCGCCCAGCACCACAACGTCGTTGCGGCGCGTCACCTCAGGCTGGCCGGTGGAAACGCGCACATGTAGCACCTCGGGCGCGCCGGAAGGAACGGTGAGGGATACCGTCGCGGTCTTCGCCTCAAGGTCGGCGGCCGCGGGCAGCGGCGGGACGGCGGCAGTGGCAAGCACCCGTCCCTCCGCCGTTTCGAGCGTGACGGTGCCAGCCGGCGCAGCGACCGAACCCAGGCTGTGCACGGTGACGGACAGGCGGTTGCCCTTGCGCACCACATCGTCGGTGCCGATGCCTAGGTCAGGGCGGTGCTCGGGCTGGACGGGGGCCTTCTCCTTCAGGCGGAAGGTCATCTGCGTGGCGGTGCCGGGCGCGAAGGTAACGGGCAGCGATCCGCTGCGCTCCAGCACGACATCGCGCGTCACGCCGCCTTGCGTCATCTCCCATGTGCCCGCAACGACGTTCCATGTGCCCATGTCGGCGCGCTGTTCGACGGCGGTGGTGTTCCACGCTTCTACGGTAAAGCGCTCGGGCGTAGCGTCGCGCACAAGGATCGCCACCTTCACCGCGCTTTCAGGGTCAGCGAAGTTCCAGCTGACCGCGTTGCCGGGGTAGGTCTGGTTGCGTTTTAGGGCGATGCCGCCCAGCCGTTCACGCTGAAGGTGCTCGTTAGGCGCATCGACGCGGTCGGTCCACCAGTGGCCTTCCGTATACATATACATGTGCTGCGCCTTGTCGGAGATGCCGTGCGCGTTCAGCGCCTCCAGCCAGGCCTTGTCGCCGGTGGTGTTCCACGCTTCGAACCGGGCGAAGTCGTCCCCCCCGGCAGCCCTGCGCAGCATCGTGGCGCGCGCCGCTTCGCGCTTGCCGAGCACGGTCAACGCGTTCTCGTTGATCTCGGTCAGGGCGCCGAAGTTGTCCTTGCCCACACGGCCCAGGATCGGGCGCAGATACTTGTCGTCGCCGGTGAAGCGCCATGCCGCCCATGCCGACTGCATCGGCAGCGAAGCGCCGCCGCCATCGCCCGCGCGCTCGGTATCGTGGGGGAAGCTGATGTCGTTGGGGAACGTCCAGAGCCCGTCCGCTCCCTGTTTGCCGTGCGCCAGCAGGCCGTCGATCACGCCTGTCACCAGCCCGCGTGCCGTCGGGTCCGCATTGAACGTGCCCAGCAGCACGGGCGTATGCATGATGACGAAGCCATAGGGTTTCTGCCACGCCCAGGGTTCGTCGCTGTAGATCTTCTTACCGCCGTACCAGCTGGAGGAGATGTGCATGTGCCCCGCCGGATTGGTGCGGATCACCCGGCCCAGCGCCTTGACGGTGGCCATCATCCGCTCCACCGCCTTGGGCTCTCCCCAGTTCAGATAAAGCCGCTCGGCATCGGAATTGATGCCTTCCTCATAAACGTGAAGTTCGTCGGTGGTGATCGCGCTCAGCCCGTCGACGATCATGCCGTTCTTGTAGACCGCGTCCGAAAGCGCCCGCAGCGATACGTTGATCTTGTCCGGATCGACGCCCATCAGCGCCAGCCCCGGCCACTGTTGCGTCAGGTCGGTATCGTCCGATATGCCGCCGCCGAAATCGCCGTAAGGCACCTGCCGGTTGTCGATCCACCAGTTCACGAACTGGCGCGTCAGCTTGAGATCTTCCAGCTGGCGGAACGCCCAGAGCGGCATCGCCGGAGACTGGCCTGCCGGCGGCTCAGGCTGGACGAAGGGCGGCAGCTGGTCTTCGGAATAGCCGATATCCGCCCAGTAGCGGCGCGCCTCCAGATTGTCGGGATCGACGCGCAGCAGGTCGGTTATGTCGCCGTAGAGGCGGCGGTAGAGGCCCGCCCGCTTCGACGCCGTGTGTTCCTCAACCAGGAAGGCCCAGTTGTCCTTCACCTGATTGAAGCGGTCGGCGACATGTTCGGCCTTGGCCGCCGCGCGGTCCTTGAAGACCAGCCGCACGGTCATCCCGTCCAGCGACTTTGCCCCGAAGTCGGGCGCAGCTGAGGCTACGGTCAGGTACAGGCTGTCCGCGGTCAGGATGCGGTCACGCAGGTCAAGCCACAGGGTGTGGGCCTGTCCGGGCCGCACGGAGACCTGCACGTCGATCATGTCGCGATCGGGCCAGATCGGATCCTTCACCCGGATGTCGAGCGGGATCAGCCCCTTGGCGTCCGGCTTCGCGGCGATCGCGGGAAGGTCGATGGCAAGACCATCCAGCCCATCGTGCGCGTTCTCCCACCCATAGTTCCAAGCGCGTGCCAGCGGCCGGTCAGCAGGAGCATCGCCGAAGTTGGAGGGGATCAGGACATGGACCAGCGGCAGATCGTCCACGCTGCGCCGCGCGGTGCCCGAAGTGCCGGCACTGCCCGCGCCCACCGCAGCCTTCACCCCGCCCGTGGGAAGGGCCACCACCGTGGCGCGTTCGGACGCCGGGTAGCGCCCGGCGATGTGTGCGTTCAGCCGCTCCAGCGCGCCGAGATCGGATGCGGCGTCGGCGCGGACGGTATAGCTTAGCTGGAACGTGCCCTTCGGCACTTCGCCGGGATGAATGTCATAGGCCCAGATTTCCTGGATCGGCTGTTCCTGCATCACGTTGGTGAAGCGCAGGGTACCGCCGGTCTTCGTCGGCGTATCGTTGACGGAACGCACGATGCCCTGCGGCCGGTTCGCCACCTTGCGCCATGACGACTTGCCATCCGCCGACCATTCCAGCGCGCCATAGGCCGCCCCGCGGATTTCCACGCGGTTGAAGGCGACGTTCTGCGGAACGGTCAGTTCATAGGTCTTGCCGCCCTCCACGTAGACGTTCCAGTCTGGAAGCTCGAAATAGTCGTTGCGGCCCGGCAGGCGGGATCGGTTGTAGACGCCGGGCCAGGTCGTTTCGGCGATGCCGTCGACGCCCTTCCACATCCATTCCTTGAGATCCTTCGCGTCCGCGAACTCCACCTTGCGCACGACGGTGACGGGATCGGCAAGTACCGGCGGGCTCTGCGTGTCCCAGCCAAATCGGTGGAGCCAAGCAGCGCGCAGATCGGCCCGCGCATTCGACCCGCCTGCCGTGGTGGAGACTTGCTGCCGCGCCGCAAGCGAGGCCACTTGCGCGCTTTCCAGCATGTGGTCGTAGACGCGGATGTCGTCGAGGTCGGAGCCGCGCATGAAGTTGTAGCGGCTCTGCACCTGATGCGGGGCGATGACTCGGCCCGCCAGCCCGAACTGGTCCAGTGCCATGTCGAGGTCAGCCGCCTGCCGCTTCGCCGCCACTTCGCGCCCGTCCCAGAACAGCGTCACGCCCCGGCTCTCGTCCCAGGCGAAGGCGATGTGGTGCCAGGCGTCGGGGGACAGCGTTTCCGGCAGTTTCCAGCTGACGCGCACGCGCGAAAGGTTGGCATCGGTGACGAAGGCGTCGAAGCCGTGGCCGTTCCAGTCGATCCGCAGGAACGCCATGTCCCAGCTGGAATGGTCCCCGGCACTGGCGCGGAAGATCACGAAGGGCGCCTCACCCACCGGCGTGTGGCTGCGCCAGAAGAACGACAGCGTGCCGCGCTGGGCCAGCATGTTGCCGGGCGCCTGCCACGCCACGTAGCCGCCATCGCTCCAGCGCCCGGCCCCGCCAATGGCGCCGTCGCTGACGATGGACACGTCGCTGCGGAAGTTTGGCGTGGCCGCGCCGCCCGCCACCTCTGCATCGAACCCGCTGTCGAGCGCAGCGTGGAACAGCAGGCCACTATTCTGTGCCGAAGCCGCACCATCTTGCGCCAGCGCCGCGCCCGCGCCGCCCAGCCAGAGTGCCGTCGTCAGCCCGGCGATCGCCAGTGCAACCCGCGATGCCGCCAGTTTCGTCCCGATACGCTGGTGGGAGTGCCTCACGTCCATTCCTCTTCCCAGACGCGGGAGGATCATGCCTACCCGTCGCCTTGCAACCTGTTGATTACCTGTTCCCCACCTTTATGACACCGGTATCAATAGGATCAACCCTCATTCGCTGCGTGCAATCTTTGCAGTGATCGCAATTCAGGCGAAGGCCTGCCGATGCCACCGCAGGCGCCTCCATACTGTCATCAAGATTTCTTACCGGCGACGAGCAATTTTCTTTAGCGATCAACATATTGAAAGATGAGCCATGACCGAGGCTGCGAGCATGATGAATACGTCCCTTTCCCGCCGCGGCGTGATCCGCGCCGGAGGGATTTCGGCTGCCGCAGCAGGAGTGTCCGTTGCCACTGCCCCCCAGGCCGTGGCTGCGCCGGGCGGGCAAGCCGGGCTCAGGAAACCGCTCGTCATCGGTCATCGCGGCTGCTCTGCGCTACGGCCCGAACATACCCTCGCTTCCTACGCCAAGGCGATCCAGCAGGGTGCGGATTTCGTGGAGCCCGACCTCGTCTCGACGCGGGACGGCGCGCTCATCGCCCGGCATGAGAACAACATCGCCGACACCACGGACGTCGCCCACCACGCCGAGTTCGCAGATCGGCGCACCACCAAGGTGATCGACGGAGAAACCGTCACCGGATGGTTCACCGAAGACTTCACGCTGGCAGAGATCAAGACCCTGCGCGCCATCGAACGCCTTGGTGTGATGCGGCCCGAAAGCCGTGGCTACGACGGGCAGTTCCAGCTGCTCACGCTGGAGGAGATCGCCGATTTCGTCGCCGCCGAATCCGCCGCGCGCGGACGGACCATCGGCCTGATCCCCGAGATCAAGCACTCCACTTATTTCACAAAAATCGGCCTGCCGCAGGAGCAGCGCTTTCTGGATCGGGTGGCGAAGAGCCATTACCTGTCCACCGCCGCCGTCATCGTGCAGAGCTTCGAAGTGGCCAACCTCAAGTGGCTGCGGCCTCGCATCGGCGCTTACCCCAAGCTGCAGCTTCTGCAGTTGACCGAACCGACCGAGATGATCCCGCCCGACGTGGCGGCAGCGGGGGGAACGCTGACTTACAACCGGATGCACACCCCGGCAGGTCTTGCCGAGGTGAAGACCTACGCCGACTGGATTTCCCCCTCGATGCAGGGGATCATTCCGTTCGTCGATGCCGCCGGAAAGCCCGGTGCGCTGGGCAAGCCGACCACGCTGGTGCGCGATGCGCATGCGGCCGGACTGCTCGTCTCCACCTGGACGGTGCGGCCGGAAAACCGCTTTCTGCCGACCGACCTGCAGGGGCCGGGCGGCGAGAATGCGCGCCATGACCGGGGCTGCGTCGAACTGATTCGCCGTCTGGTGGCGACCGGCATCGACTCCTTCTTCACCGATGACCCGAGCCTTGGGCGCACGGCGGTGGATGGAACAACCTGATCGGAGAGCCAAACCCGTTTCAGGCAACACTTTGTAAGGATTGGCTCGTGGCGCAGTTGCAGGATTGTTGATATTGCGACTGCATCGCAATGTTACCACCACTGTCCCCCAACCTCCTGCTCGTCCTGGCCTTCCTCCTCAAGACCAAGAGCGTCAGCAGCACTGCGCTGGTGCTGGGTATCAGCCAGCCCAGCGTCAGCCGTTCGCTAGCCAAGCTGCGTAATGCGCTGAACGATCCGCTGCTGCTGCGTTCGGGCGCGGGCATGGTGCGGACCCGGCGCGGCGACGAACTGGTCGGCAAGCTGGCGGAATGGGTCGCCTCCACATCCGCGTTGCTGGTGGAGAACACCTTCGACCCCAAAGACGTGGAGCGCCGGTTCCGCGTCGCCTCCACCGATTTCGGTGTTCTTGCGGTGCTGCTGCCCGCTTTGCCTGCCTTGCGCAAAGCGGCGCCGGGCATCTCGATCGACATCCTGCCGCTCACTCACGCCGCGCACCGCGCACTGGCGCAGGGCGACATCGACCTTGCCGTTTCCGGGCTGGAGCACGACCCGTCGCAACTACACGGCTTGCACCTGTTCCGCGACCGGTTCGTCTGCGTCACCCGGCCCGATCATCCGCTGACGCAAGTGGAAGACCTGTCGCTCGAACGGTTCCTCGAACATGAGCACCTCAGCCTGACCGTCAGCGATGCGGAACTCGACCGGGTGACGCTCTACGGTGGCAGGAAGCGCCGGATCGCCGCCAGCGTGCCCTATTTCGGGCTGGCCCCCGACATGCTGCGGGCGGGCGACATGGTGATGGCCGTGCCTTCGCGCCTGATGGCTCACGGCGACAATGCCCAGGGTCTTGCCGTGCGCGCCGCGCCTGATGCGCTGGGCCACCTCGACTACTGGCTGTTGTGGCACGAACGCAGCCACCGCGACCCTGCCGCCGTCTGGCTGCGCGACCGCCTGTCCGAACATTGCCGAACTGCCGCTTCCGAACCGTTGGCGGAAGCGGCCTGATCCCTCAGTGCTGCGCCCACTCGACGCGGTAGAGGTCGAAGCGGCGGTCTTTGAGGTTCTGCACCGCGCCTGACTGGCGTGCCGTAAGCAGCGCATCCAGACTGAGGTCGGAAATTGCGATCGTCTCGGTGTTGGGCGCCGTATCCGCTGCCACGCCATCGCGCGCGAAGGGGAAGTCGGACGGCGTCAGGATCGCACTTTCGGCGTAGTGGACGTCCATGTTCTCGACATTGGGCAGGTTGCCCACGACGCCGGACGTAACGACGTAGCACTGGTTCTCCACCGCGCGGGCCTGCGCGCAATAACGAACCCGCAAATACCCGCGCCGCTCGTCGGTGCAGAACGGCACGAACAGCATCAGCGCGCCCTGGTTGACGAGGTGGCGGGCCAGTTCGGGAAACTCGCTGTCGTAGCAGATCATCACCCCGATCGGCCCGCAGTCGGTAGGGATGACGTTGGCGCCAAAACCGCCCTTGATGTTCCACCAGCGCCGTTCCGACGGGGTGGGATGCAGCTTCTGCGTTTCGTGCACGGCTCCGTCGCGCAGGAAGGTATAGGCGATGTTGCGAATTTCGCTCTTGCCGCCGCGCAGCTTCACGCGGGTGGGGTGCGATCCGCCGATGATGTTGACATTGTAGCTGACCGCCATGCGCTGCATGAACTCCACGAAGCGTTCGGTGTATTCGGCGATCTTCTCGATCGCCTCGACCGGCTGCAGCTTCGTCTCTTCGATGGAGAGCAGTTCAAGCGTGAACAGTTCGGGAAACGCCACGAAGTCGCTCTCGTAATCGGCGGCGACGTCGATCCAGTATTCCACCTGAGCCTCGAACTCGTCGATGGTGGAAATCTTGCGCATCTGGAACTGCACCGTCGCCACGCGCACGGTGGAAGGCACCCGCTCCTTCAGGCCGGGCACGGCCTTGCCGGTGTCGAGCGGCGCCAACGGGTTGGTCCAGTACATCAGGACCGCGTTGCCGCCGCTTTCGCGGTCGGTTGGGATGTAGTCGGGCAGGATGCCGCGCGGCTCGTAGCCCTCGTTCATCTGGAAGTTGATGACCTGATCGCGGATCTTCTTCTCGCGCACTGCCTGCACGTAGTCCGCCGGATCGGGGTAGGCGCGCTTGCGGCGGTAATACCCGGGCATCCGGCCGGCGAAGGCGATGCCCTTCAGCTCGAAATACTGGCACACCTCGCGCCGCTTGCGGTACAGGCGCTGGCCGATGCGCAGCCGGCGGTATTCCGGGTCCACGCAGACCTCGAACCCGTACAGCACGTCGCCCTCGGGCGCGGGCGGGCGGCCATAACCGCCATTGCTGATTTCTTCCCAGGTGTGCGGCTTGAACGCCAGATCCGAGGTGACAATCATCGTCGCGCAATGGCCGACGACCTTGCCTTCGTACTCGGCCACGAACTGGCCTTCGGGGAAGTTGATCACCTGCCCGCGGATTTCCGCCCGGGTGAAAGCGTCGGCCTTGCCATAGACCTTGACGGACAGGCGGGCGATCGCGGCAGCGTCGGCGACAGTCGCCTCGCGGATGATGAGCTTGGCTTTGGTCTGGTCCATGAGCCGCATACTACGCATTGCGGCGGGATTGGTTCCAGCGCGGATTCAATCGGCGCGGATTTGTTTTTCTGCCGGAAATCCGGGATACATGCCTGCGCCGGGCCGTTCTCTTACTGAAAGGAGACTGCCACCATGAGCGCAACCCTTTACGCCCTTGCCCTGTTCGCCTGTTCGGACGACGGCACGGCCTGCCAGCGTCTGGAGACGCCGGTGCAGACCTATGATACGCGTAATCAGTGCAACGCCGGGCTGGACCAGGCGCTGGACACCGAAGCCGCACGCAAGGCAGAGGCGCCGACCGTCTATGCCCAGTGCCTGACGAGCCGGCAGATGGCCTCCATCGGCAAGAGCACCATCGATCTTACCCGCGTTAACGGCGCCCAGTTCGCCAGCGCGGGCTTCTAGATCAGCCCCGGCCGCGGTAGCTCTGGACGCCCTGATCGGGCACCCATAGCCCCGCCGGCGGCGCATCGGACTGCCAGAACACGTCGATCGGGATACCGCCGCGCGGATACCAGTAACCGCCGATGCGCAGCCACCTCGGCTTCATCTCGTCGAACAGGCGCTGGCCGATGCCGACCGTCACATCCTCGTGGAAGCCCGCGTGGTTGCGGAACGAACCAAGGAACAGCTTGAGGCTTTTCGATTCGACGATGCTCTCGCCCGGCGCATAGTCGATCACCAGATGTGCGAAATCCGGCTGCCCTGTGACAGGGCAAAGCGATGTGAACTCGGGCGCGGCAAAGCGCACCAGATACAGCGATCCGACGCGCGGGTTGGGCACGTAATCCAGCACCGCCTGTTCGGGCGAAGCCGGCAGAGCACTCTGCTGGCCCAGGTGCAGGGGCATCGAAGGGGAGTTGGGGGTATCGGTCATGGCCCCGGCCATGCCTTCACAATCGCATCGATGCAAGTGCAGGAACGACAACCCCATCCGCAACGCAGGCACACCACGCCTCGTCGCGCCCTTGCCAAGCGCGGGATAAGCATTAACGCGCTGTTCACACGAAGCAGGGCGAAATCTGGAAGATCATGAGGGGCTACGACATCATTCCGGCGCGCGTCATTGCGGTGGCGCTGTTCTTGGCCGCCGTTCCGGCGCACGCGCAATCAGCGCAGGGCGGCGGCACCTGGAGCCTGCCTGAGCCGACGACGACCGCGACGCCCCGCAATCAGGGACCAGTCGACGCACAGAACCCGGTAGTGCAACCGCGCAGAGCGACGCCGCCGCCGGTGATCGTGCCTGCGCCCCCTCCCCCGACTGCAGCCCCTTCGATGAGCGCGTCGCCAGCCCGCCAGCGCCCTTCCCCGGCTCCGACATCAGCACCGTCTCCACGGCCCACGCCAGCGCGATCCGCGACGCCGCCGGTCACAGCCCCATCGCCAACGCCGCGTCCGATTGCATCGCCAGCGGCGCAGCCGTCTGCCAATACGACGCCGCCGGTGCAGGAGACTACCCCGCCAACGCCGGAACCGACGGTTTCCGCCGTGCCCCCGGCAGCGCTTCCGACTGTGACCCCTCCCGTCGCGGCCGCTCCTGCGGCGCAAGTCGATGCGAGCGGCTGGCCGACCTGGTGGTGGGCTGTTCCGGTTGCTCTGCTCGTCCTTGCCGCAGGCGCAATCGCGCTGCTTCGCCGCCGCCATGCCGAGGACGTGGAGGCTCCCCTCGAAGTCACACCGGCAAAGGCGGATCGCGCGGAGGAACCCGCCCCAGTCCCTGCAGTTGCGACGCCCCCCGGCCCCGCCCCGACACCCGCTCCCGCACCGGAAACGGCCCATCTGGCGTTCGAGCCGGTGGGCCTGCGTCTGTCGCTGGTCTATGCGACGCTGCAGTACCGGCTGACCGTGACCGCAACCGAAGATCTGCCCGCCGGCCACCTGGTGGGCGACATGATAGGCGCACATGGTGCAATCGCACCGGAAGACCAGCTTGCGCCCGCGTTGGAAGCCCTGACCCATCTCAAGCCCCTGCCTGCGCTGGCAGCCGGTGAAAGCATCACCCTGAGCGGCGAAATCCAGTTGCCGCTCAGCGCCATTCGGCCCGTGCGGCAGGCCACTGCCTCGCTGTTCGTCCCGCTTGTCCGCATCTGCCTGCTCGCGGGCGACATTGCCGTGCGCCGCGTGTTCACCGTGGGTCTTACAGGCGGAGAGGCGCTGGCACCGCTGCGGCTCGATACCGGCCCGCGCGAACATCGTGACCTTGGCGCCCGCGAGGTGGAGGCAGCACGCGCCTATCCCGTCAGCCCGGCCCCGTTGCAACGCGCGGGCTGAACCCGCCTCAGGGCCTCTTCCCCTACCGCGCCCGGATCGCCTAAAGCATCCTGCGCAAGGCCCAAACGATCCGCGCGGAGATGACATTGACCAGCAGCAAGTCCCCCGAAGACCTTCAATCCGCAACCCGCATCGTAGGGGCCGGGCGGCGGCCGGAGTGGACGGGGCCAGTGGTCAATCCGCCCGTCTGGCGCGCCAGCACTCACCTCTACGCAGACACTGCCGCACTGGCGCAGGGGCCGCGCACCAACGAGGACGGGCGGTTTTTCTACGGCCGCCGGGGCGCGCCGACGCAGTGGGCGCTGGCCGATGCCCTGACGGCGCTTGAACCGGGCGCAGCGGGTACGGTGCTCTATCCTTCGGGCGTGGCCGCAATCGCCGGGGCCATGCTGACGGTTCTGCGGCCTGGCGACGTCGTGCTCATCAGCGACAACGCCTATGACCCGACGCGCTCCATGGGCACGGGCTTGCTGCGCGACTTCGGCATCGAACCGCGCTTCTTCGACCCGCTGGACATTGCGGCCTACGAAGCCGCCTTCTGCGAGCGCACCCGCGCGGTGCTGCTGGAGGCGCCGGGCAGCCTGTCGATGGAAGTATGCGACCTGCCCGCCCTTGCCCGCATCGCGGGCGAAAAGGGCGCCGTGTCGATGCTCGACAACACTTGGGCCAGTCCGCTGGGCTTTGCCGGACTGACGCACGGGATCGACATCACGCTGATGGCCCTGACCAAGCACGTCGGCGGCCATTCCGACCTGATGATGGGCAGCGCCAGCGCCGGCCCAGAACTCTATGCCAGGCTGCGCGACCGGGCGCAGCAGCTGGGCAACGTCATCTCGCCTGACGATGCCGCGCTGGCCCTGCGTGGACTGCGCACGCTGCATCTGCGGCTGGCGCACGAAGCGCAAAGCGCGCTGGCCGTGGCGCAGTGGCTGTCCGCCCGGCCCGAGATCGCACAGGTGCTGTGCCCGATGCTGCCCGGCGCCCCCGGCCACGACTTGTGGAAGCGGGACTTCACCGGCGGCTGCGGGCTGTTCAGCTTCGTGTTCAAGGGGAGCGACGCCGCCGCGCGAAACCGCTTCATCGATGCGCTGACGCTGTTCGGCATCGGCTATTCGTGGGGTGGGTTCGAAAGTCTGGCCATCCCCATCAACCCGTCCATCCATCGCAGCACGATGAAATGGCCGCCCGCCCCCTCGCACGAAGGGAGCCAGCACGGCGTGCGCCTGTCGATAGGACTGGAAGATCCGGGCGACCTCATCGCCGATCTGGAACAGGCGCTGGCCGCGTGGCATCAGCCCGCCGGATAAGGCACCGAAGCGGTTCTATCTGATCAGCGGCGGGGATTGAACGCGATCGGTGTGGCAGCCGGCGGCGGGTCGTAGACGTGCTTGAGCATCGCCAGCATGGCGCTGCGCCCCCGCTCCGTCAGGCGGACGATCACCCGGCGCTGGTCCAGCGCATCGGGAGTGCGCCGGATGAATTCCGCATCGTCCAGACGGTCGATCCGGCGCATCGCAGCAGCAGGGGATTCGCCCGAAGCGATCATCATCTGCTTGACGTAGAGGATGCCGCCCTCCTCGCCCGAGATGAACAACTCAAGCATCATGTCCCAGGCGGAATCGCGGAACAGCCCCTTGGGACTGAGCGCGGCAAATTTCTTGCGGGCCTGCAGAAGCTGCCGCGCATATTCCACGAGCTGGCGGTCTTCGATGCTGCGGCCATGAGCGGCCGATGCAAGGGATTTCACCGTCCTCAGGGATGAGGGCGAAACATTGAAATCGAGGTCGTTTGACTTGGCGGAGGGCATAGGGGGGTTACGCCACTTTCGTTTCGTCGAAGGTTCAGCCTGTGCTTCAGGCGTTAACAACATATTTATTTTTCAGGATTTTCCCCTAAGTAAAAACAACCATTTAGAATGTATTTGCGTTGACCGGAAAGAATATCACGTTCGAACTCACCGTTCTCGCAGGGCTTCGCGTGCCCGGTTGAAGGGCTTCAGCAGATACTCCATCACCGTTTTCGAACCCGTATGCACATCGACCGTGGCGATCATGCCCGGCACGATGGGCAACCGCTTGCCAGCCTTGTTGACGAGCGAGTCCGAAGTGGTGCGAATGAACACCCGGTAGTAGTAGATTTCAGGCTTCACTTCGTCACGGATGGTGTCGGGAGAGATCGTCGCGACCTTGCCTTCCAGGCCGCCATAGATGGCATAGTCGTAGGCAGTCACCTTTACGGTGGCCCTCTGGCCGGGGTGGATGAACGCGATGTCGCGAGGCGACATGCGCGCCTCTATCAGCAACTGGTCGCCCAGCGGGATGATCTGCATGACTTCGCCGTTGGGCGGGATGACGCCGCCGACGGTGGACACCTCGATGCTCTTGACGACGCCGTGCACCGGCGAATGCAGCGTCAGGCGTTTCAGGGTATCGGACCGACCGCGCACAACCGGTGCCAGCGCCGTCACTTCCTCGTTGACCTTCGCCAGATCCTGCTGCGCCTCAACCACATATTGAGAGCGCAGTTCGTTCTTCTTCAGCTCCAGATCGGCGCGCTGGCGCTTGAGGCGGATGACCTCGACGCTGCTGGCGGCGCCCACTTCGATGAGCGATTCGCCGATCGTGACTTCCTTCTGGATGAGCGCCAGCGATTCCTCGACAAGCGCGAGCGCGCTGGAAAGGCTTCGCCGCCGGTCCTCGTAAAGCCGGGTTTCGTTGGCCTTCAACTCGGGATAATCGTCCAGTTCCGAGGGGAAAGTGATGGGCGTGCGGTTGATCTCGGCGCGCAGGCGGGCGGCGGCGGCAAGCCCCGCGTGATACTTGGCGGCACTTTCCTCCACCGTCGATCCGGCCTGCGTGGGATCGAGTTGCGCGATCACCTGTCCCGGCTCCACGATGTCGTCCTGGCGCACGAACATCTTGGCCAGGATGCCGCCCTCCAGCGACTGGATCACCTGTTCGCGCGATGTCGGAACGACGCGGCCGGTGCCGCTCGCCACTTCGTCCAGTTCGCCGAACCATGCCCAGACGAACCCCGCCACGAACAGCGCGGCGACCGCCCAGATCATCCGCGTGGCCAGCGTGAAACGCTTGTCCTTTTCTTCGCCGAAGAGCCAGTCCTCGCTGTCCGCCCAGGTGCTCACGCTGCTCTCCCCTTGCCCTGCATGGTTCGCAGCGCCTCCTCCTTGCTTTGATCCAGCGTGACGAGCCCATTGTGGATCACGATCACCCGGTCCACGAGGTCAAGGACGCGCAGCCGGTGCGTGGCGATGACGACCGTGCGATCGGCGCTCCACGTCTTGAAGCGGTCAATGAACTGGCGCTCGGTGGCATCGTCCATCGACGCGGTCGGCTCGTCCAGCAAGACGACAGAGGGCTGGCGGATCAGCAGCCGCGCCAGCAGCAGCGACTGGACCTGCCCGCCTGACAGCCCCTCTCCCCCTTCCTGCACAACGTATTCCAGCCCAGCCTGCGTGCGGCGGATGAACTCGTCGGCGCCGACCATGGTCAGTACCTCCACCAGTTCGTCGGTAGAGGCCTGCGGCGCGCCCAGCGTCAGATTGTCGCGCAGGGTGCCGTGAAAAAGGCGGCTGTTCTGCGTCAGTAGGCCAACGTCGCGCCGAACGTCGCCGGGGTCGATCTGGTGAAGCGCCAGATCGTCCAGCAGCACTTCGCCCGATGCGGGATGGAGAAGGCCCGACAGGCCTTGCAACAGCGTGGACTTTCCGGCTCCGTTCCGGCCCAGCAGCGCCACCTTCTCACCGGCGGCGATCTGCAGGTCGTTGACGCTGAGCGCCGGCGCCGAATTGGCGTCGCCATAGCGGAACACGGCGGAGCGCAGTGCGAAGTTGCCCGCAATCGAGGGCACCTGGATGCGGTGTTCGTCATCCGGGTTGTCGACCGGCAGCGCCATGATCTGGTCGATGCTCTTCATCCCGACCTTTGCCTGCTGGAACCGGCTGAGCACCTGCGTGATCTGCGACAGCGGTGCCATCATCCGCGAACCGAGGATGGAGGCCGCGACGAGCGCGCCGGTTGTCATGTCTCCATTCATGACCATCGGCGCACCGAAGAAGATCACGGCGGCATAGGCGATGTTCTGGACATTCTGGGTCCATACGGTCAGCCCGTTGGTCAGGCCCCGCAGCTTGAGCTGCGCTTCACCAGCCACCGCGTTGAAGTGGTTCCACTGCTGCTGGAACCGGCTTTCGGCCTGCAGCGTTTTTATGTCGCCCAAGCGCTGCACCGCCTCCACCAGCATGGCGTTGCGCAGCGAGGATTCGCGCATGGCTTCGGTGGCGTAGCTGCGCAGGCGGGACTGCGCCAGCACGCCTGGCACGATCAGCAGGAACAGGCCCGCGAGCGGCACCAGCATCAGCGAACCGGCGATGAACCAGAAGATCACCAGGAACAGGAAGAAGAACGGCAGGTCCACCAGCGCCGCTACCGTGGTGGAGGTCAGCAGTTCGCGCACCTGCTCCAGATCGCGCAGCTGGGCAATGAAGGTGCCGGTGGACGCCGGGCGGTCGCGGTTGCGGACGCGAATGGCGTGGCCGAACACCTGATCGGACACGCGCAGGTCAGCGCGCTTGCCCAGCACGTCGATGATGCTCATGCGCAGGCGACGCAGGATGAAATCGAACACGATCGCCATCATCACGCCGATGAACAGAACGTAGAGCGTAGGGTAGGATTCCGCCGGGACCACCCGGTCGTAGACCTGCATGGAGAACAGCACGGTGCCCAGACCCAGCAGGTTGGTGATGAGCGACGCCAGCGCGACGTGCGTGTAGGAACGCGCATCCTTGAGCAGGGTGCGACGCAGCCAGTGTTCCTGATAGGGCCGGATGTAGGTATCGACGCGGGCATCGGGCGCCGCGCGCGAGGGACGCGCAATCACGAAGCGCACCGCCTGCCGGACGACCTCGTCGAGCGACAGTGCGTTGGGCAGCCCACCCTCGCCCGTGACGATCACCGCCGCGTCGTTCTCCAGACTGATCGCGGTGATGACAGCCAGGTCGCCGCTGGCCAGCTGGGCGATTACGGGCAGCCGCCCGCTGGTCATCGCAAAGCCGTCCACCGCCGCGATCCGCACGCGCAGGCCCGTGCCGCGCGCCAGATTGCGGATGCGCTCCTCGTCGCCCTTGTCCGTGGCCCATAGCCCGGCGATACGCGCGTTCTGCGCCGACACGGGGATACGGTAATGCTGCGCGACATGCCGGAACGCCTCAAGCCAGGCATCGACGCGGAAGTCGGCGTCCTTCTTATCCGCTTCGCTAAGGACTATTTCATCCGCTTCGCTTGCGCCTGTTCCATTCGCTTCGCTCAAGCCGGCTTTATCCGCGCCGCTCACAGGGCCACCCCTTCCACGACCATGCCGCTGAGGCGGAAGGCGTCGCGCTCCTGCCCGGCGGTGAACAGGCAATCGATGTTCAGCCGGCGCAGGTCATGCCGGACGTTGGCAAGCTGAAAACGCACCTGATGCAGTTCCTGCTGGGCGTTGAGCAGGTCCACCAGAGTGCGCGTACCCATTTCGAGGTACTGGAGGCGATAGAGCATTCCGGTCTCCTGCATGCTGTCCTGCCGCGCCGACAAAGTGGTGACGACCTGTCCCAGGCTGTCCACCTGCCGCTGCGCTTCCGACAGTTGCCGGCTGACTTCATTGCGGACGCCCGCTTCGGCGGCATCCGCCGCGCCCAGCGAATAGGCCGCTCCCTGCGTGCGCGCCCGGTTGGCCCCGCCACGGTAAAGCGAATGAGAGACGTTGAGGCCGAAGTTGTATTCGGCCCGGCGGGAGAACGGATCGTTGACGTCGCCGGAAGCCCCTGCGCCGACCGAAACGGTAGGCAGCCCTTCCGCGCGGCTGAGGTCCAGTTCAGCCTTCGCCTGATCCCGTGCACCGGCGATCTGCATCATCGCAGGAATGTTGTCCCAGTCCGGCTCGCCCTGTTCGCAGGCGTGAAGCAGCCGCTCGGGCATGTCCGTCGAAACCGCTGGAGCCGTGACCTGCCCCAGAAGGTGGGCAAGATTGCTGTTCCACCGCCGCTGCTCGGCCTCGATCTGCTCCATCGTGGCCTGCGCGGACTGCACGCGGGCGACCGCCTGGATCGCATCCGAGCGTGTGGCGGCGCCGCGCTGGAACCGCTGATCGACCAGCTGGCTGATGCCGCGGATGGTCTCGATCTGCTCCATCGCGATCTGGTGCAGCGCCGCGTTACGCTGGATCTCGATGATGGCATAGCTGGTGTCGCGCACCAGACCGTCGACGGCCAGCAGCACTTCGGCGGCGCTGATCCGCGTGCCCGCCTTGGCAATCGCCACGGTGCTGGACACCTTGCCGAAATCGTAGAGCATCTGGGTGGCGGAGATGTTGGCGCGTGGCCGCCAGCGCGATCCGGTCAGGTTGTCATAACCGGCGCTTGTGCCGACGTTGATCTCGGGCCGATAGCCGGCTTTGGCAACATCGACGTCGGACCCGCGCGCCTTGAGCTGGGCTATCGCTTGCTGCACCGAAGGGTGCCATTCCACCGCGCGGCGTGCCGCATCTTCCAGCGTCAGCGGCCCGTTCGGGGCGATGGTCTGCGCCCCGACGATGTAAGGCACCCCGGCCCCCGCGACCAGCATCAGACATGAGAACCAGTACGTGGCTCCTCGGCCCCGCCCTTGCCGCCGCATAATCCTCCTGCCGCCCGATACCGGACGATCGATCAATTTCCCTAGAATGCAGGGGCTTACCTTAAAGGTAAACCCCTATATTCCAGTCAGCCTCTACTAAATTAAAGACTGGTTATGCCACTGATCTGCGTTGGGATCATTCGGATGTAGGACGAGATACCCCAGCGGATCTGCTTCGGGTACCGCAGCGATACTCGTGTCCGATGCGTCGTTAGCTGGGTTAGGCACCGCACTTGTGCCGTGATCTTCATGCGACTGGCTGGTTTTCAGGTAGTTGTCGAGAACGCTTTCAAGCGTGCCCTGACCTTCGAACATGTCGTAGACGGTAATGCCCGTCGGTTCAGGGGCGCTTCTTGCGGTCGGCGCGGCATGCTCATCGGCAGATGCCGTCGCCAGCAGGCTGTCGATGTGCACGCTGTCGGTTTCCAGTCCGCCGGTTTCGGCACTGAAGGCCGAAGCCTGGAACGTGCTGGTCACGCCCGCTCCGTTCGGCCGCACCGTGACGTCCAGCGTTCCCTCGGCCACCTGGCCCGACGGATGGACCAGATGATAATCGAAGGAGTCGACCCGCGGCGTGTTGAAGTACGGCAACGTGTCGAAGGGCCGATAGACATAGCTGCCGTCCGCATTCAGCGTAAGCGCGCCGTAAAGCCCGTTCACCGTGACGGGGTTGCCGATATCGACATCGCGGTATGTGCCGGTGGCGCGGTTATAGACCTCCAGTTCCGTCAGCAGCGAACCGGGGTGGTCGTTGGTGAGGATGTTGCCTGTGGCGTTGGTGGACCCGTTGTGGACGAACTGGTCCAGATACGTGACGTTGACGTCGGTGTTGACGGTGACTGCCGACAGCACCCCGCGCAACGTCGCCTGAACCCTGTACGTCCCCGCGTCGAGGCCGAGGGTGGACAAGTCAATGCGCGCCACTTCGCCAAGCACGCCGGCCAGCACGGTGTAGTTCACGCTCCTGACCGTGGTCCATGTGGTGCCGACAAGTTCCTGAACCAGCAGCGTGCCGTTGCCCGCTACGGTGGCGGTGGACACGATCGTAGCCGAACCCGTCACCGCCTGATTGTTGCCGATGACGAACCGGGCGCTGTCGTAGGTCGTAGGCAGGACGACACCGACGATGGTGCCGCTGGCGTTGAAGAACTCGTTATTGGCCGCGTTGACCCACCGTACCGCTGCCGACGCCACATCGTCCCCGGCGCTCACCGCCGTGCCCTGAAGGCCGATGGTGATCGTCGCCGTATCCGACACCACACCGTCGGACAGCGTGTAGGTGAAGACGTCTGAGCGTCCGACGGAGTTGGGGTTGCCGTAAGCTTCGTAGCTGTACGCTCCGCTGGAAGAGATCGTGAGGACGCCGTATTCGCCGGCAATGGAGATGGTGCCGCTGCCCGGCAGGCCGATCGTGGTGCCGTCGCTGTTGGTGATCTGCGTGATCACCGCGCCGCCGCCAAGATCATCGCGCCCGCCCGCCGCGTTGCCGAGGATGGCGTTGCCGCTCAGCGTTTCGTTGGCGTACTCATACTCGGTGACCTGCGTCGTCACCGAAGTCGACTGCAGCAGGGTCAGCGTGTTGCTGAGCAACGTGTTCGACACTGCACCCAGCACGGAGTTAAGCAGTTGCGGGGCGCCAATCAGCGGGTTGCTGAGCAGGGTGGTGAGGATCCCCACCAGTCCGCCGACGCCCAGATTGGTCGTCAGCCCCAGCGTGGTCGACAGCAGGCCACGCGCAGTCGCACCCAGCACACCGCCGCCCAGCGCCTGCTCCACCGCATCCAGCACCAGCGTCTGATTCTGCGGCCCAAGCACCACGCCCGCCTGGCCCAGTTCGGTCAGGGACACGCCGCCGCCATCGGTATCCAGCAGCCGCGCCAGCGTGCTTTCATCGTTGCGCACGACGACGCGGTAATCGCCCGGAGGCAGCCCCTCCACGATAGCGACAAGCCGGTTGTCCCCGGTCAGGCCAAGCACGTTCAGCCCGGCGACGTCGCCCACAAGCGAGTTCTGCGTCACGGCCGAGTAGACCACGTTGCCCTGCGCATCGATCACATCGAGGCGGAACGCATCGGCCACAGCGACAAGGGCCGCCTGGCTGACCTCGATACGGACCGATCCGGTGCGGTCGGTCGGCACGGTGATCGTGGTGGTTTCATCCGCGCCGATGTCGGATTCCAGCAGGCCCACCACCGTCACGCTGCCGTCGGTCGCGCTCGGGCGGGTGACGCTGGTCTGCGCCCCCATGTTGAGGCTGGCGACATCGTTGACCGCATCGGGGAAGTCGATCGTCACCGCGCCGATGGATGTCACCGCGCTGACGTTGCCGGCACGGTCCGTCTGGCGCACCTGCACGTTGGAATACGTACCCTCGGCCAGTTCGAAGCTGGTGCCGGTGCCGTTGATCCAGGTCGTGCCGCCGTTAGTGCTGTACTGCCAGGTGGCGCCCGCTTCCAGATTGCCGATGACGACCGTGCCGTCGCTGGTGATGCGATCGGTCGCAGACGTGCCGGTATCGGTCACCAGACCCAGGGTGGGCGCGGCTATGATGGTGTCCACCGTGACCGGGGCCAGCACCGCCACGGCGCTGACGTTGCCCGCAAGGTCGGTCTGGCGCACCTGCACGCTGGCATTGACGCCTTCTGGCAGTTCAAAGCTGCCGCCGCTGCCCGCGAGCCAGGTCGCGCCGCCATTGAGGCTGTACTGCCATGTGGCGCCAGCCTCTATGCCGCCGACCGTCACCGTCGCGTCGTTCGTCACGCGGTCTGTCGGGGACGTGCCGGTATCGGCGACCAGCCCGATCGTCGGCGCGACGATCGTGGTATCGACCGTGACCGGTGCCAGCGCAGTCGCGCTGCTGACGTTGCCGGCACGGTCGATCTGGCGCACCTGCACGTTGGCGTAAGTGCCGTCCGCCAGCTCGAAGCTGCCGCCGGTACCGCTGACCCAGCTGGCACCGCCGTTCAGGCTGTACTGCCAGGTGGCTCCGGCCTCCAGGTTGCCGATCGCCACGGTGGCGTCGCTGGTGATCCGGTCTGTACCGGAAACCCCGGTGTCCGCGACCAGCGCCACCGTCAGCGGCGCCACGGTCACATCCACCGTCACTGCACCCAGCGAGGTTGCGGGACCAAGGTTGCCCGCGAGATCGGTCTGGCGCACCTGCACGTCGGTGTAGGTTCCCGGCGTCAGCGTGAAGCCGTTCCCGGTACCCGCCTGCCAGGTGACGCCGCCATTGGTGCTGTATTCGAAGCGGGCACCGGGCTCGATGCCGCCTACGGTCACCGCGCCGTTGCTGGTGATGCGATCGCTGCCCGAAACGCCGGTGTCGTTCGCCAGCGTCGGTGTCAGGGCGCCCGGCAACGTCGTATCGACCGTGACGCGGCCCAGCGAGGTCGCTGCGCCGATGTTGCCTGCGCCGTCCACCTGTCGCACCTGCACGTCGGTGTAAGTGCCCGGCGCCAGCTCGAAGCTGCTGCCGGTCCCCGCCTGCCAGGTGGCGCCGCCATCAAGACTGTACTGGAACGTCGCGCCAGCCTCGATCGCGCCGACCAGAACCGTACCGTCGTTGGTCACGCCGTCCGCCGCAGACGCGCCGGTGTCGTTCTCCAGGCTGACCGTCAGGTCGCCGGCCATCGTTTCCACCACGATCGGGCCGAGCGAGGTCGTGGTGCTGACGTTGCCTGCGACGTCGGTCTGGCGCACCTGCACGCTGGCATAGGTGCCGTCGGTAAGCTCGAAGCTCGTGCCGGTGCCTGCCAGCCAGGTCGTGCCACCATCGATGCTGTATTCCCAGCTGGCTCCGGCCTCCAGCGCACCGACCACAACGGTGCCGTCACTGGTGACAAGGTCCGTAGGTGACGTACCCGTGTCCGCCGCCAGCGCCAGCGTCGGAGCCGAGACGGTGGTGTCCACCGTGACCGTTCCCAGCTGCGCCACCGCGCTGACATTGCCGGCCACATCGATCTGGCGCACCTGCACGCCCGTGTAAGTTCCGGCAGCCAGGGTGAAGCCGGTTCCGCTTCCCGCAAGCCAGGTGGTGCCGCCGTTGAGGCTGTATTCGAACCGCGCTCCGGCCTCCAGCCCGCTGACCGCGACTGCGCCGTTGTTGGTCACGCCATCGCTGCCCGAAGCTCCGGTGTCCGCCACCAGCGCCACTGCAGGAGTTGCGGCACTTGCGTCCACCCGGGTCGCCCCCAGTGATGCATCGCCGCCGCCGTTACCCGCCAGATCGATCTGGCGCACCCGCACATCGGCATATGTACCCTCGGCCAGCGTGAAGCCATCGCCGGTGCCGACCTGCCAGGTCACGCCGCCATCAAGACTGTATTCAAAGCTCGCGTCATCTTCCAGGCCGCCAACCGTAACCCGCCCGTCGCTGGTTATCTGGTCACTTCCCGAGATGCCAGTGTCGTTGACAAGGGCGATGGTCAGCGGCCCCGGCACGGTGTTGTCCACCGTCACCGCGCCCAGCGAGAAGGGCGTGCTCACATTGCCCGCGACATCCGTCTGGCGCACCTGCACATCGGTGTAGACACCCTCGGCCAGCGCAAAGCTGTTACCGGTGCCGGCCACCCACGTCACCCCGCCATCCGTGCTGTACTGCCATGTCGCGCCCGGTTCCAGATCGCCGACAAGAATGGTGCCGTCGCTGGTCACGCCATCGCTGCCGCTGGCTCCGGTGTCGTTCACCAGAACCGCGCTCAGCGGCACGATCGCCGTATCGATCGTGAACGGCGCAAGCGTCGTCGCTGTGCTGACGTTGCCTGCAAGGTCGGTCTGCCGCACCTGAACGCCGGTATAGACCCCATCGACAAGCTCGAAGCTGGTCCCCGTACCGGTCGCCCACGTCGTGCCGCCATCAAGGCTGTACTGCCAGGTCGCCCCGGCTTCCAGATTGCCGATGACGATGGTCGCATCGTTGGTGACGCGGTCGCTTGGGGAAGCGCCGCTGTCGGTCGCCAGACTTGCGGAAAGCGCCGCGACACTCGTGTCCACCGTGACCGGCCCCAGCGCGGCTGGCGTGCTGACATTGCCTGCCCCGTCGATGCTGCGCACCTGCACGTCGGTGTAAGTGCCCTCGGCCAGCTCGAAGCTGCCGCCGCTACCCGCCGTCCACGTAGTTCCGCCGTCAGTGCTGTATTCGAACGTCGCACCCGGTTCGAGCCCGCCGACCGTCACCGTGCCGTCGCTCGTCACCCCATCGGTGCCCGAACCGCCAGTGTCGCTGGCAAGCTCTATGGTGGGCGATATGATGGTCACATCGATCGTCACCGGACCCAGCGCTGCGGGCGCGCTGACGTTGCCTGCCACATCGGTGCTGCGCACCTGCACGCCGGTATAGGTGCCCTCGGCCAGCTCGAAGCTGGTGCCGCTGCCCGTGGTCCA
>NZ_JBNPXM010000003.1:0-393334 GCF_050433305.1 Novosphingobium gossypii | reverse complement strand
GCTGTTTTAAACTGGTATCCACGACCCGAAGATCCGCAGAACCAGGCGCCGTCGCCCACATGTCCCTTCATCAAAAACCAACAATGTCAAAGACCCAGACCAACCTTCCAGCCAGTCCCGCCGAACAGTAAAGCCGGACAACCATCGCTCCCCGCTTTCTTGCGTCAGGGGGAAACCAGCTGTCCGTCCATTCAGGCGACCGCTGCAGAAGCGTGCTTCGCTGCGGTGAAACGGCCTCTAAGCGCCGTTCGTGAGTCGGTCAAACACTAATTTCAAAAATACGTCATTTTTTCGAAAATCGGCTGATTTTCGTGGGTTACGCAATCGACGGCCTTCCGGCCCTTGGACGGCGGCAAGGAATACTGCCTTCGCCGCCGGTTCTCATGCCACCGATCGGTCGCTCCTGCGTTCGCTAACGCAGCACGATTGCTTCGTGGGGTTCAGGTGCTATCGGAGAACACGTGTCCAGATACATGAACTTACGCGCGCGGGGGGCCGAGCTTGCGTTCCTGTCGCTAGCCCTTGTCCTTTCGGGTTGCGCCACCAGCGGCAAGCCCGTGGCTGACGTTCCGCCGACGCCTGAAGCTGCCGTAGTGGCTCCGCCCCCGTCAGCTGTGCCGTGGTGGCGTGAGACCGGCGACCCCGTGCTGGCCACGCTGATCCAGCAGGGCCTCGACACCAATCCCGAAATCGCCTGTCGCATCGCGTCGCTTCGCCAGTACGATCATCAGGTGGAGCAGGATGCGAAACAGATCGGCGCGAGGCTTGGCCGGTTGTTCGGGGACAGGAGCGTGCGTGCCGATCCTGCGGCCAGGGACATAAAGGTGGATCGCGTGTCTTCCCGTCGCGAGCGGCTCGCTCACCAGATCGCGCTGGCTTACGTCGATGTGCGAAGACTGCAGCAGGATGT
Source organism: Novosphingobium gossypii (assembly GCF_050433305.1). NCBI lineage: Bacteria > Pseudomonadati > Pseudomonadota > Alphaproteobacteria > Sphingomonadales > Sphingomonadaceae > Novosphingobium > Novosphingobium gossypii. The sequence continues at coordinate 392,424 of NZ_JBNPXM010000003.1, read as the reverse complement.
CGCGCTGCGCGGTGCCTTGCGCGATCAGTACAAGGATAATGCCGAAGTCGCCCAGTTCCGGCGCGAGGCGGGGCTGGTATCCGCCATCGACGGCTCGCTTGCCCGGACGCAGGATGAAACCGCGCGGGGGGAACTGGGCTTTGCACAAGGGCGACTAGACCAGGCGATGGCCGAACTGGGCAGGCTTGTGGGTGAGAAGCCTGCCGACCTTGCCGCCAAACTGGGTTCGCCAGGAGCAATCCCCGATCCGTCGGCGAACGAACTGTCCGCTACGCCGTCCGACGACCCGCGCCGCGCGGTGCTTGCCGACGCCGTTCTGCGCGAAGCGCGCCTGACACAGGCGCTGGAAGAGAGCCGCCGAACCGTCCGCGATGCAAGAACTGCCTATCGCGAGGGAGCCGGAGCCTTCTCCACGCTTTACGTCGCCGAAGCCGCTTCACTTGCGGTCGAGCTTGCGCTTGTCGATGCGCGGGCGTCGCGGGTGACGACTACGCTCGATCTATGGTCGGGGCAGGATAGTGCCTGGGCGCGCGAAGGGCTTGCCCCGGTCGTCGCTCCTGACCCAACGGCCAATGGACCAACGATTACGGTGACCGCCGCCTGTGACTGATCAGCTTGCGACCGAACAGGACGCGCACACTCCGCTCGACACGCTTCTGGGAGCGGCGCCGCGGCGCGTCATGCGCCACTGGCTGAGCCTGCTGCTGCTGGCAGTGGCGGGCCTGGGGGCGTTGACGTTCTTCGTCCGCTTCGTGAACGGCGAGGATTCGCCTTATTATTCCGCGCCGGTGGAGAAGGGGAACATGATCCCGCTGGTATCGGAGCGGGGACAGGTTCGTGGTTCGGGCGAGGTGACGGTGTTCTCTGCCGTCGCCGGCCGGGTGACCTGGGTGTCCGGGAAGACCGACGGTGAAGTGAAGCAGGGCGAACTGCTGGCGGTGATCGATGCCGGCGCCGTGCGGGACGCTGCGGAAATCGGCAGGTCGCGGCTCGCCGCTGCGCAGGCCGCGCTTGAGGGTGCGCAAGTGATCGCGCAGGACACCGGCACACGCCTTGCCCGGTTCGAAAGCGTATGGCGCCGCTCGGGCGGGCGCGCTCCGTCTCTCAACGAGATCGAGCACGCGCGCGCCGATGCCAAACGTGCCGATCTGGCGGTTGCCTCTGCCCGGGCAGAGGTCAAGGCCGCGCAGATCCAGCTTCGCGAAGACGAGACGCGCAAGGCCGGCGCCGAAGTCCGCGCGCCGTTCTCGGGCGTGCTGGTCATGCGTCATGCTCAACCGGGGCAGTCGATCGGTGAACACCAGCCGCTGTTCACGATCGCCCAGTCGATCGCGCCGATGACGATCGAGGTGCCGCTCAGCCCGCAGCGGACTGGTCCGTTGCAGGCAGGCATGCAGGCGCAGGTCCGGCTCGATGCCGTGCCCGATGCGCTTCAGTCCGCCACCCTGACCCTGCTGCGTGTGCCCCCGCCGCCGCAGACCGGGCCGCGCATCGCCGTCTTCACCATCGAGAAGCCCGGCCCGCAGGTGCGCCCGGGCATGAAGGGCACCGTGGAGATCGAGCTTCCCGAACGCCGCGACGTGCTGCTGGTCCCCGACGCCGCGCTCGATTTCGAGCCCGGCGTGCGCAATGCGCAGCGGCGAGAACGCATCTTCGTCCTTGATGGAGGGGAGCCACGCCGTGTCTACGTGACCGTTGGTGCCAGCGACGGCAAGCGCACGGAAGTCTTCGCGAACGACCTGAAACCCGGCGACCGTGCGATCACCGGGTGGCGGGATGCGGCAGCCGGAACCGCGCAGTCAGGGCAGTGAAAGGTCGCGATAGGCACAAACGCCCCTCATTTGCAGGCGCGTGGGGCGGCACTCGCTGCCTGTGACGTGCAACCATCGCGGCGCCCACGCGTATGGGCTTGTGATCGTGATCCGCCAGACGAGGATAGAAGCATTCCCAAGGACGACACGCATATGTCGCGCCGCAGCGCCGTCGGGCTGTTCGCGACGTTGATGGGCGCAGCCGCGCTGCCCGAAGGACTCAAGGCCGCCACGGCGGAACGACTGGGCGCGCCCCAACCGTTCAACTGGGATGCCCTGGTCACCCAGGCGCAGGCGCTTTCGCGCAAGCCCTTCGTCGCCACGGCGGAATCCACGCACGCGGCGGCGGACTACGACGCCGCGGGCAAGCTGACTTACGGCAACGCGCCCAGCATCGCGGGCAACGTCCGGCTGTTCCCGGCAGTGAAGGGCACCGCGCCCAAGCCGGTTCGGATTTCCATCGTCGAGGGCGGGCAGGCGCGCGAGATCGTCGATACCGGCGGGCTGTTCGTCGGCGGCGGCAATACCGATGCCGTCGGCTTTCGGGTGATGGACGCCAGCGGGCGCAGCGACTGGCTGGCCTATCAGGGGGCTAGCTACTTCCGCTCTTCCGGCAACCGCGACCAGTACGGCCTTTCCGCCAGAGCCATCGCCATCGACACCGGCCTGCCGACGGGAGAGGAATTTCCCGACTTCACGCATTTCTGGATCGAGCAGACCGGCCCGGACGCGGTCCGCATCCATGCGTTGCTGGATGGACCGAGCCTGACGGGCGCCTATGCGTTCGATTGCCGCAAGAGCGCCGACAAGGTGACGCAGGACGTCACCGCCGCGCTGTTCCTGCGCAAGGACGTGAAGCAGCTGGGCTTTGCCGCCGCGTCCAGCATGTTCTGGTACGATCAGGCCACCCCGCCGGCGAAGCGCGGCGACTGGCGGCCCGAGATCCACGATTCGGACGGCCTTGCCATCTGGTCCGGCAATGGCGAGCGGGTTTGGCGCCCGCTCAACAATCCGTCAGCCCCCCGCCTGCATTCGCTGCGCGCCGATTCGCCCAAGGGGTTCGGCCTGATCCAGCGCGACCAGAAGTTCGACCATTATCAGGACGACGGCGTCTTCTACGACCGCCGTCCCTCGCTCTGGGTCGAACCCAAGGGCGATTGGGGTGCAGGCGCGGTCGGCCTGTTCGAGATGCCGACCGAAAGCGAGACGCTGGACAACATCGCGCTGTTCTGGCGCCCGGACCGTCCGGCCAAAGCGGGGCAGCGGCGCGACATCGCCTATCGCCTGACGTGGACTTCCAACGATCCCAGCATAGACAACGCGGCGCGCTGCATCGACCTGTACGAAGGCCCCGGCGGCAGCCCCGGAACGCCGCCGCTGCCCGGCGTGCGCAAATACGTGTTCGACTTCGCCGGTCCGTCGCTGGCGGGCCTTGACCGGGACAGCGGCGTCACGGCCGAAACCGACCTGCCGAAGGGCGCGGTGGTCTCTGCCGTCGCCTATCCCATCGCCCGGTCGGAAGGGCTGTGGCGGGCCATGATCGACGTCCGATCGGCCAGCGTCACCCAACCCCAGTTCCGTCTTTTCCTGAAGCGCGGCAACTCTGCGCTGAGTGAGACCGTTATCAAGGCCATCGAAACGTGAGTACGCCAAAGTGAGCACAGGGCCAACGACCCATTCGCCGATGCTGCCGGCGGAATCGCCCATGGCGATGCCGATCCAGAACCTGTGGGGCAATCCCCCCGGCGCGCGCGAGGTGCTGACAGCGCCGCACGGCATGCTGGTCAAGCGGCTGCTGCTGCTGGCGCTGACCGCCGTGATCGGTCTTGCCGCGTCCAGCACCGTGCGCATGGAACTGTCGCGCGACGGCCTGGACTGGGTCGAGATCGCGCTGCTGGCGTTCTTCGTGCCACTGTTCTGCTGGATTTCGTTTGGCTTCGTCACGGCGACCATGGGCTTCCTCAAGCTCATCACCGGCGAACATCCCGGCTTCACCGCGCTGCCCAGCCCGGCTTCCAGCCTGCGTCACAAGACGGCCGTGCTGATGCCGGTCTACAACGAGGGCGTCGAGGAAGTGTTCGCCCGCGTGCGCGCCATGGCCTATTCCATCGCCGAGGCGGGCGGCGCGCCGTGGATCGACTTCTTCATCCTGAGCGATTCCAATCCCTTCCACGGCAAGCGCGAAGAAGCGGCCTGGCACGAACTGGCCGATCACGCGCCGATCAAGATCTATTACCGCCGCCGTGAGAAGAACATCGCGCGCAAGCCAGGCAACATCGCCGAATGGGTGAAGCGCTTCGGCGGCGCTTACGAAAACATGCTGATCCTCGACGCCGATTCCATGATGAGCGGCGAGACGATCGTCGGCATGGCATCGATCATGGAAGAGCGCCCTTCGATCGGCCTGCTCCAGACGGTGCCGATGATCACCAACCCGCGCACCCTGTTCCAGCGCTGGATGCAGTTCGCCAGCGAGGCCTATGGCCCCATCGCCAGCGCCGGGCTGCTGTGGTGGTCGGGCTCGGAAGCCAACTTCTGGGGCCACAACGCGATCGTGCGCACCCGCGCCTTCGCCGAAGCCTGCGGGCTGCCCGAGCTGCCCGGCAAGGCACCGTTCGGCGGCCATATCCTGAGCCACGACATGCTGGAATCCGCCCTGCTGCGCCGTCGCGGCTGGGCGGTGCACATGGTCATGATTGGCGGCTCCTACGAGGAGTTTCCGCCGACCATCGTCGACATGGCGATCCGCGACCGGCGCTGGATGCAGGGCAACCTGCAGCACCTCCAGTTGCTGGGCGCTTCGGGCCTGCATTGGGCCAGCCGTCTGCACCTCCTGATCGGCGCTTCCGCCTATCTGACGTCACCCGGCTGGCTGCTGCTGATCATCACCATGATCGGGCAGGTGGCAACGCATCAGGACGGCGGCTTCGTCAACCTGGCGCCGCCCAGCGTGCTGGCGCTGACTGTGGTGCTGCTGTTCGGGCCCAAGGTCATGGGGCTGGTATGGATGCTGGCCGATCGCGAACGGCGCGCCAGCTTCGGCGGCGCCTTTGCGATCGTGCGTTCGGTGGCGCTTGAGACGGTGCTGGCGATGCTGCTGGCGCCGATCACCATGGTCACCCAGACCAAGGCGCTGCTGGGGCTGCTGCTGGGCATCTCGGCGGGCTGGAACACCCAGGCCCGCGATGCCCGCCGCATCACCGTGCGCGAAGTGCTGCCCGACCTGCGCGAGCATCTGCTGCTGGGCGCGGCGCTGACGGCAACCGCGTTTCTAGATACGACGACGGCGGTGTGGCTCTCGCCGATCATCGTCGGCCTGTTCCTGTCGCCCTGGCTGATCAGCCTGACCTCCAGCGAAAACCTGGGCGACAAGGCCGACCGCGCCAAGGTGTTCCGCGTCCCCGCCCCCGGCATCGTCGAGGCCAGCGAAGACCCGCGCGGCACCGAAGTGCCGGCTGCCAAACCTCAGTCGCTGGTCGAAGCCTGACCGAACAGCCGCGCCACCGCCTGCGGGGCGGAAGGGAAGTAACCGTGCATGTAGCTGGCGGTGAGTGAGCCGACGCGGTAAAACGCTTCTCCCGCCGCCCCCTCCGGCGCCTTCGCCATTGCCTCCGGCAGGAGGGCCGTATCCAGCCGCGAATAGTGAAACGTGTGCCCGCGAAGCGTGCCGCCGGGCAGGTCGAGCTGCTGCATCCCCAGCCCGGCGAACCGCGCCTGCATCGTCGCATGGCCCGGCAGCAGTCCCAGCAGGTCGGCCCGTGCGCCATGCCGATCCGTCAGCGAGGCGCAGGCGTAGAGCATCCCCCCGCACTCGGCCAGAATTGGCTTGCCCGCCGCATGGTGCGCCCTGATCGCCGCCAGCATCGAGTCATTGGCGGCAAGCTCCTGTAGATGCAGTTCGGGATAGCCGCCCGGCAGCCACAGCGCGTCGCATTCTGGCAAAGCCGCATCGCGCAGCGGTGAGAAGAACGCCAGCCGCGCGCCCGATCGTTCCAGCCATTGCAGGTTGGCGCGGTAGATGAAGGCGAAAGCCTCGTCCCGCGCAACGGCGATGCGCAGACCATGCAAATCCGCTTCATGGCCCACTGCTGACGGGGTGAACCGCACCGGCGGCGGCAGGTCAAGCGCGGCGTCGGGCAGCAGCGCCGCCGCCTGATCCAGCCGCGCATCGAGGTCCGCCACCTCCGCCGCCTGCACCAGCCCCAGGTGCCGTTCGGGCAGCGCCACCCCTGCATCGCGAGGCAGAGTTCCCAGCCACTTCACCGCGTCCGGCATTCCCCGCTGCAACAGTTCGGCATGGCGGGCACTGCCGACGCGGTTGGCGATCACGCCATGGACCTCGACACCGGGGCGATACGTCGCCAGCCCGTGCACCACTGCGCCGAAGGTCTGCGCCATCGACGAGCCGTCGATCACCGCCAGCACCGGCAGCCCGAAGCGTTGCGCCATGTCCGCCGCGCCAGGATCGCCATCGAACAGGCCCATTGCGCCTTCGACAAGGATCACGTCCGCTTCGCGCGCGGCATCGTGCAGCAGGGCACGGCACTGGTCTTCGCCGCACATGAACAGATCGATCTGGTGGACCGGCGCTCCGCTTGCCACTTCGAGCACCATGGGATCGAGGAAATCGGGGCCGCACTTGAACACCCGTACTCGCCGCCCGGCATTGCGGTGGCGGCGGGCGAGCGCGGCAGTCACCAGCGTCTTGCCCTGCCCCGAAGCAGGAGCGGACACCAGCCAGGCCGGGCAGGAAACAGCGGGATCGTCCGTCATCCCGCAGTCACCTATGGTCTCCCGCAGATCGGCGCAAGCATCGGCCTCTTGCACAGCGGCAGCCCGCACGATACGTGCCTGCGTGCGACAGGTTCCCCGCAAGGGGATCAAAAGGGAACGCGGGTGCAATGCCCGGGCTGCCCCTGCAACTGTAAGCGGACGAGTCATCCGACCACAGGCCATTGGGTGCGCAAGCACCTGAGAAGGCGGTCGGAAAAGGCGATGACCCGTGAGCCAGGAGACCTGCCGGTCGCAGTCGTTCTTCGACCGGACAGGGTGTGCCGGCCGAACGGGGGCCCATTCCTCGTGCAACGACAGCATCGCTCCGCCGGCCTGAAGGCTGCGGGAGGCGCCGCGCTGCATGATGCGCCGGCACCCTGCCCGCCTTCGGCAACCGACGGGGTAACGCCGTTTGCCTGAAGGATCCGACGTGAAATCCCATTCGACTTCCATCGCAGCACCGGCTCCTGCCGCGCCCATGCGCAGCCGGCCCTGACCATGCTGGCTCCCGTCCCCGCTGGCCCGTCCGTGGTCGTATGCAACACCTGCCGCCACACCGCCAACGCGCAGGAGGATGCGCAAGGGCGCCGCGGCGGCGCAGTGCTGGAAGCGGCGATGCGCAGCGTGCAGGATGCCGACCCCGCGCTTCAGGGCGTGCAGATCCAGACCATGCCGTGCCTTTTCGCCTGCAGCCGCCACTGCACCGTCCACATCCGCGCGCCGGGCAAGGTGGGCTACGTGCTGGGCGACTTCGCCCCCGATGCGGACGCCGCGCGCGCCATCCTGGAATACGCGGTGCGCCACGCCGCCAGTGAGGAAGGCCGTGTGCCTTTCCGCGAATGGCCGCAGGGGGTGAAGGGGCACTTCATCACCCGCACCCCACCTGAAGGCTTCGTCTGCACGTGACCCGCTTTGCCGATCCCGCCGCCTTTGCCGCCGCTCTTGCCGCGCTGCCTGCGACCAACCAGGCCGCCCGCAACGCCGCGCTGCAGCGCCAGTCCTGCCTGACCAAGCCGCCGGGTTCGCTGGGCAGGCTTGAGGATATCGCGGTGTTCATGGCAGGCTGGCAAGGCCGCGAGCGCCCGGCTGCGGACCGGGTGCAGGCGGTAGCGTTCGCCGGCAATCACGGCGTCGCGGCGCAGGGCGTCAGCGCCTATCCGCCCGAAGTCACGGCGCAGATGGTCGCCAATTTCGAGGCCGGGGGCGCGGCGATCAATGTCCTGACGCGGGCTTGCGGGGCAACGCTGTCGATAGTCGCGCTCGATCTTGACCGGCCCACCGGCAACATCGCGCGCGAACCGGCGATGAGCGCGGAGGAATGCCTCGACGCGCTGAACCGGGGCGCCGCCGCGCTGGCCCCGGACACGCAGCTACTGCTGGTGGGTGAGATGGGCATCGGCAACACCACCCCCGCCGCCGCCCTGTGCGCGCAGGCGTTCGGCGGCGACGCGGCCGCGTGGATCGGGCGCGGCACCGGGATCGACGACCACGGGCTGGCGCGCAAGGCCGCCGCGGTCGATGCGGCGCTATCGCTGCATGGCCCCCACTGTACCGACGCGTTCGAAACGCTGCGCCGCCTTGGCGGGCGAGAGATCGCAGCGATGGCGGGCGCGTTTCTGGCGGCGCGACTGGCGCGCGTGCCGGTGCTGCTGGACGGATTCATTGCGTGCGCTGCAATCGCGCCGCTGGCCCAAGCGAATGCGCAGGTCACCGACCATTGCCTGGCCGCGCACTGCTCTGCCGAAACGGGGCACGCCCGCCTGCTGGCAGCGCTGGGGCTGGAGCCATTGCTGCGGCTTGGCCTGCGGCTGGGCGAGGGGTCGGGTGCGGCGCTGGCGGTGCCACTGGTCAAGGCTGCGCTCGCCGCCCACAACGGCATGGCCACTTTCGAGGAAGCCGCAGTCGCCGGGCGGGAAAGCGCCGGGCCGGCCGCCGGATGACCGGCACCCTGCTCCACCTGATGCGCCACGGCGCGCCGGAGCGCCCCGGTCGCCTGCTGGGCCATGTCGACGAACCCGCCCTGCCGACCGAGGACGCGCGGTGCGTTGTGCGGGCGCAAGGGCTGGAATTCGCCACCGTGATATCATCGGATCTGTGTCGTACTAGCATGCCCGCCGGTGACATCGCAGCCATCCGGGGCTGCCCGTACCACGTCGATGCCGACTGGCGCGAACTTGATTTCGGCGAGTGGACCGGGCGCGCGGTGCACGAACTGGACGCTGCCGCCTACGAACGGTTCTGGAATGACCCCGACGCGTATGCCCCGCCCGGAGGAGAACGATGGTCCGACTTGCGCAGCCGCGTGGTCCGCGCCATCGACCGGCTCCATGGCCCGGCGCTGGTCATCACCCACGGCGGGGCCATGCGCGCGGCGCTTTCCGTGCTGTGCGGCATGGACCATCGGCAGGTCTGGGCCTTCGACCTTCCCTGCACCGCGCTGCTGACCCTGCGCCTGTGGCCCGGCGATGCGCCCACCGCGCAGATCGTGGGGCTGGCGCCATGAAGCAACTGATCCTCGCCCTGCAGTTCCTGACCCGGCTGCCGCTGCCCCGCGTACAGGCAGACGCGAACGACTTTGCGCGAGCGATGCGCTGGTTTCCGGTGGCCGGGCTGGTCGTGGGCGGGGCAGTGGCGCTGCCGTGGTGGCTGTTGCAGCAGCGTGATCCATGGACGGGCGCGCTGGCGGGCCTCCTCGGCTGGGTCGCCATGACCGGCGCGCTGCATCTCGACGGGCTGGGCGACGTTGCGGACGGTGCCGGCGCGGCGCACGGGGACCGCGCGCGCCTGTCCAGCGTCATGGCGGACCCGCACGTCGGCAGCTTCGCGGTGGTGACAATCGCGCTGCAGCTGCTGGGCAAGCTGGTGCTGCTGCATGCGCTTTGTGCGCAGCCTGCGGGTACGGCGCAGGTCACTGCGCTGGTGCTGGTGCCGGTGTTCGCCCGCATCGCTCCGATCGGCTGGACACTGTTCCTGCCGCCGCTGCATGCCGGACTGGGATCGCGATTCCGGGAAGGTGTCAGTCGCGCGCATCTGCTGGCATGGTCGGTAGCGGCGGTTATCGGCGCCGTGGCACTGGCGCCCGCCCTGCTGGCGCTGTTCGCAGCCGCGCCCCTGTGGGGCTGGTGGCTGAAGGCCCGGCTGGGCGGCATCTCGGGGGATGGCCACGGCGCGGGCATCGAGCTGGTCGAAACCGCCCTCCTTGCCGCACTGGTGCTGGCGGCGTGACCCCCGACCTGCTCCATCATGGCGGACGGTTGGCGGAGGCGGCGCGCGTGTTCGGCGGTGAGCCTGCCGACTGGCTCGACCTGTCCACCGGGCTCAATCCGCTGCCGTGGCAGTCCGCCGAAGCTGGGCGGATCGATTGGCATGCCCTGCCTGACCCCGACGCCCTGCGCGAACTGGAGCATGCCGCCGCCGGGCATTTCGGAGCGGTGCCGGAGCATGTCTGCGCCGTGCCCGGCAGCGAAGTGGCACTGCGGCTGCTGGCCCTGCTGCTGGCGCTGCCGGGACGCGCCCTGACCCCCGCCTATCGCACCCATGCAGAGGCGTTCGCGTCATCCACCCCGATCGGCTTCGGGGAGACACTTGATCACCCCGCCGCAATCGTGCTTGCCAATCCCAACAACCCGGATGGCATCCTGCGGCCCGCGTCCGCGATCCTGTCGTGGCGTGACGCGGTGGCAGGGGCCGGCGGCTGGCTGATCGTGGACGAGGCCTTTGCCGACTGCCACCCACAAGCCAGCGTTGCCGCGCATGTCGGCCCGGCAGAGCGGCTGATCGTCCTGCGATCGTTCGGCAAGTTCTTCGGTCTGGCCGGGCTGCGGCTGGGCTTCGTCATCGCCCCGCCCGCGGTGACGGCAGCGCTGCGCGGGCTGCTCGGCAGCTGGCCGGTCCATGCCGCCGCCCTCGATCTTGGCCGCGCCGCCTATGCTGACGCCGGATGGATCGCACGCACGCGCGCCGACCTACCGCTTCGTGCAGAAGCGATGGACCGGGTGCTGACGCGCCATGGCCTTGCCCCTCAAGGCGCCTGTCCGCTGTTTCGCTACCTTGCGGATTGCGACGCGGCGGGGCTGTTCGCCCGGCTGGCACATGCGCGCATCCTCACCCGACCTTTCGCCGAAAGGCCACGCACCCTGCGCCTCGGCATCCCCGCCGATCCCGCCGCGCTGGCCCGGCTGGACATAGCTTTGGACAAGGCGCTGGCCGATGGCTGAGCCTGTCGCCCTTGCCGCCTTGACGCTGGAGGCTGCGCTGGGCTGGCCCACGCGGCTGCACGCCGTGACCGGGCATCCCGTGGGCCTGTTCGCCCGCATGATCCGCAGCTGCGAACGCCGCCTCAACCGAGGCCCAGCCGCACCTGCCCCCCGCCGCCGTGTGGCCGGAGCCATCGCCATGGCGCTGCTGCTGCTGCCCGTCGTCTCCGTGACGGCGGCAATGCAGGCGGTGGTCCATGCGCTGGCGGGAGCATGGAGCTGGCCGATCCTTGCACTGCTGGCCTGGCCCGCCATCGCCGCGCGCAGTCTGGACGACCATGTGCGCCCGATCCGCGATGCGCTGATGCGCGGCGATCTTGCCGAAAGCCGCCGCTCGGTGGGCATGATCGTGGGACGCGACACCGCGCGGCTGGACACGCCCGGCATAGCCCGGGCCGCGATCGAAAGCCTTGCGGAAAGCTTCTGCGACGGCGTCGTCGCACCGCTGTTCTGGCTGGTGCTGCTGGGCCTGCCGGGCGTCTGGGCGCTGAAGGCGATCAACACCGCAGACAGCCTGATCGGCCACCGGGAAGAGCCCTTCGGCCCTTACGGCTGGGCCGCCGCCCGGCTGGATGACGCGGTCATGCTGATCCCGGCGCGGCTGTCCGGTCTGCTGCTGTGCGTGGCCGGAGGAGGTGGCTGGAAAGTCATGGCCCGCGACCATGCCCGCCATGCGTCACCCAACGCGGGTTGGCCCGAAGCGGCGATGGCCGGGGCGCTGGGCGTCCGGCTGGCAGGACCGGTCGCTTACGACGGCCTGCTTGCCGCCAAGCCCTGGATCGGCGAAGAGGGCCGCGATGCGGATGCCCGCGGTCTCGACCGGGCGCTGACGATCTACCGGCGCGCCTGCGTCATCCTGGGAATCATGGCGATGGGGGTGGCATGGCTGGCCTGATGCTGCAGGGGACCGGCTCGGACGTCGGCAAGTCGGTGCTGGTCGCCGGATTGTGCCGCGCCGCTGCCAATCGCGGGCTGCGCGTGCTGCCCTTCAAGCCGCAGAACATGTCCAACAACGCCGCCGTCACGCCCGAAGGCGGCGAGATCGGCCGGGCACAGGCACTTCAGGCGCTGGCCGCGCGCGTGCCGCTGCACGTCGACATGAACCCGGTGCTGCTGAAACCGCAGGCCGATCGCACATCGCAGCTGATCGTCCACGGGCAGGTTCGCAGCACGCTTGGCGCCGCCAATTTCCGCGAAGCGCGCCGTCCGCTGCTGGGCGAAGTGCTGGAAAGCTATCGCCGGCTGGAGGCCCAGTGCGATCTGGTGATCATCGAGGGGGCAGGCTCTCCGGCGGAAATCAACCTGCGTGCGGGCGACATCGCCAACATGGGCTTTGCGCGCGCCGCGAATGTGCCCGTGGTGCTGGCGGGCGACATCGACCGGGGCGGGGTGATCGCCGCCATCGTCGGCACCCGCGCGGTCATCGATCCCGAAGACGCGGCGATGATACGCGGCTTCATCATCAACAAATTCCGCGGCGATCCTGCGCTCTTCACCGACGGCTATGCGGCGATAGAGCGCCTGTCAGGCTGGCGCGGTTTCGGCGTGCTCCCATGGCAACCGGCGGTGGCGCGCCTGCCCAGCGAAGACGCGGTGGTGCTGGAACGCGGCATCCGCCCCGGCGCGGGCAAGCTGCTGGTCGCCTGTCCGATCCTGCCGCGCATCGCCAACTTCGACGACCTCGATCCCCTGAAGCAGGAAAGCTGCGTGGAAGTGGCGATGGTCCCGCCCGGAACGCCCATACCTGCCGAAGCGGCGCTCATCGTCCTGCCCGGATCGAAGGCCACCATCGCCGACATGACGTTCCTGCGCGAACAGGGCTGGGACATAGACGTACTGGCGCACCACCGTCGTGGCGGGGCGGTGCTGGGGATCTGCGGAGGATACCAGATGCTGGGCCGCACCATCGCCGACCCGGACGGCATCGAGGGCCCGCCGGGCGCGGTTGCGGGGCTGGGCCTGCTCGACGTGGAAACCGTGCTGGACGCGCGCAAGACGCTGGCGCACGTCAGCGGCACCGCACTGGGCGGCGCCTTCACCGGCTACGAGATGCACATGGGCGTGACACGCGGGGCTGACGCCGCGCGGCCCTTCGCCCGGCTGGACGGGGATCGGGCCGATGGCGCGACGAACGCGGACAGCTCGGTCATGGGTACGTACTGCCACGGATTGTTCGCCCGCCCCGGCCTGCGCGCGGCCCTGCTGTCTCAGCTTGGCACGCTGTCGGACGGGCGCGATCATGGTGCCGACGTCGATGCGGCGCTGGACGAACTGGCTGCCGCGATGGAGAATCACCTCGACATCGACGGTCTGCTGGCGCTGGCAGGCGGGGAGATGGTGCCATGACCCCTACACTGCTGGTGCTGGGCGGGGCACGTTCGGGCAAGAGCCGGTATGCACAGGGCCGGATCGAAGCGCTGCCGGTCGGATCGAGCGGGCGGCTAGCCTATCTGGCCACCGCGCAGGCGTTCGATGCCGAGATGGCCGAGCGCATCGCTCTCCACCGCGACGACCGCGGCCCGCGCTGGATCACCGTGGAGGAACCCGTCGACTTGGCCGCCGCCATCTGCCGGGCCGCGTCCGATGCCGATGCCGTGCTGATCGACTGCCTGACCTTGTGGCTGTCCAACCTGATGCTGGCAGATCGCGATCTGGACGGCCCTATCGCCGACCTTCGCGCCGTGCTGGCCGCTCCGCCCTGCCCGCTGGTGTTGGTGTCCAACGAGGTGGGGCTCGGCATAGTCCCGGATAACGCGCTGGCACGGCGCTTTCGCGACGAAGCCGGGCGGCTGAACCAAGCAGTGGCGGCGACGGTGGACGAAGTGCAGTTCCTGGCCGCCGGTCTACCGCTGAAACTAAAATGACGCGTCAGGCGGGAATCGCCAGCCGCTCTTCATCGGGATTACGGCGATACCCGGCTTCCCATGCAGCGCGCTGCCGGGGACTTGCGTAAGGGTTGCTGGAAATCGGGATACCCGCCTGCGCGGCCTTGATACCCCAGAAATGCGCGCGATGTTCGTTGGACAATGCAAAAATCCGCTTTGATGGAATGTCCTGGCTCGAACGTCCCTGCAAAGGCGCATGATCCTGCCTGAACGGCGAGCAGGGCCCGAAAAGCGACGAACCGCAATCGCACAATGCCGCGCGGCTACGGCACGTGCGGGGAGAAATCAGCGCTTGAATGGAGATGATGGTGCACCCGACAGGATTCGAACCTGTGGCCTCTGCCTTCGGAGGGCAGCGCTCTATCCAGCTGAGCTACGGGTGCAACAAGAGGGCGGTTAGCAGACGATAGCGGGTGTTGCCAGCGGCAAATTCCTTTCCGACGACAAGCCTTGCCAGTTCCTGATATGTTCCTATTATGCCGCGCATGGCCGAAGCCGATTCTCTCATCCTCAATCACACTGCCCTGGGCGTCGCCCGTGGCATATCGCGGCTTTTCGCGCGCAACGGGATCTGGTGCATGCCGGAAATGCCGCTGCGCTGCGGGCGCCGGGCCGACCTGATGGGGGTGGATGCCAAGGGGCATGTCATCATCGTCGAGATCAAGGTGGCCCGCGCCGATCTGCTCGGCGATGGCAAGTGGACCGATTATCTGGACTATTGCGACAGGTTCTATTGGGGCCTTTCGCCAGCGCTGGACCGTTCTCCACTGGAAACGCAGGCGTTCCTGCCGGATACCTGCGGGGTCATCGTGGCAGACGGGTACGATGCGGAGATCCTGCGCCCGGCGCCGTTGCGGCAACTGGCCGCCGCGCGCCGCAAGGTGGAGACGGAGCGGCTTGCCCGCGCCTCTTTGCGGCGGCTGGTGACGCTGAACGATCCCCATACACTGCAATGGGGCGAAGAGGGGTGAACACGGTTCGCGGCAATTTTCTTGCGCTTTGCCGTAATGCACACTAAATGGCTCATCAGCAACCGGCGTGCGAGGTCTTCCTTGCCGCAATCCGAGAGCAGCGTGAGGCCGCGGCATTCAGCCAAGGCCGGCCCGGACTGGCGGTTGCGACCAACCAAGCTTCCTTCCTCACGCAGGGTCGCCACAACGACACCTCGCTGTGCGCGCGCCTTTATCAAAAGCCATGCGCGCCCCGCACTTTTGAAAGTGACGCATGTCCTATTTTTCCGAACTTGGCCTCGCCGAGCCGATTCTCCGTGCTCTGACCGCCAAGGGCTATACCGATCCATCGCCGATCCAGCGGAAGGCGATCCCTTCGCTGCTCGAAGGCCGTGACCTGCTGGGCATCGCCCAGACCGGCACCGGCAAGACCGCCGCGTTCTCGCTGCCGTCGCTGCACCGCCTGGCCAACGACCCCAAGCCCCGCCAGAACGCGGGCTGCCGCATGCTGGTGCTGTCGCCGACGCGCGAACTTGCCGCGCAGATCGCCGAGAACATGCGCGGGTACGCGAAGTTCCTGAACCTGACGGTGCAGTGCATCTTCGGCGGCGTGCCCGTGGGCAAGCAGGCCCGTGCGCTGGAGCGTGGCGTCGACATCCTCGTCGCCACGCCGGGCCGCCTGCTCGACCTGATCGACCAGCGCGCGCTGACGCTCAAGCATGTCGAAATCTTCGTCCTCGACGAAGCGGACCAGATGATGGACCTGGGCTTCATCGTGCCGCTGAAGCGCGTTGCCGCGCTGCTGCCCAAGACGCGCCAGAGCCTGTTCTTCTCGGCCACCATGCCGCAGGCGATCGCCGATCTGGGCCGCCAGTTCATCAACGACCCGGTCAAGGTCGAGGTCGCTCCGCAGTCGACCACGGCAGAGCGCGTCGAACAGTTCGCCACCCACATCAACCAGGCCGAAAAGCAGGCGCTGCTGACGCTCAGCCTGCGCGCCGGCCTGGCGCCCGACGCTGAAGAGAAGGCGTCGCACGGCGCCATCGACCGTGCGCTGGTGTTCACACGCACCAAGCATGGCGCGGACCGCGTGGTGCGCCACCTCGTCGCTGCGGGCATCCCGGCCGCCGCGATCCACGGCAACAAGAGTCAGGCCCAGCGCACCGCCGCGCTCGGCGGCTTCCGTCAGGGCACCGTGCGCGTACTCGTCGCCACCGACATCGCGGCGCGCGGCATCGACGTTTCGGGCGTTTCGCACGTCTACAACTTCGAGATCCCGAACGTCGCGGAGCAGTACGTCCACCGCATCGGCCGCACGGCGCGCGCCGGGGCCACCGGCGTCGCGATCAGCTACGTCGCGCCGGACGAAAAGCCGTATATCCGCGACATCGAGCGTCTGACCCGCGTGAAGCTGGACCCGCTGGCGCTGCCGGAAGACTTCCAAAACCAGGCCGCGCGCCTGCCTGCGCCCTCGCGCAAGGTGGAGCAGCCGCAAGGTGAACGTCGCCAGGGCGGCGGCGGCGGTGGTAGTCGCAGCGGCGGCAACGGCAACCGTAACGGCCAGCGCAGCGGCGGCCAGCGTGGCGATCGTCCTCAGGGCGAACGCAGCCGCGACGGCCAGCGCGGCGAACGCGCTCCCGGCGAGGAGGGCGCAGAGCGCAAGCGTCGCTTCCGTCCGCGCGGTCCCAAGGGACTGGGCGCGCACAAGGGCGCCGTGAAGCGCGCCGGGTAAGCTGAGGAAAAGGGATGATCCGGGGCCATCGCCCCGATCCCCGTGGGCATAGGGCGCGCAAAGCCGCAGCCACCGTTCATCCCTTTTCACTTCCCCTTGCGGTCCTGAACGCATAAGTCCCGCGCCCATGGCGCTGGACGCTCCTCTATTCGCGATACTCGCCTCCGCCGTCGCCATGACGGCGATCGTCGGCGTCCGCTATCTCGTCACATCCGGACTGTTCGCGTGGATCACCACGCGAGTGCGGCCCGGCCATTATCGCGGGCTGGACGGGCAGATGAGGCGGGAGATCGCGTGGTCGCTGGCCTCTGCCGCGATCTACGGCATTCCCGCAGGCGTCGTCGCCTGGGGCTGGCGCACGCATGGGTGGACGCAGATCTACACCGACGTGCATGACCGGCCCCTGTGGTGGATGCCGGTTTCCGTTCTGGTCTACCTGCTGCTGCACGATACGTGGTTCTACTGGACCCATCGCTGGATGCACGAGCCGCGCGTGTTTCGTATCGCCCATGCCGTCCATCACGCCAGCCGCCCGCCGACGGCGTGGGCGGCCATGAGCTTTCACCCCATTGAGGCCGTGACCGGCGCTGTCGTAATTCCCGCACTGGTGTTCTTCGTGCCGATCCACGTCGGCGCGCTGGGCGTGGTGCTGACGATCATGACGGTGATGGGCATCACCAACCACATGGGCTGGGAAATGTTTCCCCGCGCGCTGGTGCATTCGCCTCTGGGCCGCTGGCTGATCACGGCCAGCCACCACCAGCGGCATCACGAGAGTTATCGATGCAATTACGGCCTGTACTTTCGGCATTGGGATCATCTGTGCGGCACCGATGCGGGACTTTCGCGCTCGTTTTCACCTCGCTGAGCCAAGTGTTCGCGCCAGGGGCACTGGCTGCCCCGCCCCCGCCGGGCACTGACGTTTCGGTGTCGGTCACCGGAATGCGGTCGACCAAAGGGCAGGTGCTGGCCTGCCTGACCACCCGTGCCGACGCTTTTCCCGATTGTGCCAAGGATCCGCAAGCCCGCAAGCTGACGGTCCCCGCTGCGGAGAACCTGCGGCTGGACTTCGGGGGGGTTCCCGATGGCCGCTATGCCGTGTCGCTAATCCATGACGAGAACGGCAACGGCAAGCTGGACACTCGGCTTATCATCCCGCGCGAAGGCTATGGCTTTTCCCGGGATGCCGCAGTGCGGATGGGACCGCCCAGCTTCAAGAGCGCCGCCTTCGATGTGGGCGCAGAGGCCGTCCACCTGACGATCCGCATGCGCTATCTGCTGTGACATCTGCTGTGATAGGGGCTGCGGGCCAACCAACAGGCGCAACTTAATCCTTAATACACGATGTTGCGCCAGAACCGCCTTTCTACCCAGGGGGCGAATCGGGATTCGGCATGGACACTTTGCGCAGCGAGTTTGACGGGCAGGACGATGGCGGGCCCGAAGACGCCCGAGCCGCCCCGCCCCCGCGCAAGCCGGCCAACGACGAACGCCGCATGCAGGTGCGCGCCTATAATTTCTGGGCGAGCCTGCTGGGCGAAAAGACCTTCCCCGACATCGCCGATCTTGACCCTGCCAACCTGCCGGACTTCGGCCCCCGCAGCGTGCTGCTGGATTTCGGCACGGGGCGGGACGACGCGATCACCGACCCCGCCATCGCCTATGTCGGCGCCACGCTGGCGCAGGAATGCGGCGCGAACGGCCCGATCCAGCGACTGGCGGACGTGCCCGGCGGCTCGCTGCTGTCGCGCATCACCGACCACTACATGCAGATCCTGGCGAACGAGGCGCCCATCGGGTTCGAGGCGGAGTACCTCAACCCGCGCGGCATGACGGTGCTTTATCGCGGCATCCTGATGCCGTTTTCGCGCGATGGCGTGCGGATCGACTACATCTATGGCGTCATCAACTGGAAGGAGAGCGCCGAGCCACTGCCCCCGCGCCCCAGCGCGCCGCAGGAGATGGAGGATGAGATCCCGGCGATGCTGCGCGCCCAGCCGCTGACCGACTGGGCCGATGGGCCTGCCGACGTCGGCCCGGTGGACTTCGCGCTTCCTGCAATCGACGCTTACGCGCCGCTGGAACTGCCCACCCCCGGCTTTGCCTTCGATGCCGAGCCGACTTCGTTCGCGCAGCCTGCGATGGAGCTGACCGACTGGCTCGCCGCCGCCCGCGATCTGGCGCTGCAGGCCTGCCGGGCAGAGGAGCGTTCGCATCAGGCGCTCTACGAAGCGGTTGGGCGGGCCTACGACTTCGCGCTGGCGGCGCAGGACGCGCCGGACGACCTTGCCGAACTGATCGAGGATGCCGGTCTCAAGGCGCAAGAGCGCGCGCCGCTGCTGCCGCTGGTTAAGCTGGTATTCGGCGCCGACTACGACAAGACGCGTCTGACCGAATTCGCGACCGTCATCGCGCACGCGGCCCGGATCGGGCTGCCGCGCGGTGCGCTGTGCGCTCATTTGTGCGCCGCCCCCGGCGGTCTCAAGGCGCTGGTGCGCGAGGAACGCCGCCTGCGCCGCGAGGAAAGCGGCACCGTTCCCGCCAACGCCCGCGAGCGCCTTGCCGGGAACCTGCGCGCCATCGACGCCCGGCCTCTGCACGACATCGCGCCCGAGGGCGAGGAGTTCACCGTCCTCGTCGCGCGCCGCCTGCCGGACGGGCAGATCGTGCTGGTGGGCGAAGTGAGCGACGACGACGTCCTGCTCCAGCGCGCCGCGCGCCGCCTGCTGGGCCTGCCGGGGTAAGCCCCTCGACACCTTCGGCCTGACCGTGCATGCAGGGGGCTTCATCGCGGGTTAAGCCCGCCGGTCCTCCAAGAGGGACGATGCCGAAGCTGCGAATACCTGCGCTGGTCCTTGCGACCGGCGCACTGCTGGGACTGACGGCGGCGCCTGCCGCTGCGCAGTCGATCCTGCGCGATGCCGAAACGGAAGCACTGCTGCGCGACATGGCCGCGCCGCTGGTGAAGGCTTCGGGCCTGCGACCCGGCGACGTCGACATCGTGCTGGTCAACGATTCCTCGGTGAACGCCTTTGTCGCCGGCGGGCAGGCCGTCTACGTCAACTCCGGCCTGCTGGACGAGGCCGACACCGCTGCCGAAGTGCAGGGCGTGATCGCGCACGAACTGGGCCACGTCACCGGCGGCCATGCCGTGCTGAATCTGGGCGGCAAGAGCGCGACCAACATCTCCCTGCTGTCGCTGCTGCTGGGCGCGGCGGCAGCGGCGGCTGGCGGCGGCGAAGCGGCGATGGGCGTGCTCATGGCGGGGCAGTCCGCCGCCATGGGCAAGTACCTGGCCTACAACCGGTCGCAGGAGGCGTCCGCCGATGCCGCCGGCGCGCAGTACCTGTCCAAGGCCGGGATCAGCGGGCGCGGGTCCATCGCCTTCTTCGAAAAGCTGCAGAGCATGGAGTTTCGCTACGGCTACCGGCCCAAGGACGGCGACGAATTCTATTCGAGCCACCCGCTGACCGCCGATCGCATCACCACGCTCAAGGATACTTACGAGAGAGACCCTGCCTGGCAGAAGCCGGACGACGCCACGATCCAGAAGCGATTCATGCGGGCCAAGGCCAAGCTGTTCGGGTTCCTGGCCGAACCCTATCAGGTGCTGCGCAAGTACCCGATGACGGACAACTCGATCCCCGCCCGCTACGCCCGCGCCTATGCCTTCCACCGCGAATCGAAGTTCGCCGAGGCCCGGGCCGAGACGGAGGCCCTGATCGCCGCCGCTCCCGACGATCCCTACTTCCTTGAGCTCGACGGCCAGATCCTGCTGGAAGCGGGCAAGCCGGCGGAGGCGCTGCCGATGCTGCGCAAGGCTAACGACCTTTCGGGCAACACCCCGCTGATCGCCACGCTGTTCGGCCACGCCCTGATGGCGACGGAAGACCGCGCGAACTACAAGGAAGCGCAGGACGTCCTCAAGACCGCCGCCGCGCGCGATCGCGAGAACCCCTTTACGTGGTATCAGCTGGGCATGATCTATGCGGCCAACGGCGACATGCCGCGCGCCTATCTGGCCAGCGCCGAACAGCAAGTGCTGTCGGGCCGCATGGAAGAAGCGCTGCGCAGCGCTCAGGCCGCAGAGGCCGGCCTTTCACAAGGGACGCCCGACTGGCTGCGGGCGCAGGACATCGAAATGCAGGCGCGCGCCGAACTGGAACGCGGCAAGAAGCGGCGCTAAGGCCGCGTCATCTCCCTCATAACGGATCAGCATCACATCATGGGTACCCCTGCCAAGTTCGCCGTCACTGCTGCCGTCCTCGTCGCCGTGGGCGCTGCGGGCTGGTTCGGGGGTCGCCCCGCGGTGGAGCGCGTGGTGCACGACTACATCCTCGAACACCCCGAGATCCTGCCGCAGGCGATGGAGGAACTGCGCCGCCGCGAAGCCGCCAAGGCGCTGGCGGGCGTGCGCCAGACGGTGGAGACGCCGTTCCCCGGTGCAACGCTGGGCAATCCCAACGGCGCGGTGACGCTGGTGGAATTTTCGGACTATGCCTGCGGGTACTGCCGCCAGAGCCTGCCCGACGTGGCCAAGCTGATCGCGCAGAACCCGGACCTGCGCATCGTCGTGCGCGAACTGCCGATCATCGGCCCGCAAAGCCCGGACGCCTCGAAGATGGCCCTCGCCGCCGCAGAGCAGGGCAAGTACGCGCAGTTCCACGACGCCATGTACCAGGCCGGCCAGGTCGATGGCCCCACCATCGAAGCGGTGGCCCGCAAGATCGGCCTCGACATGGATCGCGCGCGCCGCATCGCCGCCAGCCCCACGGTGGAGGCTGAGATCGGCCGCAACATGGAACTGGCCCAGCGCCTCGGCTTCACCGGCACTCCCAGCTTCGTCGTGGGCGACAAGCTGATCCCCGGTGCCGTCGGCTTCGACGGGCTGGCCGAGGCCGTGAAGGCCGCGCGTGGCCGCTAACCGATTTTGCAACCTGCGCAGGCATCGTCTAGGCTGCCGGGCATGAGCGTCCTGCCGATCCAGCCGATCCCCTTCTTCGCCGACAAGGACCGTGCGTTCTGGCGCCTGCAGCTGATCGGCTGGGGCGGCGCGCTGATCCTGCGTTCGATGTCGCTTCTGGCCAACAACCTGCCGCTGACGGCGCTGGTGCAGCCGGTCATCGCGACGATCACGGGCTTCTCGATCTCGCTCGTGCTGTCGGTGATATACCGCCTGCTGATCCGCAAGCGCGTGCTCATCACCTGGGGCTTCACGCTGCTTGCCCTGCCGGTGGCGGTGGCGCTGCATGCCTTCATCGACGGCTGGGTGATCTCGCTGTGGCGGGTCGATGCCGATACCAGCTTCGCGCAGATCTTCGTCGGCGTGTTCTACCTAGACGCGACGCTGCTGGGGGCGTGGACGGCGCTGTACTACATGGTCAACTTCTACCTGCAGGTGGAGGAACAGAACGACCAGCTGATCCGGCTGGAGAACCAGGCCACCAGCGCCCAGCTGGCGATGCTGCGCTACCAGCTGAACCCGCACTTCCTGTTCAACACGCTGAACTCCATCTCCACGCTGGTGCTGCTGAAGCAGACCGAGCCGGCCAACGCCATGCTCAGCCGCCTGTCGTCGTTCCTGCGCTACACCCTCATCAACAAGCCATCCGCGCGCGTTACCGTGGAGCAGGAGGTCGAAACCCTCCAGCTCTACCTCGACATCGAACGGATGCGGTTCGAGGAACGGCTGCGCACCACCTTCACCATCGACGCGGCGACGGAGGCCGCGCTGCTGCCCTCGCTGCTGCTCCAGCCGCTGGTGGAAAATGCGATCAAGTACGCCGTCAGCCAGCAGGAAGCCGGGGCCGAGATCACCGTCGCCTCGCAACTCGTCGGCCCCATGCTTCGCATCACCGTCTCGGACACCGGGCCGGGCTTGCAAAGTCCGACGACGGACAACAGGCTGTCGGGCATGACCTACGATGGAGGGGAGCCGGTTTCCACCGGTGTGGGATTGTCCAACATCCGCGACCGCCTGTCGCAGGCTTATGGCGAAAACCACCGGTTCGAGACCGTGGAGCCGCTGGAAGGCGGCTTCGCGGTTGTGATCGAGCTTCCTTTCGAGCGCCGCGAAACCACCGAAGATCATGCCGAGCCCGCGCGCCAGCCCGTTCCGATGGCGCGATGAAACAATCCTGCCCCGTGCGCGTTAGCCGCACCGGAGAAACTAACCTATGACAATCCGCACGATTCTTGTCGACGACGAGAAACTCGCAATCCAGGGCCTGCAACTGCGGCTTGAAAAATACCCCGACGTCGAGATCATCGACACTTGCGCGAACGGGCGCGAGGCGATCCGCAAGATCAAGACGGAAAAGCCCGATCTTGTGTTCCTCGACATCCAGATGCCCGGTTTCGACGGATTTTCCGTGGTGAAGGGTGTGATGGAAATCGAACCGCCGCTGTTCGTCTTCGTCACCGCCTATCAGGAACACGCCGTCCGCGCCTTCGAGGCCAATGCGGTGAACTACCTGATGAAGCCCGTGGACGAGAGCAAGCTGGACGATACCCTTGCTCGCGTGCGCCAGCGTCTGGCCGAAAAGCGCTCCTCCGAGGAAGCGGAAAAGTTGAAGACGGTCCTCGCCGAAGTCGCCCCCGACGCGGTGGAGCACATCCCCGAGGAAACCGACCCCAACGCCGACCGCTATGAAAAGCTCATCAACATTAAGGATCGCGGCCAGATCTTCCGGATCGACGTGGATTCGATCGAGCATATCGAGGCCGCCGGCGACTACATGTGCATCCGCACCGCCGACAATTCGCTGATCCTGCGCGAAACGATGAAGGATCTGGAACGCCGCCTGGACCCGCGCGTGTTCCAGCGTGTGCACCGCTCCACCATCGTCAACCTCAACCAGGTGCGCCAGGTGAAGCCGCATACCAACGGCGAATGCTTCCTCGTGCTCGATTCGGGCGCGCAGGTGAAGGTCTCGCGTTCGTACCGCGATGTGATCGCGCGGTTCGTTCACTAAGCGTCGAAGGGTAAAGGCAGGGGAGCACAGCCCCCCTGCACCCCCATTACCGTCGTGGCCGCGCCCGACGACGACGGTTTCGGGGTCTGGGGCGATGGCCCCGGGACTTCCCTTTTCTTCACTCGACAACCAGCGGATAACGCGCAAAGAACCCGGCCATGACCCAGTTCGCGCTCCCCGCCTTCGACCTTGCCGCCTTCGTCACCGCAACGCTTGCCGAAGACCTTGGCGAAGGGCTTCCCGGCGGCGGCCGTGACGTTACGTCGGAAAGCGTGATCGACGCCGACGCCCGATTCTCGGGCGTGATGGATTCGCGCGATGCCATCACCGTGGCGGGCCTGCCGATCGCGGCGGCGTTCTTTCAGCGGCTGGACCCGGCGATAGAGGTCGAGATCTTGGTCCCGGAAGGCGCGCAAGTCGCGCCCGGCACCAACCTCATGCGGCTGACTGGCAATGCCCGCGCCATGCTGACGGCGGAGCGCAGCGCGCTCAACACCGTCCAGCACCTGTCCGGCATCGCCACGATGACGCGCCAGTACGTCGATGCCATGCAGGGTCACGCGACCTTGCTCGACACCCGCAAGACCATCCCCGGCCTGCGCCATCTGGAAAAGTACGCCACCCGCATGGGCGGCGCGCAGAACCACCGCATGGGTCTGTGGGATGCGGCGATGATCAAGGACAACCACGTCCTCGTCGCGGGTGGTGTCGGCCCCGCCGTGGCCCGCGCACGGGCGGCGGGCGTCGCGCAGATCATCTGCGAGGTCGACCGCCTCGACCAGATCGAACCCGCCATCGGTGCGGGGGCACATCACCTGCTGCTCGACAACATGGGGCCTGACGTCCTGCGTGAGGCGGTGGCGCTGGTGGCAGGCCGGGTGCCGACCGAGGCTTCGGGCGGCGTCAATCTGACCACCATCGGCGCGATCGCCGCCACCGGCGTTACCTACGTTTCGGTAGGCCGCCTGACCCAGAGCGCCCCCGCCGCCGACATCGGGCTGGACTTCACCCCCCTGTGAATCGGGCTATGAGCCGGGCCGTGAAGCTGACGGCCGCAGTCGTCGCTGCACTGCCCCTGATTCCCGCCGCAGCGGGGGCGCAGGCGTACCAGTGCTCCGTGCCGCGCCAGATCGCGCCCGTCAGACCGCTGACACCCGATGGACCGGTGCGGCGCACGACGATCGCGGGCTATACCCTGGCCGCCAGCTGGTCGCCCGATTACTGCAAGACCAGCGGCGACACGCGCTCGATGCAGTGCAACCCTGCCCATGGACGGTTCGGGTTCATCCTGCATGGCCTGTGGCCCGAAGCGGCGCGCGGTCCTTCGCCGCAGTGGTGCGCAACGCAGCCGGTCCCCTCGCCCCGGACCCTGCGCGAGAACCTGTGCATGACCCCTTCGCCCAAGCTGCTGGCGCACGAATGGGCGAAGCACGGCAGTTGCATGGTCGCCGCCCCGGACAAGTATTTCCGGGTCAGCGCGATCCTGTGGCGCTCCATCCGCTGGCCGGATGCCGACCGTCTCTCCCGCCGCCGGAACCTGACCGTGGGTGACCTGCGCGAAGAGTTCGCCGCCGCGAATCGCGGATGGCCGCGCGAAGCCGTGGGCGTGGAGATCAGCCGCACAGGCTGGCTGCGTGAATTGCGCCTGTGCTACGGCAGGGACTTCCGCCCCGCCCGCTGCCCGGCCCGTCAATACGGCCCCGGCGATTCGACATCGCTGCGAATCTGGCGCGGGCTTTAGCCGACGTCATCTTCTCGCCCGGAAGAACCCGCGCAGAAGGTCCGCCGCCTCAGCCTCGCCGATGCCCGTGTAGACGTCCGGGCGGTGCAGGCATTGCGGATGCTCGAATACCCGCGCGCCGTGCTCCACGGCGCCGCCCTTGGGATCGGACGCGCCGTAGTACAGCCGCGCGATGCGGGCGTGGGCAATGGCCCCGGCGCACATCGCGCACGGTTCCAGCGTCACCCACAGTTCGCAGCCCTCCAGCCGTTCATTGCCGAGAATCCGGGCGGCGGCGCGAATCGCCTCTATCTCCGCATGGCTGGTAGGGTCATGGCGTTCGCGCGGAGCGTTGCGGCCGGTAGCCAGCACCCGACCGTCCTTGACGACGACCGCGCCGATCGGCACTTCGCCGGAATCGGCGGCGGCCTGCGCCTCCTGCAGGGCAAGCGCCATGGGTTCGGGAAGCGGCCATCTGGTCATTGCGATGCGCTAGCCCGTCAAAAACCTGTGTGCAACTTGACCTTGGGGGGGGGAATCGGTAAGGGCGCGCCTTCCCGTACTTAACGGCAAACAATTTTCGAGCGAGAAAGACCATGTCCCGCATCTGCGAACTGACCGGCAAGGGCCGCCAGGTTGGCTGCAACGTCAGCCACGCCAACAACAAGACCAAGCGCGTGTTCCTGCCCAACCTGCAGAACGTGACGCTCCTTTCGGAAGGTCTGGACCGCAGCTTCAAGTTCCGCGTGTCGACCCACGGCCTGCGCTCGGTCGAGCACAACGGCGGCCTCGACAACTGGCTGCTGAAGACCTCGGACACCAAGCTGTCGCCGCGCGCCGTCAAGGTAAAGCGCGAGCTGAAGAAGAACCAGGCCGCCTGATTGCCCGCTCCCCCACGGGGGAGCGCATCGGGAATACGGACCTGAAAAAGCGTGCGAAGCGGTGCTTCGCGCGCTTTTTCCGTGTTTATTTTGGCCAGGGCAATGTCTTCGGATCGACGGTCATCTTCCACAGCAGCGTACGCTGAAGCACGCGCATGGCGTTGTCGTCGGAGATGATCCACACGGTGATTCGTCCATCGGGCCGGGGTACGGCGGCGATCCCTTCGAAATTGTCGACCGGCAGCACCGAAGCCAGCGACGCCAGCGGCTGCGAATGCCACACGCCGCCCGGCCTGATCCGGGCGGTGTCGGCGATCACGATCCTGCCGGCGAATCGCATCGGCAGCGGCCAAAGCAGCCGCCGCATCAGGATCAGCGCGCGCCCATCCGGCAGCACCGCCATGTCGACCACGGAAAAGTTGTCAGGCCCGTCGAAGCGGAACCGCTGCGGCACCGGGTGGCGGATCGGATCGCCGGAGAACACCAGCGCATCGTGCAGGCGCGGTTCGGTCCACGATGGCGGCACTTCGCGGATGGTGACCATCCGCCCGTCCGCCAGCCGCGCCAATGCTTCCGGCCCCGTGTTCAGGCCCCAGCCGTGCATGGCGCGCGGGGCCACTTCGCCGGTCGCCACGAACCTGCTGTTCAGGTGGATGATGCTGTTGCGCCCTTCCAGCCCCAGCCAGTAGCCGCCGGTCTTCGGATCGCGCGTGGCCGATTCGACGTCGCGCGATGCCTTGGTTGCAGCCTTGCGTTCGAACCGCACCCAGTTGGGCTGGGGCGGCGGACCGGGGACGCCCGGCGGCGCGAAGCGCAGGATATCGCCCGAATCGTTGAATGCGGTGAGCTTGCCGTCCGGCTCGGGGACGAGCGCCGAGTATCCGAAGACCATCGTGTGGCGCGACTTGATCTGCCACGCTCCTTCGAGCCGGAACGGACCAAGGTAGCGCGCCATCTGGCGCCGGTCGGGCAGAGCCTGCGGAATGACCGCGTCGATCACCGGAAGGTGTTTGGGTGGTTCGGGCCGGGGCGAGCGGCCCCATGTGACCCAGAGCAGCACCGGAACGACGGAAAGGATGACGATGCTGCGGCGCACAAGCGCTGAATAGGGCGTCAGGCCGGATTGGCAAGCCTGTCAGTTTTCAGTGTGGCAGTTTGGGCTCTCAGGTCCGGGGCGGCAGGAACAGCAGCGGGTCCAGCCGCGCCTCGTTCCACTTGATAGACCAGTGCAGGTGCGGCCCGGTGGCGCGCCCGGTCATGCCGATGCGGCCAATGACCTGCCCCTGCCGGACATGATCGCCCTCCTTCACCAGGATCTGCGAGCAATGCAGGAAAGCGCTGTTGAGGCCCATGCCGTGATCCAGCATCAGCAGGTTGCCCTCCAGCGTGAAGGGCTTGTCCGCAGCCAGGATCACCACGCCGTCTGCCGGCGCGACAAAGGGTGCGCCGCTGCCGCCGGGGGCGATGTCGAGCCCGGAGTGATAGGCGCCCGGCTCTCCGCGATAGATGCGCTGCGATCCGAATCGACCGGAAATGCGGCCCTGCGCAGGCCACACAAAGCGCTGCCGCCATCCTTGCGCATCGGTGACGTGCGCGCGGGCAGCGTTGATGCGCGCCAGTTCGGGGCGGCGCAGTTGCATGAAGGCTTCGGAAGGCCCGCCGGTCCTGCGTGCGATATTGACGTTCTCGATCTGCCAGGCGCGCGGGGCAACGGCCAGCCGCTGTTCACCGATGGTGCCGTTGGCATAGGAGACGCGCAGCAGCGCCTGCGCGCCCGCATCCCGGTCGAAGGCGACGAACCACGTGCCGTCAGCCGCGACCTTCACAGGCGCCCCGTCCAGCGAGAGCGAACGGATACCGGCAGGCAGCGTGCCCCTGATCCAGCCTCCCTGCGTCAGTTCGCCGCTGAAAGGCAGCGCAACCGGTCTGGCGGGAGCAGCGGGCGCGACCGGTGCAGTGCCGCTATTCCCCCGGCCGGTCTGCGGCGTGCGCGCGGCCATCAGCGGCAGCGCGATGGCCGCGCCCGCTGCGATCAGGACCAGTGCGGAAATGCCCCGTCTAAGGGCCCTCATGCCTCGCCAAGAAGGCGGCGCGTGGCGATCTGCGCGGTGGCGTAAGGTTCCTGCCGCTCCACGCTCCAGTACCGCAGCGCTTCGAGGGGGATCTGCTCACCCGTGACGGCGCAGGCCACGTAATGGCCCGAGCTGAGCACGCGAAAGCCGTTGGGGCCGTAGGCGAGTTTGGCAGGTCGGTCTGCAGAGGACATCAACATGGCCGCGATCCTAGCAGAACCGCCCCGTCAGAACAAATCGCCCTGTCGCGGGGCACCGGGCGCCGGTCGCGCCGGTTTGCCGGCGGGGCGCGGCGCGGGCGCAGGGGACGATGGCACGGAAGCAACGTCGCCCGCTGTCACCTGCAGTTCGCCGTCGCGGAATTCGATCACCAGATCGCCTTCGCGCGCGGCCGCGTCGCGCGTGGTCAGCGCGGCGCCGCCGGTGGTCTTGACCAGCGCATAGCCGCGCTGCAGCGGCAGGCGTGGGTCCAGCTGGGGCAGCACGCGGTTGACCGGAGCCAGCGCATCGCGAGCCAGCGCCCAGCGGCGTTCCAGCAGGCGCGGGGTCAGGCCCGCGCGGCCCAGCCGTTCATCGCAGACCTGCACGCGGTGGCGGAGCAGCGGCAGCGAGAGGCTGGCGGCGACCTTGTGCAGCGCCTGCTCCTTGGCGCGCGCTTCGTCCCGCAGGCCGCGCCGCAGCCGCTCGGCCAGTTCGTCCAGCTTCTGCGCCTTGGCGGCCAGGATCGCTTCGGGTTTGGGCAGGCGCTGGACGCGCGCTTCCAGCCGTTCGCGGCCCAGCGTGACCGGGCGCAGCGCGCAGCGGCGCTTGCGCATGGCAAGGTCGGCCAACTGCGCGGACAGTTCCGCGCGCACTGGCACTGCCATTTCCGCGGCAGCGGTGGGCGTGGGCGCGCGGCGGTCTGCGGCATGGTCGCACAAGGTGGTGTCGGTTTCGTGCCCGACCGCCGAGATCACGGGAATCGTCGATTCGGCGACGGCGCGCACGACGATCTCCTCGTTGAAGCTCCACAAGTCCTCGATCGAACCGCCGCCGCGCGCCACGATCACCAGATCGGGTCGGGGCACCGGCCCGCCGGGCTGGATGGCGGAAAAGCCGCGCACCGCATTGGCCACCTGCGCCGCCGCGCCTTCGCCCTGCACCAGCACCGGCCACACCAGCACCCGGCTGGGGAAACGGTCTGCCAGCCGGTGAAGAATATCGCGAATCACCGCGCCGGTGGGCGACGTGACGACGCCGATGACCTGCGGCAGATAGGGCAGCGGCCGCTTGCGTTCGGGCGCGAACAGCCCCTCTGCGGCAAGGCGCGCGCGCAGTTTCTCCAGCAGCGCCAGCAGCGCGCCTTCGCCGGCGATCTCCATCGTTTCGATGACGATCTGGTATTTGGAACGGCCCGGATAGGTGGTCAGCTTGCCGGTGGCGATCACCTCCACGCCGTCCTCGGGGCGGAAGGCCAGGCGCTGGGCGCCGCCTTTCCACATCACCCCGTCGATCACCGCCTTGTCGTCCTTGAGCGCGCAGTAGAGGTGGCCGGAAGCCGCGCGCTTCACGCCCGACAGTTCGCCTCGCAGGCGCACGAAGCCGAAACGGTCCTCCACCGTGCGCTTGAGCAGGTTGGAAATCTCGCTGATCGAAAGCGGCGCGGCGTTGTCCCCAGCCGTGTTCTTCGCTACCAGCCCGCCTGAGCGATAGGCGTCGTCGTCATCGTCGTGAAAGAACTGATCGGAAGGCACGGGAAATGAACATCCTGCTACTGGGCTCGGGCGGCCGCGAACATGCGCTGGCCTGGAAGCTGGCGCAATCCCCGCGCTGCGATGCCTTGTGGGCGGCGCCCGGAAACCCCGGCATTTCCGAGGTTGCGACCTGCATCGACCTGGACGCGACCGACCATGCCGCCGTGCTGGCATTCTGCGAGGCGAACGTGATCGGCCTTGTCGTCATCGGGCCGGAAGCGCCGCTGGTGGACGGTCTGGCCGACTCGCTGCGCGGCGAAGGGTTCGCCGTGTTCGGACCGGGCAAGGCGGCGGCCCAGCTGGAAGGGTCCAAGGGCTTTACCAAGGACTTGTGCGCCCGCGCCAATATCCCGACCGGCGGGTACAGGCGCGTCTCTTCCGAGGCGGACGCCATGGCAGCGCTGGCGAAGTTCGGTGCCCCCGTCGTCATCAAGGCGGATGGCCTTGCCGCGGGCAAGGGCGTCACCGTGGCGATGACCATGGACGAAGCCGAGGCCGCCGTGCGCGACATCTTCACCGGGCGCTTCGGTGAAGCCGGCGCCGAAGCCGTGATCGAGGAGTTCCTTGAGGGTGAGGAGGCCAGCTTCTTCGCGCTGACCGACGGATCCACCATCGTCCCCTTCGCCTCCGCGCAGGACCACAAGCGCGTGGGTGACGGCGATACCGGCCCCAACACCGGCGGCATGGGCGCCTACAGCCCGGCAAAGGTGCTGACCCCCAAGCTGCAGGCCGAAGCGATGACCCGGATCATCGCCCCCACCGTCAAGACGCTGGCGGACGAAGGCATGCCTTATTCCGGCGTCCTGTTTCTGGGCCTGATGCTGACGGCCACCGGCCCGCAGCTGATCGAATACAACTGCCGCTTCGGCGATCCGGAATGCCAGGTCATGCTGATGCGCCTGGAATCGGACCTTGTCGAACTGCTGCACGCCTGCGCCGAGAACCGTCTGGCCGCGATCCAGCCGCCGCGCTTCTCCGACGACGTGGCGCTGACGGTGGTGATGGCGGCGGACGGCTATCCCGGCACGCCTGCCAGGGGCGGCGCGATCCGCAACCTCGAAGCCGCCGAAGCGCAAGGGGCCAAGGTGTTCCACGCCGGCACCGCCGAAAAGGACGGGGAACTGGTGGCCAGCGGCGGGCGCGTGCTTGCCGTCACCGCCCGCGCCCGCAACGTGACCGAGGCGCAGGCGAAAGCCTATGCCGCCGTCGATGCGATCGACTTCCCGACCGGCTTCACCCGCCGCGATATCGGCTGGCGCGAAGTGGCGCGCGAAGGTGCTTAAGCGCGCCGATCCGATCCTGAAGCTGTGCCTGGCGCTGGGTGCGCTGATGGGCGGCGCCGGGATCGGATACTACTACGGCATCTACTTGCCCGCGCAGGACATCCACCAGCAGACGCTGGCGATGGCGGAACGGCAGACCAAGGCCGCAGAGCAGTCGCGCGCGCTGGCTGACCGCGCCCGCCGCGAACAGGAAGCGCAGGCTGCCTACGGCCAGTGCACCGACTTCGCCGAGAATGCTTATCGCCAGCGCTGGACGCAGGCGTGCCAGGCGCTGCACGATGCCGATCAGTCCGCCTTCGACGACTGCGCCGACAACCTGTTCTCCACCCGCAGCGGCTGCCTCGCCAAGCATCCGATCCGCCCGGCGCAGGATTGCGCCCTGCCCCGCCAGACCGCGCAGGCGTTATCGACCGCACGTGACCAGCGCAGGAACCAGTGCGCGGCGCAGCTGCAATCGGCGCAGCACGGCGGGCGCTGATCGGCGCTGCGTCGTCCCCGATTTGATCCGGGACCGAGCTCGGGACGACGGGTAGGGGCTTGGGATACCCCAAGCCCCGTGCACCTTACATCCGCGCGGCGACGAAGTCCGCGAGGTCACATTCCGGGCGGGCGCCGTAGTGCGAGATGATCTCGCTGGCGCAGATGGCGCCCATCTTCAGGCTTTCTTCCAGGCCCTTGCCGCGCACGTGGCCGTAGAGGAAGCCTGCCGCGAACAGGTCGCCGGCGCCGGTGGTGTCAATCACGCGGTCGATCGGCTGCGCCGCCACTTCGGCGCGCTCGCCGCCGGACAGGGCCACGGCGCCGTCGGCACCCCTGGTCACGACCAGCACTGAAACCTTGGCCGACAGCATAGCGATGCCATCCTCGAACGCGGACTTGCCGGTCAGCGTCGCCATTTCAGTCTCGTTGCAGAACATGAGGTCGATCAGGCCCTCGTCGATCAGCGACAGGAAATCGGCGCGATGCATGTCGATGATGAACGATTCCGAAGGCGTGAAAGCGATCTTGCGACCGGCTGCGCGCGCGGCTGCGATCGCCTTGCGCATCGCCGCGCGCGGTTCGACCGGATCCCACAGATAGCCTTCGAGGTAGAGCACGGCCGCGTCCGCGATCACGGCATCGTCCACCATGTCGGCGGACAGCAGGTGCGAAGCGCCGAGGAAGGTGTTCATCGTGCGCTGCCCATCGGCGGTTACGAAGATCAGGCACCGCGCGGTCGGCGTCTCGCCGGCACGGGCGGGCACGTCGAACTCGATGCCGCCGGCGCGGATGTCATGCGTGAATACTTCGCCCAGCTGGTCGTCCGCGACCTGACCGATGAAGCCGCACTTTGCGCCCAGAGCGGCGAGGCCTGCCAGCGTGTTGGCGGCGGAACCGCCGGAAATCTCGCGCGCCGGACCCATCGCATCGTACAGGGTGCGGGCCTGATCGGCGTCGATCAGCTGCATGCCGCCACGGACAAGGCCAAGTTCGTCGATCTGCGCGTCGGAACAATGGCCGATGACGTCGATGATGGCATTGCCGATGGCGATGACGTCCAGACGGGGTTGCGTCATGAGTCGGGAAAATCCTTCAGAAAAAACGGTTGCCGCAGCGCCTAGAGCATTTTCAAGTCAGGTGGAATCACCTGACGGCTCGGAAAATGCGATAAACGGGATAAGGCTACGGCCCGATCTGGTCTGCCCAGACCAGATCGGGCCGTAGCGCGCAGGTGATCGCGCTGCAAGGTGATCGGGGCGCTCGGGCGTTGACTCGCGCCGGGCGGCAGGCAATGCAGCGCACCGACCATGAGCATCAAGACTTTCGGGAGCCTTCCCTTTCACCACCGTTCCCTCCGCTCGCTCGGCGCCCCGCTGATCGCGGGATCGCTGGCGTTCGCGCTGGCCGCCTGTTCCGCCACCGGCGGCAGCGGCAACGTGGCCAGCACCCCTGCACCGGCGGGCGGCAAGCGGATCAAGGGCGTGCCCGTGACGCGCCAGCCCACCCGCCAGCCGCCGCGCGACGCGGCGGTGCAGATGGCGCCGGGTCTGGAGGGTGTGATCGGTGCCAGTCAGGGCCAGCTCACCCGCATGTTCGGCCAGCCCCGGCTGAACGTATGGGAAGGCGACGCGCGCAAGCTGCAGTTCACCGGCACCGCCTGTGTGCTGGACGTGTTCCTCTATCCCAGCACCACTACCAAAGAGCCGCACGCCACTTATGTGGAAACGCGGCGCGGGTCCGATGGCCAGAACGTGGACCGCGCAGCCTGCGTGGCGGCGCTGCGCCAGAAGTAATCTTCGGGCACAGCGGCCCAGCTCATCGCCAGCCCAGCGCGGGCGCGACGTGCGTCAGGATCGCCTCCAGCACGTGGGCGTTGTAATCGACGCCCAGCTGGTTGGGCACGGTCAGCAGCAGGGTATCGGCCTCTGCGATGGCTTCGTCGGCGCGCAGCTGTTCGATCAGGCGGTCCGGCTCTGCGGCATAGCTGCGCCCGAACACCGCGCGCATGTTGTCGATCACGCCCACCTGATCGCTGCTTTCGCCCAGGCCGAAATAGGCGCGGTCGCGGTCGTCCATGATCGCGAAGATGGAACGCGACACCGAGACGCGCGGTTCGCGCGCATGGCCCGCGTCCTTCCACGCTTCGCGGTAGAGGCGGATCTGGCGGGCCTGCTGGACGTGGAACGGCTCTCCGCTTTCGTCTTCCTTCAGCGTGGAGCTTTGCAGGTTCATGCCCATCTGCGCGGCCCATACGGCGGTGCTGTTCCTGCCTGAACCCCACCAGATGCGATCGCGCAGGCCCGGCGCGTGGGGTTCCAGCCGCAGCAGGCCGGGCGGGTTAGGGAACATCGGGCGCGGGTTGGGCTGGGCGAACCCTTCGCCTTTCAGCAGTTCGAAGAACGTCTCGCCATGGCGGCGGCCCATGTCGGCGTCGCTCTCTCCCTCAGCCGGGGCGTAGCCGAAGTGCCGCCAGCCATCGATCACCTGTTCGGGGGAGCCGCGGCTGATGCCCAGCTGCAACCGCCCGCCGCTGATGAGGTCCGCAGCGCCCGCGTCCTCGGCCATGTAGAACGGGTTTTCATAGCGCATGTCGATAACGCCGGTGCCGATCTCTATCCGCCGGGTGCGCGCGCTCACCGCCGAGAGCAGCGGAAACGGCGAGGCCAGCTGCTGGGCGAAGTGATGGACGCGGAAATACGCGCCGTCCGCGCCCAGTTCCTCTGCCGCCACCGCAAGTTCGATCGACTGCAGCAGCACGTCCGACGCCGAGCGCGTGGCCGACTGGGGCGAAGGGTTCCAGTGGCCGAACGAGAGAAAACCGATCTTTTTCATGCGCGCCTTTTTCGATTGCGTGCCGCGTAGCTGGTTGCCGCGCGCGCGATCCGCAAGGGGCAGGCGCGCCTCAGTGCACCCGGATCGGGGGCAGGACGTCCAGCCCGGCGGTGCCGGCTTCGTCCACCAGCCCTTCGGGATCGGGGTGGATCAGGATCTCGGTGTCGGGGAATTCGGCCTTCAGGCGGTGTTCCAGCGCATCCATGACCTTGTGCGCCTCGCGCACGGTCATGTCGGCATCGACCCAGACGTGGAACTGCACGAAATCGCGATTGCCAGAGGTTCGGGTGCGCAGGTCATGCACCCCGGTTATGTCCGGGTTTCGCGCCAGCACTGCCAGAAAGCGCTCCTTCTTTTCGGCGGGCCATTCGTGGTCCATCAGCTGATCCAGCACCTGCCGCGACGCGCCCCATGCGCCCCACGCCAGCCACAGCGCGATGGCAAGGCCGAACAGCGGGTCGGCGCTGGAAACGCCGGCGTACCGGTCCAGCACCAGCGCAGCGATGACCGCTAGGTTGAGCGCAAGGTCGGACTGGTAATGCACGCTGTCGGTGGCGATCGCCAGGCTGCCGGTGCGGCGGATGACGTGGCGCTGCCAGGCGATCAGCGCAAAGGTGACGACGATCGCCGCCACGGATACGCCGATGCCCGTCTGCGCCGCCTCGACACGCGAACCGGAGAAGAAATCCTCCACCGCACGCGCGGCGATGCCCAGTGCCGAGATGGAGATGAGCACGATCTGGAACAGCGCCGCGATCGCCTCTGCCTTGCCGTGGCCGAAGCGGTGCTTGTCGTCCGGGGGGTGCGCGGCGATCCACACGCCCACCAGGGTGCCGACGCTGGCGACGAGGTCCAGCGCGGTGTCCGCCAGGCTGCCCAGCATCGCGGTGGAGCCGGTGGACCATGCTGCCCAGCCCTTGATCCCGATCAGCAGGCTGGCCGCGCCGATGCTGGCGATGGCGGCGCTGCGGTTGAGATCCGCGCCCTCGCTCACGGGAAAAGCAGGCTGCTGCGCCAGCCACCGGCGGCATGTTCGAACCGACGGCGCTCATGGAGGCGGTAGGGGCGATCCTGCCAGAACTCCATCGCCTGCGCCCGCACGCGCCAGCCGCCCCAGTGCGCGGGCCGCTCCACCTCGCCGCCGTCGAACTGCTGGCGCGCCTCTTCGTAGCGGTTCAGGAAGGTGGCCCGCGAATCGAGCAGGGCCGACTGGTCGGACGCCACCGCGCCCAGCTGCGAATCGCGGGCGCGCGAATGGAAATAGGCCTCGGCTTCCGCATCGCTGACCGGGGACAGCGCGCCCTCTATCCGGATCTGGCGGCGCAGGCTTTTCCAGTGGAACAGCAGCGCGACGTGCGGGTTGGCGGCGATTTCGCGCCCCTTGCGGCTGTGGCCATTGGTGTAGAACACGAAGCCTGTGGCATCGAACCCCTTGAGCAGCACCATGCGCACCGATGGCAGCCCATCCGGCGTCGCGGTGGCCAGCGCCATCGCATTGGAATCGTTGGGTTCGGTTTCCCGCGCCTCATCGTACCACTGCGTGAACAGCGCCAGCGGGTCGCCGTGCGGGATGACTTCGCGGGCGTCGATGTCGGTGGGGAGCGCGGTGGTCACGGGTCTGGTCGTCCTGAGGCTGAAAAACGGGAACTCGCCGCCCGGTCCCCGGTTGCGCAGGGCATGACCTTGATCGCGGACAAGCATCAGATGCGGATTACGGGACACAATCGTCCCCGGCAACCCACCGGAACGCTTGTCCAAAGCCGAGTCGCAACCTAGCTAGGGGCATCATGGCAGCAGATCCCTACACCACCCTCGGCGTGTCTCGCGGTGCGAGCGAGAAGGACATCAAGTCCGCCTACCGCAAGCTGGCGAAGGAACTCCACCCCGACACCAACAAGGACAACCCCGCAGCCGCCGCGCGCTTCAGCGACGTGACGCGCGCCTACGACCTGCTGTCCGACAAGACGAAACGCGCCCAGTTCGACCGGGGCGAGATTGACGCGGAGGGCAACCCCGCCAACCCGTTCGGCGGCGGTGGCTTCGGGGGCGGCTATGGCGGCGGTCCCGGCGGCCAGCGCGGCTTCGGCGGCGGCTTCGGGGCCGAGGACGGCATCGACCTTGAGGACATCTTCGGCGGCATCTTTGGCGGTGGCCGGGGCGGCCCCGGTGGCATGGGCGGCGGAATGGGCGGCGGGCGCCGCGCCGCGCCCAAGGGGGCGAACGTGAACTATCGTCTGTCCGTGCCGCTTACCGACGCGGCGGAACTTAAACCCCAGCGCATCACCCTGTCTGACGGCAAGACCATCGACCTCAAGCTGCCCGCAGGGGTGGAGGACGGCACCCAGATGCGGCTGGCCGGCAAGGGTGAGGCGGGCCCCGG
Organism: Novosphingobium gossypii; assembly: GCF_050433305.1. NCBI lineage: Bacteria > Pseudomonadati > Pseudomonadota > Alphaproteobacteria > Sphingomonadales > Sphingomonadaceae > Novosphingobium > Novosphingobium gossypii. The sequence goes on along the minus strand of NZ_JBNPXM010000003.1, from coordinate 355,662 downwards.
CGGCAACGGCGATGCCACGGTGACGATCCAGCTGCAGTCCCACGCCTTTTTCCGGCGCGACGGCGACGATCTGCGGCTGGATCTGCCGATCACGCTGGACGAAGCCCTGCGCGGTGCCAAGGTCAAGGCGCCCACCCCTTCGGGCGCGGTCATGCTGTCGGTCCCGGCCGGGTCCAGCTCGGGCAAGTCGCTGCGTCTGAAAGAGCGCGGAATGACCCGCAAGGACGGCACCCGCGGCGACCAGCTGATCACCCTGCAGATCGTCCTGCCCGAAGCGGACGAAGACCTTGCCGCCCGCCTCGACGGGTGGAGCGACGGTCGCGACGTGCGCGGGAAGCTTGGCGTCTGATCCGCACCATGAAGCGCTAAGAGCAAAGCTGCGCCGCAAGGCGGGACCGGGTACGCGCGCCTTCCGCGTGACCAAGCAGGTGCTGGGCGGCACCTGGGACGACGGCTTCATTCATGCGGGCAACCTCGCCTACATGAGCCTGCTGTCGCTGTTTCCCTTCTTCATCGCGCTGGCGGCGATCCTGTCGGCGCTGGGCGAACAGGACCAGATGGGGGCGTCGATCGACACGATCCTGCGCGCGCTGCCGCCGCGCGTCGGCGACGTGCTGCGCCCGGTGGCGCACGATGTTGCCGCCGCACGGCACGGCTGGCTGCTGTGGGTGGGCGGCTTGCTGGGCATGTGGACGTCGGGCAGCCTGATCGAAACGATCCGCGACATCCTGCATCGCGCCTACGATTCCAAAAAGCGCCACCGTTTCTGGCGATCGCGGCTGGTATCCAGCGCGGTGATCTTCGGGTCGGTGCTGCTGCTGCTGATCTCGCTGTCGTCGCAAGTGCTGCTGTCCACCGCCGAAACCGTGCTGGCCACACTGTTCCCCCGGCTCGACAGCCTTTCCGAACAAATGGCGCTCAGCACGGCGATGAGCGGCGGGGGCATTTTCGTCTCGATCTACCTGCTGTTCTACCTGCTGACGCCGCATGCCTACCAGAAGCGGCGCTATGCCAAGTGGCCCGGCGCGGCGTTCGTCACGCTGTGGTGGCTGCTGGTCGCCTGGGCCCTTCCGAAAGTGTTGCAGACTTTCCTCATGTACGATCTTACCTATGGAAGTCTCGCCGGAGTGATGATCGCGCTTTTCTTTTTCTGGCTTGTGGGACTAGGGATGGTCATAGGCGCAGAACTGAACGCAGCGCTCGCGCAGGCGAACGACGGTGCGGGACAAGCACCGCAAACCGACACGGCCTTTCGGCCCAACGATTAAAGTGATTACAGGAAGAAACGAATGACCGGTCTGATGCACGGCAAGAGGGGGCTCATCATGGGCCTCGCCAACGACAAGTCGTTGGCCTGGGGTATCGCTAAGAAGCTGAGCGAACAGGGGGCCGAACTGGCCTTCGCCTATCAGGGCGATGCCTTGGCAAAGCGGGTCAGGCCGCTTGCCGAAAGCCTCGGCTCCGATTTCCTGATCGACTGCGACGTGTCCAGCATGGACGCGATCGACGCCGCCTTCGCCACGCTGGCGCAGCGCTGGGAGACGATCGACTTCGTGGTCCACGCCATCGGCTTCTCGGACAAGAACGAGCTGCGCGGCAAGTATGTCGACACCAGCCTCGACAACTTCCTGATGACGATGAACATCTCGGCCTATTCGCTGGTCGCGGTGACCAAGCGCGCCATGGCGATGATGCCGAACGGCGGCTCGATCCTGACGCTGACGTACTACGGCGCCGAAAAGGTCGTGCCGCACTACAACGTCATGGGCGTTGCCAAGGCGGCGCTGGAGGCTTCGGTGAAGTACCTCGCCAACGACCTGGGGCCGCAGGGCATCCGCGTCAACGCGATTTCTGCCGGCCCGGTCAAGACGCTGGCCGCCAGCGGCATCGGCGACTTCCGCTACATCCTCAAGTGGAACGAGCTGAACTCGCCCCTGCGCCGCAACACCACGATCGAGGACGTGGGCGGCTCGGGCCTCTACTTCCTGTCGGACCTGTCTTCGGGCGTGACCGGCGAAACGCATCACGTCGATTCTGGCTATCACCTCGTCGGCATGAAGCAGGAAGACGCGCCCGACATTGCGCTGGTCTGACCTGACCCTGTCGGTGATCTGCAAAAAGGCCGGGGCTTGCGCTCCGGCCTTTTTCGTTTTGCTCTGACGCGCCGCTATCGATGGGCCTCGGCTGCCCTTGCCGCCGGGATCGCCTCGATCTTCACCTTCTCCGGCGTGTAGGCCTTCACGAAAAGCTGCCACGACGAGATCGCCAGCACCGCCGCCAGCAACGGCTGCAGCACTTTATCCGGCGCGTGCGAGGACAGGTAGCTGCCCACCACCACGCCGGGGATGGAGCCGATCAGCAGGTTGGTGAGCAGGGTGCCGTTGACGTCGCCCATGATCCAGTGCCCGGTGCCCGCGATCAGCGTCAGCGGTACGGCATGTGCGATGTCCGACCCGACGATGCGCGCCACCGGCAGCTTGGGATAGAGCACCAGCAGCACCGTCACCCCGATCGCCCCGGCGCCGACCGACGAGATCGATACCGCCACGCCGATCAGCGCGCCCAGCGCCACGGTGCCGCCGATCTCGACCGCAGCGGAGCGCGCCGCTTCGCCCTGATGGGCATGGCGGAACAGCCACTTGCGCCCGATCACCGCCAGCGAGGTGAGCGCCAGCAGGCAGGCCAGCGACACCAGGATGACGTGTTCGGTCGATGCGCCCACCTTACCGATGCGGGCCATCACCAGCAGCGTCAGGAGGGCGGCGGGGACGCTGCCCAGCGCCATGCGCCGCACGATCTTCCACTCCACGCTTTCGCGCGATCCGTGCACGGCGGACCCGGCAATCTTGGTGATGGCGGCAAACAGCAGGTCGGTGCCGACCGCCGTCTTGGCGCTGACGCCGAACAACAGCACCAGCAGCGGCGTCATCAGCGAGCCGCCCCCGACGCCCGTCAGCCCCACCAGCAGGCCCACCAGCAGCCCCGCGACGGCGTGAAACAAATCGATCGAACCCGTCACGGCTTTTGCGTCCCCATACCAGCACCCGGCAACCCTGTAGGCGCCGTTCCAGCCGGTTTACGCCCGCAAGACAAGCGGATTTGCGGTTTCAGGGGATGAAGCCGTGCTTCGCACGACCGCCTGCGAAGAGCCAGATCCGGCTCTTCGCAGGTTACCGGATCACGCTTACTTCGGTGCCGGGGCGGCGGTGCCTTGGGCTGCGTCCTGTTCCGCGGCCTGACGCTTGCGCTGTTCGAAGTAGGCGTTCTCGGCCTCCTCCACGCGCTTCTGTTCGGCGGCGGCATCGGCATCGATGGTGGAGAGGCGCTTTTCACGCTCGGCCTGGATCAACTCGCTGAAGCGCACTTCGGAACCGTTCGCCTTTTCGGCGTAGGCATTGTTGATCAGCTGCTGCGTACAGCCCAGCCAGCCGCCAGAGCCTGCGGGCGAACAGCTCTGGGTGCCGAAGCGGCCCACCGTCTCGTAAGCCTGCACCTTGTTGGCCCATGCTTCGGACTGCGGCTGATCCAGCCCACGCAGCGGTTCGGGGATGCGATAGCGTTCCTCTTCGGGCTTGCGCGCGCATACGGTGATCTCGCCGGAAGCGGATTCCGGGCACTTGTCATCCCCGTAGATGATCAGCTGGTTGACCTTTTCGTCCCCCGGATTGGACAGGGCCGGATCGGTCAGGCCCGCACCCTGGGCGAACGCAGGCGCAGCGGCCAGCGACAGAACGGCGGCGGCAGCGGAAAGAAGGAGGCGGGTCATCGGTTGCTCCAGCAGATCGGTCTTGGCCCGAAGGCATCAGGGTCGGGTCGCGCCCGAATATGGAAGGCGGAAGGCGGGAATGACGGTTCGATGGAACAACCGCCGAACGGTCATATCCGTTCCGAAAGCTTGATGGCCACCCGGCAGCCCATGCGGATCGCATGGAACAGCAGCGGATAGCCCGGAGTCTGTTCGGCACCGGCGGCCAGTGCGGCATCGCGATGCTCGCGCTCCTCGTCGCGGAACTTGAGGATGGCGGCGCCAAGTTCGGGATCCTCGTCGCCCAGTTCCTCAAGCTGCTGGGTGTAGTGGCGGTCGATCTCGGTTTCGATCGCGGCGGTGCAGGCCATCGCGGCGCGCGGCCCCATCAGCGCCGTCGCCGCCCCCAGCGCAAAGCCCGCAGCCGACCACACCGGCTGCAGCACCGTGGGGCGAACCCCGCGCTCGGCGATCATGGCGTCGAACTTTGCCTGATGCTCGGCCTCCTGCGCGGCCATGCCGGCAATCTCGGTGGAGTTCGGCGCGCGGGTGCCCATCACCGCCAGCTGGCCCGCATAGATCCGGTTCGCGCCGTATTCGCCGGCCTGGTCGACCCGCAGCATCCGTTCCGACCGTTCGCTCATCGCGTTCATTTCAAGCCTTTCCAGGGCGGTTGCCGCTGCGGGCGATCAGCCCGAACACGACCAGCGCGCCCGCCGTGGAGAACAGGAAGTTGAAGCCCGCCAGCGAGATCCCGAACAGCGTCCACGGTGCCACGTCGCAACGGATCACAGGCGCGCTCATGATCGCGTCAAGCGCATCGCCGCCTGCCGCAAAGGGGCTGGCGGTGCAGGCCGTAAGCCCCTGCCACCACTGATATTCGACCCCGGCGTGGAAGCCGCCGATCAGGCCGGATGCCAGCACCGCCAACGCGGCCACGGCCACCAGCGGACGCACCGGGCGCCAGAAGAACGCCAGCGCCGCCAGCACGATCGCCACCATGTGAGGATAACGCTGCCACCAGCACATCTCGCAAGGGGCTAGTCCGAATGCGAACTGGCTGACCAGCGCCCCGCCCAGCAGGAACACCGGAAGAGCTAACGCCAGCCAGCGGGCGGCGCGCACGGGAGCGGCTATGGGAACGGTCATCTGTTTCGCGTCCCGACCGTCAGTTCCTGGTCGCGCCGGTGGCAGCGGCGGCCAGCGCCGGCTTGCCAGCGGTGCGCTGCAGCGTCGAAATGGCGTAATGCAGCTGGAAGTCCTTGATCCCCTGCTTTTCCAGTTCGGCGGCGGTCACCTTGAAGCGCGGATCGTCCTGCTTGTCGGTTTCCAGATCCTTGTCCTTCAGCGCCGCCTCGTTGATGAGGTGGCCGCGCAGATCGGATTCGCGTACCGCCCGTTCGGCGCGGGCACGGGCATCGGGGTCCGACAGCTGCGGTACCTTTATGTCCGGCGCGATGCCGCCTTCCTGCACCGAGTGGCCCGACGGCGTGTAATACCGCGCCGTGGTGATCTTGATCGCACTGTTCTGGTCAAGCGGCAGGAACGACTGCACCGAACCCTTGCCGAACGTGCGTTCCCCCATGACCACCGCGCGGTGCTGGTCCTGCAACGCACCCGCCACGATTTCCGAAGCGGAGGCCGACCCGGCATCCACCAGCACGACCAGCGGAAGGCCCTTGGCCACGTCGCCCTTGAACACCGATTCGGCGCGGTAGAACTGGTTCTCCGCCGCATTGCGCCCGCGCTGCGAGACGATATCGCCGTGATCGAGGAACAGGTCGGACAGGGCCACCGCCTCGTCCAGCGAACCACCGGGGTTGGAGCGCAGGTCGAGCACCAGGCCCGTCAGCTTGCCGCCCTTCACCGCCGCCTGCTTCTTGAGGTCGGCAATGGCGCTGTTCACGTCGTTGCCGACATCGCGCGAGAACTCGTTCACCGAGATCACGCCCACGTTGTCCTTGAATTCCCAGGTCACCGGCTCAAGCTCGATCACGCCGCGCGTCACGGTGACGTCGAACGGCGCATCGCGGCCGGGACGGAAGATGGTCAGGCGGATCGAGCTGCCGGCCTGCCCGCGCATCTTCGACACGGCCTCGTCCAGATCGCGCTCGTAATAGAGCACGCCGTCGAGGTGGGTGATGTAGTCGCCCGCCTTCAGCCCCGCCTTTTCCGCCGGGCTGCCCTTGAACGGCGAGACGATCTTCACCGCGCCGTCATCCTCGACAACGGACAGGCCAAGACCGGTGTACTTGCCGTCGATCATCGTCTCCAGCCGCTGCAGCGACTGGCCGTCAAGGTAGTTGGAGTGCGGGTCGAGGCTGGCCAGCATCCCGTCGATCGCACCCTTGAGCAGCTTGTCGTCGCTCACCTGATCGACATAATTGTCCTTCACGATCTGGTAGATGGTGAACAGCTTGTCGAATTCGTGGCTGGTGCGCGTGTCCACCGCAGCCAGGCCCGAGGTCGCCGCAGGCAGCACGGCCACGGCGGAAACCAGCAGGGTGGCGCGGATAAACGGGACAATCTTCATCGGGCGCGATGCCTCTTCGCTTCATCGTTCGGGCGGTGCAGCCCGATGCAGGGGTTCCTGACCGTCATCCTATCGTCCCACAGGCGTGAACGCCAGCGGAACGGGGGCCATGCCTTCATATAGGATTGATCGGCGCGATTGCCCGGCAAAACCTTCAGAGCGAACGGATATACTGCAGCGGATTTACTGCCGCCCCGTCGCGACGCAGTTCCACCATAACGCGGGGAGAGACCGGCCCGGTCGTGCCGATCGGCGAGCCCGCCACAAGCTGGTCGCCAACCGCCACGTCCAGCCGGGCCAGTCCGGTGACAAGCGAGGTCCAGCCGCCGTCATGCTCGATGATGACGATGCTCTGGTACCCGCGATACGGCCCGGCAAAAGCCACCCGCCCCGCCGCTGGCGCGACCGCCTGCGCATGGTCGCGCGGGGCCAGCACCAGCCCGTTGGACCGCGCCTGTCCCGGCGCATCCTCTGCAAAGCCGGTCAGCAGACGTCCGGTGACCGGCAGCATGTAGCTGGAAAGCCCCTCGGGCAGCGGCGTGAAAGACCCTGCGCCGATGACTTGCGCATCCTCGGGCCTGGCGGGTCGCATGACGGGGCCCGGCAGCGCCGCCAGCTGCGCGCGCAGGGCACCCTGCCGGCCCACCTGCCGCACCAGATCGCCCAGGTCGCGGGCCTTTTCCGCCAGCGCCAGTGCCCGCTCCCCCTCGCGCGCGGCGATGCCGCTGGCCGCGCGCCCGGCCAGCCGCTGGCGCGATTCGATGGTCGCCAGCTGGCCGCGCCGTTCGCGCATCTGCGCCTGCGCCTGCGACAGCCCGGCGGCGGCGGCCTTCGCCTGCTGTTCCAGCGCCCGCCCCCGTTCGATCGCGGCGCGAAGGCCAGTGGTGCGCCGTTCCACCTCGGGCAGCATCGTATCCAGCAGCGCGCGCATGTAGACCGCATCGCGCACCGATCCGGGCCGCAGCAGTGCCAGTAGCGGCGGTCGCCGCGACAGCCGCTGCAGCGATCCGGTCAGCCGCACCAGCGGGCCCTGCCTTTGCGCCAGCTGCGCGCGCAGGGCCTTGCGCTGCGAAGCGATCAGGCGAATCTGCGCGCGCTGCACAGCGATCTGCGCATCGGTTTGCTGTACGCGCGCGGCGACGGCGGCGGCCTGCCGGGCGGTGGTCTCGGCCTGTTCGGCGACCTGACGCGCGCGCGCCTCCAGCTTTGCCGCGCGCTTGCCTGCCGCCGCTCCTTCGCGCCGCGCCGCGATCATCTCCGCCTGCGCCTGCCGCGCGTCGAGAGCGGGGTCTATCACCGCGAAGCCGCCCTGCTGCGTCACCGCCTGCGTGGCGACCGCAGCCGTACCCAGCGCGGCAAAAGTCAGGAGAATGCGATGAACAGGCTTCACCCGCGCGGTGTTAGGGCACCCCCGGTCCAGCGGAAAGAGGGGAAATTACCGCGGGTGGCGTGCGGCCAGCGCGATGCCTGCCAGGTTCTGTTCGCGCCTGATCCACCGAATGCGGGCGGGGGCTACCTGCCCAGCAAGTTCCAGAAAGCGGGCGGTGTGCGGCTGAGCGCCATGACCGTCTCGCAGCACTGCGTTGGCCTGACGCACCACTTCCAGCGCATCGCCGATCAGTTCGACACCTTCCAGCCCATGGTCCCGGCAGAACTCCAGCGCGCGAACCAGCGCCAGCCATTCGGCATCGCTGTTGGAACCGGCGCCGCAGTCCTCGAACAGATGCGCCGTGCCGCGCACGACGACGGCCACCTCGATCGGTCCGGGATTGGGGCGGCAGCCGCCATCGAAGAAGACTTTCAGCCTGCGCATCGCTTGATTTTCCTACACGCGCGGCGGCTGCTATGCTCGCCGTGGCTCTTTGCATCGTGAGTTGAAACCGGCCTCCCCTTCGTACACGAACGGGGCCGCGCGCATGTATTTCATCAACAAGCGCGGCCATGAAGGCCCTTATCCCGACCGGTGATAGGGGTGCCCGGCAAGAATGGCGGTGGCGCGCCACAGTTGTTCGGCCAGCATCGCGCGGGCCATCAGGTGCGGCCAGGTCATGCGCCCGAAGCACAGCAGATGGTCCGCCGCATCCCGCGCCGCATCGCCGTGCCCGTCGGCCGCGCCGATCAGGAAGCGGCATTCGCGCACCCCTTCGTCGCGCCAGCGGCCCAGCAGCGCGGCGAATTCTTCCGAACTCATCGGCTTGCCCCGCTCGTCCAGCAGGACTTCGCGCACAGGGGTATGAATGGGGGGCGGAACCTTGCCGCCGGTGTCGGGCAGTTCGCTATGGCGAAACGGCCAGGTTATGCGCTTGGCGTAGCGATCCAGCAGTTCGCCTTCGGGCGAGCGGGCGATCTTTCCGCGAGCGATGATGTGCAGCAACATGAGCCGAACCGCGGGGACGGAGCAGGGCCCCCGCGCGTTTTCCTTTCGATTTTCCGGTCACCGTCGCGACCGGAGGATCCTCAAGGCAGCGGTCAGGCTGCCCCGGACGGGCCGTCGAAGCCCCACATCCGTTCAAGGTTGTAGAACGTGCGCACTTCGGGACGGAACAGGTGGACCACCACGCTGCCCGCATCGACCAGCACCCAGTCGGCAGCCGGAAGGCCTTCGATGCGCGGGTTGCCGAAGCCGTTCTCTTTCAGTCGCTCGCCTAGTTTCTGCGCCATCGACGCAACCTGGCGGGTCGAACGGCCCGAGGCGATCACCATGAAGTCGGCGATGCTCGATTTGCCGTCGAGGTCGATCGTCACCAGCTCCTGCGCCTGATCGTCGTCCAGCGACGAGAGCACGAGGTTGAGCAACGGATCATCGCTTTCGATAGTGCTCGGAAGCGGGGTGGCGCCGGTTGATTCCGGCTGTATTTCTGCCTGTGGCATCTTGGTTGGGTTCTGCTCCTTTCAAAACCGACCGGGCAGGATGAAGGCCATCCTGCCGCGTTCGATCGTCTGCCGTGTAAGCCGGGTGTGCGGGAGAAAGGCCTGAAAGCCGTTCATTCCGCCGCTCCGGGGATGGTGTGATACGTGACAGCGTCACGCGAAGGTCTGTTACCGAACCTTCGTGCCCAGTCCGGATCGGCCTGGCGTATCGCCGTTGCCGACCGCGTATCGGGGTCGAATCGCAATGTCACCAGCGCAGGTGCGCTCCACCTTTCCGGACCGCGAAGACTGGTCAGGGGTTTCCGGAATTTCCCCAGCCAGGCCATCGCGGGGCTCGCGAAGGCAGCGCCATCATACCCCGGACGCGCGATCACCGCAATCGGCATGAGTCGGCACAGTTGCCGCCAGTCCTTCCAGCGATGCAGTTGAGCGAGATTGTCCGCGCCCATCAGCCACACGAAACGCCGGTTGGGATAACGCCGCAGCAGCGCGCGCAGGGTATCGACCGTGTATCGGGTGCCCAGTTCCCGCTCGATCGCGGTCGGGCGCATACGGGCACGGCGCGCCTGTCGCCGTGCCGAGCCGAGCCGCGCGGGAAGCGAGGCCATGCCCGCAGCCGGCTTGAGCGGATTGCCCGGCGACACCAGCCACCATGCCTCATCCAGCGCCAGCGCGCGAATCGCAAACAGGGTGATGCGCCGGTGCCCGCCATGCGCCGGGTTGAAACTACCCCCCAGCAGGCCGGTGGCGGGGCCGGATTTACGGATGGGGCGCTTTCGAGGAGCCGTCAGGGCCGTGCCTGCCCGGTCCCGCGAACCTGCCATTTGTAGGTGGTCAGCCCTTCCAGCGCGACCGGGCCGCGGGCATGGAGACGCCCGGTGGCGATGCCGATCTCTGCACCCAGGCCGAACTCGCCGCCGTCGGCGAACTGGCTGGAGGCATTGACCATGACGATCGCGCTGTCGACTTCGCCAAGAAAGCGTTCCGCCGCCTCGGCATCGTCAGTGACGATCGCGTCGGTGTGGTGCGAGGAATGCGCGGCAATGTGTTCCAGCGCCGGCTCGATACCGTCGACCACGGCTACGGCCAGCACGGCGTCGAGGTATTCGGTGTCCCAGTCCTCTTCGCTCGCGGGCAGGACGCGTGGGTCAAGCGCCTGCGCACGGGCATCGCCGCGCAGTTCGCAGCCCGCATCGAGCAGCGCCGCGACCACCGATTCGCTTTCCGGGAACTGGGTGTCGAGAAGCAGCGTCTCCATCGCGCCGCAGATGCCGGTGCGGCGCATCTTGGCGTTCAGCGTCAGGCTGCGCGCCATCTGCGCATCGGCCGAGGCGTGAACGTAAGTGTGGCAGATGCCGTCGAGATGGGCGAGCACGGGCACCCGCGCATCGGCCTGCACCCTTGCGACAAGGCTCTTGCCCCCGCGCGGCACGATCATATCGATCAGGCCCGCCGCCGTCAGCATCGCGCCCACGACCGCGCGGTCCTGCGTCGGGATCAGCTGGATGGCGGCTTCGGGCAGGCCCACCGCAGCCAGCCCCTGCGCGAAGGCGGCGCGAATGGCGCGGTTGGAATGCAGCGCCTCGCTACCGCCGCGCAGCAGCACGGCATTGCCGGAACGCAGGCACAGCGCGGCGGCATCGGCGGTGACGTTGGGGCGGCTTTCGTAGATGATGCCGATGAGGCCGATCGGAATGCGGACCCGCGACAGCTTCAGCCCGTTCGGCCGCTCGCTGGAGGCGATGACCTCGCCCACCGGGTCCGGCAGCGCCGCAACCTGATCCACCGCATCGGCGATCCCTGCAAGCCGGGCAGGATCCAGCCGCAGCCGATCCAGCAGCGCGGCGGACAGCCCCTTGGCCTCGCCCGCAGCGATGTCCCGCGCATTGGCAGCCAGGATTTCGCCTTCGGCTTCCCGCAGAGCGGTAGCGGCAGCGCGCAGGGCGGCGGCCTTTTCCGCGTCGGCCAGCCGGGCGAGCACACGCTGCGCCGCGCGACCTTCTCGGGCGAGTTGCTCGACAAGAGCCTCGGGCGAGAGTGCTGCGGGCTCGGCGGTCAGGGTGCTCTGCAGGGTCATGGCCCGCGACCTATCATCGGAGCGTACAATTGTCACCGTAAAGCGGAAGTAATGCGAAGGGAATGCAATCGATTCGCTGGCTTTGTTTTATAGGTTTTCGCATGGTTTCTCCGTTCGCCGCGCATGGTCATCGACTCGCCCCGATTCCGCAGGGGATCGCGCCCAGTCGATTCGCTTTGGTAACCTGCGGCTGCTAGCTGCGCCGACCGGGACTGAGACACAGATTTCAAGCGGGGTCGTTTTGCCTTCCAAGTCAGCCGGGGCGCTGTTGCAGCGTCTCAGGACTGCGTTCCCTGACCGTGAGTTCATCATGCGGTCGCAGGGACAGGTCCGTTTCATCCGCGTTTCATCGCGCGCACAGAAGATCGCCGTGGGGGCGGTTTGCGGTCTGTTTGGAACCTGGGCCGCCTCTGTGGGGGCGCTTGCCCTGTCGCAGGCATCCGCCGGCAGCGACAGCGCTGCCCTTGCCGCGCGCGCCGCCAGTGTCGCCAAGGCAGAAAGCCGTGTGGCGAAGTACCGCAGCGATGTTGACGCCACCATGGCTGATCTTGAGCGCCGCCAGCAGTTCATCACGCAAGTCGTCGATGCGCATATCCAGGAAGTTCCCGAGGAGCCGGAGGCCGCACAGCCCACTGCCGAGACCGCTGCCACTACCCGGAAAGTCAGCGTGGCTGTGCCCGCCGCCGGCACCTTGGCCGACATCGAGGCGAAGCAGCTGGCGCTGGTCGACCGGCTAACCCGTTATGCCGACCAGCGTTCGAGTGCCGCCACGGAGTCGATCCGCAAGCTGGGCCTCAATCCCGATGCGATGCTGTCCCGCGCGCGGATGGCGGAAGGTGGTCCTTTGGTGAAGCTGGCGACCGCGGCCAACGGCAGCGTCGATCCGCGCTTCATGAAGATGGGCCGCAGCCTTGCCCGCATGGACGCGCTGGAACGCGGCCTTGCGTCGATCCCGCAGGTCAGCCCGGCGCATGTCGCCTATGTCTCTTCCAGCTACGGCTATCGGTCCGATCCGTTCACCGGCGGCGCCGCGTTCCATGCCGGCCTCGATTTTCCGGGTCCGATGGGATCGCCGATCTACGCCGCCGCCAAGGGCCGCGTCACGTTCGTCGGGCAGAAGACCGGCTATGGCAACTGCATCGAGGTGACGCATGGCAACGGGTTGATGACCCGGTACGGCCACCTTTCCGGTTTCCGCACCCGCGTGGGTCAGGAAATCGATGCCGGCGCGCTGATCGGTGCCATGGGCAGCACCGGCCGGTCCACCGGTCCGCATCTCCACTTCGAGGTCCGCGTGAACGACCGTCCGGTCAATCCGCGCCCGTTCCTCGAAGCGGCGCAACGTCTTCAGGGGGCCAACAAGGGTGCAACAGGGGGCCAGGAGGAGAACCACTGACATGGCCAAGGCCTTCATAAGCTCGCGCGCGAGCATCAACAGTTCGAGCTTTTCGATGCTGGGCGGGGACACCGTCATCACCGGCGACATTTCCGCCAGCGCGGATCTGCACGTCGATGGCAGCGTCAACGGCGACATATCCTGCAACGCTCTCGTCCAGGGTGAAGGCAGCGACATCGCCGGTGCGATTACGGCGCAGTCCGCACGGATCGCCGGGCTGGTCCGGGGGTCGGTGTCCGCAAAGGAAGTCGTGATCCTCAAGACCGCGCGGATCGAAGGCGACGTGTCCTACGACACACTGACCATCGAACAGGGTGCACGTCTGGAAGGGCGCCTGAGCCCCGCCGGCGGACAAATGCCGCCCGCGATCGCCCGGCTTCCCGCGTCGGCCCCGGTGGAGATCAAGCCGGAACTTTCCGAAGCGGCAGAGTAGGCTGAATACGTCGTCCCTGATCTGATCCGGGACGACGCTGGGCACGAAAACCCGATACGAAAAAGGGGACATGGGATCGGCTCCCATGTCCCCTTTTCGATTCACCTTCGCGCGATGTTACTCGCCGCGTGCCTCGGCGGCTTCGGCGGCGCGCTTGGCTTCGAGCCAGGCGGCGACTTCGGCTTCCTGTGCCGCTTCCGACGCGGCCTGTGCCTGCGCCTGACGCTCTGCGCGCAGTTCGTCGATCAGGGCCTGGCGATCATCGACCAGACGCTCGTCACCTTCGCCGGTGTCCTGGATGCCCGCCTTCTTGGCGGCCTTGGCGACAAGGGCGTCCAGTTCGCGCTGCGAGCACAGGCCCAGCGTAACCGGATCCTTGGGCGTGATGTTGGCGATGTTCCAATGCGACCGATCGCGAATCGCCGCGATGGTGTTGCGGGTGGTGCCGATCAGCTTGCCGATCTGCGCGTCCGAAACTTCGGGGTGGTTGCGCAGGATCCACGCGATGCCGTCCGGCTTGTCCTGACGCTTGGACACCGGGGTGTAACGCGGGCCCTTGGTACGGCTTGCGGTTACAGGCACCTTGTGCATGCGCAGGCGGTAGTCAGGGTTGGCCTGCCCCTTCTCGATCTCTTCCATCGTCAGCTCGCCCGAGCGAACGGGGTCGCGGCCGGTATACTTGCTGGATGCCAGATCGTCGGCCATGGCCTGGACTTCGAGCATGTGCAGGCCGCAGAATTCTGCGATCTGCTCGAAAGTCAGCGAGGTGACGTCGACCAGCCAGGAAGCGGTCGCGTGCGGCATCAGCGGAGTGGGCTGGCTCATGTCTCTATCTCCGGCGGAAACAATAAGGGCCGCCCCTTCGCGGAGCGGCCTCACCGGGTCGATTTAGGGAATTTTTGCCGATTGGGCAAGCAAAAGGGGCCGAAAATTGCGTCGGCCCGTCGGACACGTTCGTGCGACGTTCCACGTGGAACGCGAATCAGGCTTCCAGCACGATCTTTCCGACGTGGTCGCCGGCTTCCATGCGGGCGTGGGCGGCTGCGGCCTGCGCCAGCGGGAAGCGGGTGTCCATCACCGGGCGCAGCAGTCCCTCCTCCACCAGTGGCCAGGCGCAGTCGAGAATTTCCTGCGCGACCAGCGCCTTGAATGCGTCAGTGCGCGGCCGCAGGGTGGAGCCAGTCAGCGTGTAGCGTCGGCTCATGACCACGGCCATGTTGATCTCTGCCTTCGTCCCGCCCTGCACCGCGATGGTGACGTGGCGGCCATCGGGTGCCAGGCACTTCAGGTTCCGTGCGACATAGCTACCCGCCACCATGTCCAGCACCACGTCGACGCCGCGCCCATCGGTTATGCGGGCGACTTCCTCCACGAAATCGCTGGCCTTGTAATCGATGGCATGATGCGCCCCGATCCTGAGCGCCGCTTCGCACTTCTCGGGTGAGCCGCAGGTGACGATCACCGTCAGCCCGAAATGGCGCCCCAGCATCGCGGCCATCGTGCCGATACCGCTGGTGCCGCCGTGGACGAGCAGCCATTCGCCTTCCCGCGCAAAGCCGCGTTCGAACACGTTGTGCCACACGGTGAACAGCGTTTCAGGCAGCGCCGCCGCTTCGTCCAGCGGCAGGTCTTCGGGCACCGGCAGGCAGTGCCCGGCCTTGGCAAGGCAATACTGCGCATAACCGCCGCCGGTAACCAGCGCACAGACCTGCTGGCCGGGAACGAAATCGCTGACGCCTTCGCCCAGTGCGGCGACGGTGCCGGAAATCTCGAGCCCCGGTATCGGCGAAGCACCCGGCGGCGGCGGATAGTTGCCCGTGCGCTGCACAACATCGGGGCGGTTCACCCCCGCGAAGGCGACCTTGACCAGCACTTCGCCGGGGCCGGGCCGGGGCACTGCCACGGCCTCTGGCCGCAGAACGTCGGGTCCGCCGGGCGCATCGTAGCCCACGGCGGTCATGGTGACAGGAAGGTCAGCTAACATGAGCTTGCCTGTGCCACAGGAGCATATGTCTGGGGAACACACTTTCGGCCCATTGACAGTGTCCCGTTCCGAACCGATGTTGCATCGCAATGGACGAAGACGACCGACCTCTGCGGCGGTCATCCGAGGGCGACTTCGGAGCCGCCAGCCTCCTCGCCGGTGAAAACCTGGAACGGTATTCGCTGGACGACCTGGACGCGCGGGTTGCGCTTCTGGAAACGGAGATCGCGCGCGTCCGCGCCCATCGAAATGCATCGTCCGCTCACCGTCTTGCGGCGGATGCGCTGTTCAGGCCGCGATCATCTTGAGGGCCGCAGCTTTGCCTGGATGCCTTTCGGCACCATCCGGCAGGCCCCCTCGCAACGCTCCTGAACGTCCCTATATCGGTATCGTAACGCTTGCCCCGCCAATCTCCCCTGCGGGCCAATCACTTCCCGGGAGAGCCGCCCCTCACAATGAAGGTCGCCTAAATGCCTAGTTTCGCCCAAAGCCTTGAAAAGACCCTGCACTCGGCTCTGTCTCACGCGTCTGAGCGGAGCCACGAGTACGCGACGCTCGAGCACCTGCTGCTCGCGCTGATCGACGACACCGACGCGGCGCAGGTCATGCAGGCTTGCGGCGTGGATCTGGGCGATCTTGGCGACGTGGTGCGTCAGTACCTCGACCAGGAATACCAGTCGCTCAAGACCGAGGAGAAGGGCGATCCCGCCCCCACCGCCGGTTTCCAGCGCGTGATCCAGCGCGCGATCCTGCACGTGCAGTCGTCGGGCAAGGATACCGTAACCGGCGCCAACGTGCTGGTGGCGCTGTTCTCCGAGCGCGATTCGTATGCAGTCTACTTCCTGCAGCAGCAGGACATGAGCCGCCTCGATGCCGTCAGCTACATCAGCCACGGCATCGGCAAGGGCGGCAAGCGTATCGAGGATCGCAGCCCCAAGGGTTCGTCCGACGAAGCCACCCCCACGCCTGAGGACAAGGCGGAAGCCAAGGCAGCCGCCAACAAGAAGGATTCGGCCCTCGACCAGTTCACCGTCAACCTCAACGAGAAGGCGCTGAACGGCAAGGTCGATCCGCTGATCGGTCGCGGCCCCGAAGTGGACCGCACGATCCAGATCCTGTGCCGCCGGTCGAAGAACAACCCGCTCTACGTGGGCGATCCCGGCGTCGGCAAAACCGCCATCGCCGAGGGTCTTGCCCGCAAGATCGTCGAGGGCGAAGTGCCCGAAGTGCTGGCCGAAGCGGTCATTTACTCGCTCGACATGGGCAGCCTGCTGGCGGGCACCCGCTATCGCGGCGATTTCGAGGAACGCCTGAAGCAGGTCGTTTCAGAGCTGGAGAAGATGCCGCACGCGGTCCTGTTCATCGACGAGATCCACACCGTGATCGGCGCCGGCGCCACCAGCGGTGGGGCGATGGATGCATCGAACCTGCTCAAGCCCGCGCTGTCGGGCGGCACGATCCGCTGCATCGGTTCGACCACGTACAAGGAATTCCGCAACCACTTCGAGAAGGACCGCGCTCTGCTGCGCCGGTTCCAGAAGATCGACGTGAACGAGCCGACGGTCGAGGACACGATCAAGATCCTCAAGGGCCTGCGCACCGCGTTCGAGGATCACCACCGGGTCAAGTATACGCCTGACGCGATCAAGACCGCCGTCGAGCTGTCGGCCCGCTACATCAACGACCGCAAGCTGCCCGACAAGGCGATCGACGTGATCGACGAAGTGGGCGCGATGCAGATGCTGCTGCCGCCCAGTCGCCGCAAGAAGACCATCACCGCGCGCGAGATCGAGCAGGTCATCGCGACGATGGCCCGCATCCCGCCCAAGTCCGTCAGCTCCGACGACAAGAAGGCGCTGGAAAACCTCGAACGCGATCTGAAACGCGTGGTGTTCGGGCAGGACAAGGCCATCGGCGTGCTTTCCACGGCGATGAAGCTGAGCCGCGCGGGTCTGCGCGATCCGGACAAGCCGATCGGCTCGTTCCTGTTCTCCGGCCCCACGGGCGTCGGCAAGACCGAAGTCGCCCGCCAGCTTGCCAGCATCATGGGCATCGAACTGAAGCGGTTCGACATGTCCGAATACATGGAACGTCACTCGGTCAGCCGCCTGATCGGTGCGCCTCCGGGCTATGTTGGCTTCGATCAGGGCGGCCTGCTGACCGACGCGATCGACCAGAACCCGCACTGCGTGCTGCTACTGGACGAGATCGAGAAGGCGCACCCCGACCTGTTCAACATCCTGCTGCAGGTGATGGACAACGGCCGCCTGACGGATCACCACGGCAAGACCGTCGATTTCCGCAACGTGGTGCTCATCATGACCACCAATGCGGGTGCGTCGGACATGGCCAAGCAGGGCATCGGTTTCGGCGATACGTCAAAGGCGGATGCCGGGGACGAGGCGGTGAAGCAGATGTTCACGCCGGAATTCCGCAACCGCCTGGATGCGATTGTGCCCTTCGCCTACCTTGCCAAGGACACCATCAGCCGCGTCGTCGACAAGTTCATCCTCCAGCTGGAACTGCAGCTGGCCGACCAGAACGTGCACATCCAGTTCGATTCGGATGCGCGTGGCTGGCTGGGCGACAAGGGTTACGACAAGCTCTACGGCGCCCGTCCGATGGGCCGCGTGATCCAGGAAAAGGTAAAGCAGCCGCTGGCCGAGGAACTGCTGTTCGGCAAGCTGGCGCACGGCGGCGAGGTGCATGTCTCGGTCAAGGAGAATGCGCTGAACTTCGAACTGACCCCGTCGGCGCCCAAGGTGGCGAAAGCCAGGAAAGCGCCGGTGAAAAAGGCTCGCAAGCCCGGCCCCCAGGCGGACACAAACGCCGACGACTGAGATGCGAACACGGACGCCTTCTCCCCGGCGGAGCGGCGTCCGGTACGTGGACAAGAAAATGGGCGTGGCAGGCTTCCGGGGAAGCCAGTCACGCCCAAGTTTCTTTTCCGGGTTTTTTCTTATGGGACCTGGATGAATGGGGTTGGGCATCAGCCGCCGAGGCGGGTGTCGTCAGCCTTGTCGATGGCGGTGGCGACGTGGTCGCGCACATCGGCCAGAGCCTTCTTGTAGCACTTGGTGTCGATCGACGACTGGATGATGGTGCCGGTCGTGCCATGGTTCGTGCGGCAGACATTGCGTGCAGCGGCCTTGAGGCGACCCTGCAGAGCGTCCTGCCCGGCGATGGTGGCCAGATCGAGATCCTTGTAGTGGACTTCGACGGTCTTGTTCGCAGCGGCAAATGCCGCCGGGGCGGAAAACAGGCCGACGGTGCACAGAGCGGCAGCGGCGAAAGCGAACTTGGGGGCGAACTTGTTGATCATGGTATTTCCTCCTCATGGTGTGAGCCTTGGGGAAGAAAGTCTCCGTTCGGCTCGATGAGTGTCATGTGCCCCATTGCTCCCTGCCGATCATCCGAAGGTCGATTGCCGCCCGAACCGCTCCGACGAACGTCCGGGTGTCAGGACCAACGACATTTGTAATCGACGAACGACATGCAAGATCATGACGCGGCCCGGATCAACGGCGAACGAATCGATCCGAGTACCCTGCCGACGCTATCGAATCCGTCCATAGGATTTGCTGGATCACTCCGCGCCTGAACTTCAAGGCGCGTGAGGGCAAACCCTGCGGGAACCTCCACCCCCGCCGAACGATTGAGGGCGCATGACAGCGAACACCCCTGAAGAGACTCCGCCCGGCAGGATCTGGCTCGTCTGCAATGCGGCCAGCGGCAGCAACAACGAGGCGGCGGTGGAGGAACTGATCGCCGCCTTCGGGAAGGCGCGGCTGAACCTCGACCGGGTACTGCGTTTTCCCGACGATCCGGCTCCGAAACCTGCCGATCTGGACGAGGCGCAAGTCGACACCGTGGCGGTGTTCGGCGGCGATGGCACCACGCACTCGGTGGTGATGGAGGCCTGGGGCTGGCATGGCGCCGTGCTCGTGCTGCCGGGCGGCACCATGAACCTGCTGGCCAAACGCATGCACGGCGACCTGCCCGCGCCGGAGATCGTGGCCCGGCTGTCGCCTGACGCTCCGCTTCGCACGGTCCGCCCCAACGTCATCCGCAGCCGCCACGGCGTGGGGCTGACCGGGGCGCTGGCGGGTCCGGGTACGGTGTGGAACGAGGTGCGCGAAGCGATGCGGGCGATGAACGTCATCGATTTCGTGGCGTCCACGCGCGAAGCCATCGCCCAGTCGGCCGCCGGGCCCAAGGTGACCTGCGCAGAGGTCGACTGCGGGCGCGAGGAAGGCTATGCCGCGATCACGGTGGTTCCCAAGGACGATGGTTTGCGAGCGAACGGCTATTATGCCGAATCGCTGGCGGACTATGCCGGGCAAGGCATTGCCCTGCTCAACCGGAACTTTCGCGATGGCCCGCACGATGAACTGGGCCGTCACCCGAAGCTGCGTCTGGTCTGCCCCACGGGTGAACCGATGGGGCTTCTCATCGATGGCGAGCCGTTCGACGGCGCGACCGAGGAAGAATTCGAACTGGGCCCCTGCGAGGTGAACCTGGTGACGACGAAGGAGCTTGACGGATAATGCACGGCAGGACGGCCTCTATGCACAATGGTCCGCTGCGGCTGTTCCACCTCAGCGACATCCATTTCGGCCTGGAGGACACCCGCGCGCTGGCCTGGGCGGTGGAGTGCATAGAACGCGAGAAGCCGCATGCCGTCGCCATCACCGGCGATCTGACGATGCGTGCCCGTCATCCGGAATTTCGCGCCGCCTGTGAATGGATCACCGCGCTGGACGTGCCGGTGACGGTCGAGGTCGGCAACCACGACATCCCGTACTTCAATCTCTACCAGCGCTTTTTCGACCCGTACAAGCGGTTCAAGGCCATCGAGAAGATGGTGGAGACGCAGTTGGACCTGCCGAACCTGGCCATCGTGCCGCTGCGCACGACCACGCGCGCACAATGGCAGCGCTTTCCCTGGTCCAATGGCTGGGTCACCGATCACGCGCTGAAGCAGACGCTGGCGGCGATCGACGAACTGCCCGAAGGCACCCGTGTGCTCGTCGCCTGCCATCATCCGCTTACGGAGCGGCGGGCCGACGGCAAGCTGCTGACGATCAACGGCACGCGCACCATGGAAGTGCTGGCGGGCCGCAAGGTCATGGGCGTGCTGTCCGGCCATGTGCATGACCCGTTCGACATCACCGCCGAAACGGCCGCCGGCCCGCTGCGGATGATTGGGGCGGGCACGCTGTCAAAGCGCATCCGTTCCACCCCGCCCAGCTTCAACGAGATCGTGATCGAAGGCGACCGCGTGACGGTGACCGCGCGCAATCTGGAACAGGTGCCAACCCCGGCGATGCAGATCGACCGGGTACCCGAGAACGCTCTGCCCCCGCGTGAGCCGGGCGAACCCGTGGCGCCAGTGGCAACAGTGCCGCCGGTCGACCCGCCGGTGCACTGACCTGCCTGGGTTTGGTGGTCGTCAGATTGACCGGTCGCGCAAGTCCTGCATCGCGGCGTAATCGTCATGCGCGCGCTCGCACGCGGCGTTTGACCCGTTCTGGCAATCGCGCGTGTTCTTCTGGTAGCTGCGGTTGAGCTTGCCCAGTTGCTCGTCGCGCTTGCGCAAGGCACGCCCGCGCTTTTCGTCGGCTTCGGACTGGCTGGTGGTCGTCCAGTCCACCGCCTTGCCTGCTACCCGAACGGGAGCCGTGACGATGCTGGCGGCGGTGCGTACGCAGCCCGAAAGCATGGGGAGCGCGACCAGCGCGGCGACAGGAACGATCAAACGCTTCATGCCGGCAGCTTCCCACGCCCGCTGTGACGACGCAATGCCCTGCCGTGGCGTTTCAGCGTAAACTCTGCCCGGCATCAGCCATCAGGCCACCAACGACAAAGGCCGCCCCTTTTGGGAGCGGCCTTCATGGTTTCACGTGAAACGCGCGTCAGACGGTTTCAGCGGTATCGTAATACTTGGGAGCATGCTCGTTGAGGATCGCGAGGATCTTCTTGAGTGCAGCCTGCTCGTCAGTCTTTTCCATCGCCGCCAGTTCGCGGGCCAGACGTGAGGACGCCGCCTCGAAGATCTGGCGTTCGGAATAGCTCTGCTCCGGCTGATCGTCGGCGCGGAAAAGGTCGCGCGTCACTTCGGCGATCGACACGAGGTCGCCCGAGTTGATCTTGGCTTCGTACTCCTGAGCGCGGCGCGACCACATGGTCCGCTTAACCTTTGGCTTGCCCTTGAGAGTATCGAGCGCTTCACGCAGAGTTTTGTCCGAAGACAGCTTGCGCATGCCGATCGATTCGACCTTGTTGACGGGAACGCGCAGGGTCATGCGCTCTTTTTCGAACCGCAGTACGTAGAGTTCGAGCTGCATCCCGGCAATTTCCTGCTTCTGCAGCTCGATGACACGACCCACGCCGTGCTTAGGGTATACGACGTAATCTCCAACATCGAAGGCATCGGCCCTGGTTGCCATGTATCGTCCTTTCACCTGCAGGGTTCCCGTTGGTCTGCGAATCGGGAGATGCACGGGCATGCGACAAGGAGGCGAATCGCCTCCACGCCCGGTCAGATCACTCTCCCAACCGTTTGCTTTCGAACCCTGCCTCGCAATGCAAATGCCTGCCGAACGGGCAGAAGGCCCGGGCAGTTGCACGGTTATATAGCAGCAATGGGGCAAAAAATCCAGAGGCGCGAAAACGTTTCCGTTTCGCGCCTCATGATCCGGTTGCGCAGGGGCGCAATCGGTGCAGTTTCGATCAGCGGGGCAGGAGCTATTTCCCGCCCTGCCCGATCAGTCGCCCTCGCCGGGTTCCGGCGAGAAATACTTCTCGAACTTGCCTTCTTCCGCCTTCATGGCGTCGGCATCGTCCGGCGCGTCCTTGCGCGTGGTGAGGTTGGGCCATTCCGCCGAATACTTGGCGTTCAGTTCCATCCACTGCTCCAGACCGCTTTCGGTGTCCGGCAGGATCGCTTCTGCCGGGCATTCCGGTTCGCACACGCCGCAGTCGATGCACTCGCTGGGGTTGATGACCAGCATGTTCTCGCCTTCGTAGAAGCAGTCCACGGGGCACACTTCCACGCAGTCGGTGTACTTGCACCTGATGCAGGCGTCGGTGACGACATACGTCATGAGTGCTGTAATCCTTCCTTCAGGCGTCGTTCGATTCGGGCGCAGCTATGGGATCGACGGGCCTGCCGTCAAGCACTCTGTAGCAACCGACCGCTTCGCTATAGGGTCCGCGCCTGTCCGGCAAGGATAGGACTTCTATCACCCGGACACTGCCAGCTATCGAAATCGTCAGCACATCGCCCGCCGCGACCTTCTGATGCGCGCGGTCGATCCGTCGTCCGTTAAGGCGCATGTGGCCTTCTTCGGCCAGGTGTTGCGCGATCGGCCGGGTCTTGGCCAGACGCAGGAACCACAGCAGCTTGTCGATCCGCATCCCGCCTCCCTATCGCACCATGTCGGCCAGCGCCGCAAAGGCCCCATCGCGCCTGACCGGCAAGGCCGGCTGCGCTTCCGCCTGACGGCGCGGCGGACGCCAGCGCCAGCGCACCGGGGCAAGCGGACCGTGCGCGCCTTCCGCCAGCGGTCGGGGCATCACGGGCTGGAAGCCGCCCAGCCGCAGCAGGCGCGCATAGCTGGCCGTCGTCAGCCCCATCGACACCGCCCGCGCGGGATCGAGCGTGAAGCTGCCGCGCTTTTCCGACGCCCGCGCATCGTGGCCTTCGCGCAGCAGCTTTTCCGCCATGTCGATCCGCAGCAACTGCTTGCCGAGTGCGCGATAGCCGGGCGGCGGACGGTGATGCCCGGCAGCCAGCACCGGCGGCATATCCGCTGCCGGAACGCCCCCCTGCCCTTTCCCCGAAACCTGCGCCAGTTGCCTCCACAGCGCGATGACCGGCGTGCGCAGCATCGCGGGCACGAACAGGTCGAGCGCGCCCACCCTCACCCCCAGCCGCGCCAGCATCGTGCGCCGCGCCTTGTCGAGCCGGTCGATTCCCGACCCATCGCGCGCGGTCATGCCGCCGCGTTCCACCAGCGTGATCAGCAGCGCGCGCAGGTCCGGCCCAGCATCGGTTGCGCGGCTTGCCTCGTCCAGCTTCGCCAGCGGGGCAAGCGGCTTCAGCGCCGTATCCAGCCATGCCTCCAGCGCCGCCACGAGTGCGCGGCGCGACGCGTCGGGCACCGTGTCCAGCGTACGATCGGGTATCATCACCGGCGTCAGCAGCGAGCGACCCGGCGACAGCGCCGCCAGCTTCTGTCCTTCCCACTGCAGCGCGCCGTCGTTCAGCGCAATCTGCGCGGTGCCGGCGTGAATCGCCTCTACCAGCGCGTCGGCCCGCGTCGCCAGCAAGGTCGACAAGTGCCTTTCCGCCGCCGCCAGCAGCAGCTTGCGGTCGGACAGCCGCGCGCCGGGATCGACCTGGAAGGTGAAGCCGCGCAGGGAACCGATGTGCTCGCCCTCGACCAGCACTTCCTCGTCCTCCAGCCGGACCGAGAGCAGCCCGGCGTCGGTGCCCAGCTTCTTCATCAGGACGGCGGTGCGGCGGTTGATGAACCGTTCCGTCAGCTTGCCGTGCAGGGCATCGGACAGCCGCGCCTCCACCGAGCGGGCGCGGGCCGCCATCTCGTCCCGCGCCAGCACCCAGTCGGGCCGTTGGGCGATGTAGGCCCAGGACCGGATCGCGGCGATGCGCCCCTGCAGCGTGTCGATGTCGCCGCCGGTGCGATCCAGCTGGGCGATCTGCGCCGCGACATAATCCGCGCCCAGTTCACCGCTGCGCAGATCCTGCCACAACCGCGCGACGAAGCGGGAATGCGTTTCGGCGCCCTGCTGGCGGAAATCCGGCAGGCGGCAAACCTCCCAGAAGCGGCACACCTGCCCTGTGCCCCGCACCGTGTCGGCCACCGGTCCCTCATCCGCCAGCCGCTTGAGCACGGCAAGGTCGATGGCTTCGGGTGCCGGGGCAAGTTCGGGGCGCAGCGGCGGCGTTTCAAGGTCGGCGATGAGGGTGGCCAGACTGTCGAAGCGCGGCTCGGGTTCGCGCCAGAACAGCTTGGTCAGCGGCGCGAAGCGGTGCTCCTCGATCGCGAAGACCTCCTCGGCCTCGAACTCGGAATCGTGTCCGCCCGTGCCTGTCAGGGTGCCGAAGCTGCCGTCCTTCTGGTGACGCCCTGCCCGCCCGGCGATCTGCGCCATTTCGGACGGCGTCAGGCGGCGATGGCGGCGCCCGTCGTACTTGGACAGCCCGGCGAAGGCGACATGCTCCACATCGAGGTTGAGACCCATGCCGATGGCGTCGGTGGCAACGAGGTAATCGACCTCGCCCGACTGATAGAGCGCCACCTGCGCATTGCGTGTCTGCGGGCTGAGTGCGCCCATCACCACTGCCGCCCCGCCGCGGAACCGGCGCAGCATTTCCGCGATGGCGTAGACCTGCTCTGCCGAGAAGGCGACGATGGCGCTACGCGGCGGCACCCGGCTGAGCTTCTTCGCGCCGGCATGGGTCAGGGTGGAGAAGCGCGGGCGGGTGACGATCTCCGCCTGGGGCACGAGCGAGCGCACCAGCGGCTCCACGGTGGAGGAACCCAGGATCATCGTCTCCTCCCGCCCGCGCGCATGGAGCAGGCGGTCGGTGAAGACGTGGCCGCGTTCACGGTCGGCGGCCAGCTGCGCCTCGTCGATGGCGACGAACGCCATCGAGCGTTCCGTCACCGGCATCGCTTCTGCCGTGCACAGAAGGTAGCGGGCGTTCTTCGGCTCGATCCGCTCCTCTCCGGTGATGAGGGCGACGCTGGCCTCGCCCTTGATCTTCACCACCCGGTCGTAAACCTCGCGCGCCAGCAGCCGCAGCGGGAAACCGATCATGCCGCTGGAGTGCGCGCACATGCGCTCTATGGCGAGGTGGGTCTTGCCGGTGTTGGTCGGCCCAAGCACCGCCTTCACCGCGCCGGGGGCGTCCGTTTGTGCCGAGCCGTTGCGCTGCTGAACCATTATGCATCGAATGTGGCATCGCGACCCGCCGCCCGCAAGACTCGGGTCATCCCGAAGAGGTCGGGAAATCCACAGTCTTAGGATGTTCGTAACCTTGTTCGGGCAGGGAAAGTGCGCAAGGCCCGCCTTCGCGGACCGCATCGGGTTGCAAAAAGGGAACCGCGCGTTTTGTTCAGGGCGCTGAAGCGCGATCGCGATGATCGCGCCGACATGGCAGACGATCAGCGGGCGGCCATGGCCGCAGCCGCCGCCCTGTCCCCTCCCTCGCCTTCTCCCGCATTCGGACGCAAGGCTTCCGAGCCCGTCATCCTCGCCTTCCCTGCCCCCGCCGAACGGAACGCCGCACCTCGCCCCGGCTTGCGCGCTGCTATCGAGGGATGGTGCGCGCGCGTCGATCTGGCGCCCGATCTGGCTACCGACATCGGCAGTCGCACCTGGCTGCGCGGACTTGCCACGATGCTGGGGCTGAGCGCCACCGCGCTGGTGCTGCTGCCCGGCTTCAGCGCCGTTCAGGCCGCCGCGACGATGCCGCTGACCCCTGCACAGCGCGACGAGTTCCGCAGCCAGTCCATCGCGCCGCTTGCGCTGGGCGCAGACACCGGCCGGCACATGGGCGCGACGCCGCTGGTCAGCCCGCTGATCGGGGTGCCGGAACGTCCGACGCTGCAGCTGGTCTCTACGCTGGGCGCCGGCGACACCCTGCCCCGCCTGCTGGAGCGCGCGGGCCTTGGCGCCGCCGACGTGGCGCAGGTGACGCAGTTGGTGGGCCAGGTCGTCCCTGCCGGAGAGATTGGGTCCGGCACGCAGTTCGACATCACGCTGGGCCGCCGCCCGGCGCAGGGCGCGGCGCGGATGCTCGATTCGCTGGCGTTCCGCGCGCGCTTCGACCTAGATCTGTCGATAGAACGCGGAGCGGGCGGGCTGACGGCAGTACGCCACCCCATCCGTGTAGATGACACGCCGCTGCGCATTCGCGGGACTGTCGGCTCTAGCCTCTATCGCTCTGCCCGCAACGCCGGAGCGCCGCTGGGGGCCATTCAGTCCTATCTCCGGGCAGTGGACAAGTATCTCAGCCTCGACAGCGACCTGCACGCGGGCGACCAGTTCGACATGATCGTGTCCTACAAGCGTTCCGCCAAAGGCGAGCGCGAAGTGGGCGACCTGCTTTATGCCGGGGTGGAGCGTGGCGGCAAATCGAAGCTGCAGCTGATGCGCTGGGGTAACGACGGTCAGATGTTCGCGGCCAGCGCCATCGGCCAGCCGCGCGCCGTGCCCATCGGCCAGCCGGTGGCAAGCACGCGCATCACATCGCCCTATGGCGGGCGACGGCACCCGATCCTGGGCTATGTCCGCATGCATGCCGGGATCGACTTCGGCGCGCCTTATGGATCGCCCATCTACGCGGTGGCGGACGGGGTGGTGAGTTTCGCCGGACGGCATGGCGGGCACGGCAACTACGTGCGCCTGCAGCATTCCGGCGGGCTGGGCACCGGTTATGGCCACATGAGCCGGATCGCGGTGCGGGGCGGCACGCAGGTCCGGGCCGGGCAGGTGATCGGCTATGTCGGATCGACCGGGCTTTCCACCGGGCCGCACCTGCATTTCGAGGCCTATCGCGGCGGTCGCACCATCAACCCCGCCGGCATCGCCGTGATCCAGCGGCCCGAGATCGACGGACGCGAACGCGATGCCTTCAAGGCAAGGCTGAACGCGCTGCTGGGCGTGGCGCCGGGCGCAGCGCTGGGATCGATAGAGCCGGTGCATGAAGATACCGCCCAAGCCACCCGAGAGATCGACAAGCTGGCGCGGTAAGTTCGTCGAAGCCTGCTTCGCGCACTTTACCCCACGCAAATCGCAACGCCCGGTCGATTGCCCCCCTGCCCGTTTTGCGGCACACAGCGCGCCATGACCGGCACGTATCCCCACACCCGCCTCCGCCGCACCCGCGCTACCGCATGGAGCCGCGCGCTTCACCGCGAGACGGTACTGACCCCGGCGGACCTCATCTGGCCGCTGTTCATCACCGACGGAGAAGGCGTGGAGCAGCCGATCGCCGCGCTGCCGGGCGTGTCGCGCTGGTCGGTAGACCTCATCGTCGAACGCGCGAAGGAAGCGGTGGCGCTGGGCATCCCCGTGCTGGCGCTGTTTCCGCACACCCAGCCCGACCGCCGCAGCCCGGACGGAGCCGAAGCGCTCAACCCGGACAACCTGATGTGCCGGGCGATCCGTGCCATCCGCGCAGACCTTGGCGACCGGATCGGCCTGCTGACCGACGTGGCGCTCGATCCCTACACCAGCCACGGGCAGGACGGCCTGATCGACGATGCCGGCTATGTCCTCAACGACGAGACGGTTGAGGCGCTGGTCGGCCAGTCGCTCAATCAGGCGAATGCGGGCGCGGACATCATCGCCCCGTCCGACATGATGGACGGCCGCATCGCCGCTATCCGCGACGCGCTGGAGGACGCGGGCCACATCAACGTCCAGATCATGAGCTATGCCGCCAAGTACGCCTCGGCGTTCTATGGCCCGTTCCGCGACGCGGTCGGCTCGCGCGGGCTGCTGAAAGGCGACAAGAAGACCTACCAGATGGACTATGGCAACAGCGAGGAAGCGCTGCGCGAAGTCGAGATGGACCTGGCCGAAGGCGCCGACACCGTGATGGTCAAGCCGGGCCTGCCCTACCTCGACATCATCCGCCGGGTGAAGGACACGTTCGAGGTGCCGGTGTTCGCCTATCAGGTGTCGGGCGAATACGCGATGATCGAACATGCGGTGGCAGCCGGCGCGGCGGACCGCGACACGATGGTCCTGGAAACCCTGACCGCGTTCAAGCGCGCGGGTGCATCGGGCGTGCTGACGTACCACGCCGCCCACGCCGCACGGCTGCTGCGTGCCCCGTCCGGTGACTGAGATCGAAACCGAACGTCTGATCCTGCGCGACTGGCGCGACGGCGACCTTGCGCGTTTCGCCGCCGTCACCAACACGCCCGCCGTCATGCGCCACCTTGGCGGGGTGATGGACGATGCCAGAGTGGCGCTGTTCGGAGAGCGCGTGGCGGGTTTCCAGCAGCGGCTGGGCCACACGTTCTGGGTGGTGGAACGCAAGGCCGACGGCGCGATGCTGGGCTTCTGCGGCCTCAAGGTGATCGACGCGCCGGGCGCAGGCTTTTCCGGCGAGATGGAGATCGGCTGGCGCCTGCGCGAGGATGCGTGGGGGCAGGGCTATGCGAAGGAAGCCGCCGCCGCCTCGCTCGACGCCGGGTTCGATCGCTTCGGCGCGCGGGAAATCTTTGCGCTCACCAATATCGAAAACACCGCCAGCTGGGGCCTGATGCTGCGGCTGGGCATGGTCCGGCGCGACGAATTGGCGTTCGTCGATCCGCGCTTCACGCCGCCGGTGGGCGACACCATCGTCCACGCGATCACCGCAGAGGCGTGGCGCGGGCGGGCCTGATCTGCGCCGGGCGGCCGTGAAGGGTATCCTTCGCCGCCGCCAGCCCGTACCTGTTGCCCTGCAACTGGGAGCAACACCGCGCGCATGATGCAGACCGCAGACGCAAATCCCATCCCCGGCGCCACCCCCGCACGGCGCGGGCTGTTCGTCGCCACGATCCTTGTCGGCAGCTTCCTGCTGTTTCTGGTCCAGCCGATGGTCGCACGCATGGCGCTGCCCCGGCTGGGCGGCGCGCCGAACGTGTGGAACAGCGCGATGCTGGTCTATCAGGCGCTGCTGCTAGCGGGATACGCCTACGCCCACTGGCTGGGCCGGCTGACCGTGCGGCGGCAGGCGATGACGCACATCATCCTGCTGCTGGTGGCCGCGACGACCCTGCCGGTGGGGCTGATCGCGCTGCCGCATATGCCCGGCCTGCCTGAAGCCGCATGGGTGCCGCTGCTGCTGGGCGCCAGCATCGGGCCGGTGTTCTTCGTGGTCTCGGCGCAGGCCCCGCTGATGCAACGCTGGTTCGCCGCCGCACCGGGGGCAGGGGCGCCGTGGGCGCTCTACGCCGCATCCAACCTTGGCAGCTTTGCCGGGTTGATCGCCTATCCGCTGCTGGCAGAGCCACTGCTGAGCGTGCGGGCGCAGAGCCTCGCGTGGTCGGGCGGCTTCGCGGTGCTGGTGCTGCTTGTCGCGCTGGCTGGATGGAGCCGCCGCAATGCCCCGCCCCCGGCGGCGCAAGAGGGCACGGCGGAGCACATCGCCCCGCGCACCATCGTGCTATGGCTGCTGCTGGCGGCGGTGCCGTCGGGCCTGATGCTGTCGACGACGACGCACCTCACCACCGACATCTTCGCGATGCCGCTGCTGTGGGTGATCCCGCTGGGGCTCTACCTCCTCAGCTTCGTCGTCGCCTTCGCCGACCGCCGCTGGGCTGCCATCGCGGTGAGCCGGGTTGCGCCGGTGGCAGTGCTGTTTCTGGGCAGTTCGGCCATGCTGTCGAACGGTTCGGGCACGCTGTGGGCGGTGGGCGGTTCGTGCCTGCTGCTGCTGTGCATCGCCACCACGCTGCACGCGCGCCTCTATGACCTGCGCCCGGCAGAAGGGCAGCTGACGCGCTTTTACCTCGTCATGTCGGCGGGCGGGGCGCTGGGCGGGGTCTTCACCGCACTGGTTGCGCCGCTGGTGTTCGACTGGGCGTGGGAGCATCCGTTGCTGGTGCTGGCCGCCGCGCTGCTCATGCCGCTGCAACCGCTGCTGCGCTGGAACGAGGGCGAGGGGATGGAACCCGGCATGGCCCGCGTCGCGCTGATAGTGGCGGTGGGCTTCGCGATGTTCCTCGGCTGGCTGCTGTCCGACACCGCGCTCGACCCGGAACAGGGCCTTTTCACGCTGCTGCTGGACGTCTTCATCGTCGGCATCGGCATCGTGGTGATGGGCTGGCGCTGGGCGTTCTTCGCGGTATTGCTGATCTCCATGATCGGGCAGGGGGGCTGGGCCACGATCCGCGCGACCGCAGCGGGAGAGCGGACGCGCAGCTACTTCGGCATCTATACCCTGCGCGATGGATCGGACGGTCGTTTCCGCTCGCTGGCGCACGGAACGACGCTGCATGGGATGCAATCGCTGAACCCGGCAGATGCACGCGATGCGCTGACGTATTACGGCCCCGGTTCAGGCGTGGCGCTGGCACTGGCAGCGGCGCCGTCGATAGAGGGCCGGCACGCGCGGGTGGGCGTGGTCGGGCTGGGCACCGGATCGCTCGCCTGCGCCGCCCGGCCGGGCCAGTCATGGACCTTCTTCGAGATCGACCCGGTGGTGCTGCGCTTTTCCACCGAGGGCCACTTTACCTTCCTGCGCGATTGCGCTCCGCAGGCGCGGGTGGTGATCGGCGATGCCAGGCTGGAACTGGCCAGGGTGCGGCCCCGCACCTTCGACGTGCTGGTGATAGATGCGTTCTCGTCCGACGCGATCCCCATGCACCTGCTGACGACGGAGGCGCTGCAGGTCTATCGCCGCGCGCTGACCCCGCGCGGGCTGCTGATGCTGCACATCTCCAACCGCTACATCGACCTTGGCCCGGTGGTCGGCGCCAACGCACGGGCAACAGGGCTGCGCGCGATCTCGCGGCTGGACCTGCCCAGCGACGAGGTGCGCTATACCCCCTCGCGCTGGATCGCGCTGTCGGCGGACACGGGAGTGCTGGACGCCCTTGCCAGGGCGCGACCCGAGCGCCCATGGATGGGGCTGGACGAACGTAAGGCGGAACCCTGGACGGACGATCACGCCTCCATCCTGCCCTATGTTCGCTGGAGCAGGCTGACGGGGAACCCATGACCGCAACGCGAACCGACATCACCATCGCCGCCTTCCACGGCAAGGCCCCGCGCATCCATTCCAGCGCCTTCATCGCCCCCGGCTGCCGCATCATCGGCGACGTGGAGATCGGGCAGGACGTCAGCATCTGGTACAACTGCGTGATCCGCGCCGACGTCAACCGCGTCGTCATCGGCGCGCGCAGTAACGTCCAGGACGGCAGCGTCGTCCATTGCGACAGCCCCAAGCCGCACCGCCCCGAAGGCTACGCCACGATCATCGGCGAGGGCGTGCTGATCGGCCACATGGCGATGGTCCACGGCTGCACGCTGGAAGACGGGGCTTTCGTGGGGCTGGGCGCCATCGTCATGGACGGGTCGTACATCGAGGCGGACGGCATGCTGGCGGCAGGCGCGCAGCTGACCGGCAAGCGCATCGGCGCACGCCAGCTGTGGATGGGCCGCCCGGCAAAGTACCTGCGCGATCTGGACGATGCGGCAGTGGCCGCCAACCGCGCGGGCGTGCATGGCTACGTCCTGAACGGGCGCCGCCATGCAGAGGCGCTGGGCCTGGCAGACTGATGGCACGGGTGCGGGCGGCCCTGCCGGAGAGGGACGTGTTGCGCGCGCTGGTGGACGGTGAAGGGCGCATCGCCGTGCGCGTCACTCCCGGCGCCCGCGTGGAGACGATGGAGGTCGAACAGGGCCGGGTCTGCATCAAGGTTCGCGCAAAGCCCGAGGACGGCAAGGCCAACGACGCCGTCCGCGAACTGCTGGCCCGCGCGCTGGGCCTTCCGTCGTCGCAGGTGCAGCTGCTGCGCGGCGCGACATCGCGCGAGAAGCAGTTCCGCGTCAATCCCGAATAAGCTTGCGCAGCGTGTCCAGTTGGTCGGCTTCGTGCGCGGGCTTGTCGGCGCGGATGCGGCTGATGCGGGGGAAGCGCATGGCAACGCCGGACTTGTGCCGCTTGCTGGCGTGGACGGAATCGAACGCCACCTCGAACACCAGCGACTTGTCCGTCTCGCGCACGGGGCCAAAGCGGTTGACGGTGTGGTTGCGGACATGGCGGTCCAGCCACTTCAGTTCCTCGTCGGTGAACCCGAAGTAGGCCTTGCCCACCGGCAGCAGTTCCGCGCCTGCATCGGGATCGCCGTCCCAGCAGCCGAAGGTGTAGTCGGAATAGAACGAGCTGCGCTTGCCCGAACCGCGCTGAGCATACATCAGCACGCAGTCGATCAGCAGCGGATCACGCTTCCACTTGTACCACAGCCCCGTCTTGCGCCCGGCGACATAGGGACTGTCGCGCCGCTTTAGCATCACCCCTTCGATCGCGTCATCGCGGGCGCGGTCGCGGATGGCGGCCAGATCGGCGAAGTCGGCGGCGGGGATCACGGTGGAAATATCGAAATGCGCCGGGTCCAGCCGCGGCAGCAGGGCCTCCAGCGCCTTGCGCCGCTCTTCCCACGGAAGGGCGCGAAGTTCGCGTCCCTCCAGGATCAGCACGTCGTAAAGGCGCACGAAGGCGGGGTATTCCTCGCGCATCTTCTTCGACACGGCCTTGCGGCCCAGCCGCTGCTGCAGGGCGTTGAAGCTGGCCGCGCCGCCGGTTTCGCCGCCCTGATGCGACCCGCGCACCAGCAGTTCACCGTCCAGCACCGCGTCGATGTCCAGCGCCTGCGCGATTTCGGGGAATGTGGCGGAAATGTCGTCGCCGGAGCGGGAATAGACCCGCGTCTCGCCCGTGCCGGCTTCGCCCTTTGCGCGCACGACCTGCACGCGGATGCCGTCCCATTTCCACTCGGCGGCATAGTTGGCCAGATCGACCTCGGCATCCTCCAGCCCGTGGGCCAGCATGAAGGGGCGGAACAGCGGCAGGTCTTCGGAATTGGGGGGCTCGGCCCCGTGCGCGGCCCAGTCGAACAGCGGGGCGTAGGGGGCGCTCTGGCCGTGCCAGTGCTCCTCCACGTCCTCCACCGCCACGTCGAAGGCCTGCGCGAAGGCGGTCTTGGCCAGCCGCGCCGAGATGCCGATGCGCATCGCACCCGTCGCCAGCTTCAGCAGGGCATAGCGCCCGTTGGCATCGAGCCGGTCGAGCAGCCGGGGCAGGTCCGCCATCACGTTCGCGCGCGTCATGCGGGAAAGGGCATCGACCGCTTCCGAAACCGTGGGGGGAGAGGGCGCTTCGGGCGGTTCGGGCCAGAGCAGGCTGGCGGTTTCGGCGGAATCGCCCACGTATTCGCGGCTGAGCGTCCACAGCACCGGGTCGATCCGCTCGGTCAGCAGGTTGCGGATGGTGGAGCTTTTCACCGCCGGAAAGTCCAGCCCGTCGGTCAGCGCAGCCAGCGCCCAGCCGCGGTCGGGGTCGGGCGTGTCGCGCAGGTAGTCCGCCAGCAGCTTGAGCTTGGCATTGCGGCTGCGGGTATAGACCAGCGCATCGAGAAGGGCGGCGAACTCCTCCATCTAATGCTCGATCCAGTCGTGGGGGCGGGGCCGAGGACGGGGGCGGTCAGTCATCCTCGTCCTCGTATCCCACCAGCGCCAGCGCGCGGGCCTTGCGCTGGTTCAGCTGGCACCAGCGCAGCATGGCTTCCTCCCGGCCATGGGTGATCCATGTCTCCGCCGGATTCACGTCGATCACGGTCTGGGTCAGTTCGTCCCAGTCGGCATGGTCGGAGATCACCAACGGCAGTTCCACCATGCGCTGGCGCGCCCGCTGGCGCACGCGCATCCAGCCGGATGCCATCGCGGTGATCGGATCGGGCAGGCGGCGGCTCCAGCGGTCGTTGAGCGCAGAGGGCGGGGCGACGATGATCGCGCCTGCCAGTTCGTCCTTCGCGGCATCGGCCACCAGCCGCAGGTCGCCGAGGTCCACCCCCAGTTCTTCGTAGAGGCGGCACATCCGCTCCATCGCGCCGTGCAGCCAGATCGTGTCGGTGTGCCCGGCGCGGCGCAGTTCGGCGATCAGCCGCTGCGCCTTGCCCAGCGCATAGGCGCCCACCAGCACGCAGCGCTCCGGGTTGGCGGCAAGCGCTGAGAGCAGCTTGGCGACCTCCTCCTCAACCGGGGGGTGGCGGAAGACGGGCAGGCCGAACGTCGCCTCGGTGATGAGGACGTCGCAGGGGGTGACCTCGAACGGCGGGCAGGTGGGGTCGGGGCGGCGCTTGAAATCGCCGGTGACGACGATCCGTTCGCCCGCGTGTTCCAGCAGGATCTGCGCCGATCCCAGGACATGGCCCGCCGGTATCCAGGTGGTGTGGACGCCGCCGGGCAAGGCGATGCGTTCGCCGTAGGGCACGGACACCGCGCCTTCTTCGGTGGCGTAGCGCACTTTCATGATCGCCAGCGTTTCGGGCGTGGCGAAAGTGGCGCCGTGGCCGCCGCGGGCATGGTCGGCGTGGCCATGCGTTACCAGCGCACGATCCACGGGGCGCGCCGGGTCGATCCAGCAATCGGCGGGAACGACGTGGATTCCCCAAGGTTCGGGTCTGATCCAGGAGAAATCGCGGGCCATTACCGGAAAAGCGGCGATGTGCGCCCCCGGTTCCCGCAGCCGAAAACTACCGCCCCGCCATCTTCTTCACGCCCGGCAGATACGTGCGCCCGATCCGCAGCGCTTCCCCGTCCGTGGTCTCCGCCGACCACACGCCCAGCCCTTCGTGGCGCAGGCCCGAGACGTGGTTGCGCTGCAGGATGCAGCTGCGGTGGATGCGGATGAAGCGTTCGGGGTCCAGCCGTTCCTCAAGGCTGGTGATGGTCTGGAGCAGCAGATAGCTCTGTTCGCGAACATGCAGGCGCACATAGTCGCGCTCGGCATCGATGCGCTGGACGTCGGTGGCGGGCACGCGAACCAGTTCGGAGCGGTGCGGCACCCAGAACTCCTCAAGCCACTGACCTGCCGGCGGCTGCGTCCGTTCCCCCCGACGCGAAACGACGCGGGCGACGGCGCGCTGCAGCCGGTCTGGTGCGACGGGCTTGAGCACGTAATCCACCGCGTCGAGATCGAATGCCTCCACCGCGAACTCATCGTGCGCGGTGACGAAGATGACCGCAGGGGCATTGGCCTGCCCGCCCAGCGTGCGCGCCACGGTCAGGCCGTCCATCTCGGGCATGGTCAGGTCCAGCAGCACCAGATCGGGCGACAGCGCCTCTATCAGGCGCAGGGCGGCCTGCCCGTCGCTGGCGGTACCGACCACGGTAACGCCGTCGATCCGCGAACAGATCACCTGCATTCGTTCCACCGCCAGCGGTTCGTCATCGACGATCAGCGTGCGCAGCGGAGTTGCCGGGGCGGCGGTAAGGGCCGGGATGGCACCGTCCATCGGATCAGCCACGGCCCGTCTCCAACGGCATGCGCAGGATCGTGGCGAAACCGCCGTTGGCCTGTGGGCCGAAAGTGATCTTCGCGGCTTCACCATAGCGCGCGCGCAGGCGGTCGCGCACGTTGGCAAGGCCGATGCCGCAGCCCTCGGTCTTCAGCCGGCGATCCGCGCCGTGTTCCCCCGGCCCGTCATCGTGCAC
Organism: Novosphingobium gossypii; assembly: GCF_050433305.1. Taxonomy (NCBI): domain Bacteria; kingdom Pseudomonadati; phylum Pseudomonadota; class Alphaproteobacteria; order Sphingomonadales; family Sphingomonadaceae; genus Novosphingobium; species Novosphingobium gossypii. Next base: position 320,373 of record NZ_JBNPXM010000003.1, on the reverse strand, counting down.
CGCGATCACCAGCTGGCCGCCTTCGCGGCGCGCCTCTATCGCGATGGTCACCGGCTGCTGGGTGGCGGCCACGGCGTACTTCACGGAATTCTCGATGAGCGGTTGCAGGATCATGCCCGGAACTTTCGCATCGAGAACGGCTTCGTCAATATCGATGTGAGTCAGCAATCGATTGGGGAAGCGAACCGCCTCTATCGCGAAGTAGAGCCGCTGCAGTTCGATCTCGTCCACCAGCGACAGATCGTTGGTCGGATCGCCCGACAGCGTGCGGCGATAGAAGGTGGAAAGCGTCTGGATCATCTCCTCCGCTTCCTCCTGCCGCCCCACCATCACCAGCGCCGACAGCGAGTTCAGCGTGTTGAACAGAAAGTGCGGATTGACCTGATAGCGCAGCGAACGCAGCTCTGCCGCTTCAGCGGCGCGGCGATATTCGCCCTCGCGCCGTTCGGCGGCGCGCGCCTCCTCTGCCTTGGCCAGCGCGAAGTAGAGCGCCACCCAGGCGATGACGAGGAAGTAGCGGCCGAACGCATTGTCAGCGATGGCCGCCCACCAGCGCATGTCCTTGTCCAGCGGCGGTCCGGTGTGGATGGTGATGGCCGATGAAGCCGGGTCGGCCGCCTGCTCGGTCGGCGGGGCGGGTACTTCGGGCGCGGCATCGCTTGAGTCCGGCGCACCGCTTGGCGGGGGCGGGGCGGGGGGGGGCGCCAGCTTGGGCAGGTCCACAAGGATATTGCCTGCCTCGTCCCGGCTGATGCGCAGATTGCCCGCCTTGACCGCCGCGGCATCCTGTTCGCTGCCATATCCGGTGACTTCGATATCGGCGAAGATCGCGCTGTTGACGATGCTCAGCACCAGCGAAAGCGGCAGTGCGCCGACCAGCACGATGCCGAAGCGCACGGCTCCCGGCTTGCGGTCCAGCAGCTGCAGCAGCGGCCAGACCGCCGCCATGATGAGCATGGACACGATGCAGATCGTCAGGCGCCGCGAGATGATCGGCCAGTCTAGGTCGAACCCCTGGAACACCCCGCGCAGGCTGGCGACGATGAAATAGCAGGCCCACAGCGCGGCAAGCGACAGCAGGACCATCCGCGCAGGCACGCGGGGGTGAGGGGCGGCGGCATCCATCATCACCGTACCCGTCTAACGCGGAAACGGCCTGTCGCGCCAGTACTGCCGATCGGCGCAAATAAGTCGTTGGTCGAAGGGGGGCAGGGGGCAACCTGCAGGGCCGTCCCGGTGAAGACAGTGCCGGCTGCCCCCCCCTTGATCCTTACGCCTTGGCGGCGATGACGATGATCTCGACCTTGTAGTCCGGCGTTGCCAGACGCGACTCGCCGGTGGCGCGCGCAGGGGCGGCGTGGCCGGCGATCCAGGCGTCCCACACGCCGTTCATTTCCTCGAAGGTGGCGATATCCGCCAGCCAGATGGTGGCCGACAGCAGGTGGTCCTTGTCGCTGCCGGTCTTCGCCAGCAGTTCCTCGATCTCGGCAAGGGCGGTGCGGGTCTGCTCAGCCACGCTTTCGCCCGGATTGCCGACTTGTCCGGCCAGATAGATGGTGTCGCCGTGGATGACGGCCTCGCTCATGCGCGGGCCCTGATCGATGCGGGTGATGGTCATGAAGGGTATCCTTTGAAGGGGGAGGGTTTCGCTCAGTACCGGCTGATCGCCAGATCGGAAGTCTCGATCGCGGGTGTCCTGCCGCCGATGAGGTCGGCGATGACGTGGGCGGAGCCGCAGGCCATCGTCCAGCCCAGCGTGCCGTGGCCGGTATTGAGGAACAGGTTGGGCACTTTCGTCGGCCCGATCACGGGGGTGCTGTCCGGCGTCATGGGCCTGAGGCCGCACCAGAACGTGCCCTGCTCCATCGCCCCCGCGCCGGGGAACAGCGATCCCGCCGAATGCTCCAGCGTGGCGCGGCGTTCGGGCGGCAGGTCGCACCGGAAGCCCGATATTTCCGCCATGCCGCCGATGCGGATGCGGTCGCCCAGCCGGGTGATCGCCACCTTGTAGCTTTCGTCCAGCAGGGTGGAGACGGGTGCGCGCGCCTCGTCCACGATCGGCACCGTCAGCGAGTATCCCTTAACCGGGTAGACCGGCAGGCGGATGCCCAGCGGCGCGATCAGCTGCGGCGAAAAGCTGCCCATCGCAACCAGATAGGCATCGGCGGTGACCGGCCCCTTATCCGTTTCCACCCGCACGATGCGTCCGCCGTCCTCGACCAGCCGGGTGATCGCGGTGCTGTTCATGAACTGCACGCCCTTGTCCGCCGCCATCGCTGCAAGCGCGTTGGTGAACTTGAAGCAGTCCCCGGTCTCGTCGTTCGGCAGGCGCAGGCCGCCCGCGATCGGCGCGGCGCTGGCGACAAGGCCCGGCTCGGCGGCGATGCAGCCTGCCTTGTCCAGCACCTCGAACGGCACGCCATCAGCCTGCAGCACGGCCACGTCCTTGCCGATGCCATCCAGCTGCTTCTGTTCGCGGAACAGCTGCAGGGTGCCCTGCATCCGCTCGTCGTAACGGATGCCGGTCTCGGCACGCAGCGCCATCAGGCAGTCGCGGCTGAACTCTGCGAGGCGCACCATCCGGCCCTTGTTGATGGCGTAGTCTCGCGCGTTGCAGTTGCCCAGCATCGCCACCAGCCAGCGCAGCATCGCCATGTCAGCATGGGGGCGCAGGATCAGAGGCGCATGCTTCATCATCAGCCAGCGCGCTGCTTTCATCGGAATGCCGGGCGCGGCCCAGGGCGAGGCATAGCCGGGCGAAATCTCACCCGCGTTGGCGAAGCTGGTTTCCAGCGCCGGGCCGTCCTGCCGGTCGATCACGACGACCTCGTGCCCGGCCTGCGCCAGATACCACGCCGACGTCACGCCAATGACGCCGCTGCCAAGGATCGCGATCTTCATCACAGGGTGCTCCGTTAAGCGGGTTTGGCGGGCAGATAGACCCGTTCGTACCGGCGACTGAGTTGAGTCAGGATTTCATAGGAAATGGTGCCCGCGTCCGCCGCGACAGCATCGATGCCCTGATGCGGCCCCAGCAGTTCCACCGGCGCGCCGGGATAGAGGTGCTCTGCAGGCACGTCGGTGACGTCCAGCGTCATGCTGTCCATCGACACGCGCCCGGCAACGGCCACGCGGTGCCCCGCGACATATGCGCTGCCGACATTGCCCAGGCAGCGCGGCCAGCCGTCGGCATAGCCCACCGGGATGGTCGCGATGCGGGTTTCGCGCGTGGTGCGGAAGGTCAGGCCATAGCCCACGCCGGTCCCCGCCGGGATCGTGCGAAGCTGCGCGATGCGCGCCTCCAGCGTGACGACCGGCTGCATCGGATTGGCCCGGTCGTTCGGCGCACCGCCATAAAGCGCAATCCCGGCGCGAACGAGGTCGAAGTGCCCGCGCGGGTGGAACGCGCCGCCGCTGTTGTCGAGCGCGCGCGGCACGCCGGGAAACCGCGCCGCGATTTGCGCAAATCGGGCCGCCTGCGCGGCGTTGGCGGCATCGGCAGGGGTGTCGGCACAGGCAAGGTGGCTCATCACGAAGCGCAGGTCGATGCGCTCCAGCAGGGCGGGCCGGGCCAGCAGGACGTCCAGTTCGTCGGCGGGGAAGCCCATGCGCGACATGCCGGTGTCCACCTGCAGCACCGCCGGCAGCCGCCGCCCGGACGATGCCGCCTGCGCCGCCCAGCGCTCCGTTTGATCCAGCGAATTGAGCACCGGCACCGCGCCCAGCGCCGCGCAAGGGCCTTCGCCGCCGGGCAGCAGGCCATTGAGGATGTAGACCTGCGCGGTGCCGTCCAGCTGCGGCACCAGCGCCTCGGCCTCTCCTTGCAGCGCAACGAAGATATGGCGGCAACCCTCGGCGATGAGGGTGCGGGCAACCTCGACCGCGCCAAGGCCATAGCCGTTCGCCTTGACCACGCCGCCTACTGCGGCAGGGCCGACCTGTTCGCGGATCAGGCGATAGTTGCCGGCCAGTGCGGCCAGGTCGATCGTCAGGCGTGCTCCGGCGGTCACGGTCAGGCTCTCCTTTGTCCGGCATGCGGACGGGCTTAGAATATCGCGCTGCGTTTCAAATAGGCAGCCGATTGTTCGCAGGATTTTGCGTGTTGGCGCCCCACACGCAACATTGATCGAAGGCGACGCAATGGTCTTCATTGCTGGAACGGAAAAAGGGCGCGCGATTGCCCGCGCGCCCTCTCATCCGGTACGAAACGCCGCTTATGCCAGCAGGTGTTCTTCGGCGATCTTCGTCTTCCACACCGGCGGGGCCAGCGTGTGGACGTTGTTGCCTTCGGAATCGACGGCCACGGTCACCGGCATGTCCTGCACGGTGAACTCGTAGATCGCCTCCATGCCCAGATCCTCGAAGCCGACGACCTTGGCTTCCTTGATCGCGCGGGCGACGAGGTAGGCCGCGCCGCCGACCGCCATCAGGTAGGCCGACTTGTGCTTCGCGATCGAGGCAGTCGCCGCCGGGCCGCGCTCGGACTTGCCGATGCTGGCGAGCAGGCCAAGGTCGAGCATGGTGTCGGAAAACTTGTCCATGCGGGTCGCGGTGGTCGGGCCGGCGGGGCCGACGACTTCCTCGCGCACCGGATCGACCGGGCCGACGTAGTAGATCACCCGGCCCTTGAAATCGACGGGCAGTTCCTCACCCTTCGCCAGCATGTCGGCGATGCGCTTGTGCGCGGCGTCGCGACCGGTCAGCATCCTGCCGTTCAGCAGCAGACGGTCGCCCTGCTTCCAGCTCTGGACGTCCTCGGCGGTTAGCGTGTCGAGGTCGATCTTCTTCGCTTCCTTGCTGGGCTTCCACTCCACCTTGGGCCACTCGTCGAGGTTGGGCGTCTCAAGGAAGCTCGGGCCCGAACCGTCCAGCGTGAAGTGCGCGTGGCGGGTGGCGGCGCAGTTGGGGATCATGGCGACGGGCTTGCCCGCGGCATGGCACGGCCAGTCGAGGATCTTGACGTCGAGGATCGTCGCCAAACCGCCAAGGCCCTGCGCGCCGATGCCCAGCGCGTTGACCTTGTCGAAGATCTCGATGCGCAGCGCTTCGATATCGTTCTGCGGCCCGCGCTGCTTGAGCTGGGCCATGTCGATCGGCTCCATCAGGCTCTGCTTGGCCAGCTTGACGCAGTGTTCCGCAGTGCCGCCGATGCCGATGCCCAGCATGCCCGGCGGGCACCAGCCGGCGCCCATCTGCGGCAGCATCTCGATCACCCAGTCGACGATGGAGTCGCTGGGGTTCATCATCTTGAACTTGGACTTGTTCTCGGACCCGCCGCCCTTGGCCGCGACGTCGACCGAGATTTTCGAACCCGGCACCATCTCCACCGACAGCACGCAAGGCGTATTGTCCTTGGTGTTGCGGCGGGTGAAGGCGGGGTCGGCCAGCACTGAGGCGCGCAGCTTGTTTTCGGGATGGTTGTAGGCCCGGCGCACGCCGTCATCGACGACTTCCTGCAAGGACCGGTCGGATTCGAGGCGGCAGTTCTGGCCCCACTCGATGAAGACGTTGACGATGCCGGTATCCTGGCAGAGCGGGCGGTGACCTTCGGCGCACATGCGGCTGTTGGTCAGGATCTGCGCAATCGCGTCCTTGGCCGCCGGGCCCTGTTCCGCTTCGTAGGCGTCGCCCAGCGCGCGGATATAGTCCATCGGGTGGAAGTAGCTGATGTACTGCAATGCGTCGGCGACGGACTCGATGAGGTCCTCTTCGCGGATGGTCACCATTTCTGTCATGGAAATTCGCTCCGGTCTTCTTGGCCCGATCTGGCGGATTACGTCGGATTTGCGCCGCTCCATAGGACGGGCGGGGGTGATCGTCAAAGTGCTTGATCGGATCGACGGGCGTCGTCGCATAGGGCTTGGCCTTGGGCACGGGTTCGCATAGAAGCGGGCCCATCAGTGTCGTCTTCGCGATTGCAGCGAATTGCCGCATCATCCGCGAGCGAGTGAGGGAATACACGAATGACCTTGACCGAGGACCGGTCGGCACCTGCCACCAACTTTGCTGAAGCCCGCCGCGCCATGATCGTCAGCCAGCTGCGTACCAGCGGCGTGAACGAGCCGTGGGTGCTCGAAGCGATGGCGAATGTTCCACGTGAAAACTTCGTTCCCGCCGAACTGCGCGACGCCGCCTACATTGACCGTGCCGTGCCGCTGGGCGACGGCAGGTTCCTCGGTGCCCCGCTGGTTCAGGGCAAGACGCTGCAGGAAGCCGCACCGAAGAAGACCGACAAGGTTCTGCTGGTCGGCGACGGCGAAGGATACCTTGCCACGCTGCTGCGCCCGCTGGTAGGTACGCTCGATGCGGTGGCGCCCGCTGGTGCCGGCGAGCCCGGCGCCGGTGAGTACGACCTCATCGTCATCGACGGCGCCATCGAAGTGCTGCCCGATGCGCTTTCCGCGCGCCTTGTCGAAGGTGGCCGCGTGGTCACCGGCCTGACCGAGCGTGGCGTGACCCGTCTCGCCGCCGGCACCAAGGCCAATGGCGTCACCTCGCTGCTGCCGCTGGCGGAGCTGGGAATCCCCGTCCTGTCCGAATTTGCCGCTCCCAAACGCTGGAGCTTCTGAGCATGGCCCGGTTCGCGTTGCGCGCCGGGCTGCTCGCGGGGGGATGTCTGATACTGGCCGCCGGCGCGCCTGCGCGGGCGGATTCCCTGCGCGATGCGCTTGTCTCGGCGTACCAGACAAACCCCACCCTCGAAGCGGCGCGCGCGCAGCAGCGCGCCACCGACGAAGGCGTGCCGATCGCGCGGGCGGCAGGGCTGCCCAGCCTCAATACGACTGAAACTTACGTCAAGAACCTGAAGCAGAGCGAAAACTCGCTGACGGCGCCGTCGAAGATCTTCACCGCCGATGCGCAACTGGGCGTGCCGATCTATTCGGGCGGGTCGGTCAAGAACAGCGTCAAGGCGGCGAAGATCAGGGTCGGTGCAGGGCAGGCCGATCTGCGCGGCACAGAGGCTTCGGTGTTCTCCCAGGTCGTTGCGGCATACATGGACGTGATCCGCACCGAGGCAATCGCCGGGCTGAACCGCAAGAACGTGGCCGTGCTGCGCACCAATCTCGATGCCACGAACGACCGGTTCGAGATCGGCAATCTCACCCGCACCGACGTCGCCCAGTCGCAATCGCGCCTTGCCACGGCGCAAAGCGATCTGCTGACGGCGGAAGCCAATCTGGCCGCCGCCCGCGAAACCTACATCCGCTTCGTCGGTCGCGCGCCCGAAGCGCTCGACGCGCCGCCGCCGCTGCCGAACCTGCCCGCCAACGCCAGCGACGCGGCGATGATCGCGCTCGACGCGAACCCGGACCTGATCGCCGCGCGCGAGCGCAGCAAGGCTGCCGAGAAGGACATCGACGTGGCAGGGGCGGGTCGCCTGCCGACCGTAAGGCTGTTCGGGCAGGGCACCTACAACAACTACTTCGACACGCTGGCCCGCGGCATCGTGAACGCCGCCGTTTCGCAGACCGATACTTCTGCGCAGGCCGGTGTGCAGGTGTCGATCCCGGTCTTCCAGGGCGGCCTTCCCGCCGCGCAGCGCCGGCAGGCGCAGGCCACCGCGTTAGCCACGCTGGAACAGGAGATCGCCACCGAGCGCGACGTGATCGCGCAGGTGCGTTCGGCCTTCACCTCCTACGCTGCCTCGAACGACCTGATCCGCTCGTCGCAAGTGGCCGTCGAGGCCGCGACGCTGAGCCTCGAAGGGGTGCGGGCGGAAAATTCGGTCGGGCGGCGCACCGTGCTCGACATCCTCGATGCGGAACAGGAACTGCTGAACGCACAGGTCGCGCTGGTGACGGCGCGGCGCAATGCCTACGTCGCGGGCTTCACCCTGCTGGCGGCGATGGGCAAGGCCGAAGCGCGCGATCTCAACCTCGACGGCGGGACGCTTTACGATCCCAATGCCAATTACGAACGGGTGCGCGGCAAGTTCTTCGACTGGGACGACGACGACGCACCCGTGGCCCGCTCCACGCGCACCGTTGACACACCGGTGCAGGACGGCAACATTCCCGCTTCGCAGGAGCCCTGATCCCGATTATGGGGCAGGTCTTCGCGCGTATGTGCGCAAACAGGGGTCGATGATGCGTCAGAACGGTGAACCTTCGGTGGAGGAAATCCTCCAGTCGATCAAGCAGGTCATCGCGCGCGATTCCCGTTTGGAAACCCGCACCAGCCGCACCGAACGCCTGATGCGCGAGCCAGAACCGACCTACGTCGAAGAGGATGAGGATGACATCCTCGAACTGCAGGAAACGGCGCAGATTCCGTCGTCCACACCGGAAGAGGATGACGGCCCGCTGCTGCACGATGGTGCCCGCGATTCGATGCGCGAATCGCTGGCCGCGCTGGCAATGCTGTCCGAGCCCGGCGCCCAGCCGCAGATCGTCCGCTCCGGCGAAACTTCGCTCGAAGCGCTGACGCGCGAACTGTTGCGCCCGGCGCTTGCCGAATGGCTCGACCGCAACCTGCCGCCCATGGTGGAACGCCTGGTGGCGGCGGAAATCGCCCGGATCGTGGGCAAGAAGGCATAAGTCTGGACCTGACGCCGGGCAGTTCCTACTTTCCCGAAGATGAGCGGCAGCCACAGCATCGCCAAGGCGCAGGACGCCTTCGCCAAGACCGGCAGCGACGTGATCCGTCGCCACATCTTCATCTGCGCAGAACCGCAGAAAGGCGAATGCTGCTCGCCGGAAAAAGGGCAGGCGGCGTGGAAATTCCTGAAAAAGCGGCTCAAGCAGTTGGGCCTTGACGGCAGCGGCGGGATCGCCCGCACCAAGGCGGACTGCCTGCGGATATGCCACGCCGGGCCGGTCGCGGTCGTCTGGCCGGATGGGGTCTGGTACCACTCGTGCAACGAGGACGTGCTGGAACAGGTCATCCAGCAGCACCTGATCGGCGGTCAGCCGGTAGAGGAATTTCGCCTGCACGCGCCGCAGCGCTGAGCTGGCATCACTTGTAGGGATTTTCATCCTCAAGCGGATCGACGATCGATTCGTCGTGCCCGGTCCCGCTGGACAGGAACGCCAGCCCCATCAGCGCCGAAGCCATCAGCATCGTGAAACCGATGCCCAGCGCCGTCGCGATGTAGAAATGGATCGAAACCATCCCGTTCGACCGGTAGAGAAGGATCACCGATCCGATCACCAGCCCAATCGTGATCGTCATCATCCAGCGCATGATTCGAAGGTAGCGCGCCCAGGCGTGGGCCGCCTTGTTCGGATCGTCGAGAGCGGAGGGCGGTTTCATCGCCTCCTATCTGGCCCTGACGCGGCCCTTGCGCAAGGCGCGTGACGGATGCCGATGGCCTGTGATACGCTCCCCTCGGGCGCAAGCTGCGGGAACAGAAGCGCCTTTCACGATACAGGGAGAGCTGACGATGACCATCGGTCGTATTATCGAAGGCCGTGATGCCGTTATCACCTGCGACGTCGCCATGACCGTGCGCGAGGCGGCGGGCGTACTTGCGGACAAGCGCATCGGCGCAGTGCCGGTGATGGAGAACGGTGAGATCGCCGGCATCTTCTCCGAGCGCGACGTGATCTACAAACTGCGCGAAGTGGGTGCGGACGTGCTCGACATGCCGCTGGGCCACATCATGACCGCGATGCCCGTCACCGCAGAGCCAGAAACGTCTGTCATGGCCGCGCTGTCGCTGATGACCCGGCGCCGCATCCGCCATCTGCCGGTCGTGCAGGACGGCAGGATGGTCGGCTTCGTGTCGATCGGGGATCTGGTGAAGTACCGGATCGACAAGATCGAAACCGAAGCTGCCGCCATGCGGGATTATATCCAGACAGCGTAAGCACACTGGAGGGCGACCCGTGCGCCTTGCCGCGCGGGTCGCGCGCGCCTACATCAGGCGCATGGACCAGACCGTCACCCTCAGCCCCTCGGCCGCCGCGCGCGTGGCCGCGATCGCCGACAAGCAGGGCAAGCCCGCCATCCTGCGGCTTGCCGTCGAAGGGGGCGGCTGTTCGGGCTTCCAGTACAAATTCGGCCTGGCCGACGCACCCGAAGCCGACGACAGCGTGGCCGAGACGGACGGCGTGAAGCTGGTGGTGGACTCAGTCAGCCTCGACCTCGTGCAGGGGTGCGTGGTGGATTTCGTGGAATCGCTAGGCGGCGCCGCGTTCCGGGTGGAAAACCCGAACGCCGCTGCGGGCTGCGGTTGCGGGTCCAGCTTCTCGGTATGAGAATCTCCACCTTCAACATCAACGGCGTGAAGGCACGCCTGCCCCGCCTGCTGGAATGGCTGGCGGAAACCCGCCCCGCGGTCGCCTGCCTGCAGGAGATCAAGACGCAGGACGAAGGCTTCCCGATCGCCGAGTTCGAGAAGCTGGGCTACAAGGGCATCTGGCACGGCCAGAAGGGCTTCAACGGCGTCGCCATCCTGGCCGATGGCGAAATGCCCGTCGAAATCCAGCGCGGGCTGGACGGAGAGCCGGAGGACGAACATTCGCGCTATCTCGAGGCGCAGGTGTTCGGCATGCGGGTGGTGTGCATCTACCTGCCCAACGGCAACCCCGTGCCCGGCCCGAAGTTCGATTACAAGCTGCGCTGGATGGAACGCCTGCGCCGCCGCATGGACGCCATCCGCGCAGAAGAAGTCCCTGCGATCGTCACCGGCGACTACAACGTCATTCCGACCGACCGCGATGTCTGGGCGCCGCCCGCGATGTCCGCCGACGCGCTGATGCAGCCGGAATCGCGCAATGCCTACTTCCGCCTGCTGGGAGACGGCTGGACCGACGCGCTGGCCACGCACAACCCGCGTGGCGGGGTGTGGACATACTGGGATTATCAGGCCGGTGCCTGGCAGCGCGACCATGGCTTTCGCATCGACCATTCGCTGCTGTCACCCGAACTGGCCGACCGGTTGGTCGCCTGCGGCGTCGACAAGGTCCATCGCGGGCGGGAAAAGGCCAGCGACCATGCACCGGTCTGGGTCGAACTGAAAGCGGCCTGACCCACCAGCGTCATGGCGCAAAACGAAGCACCCCGGAGCGGCCTATGCTGCTCCGGGGTGCTTCGTTTCGATCGGTGATGGAGAGGATCAGCGGTAGAAGACGTGGTTGTCCACCTGCGCCAGCTTCGTCAGCTTGCTCCAGCGCGGCGAAACGCGCTTGGCGTGGAAGAACAGCGCGCCCTTGGCCTTGCTCTTCCAGGCGCCTTCGTCGGCGATCTGGGCGACGGCTACGGCTTCCTGCCAGCTGGAGGAGCCTTCGCGCACGGCCGGCATCGCGCGGCCACGGATGAACGAGAACTGCGAAGGCTGGTACACCACGCCGCAGTAGCTGGTGGGGAAGCGGCCCGACTTGGTGCGGTTCACGATCACGCGCCCCACGGCAAGCTGGCCTTCCAGCGATTCACCACGCGCTTCGAAATAGATCGCGCTGGCCAGGCAGCGCATGTCGCGCGACATGGTATCCGGCGTCTCCTGCTGGGACACCAGTTGTTCCAGGGAATCCACGTCGAGAGTCTCGGTTTCCTCGGCATCGGTGGTGGGCAGTGCCTGCACGACCGGTTCGGAAACGAACTGCGGGGCGGGTGTCGTTTCTACCAGCGTCGGAATGAAATCCGATGCGGCGGCGCCCGAACCCGTGGCGCCCAGAAGAGCGGTGAGAACCGTCGCGGCCAATGCAATCGCACTGGCCCACTCAACTTTCTTTCGCATTAATACTTGGTCAAAGGCGGTGAACCGGTCCGACACAGGCTGGAACGGAATGCCGCTAAGCGGCGTTCTGTATCCGTCGAGCCTGCCGACGATTCCCCGTCTGCGTGCTAGCCGGGCAAGCCGAAGTGCTGCCCATGCCGCTTTCGCATCAGTGAAGGGGCCTTTACGCCGTGCGCCGGGCAAGTCAACCCGCGCGCCCTTCGCCTGCCTTCAGGGCAGGATGAAGCGTTCGGCGTCTGCGCCATCGAGTTCGACGATCCACACATCGGGATCCTGCTGCTTGCGCCGGTCGAGGTATTCCTGGAATTCGAACGGGTTTTCAGGATCCTGCCGGCGAGAGCAGCGCCATGCGCGAGTGCCGTCCAGATCGGGCATCCGCTCGTACAGGCGCGCGTCTCTCCCGTTATGGGACAGCACGGCAAGAATCGTTCCGGCGTCCGGCTCACCTTTGCTCAGCACCGTGCCGAAGCCTCCTTCGCCGTTGATTCGGCGAATCAGGCCGGACACTTCGAGATGGGCGGGAAGGCGCGCGTCCATCAGCCTTGCGGTGTCGTATAGCCCGGCAGGCTGGACAGGGCGATGCGCGAGCGCATGAAGGTGCCAGTGCCGCGCCCGCATTCGTCGCCGTCTTCGTCGGTCAGCCAGGATTCGGCCACCAGCACCCGCCGCCGCCCGCTGACCCAGCGCCCTTCGGCGACGATGCGGCCGCCCTTGATCGGCTTGCTGAGGTGCAGGTTGAACGACGTGGTCAGCAGGAACCGGTCGGTCACGTGGGTATTGGCGGCATAGAAGGCCGCATCGTCCAGCATCTTGAAATAGATGGTGCCGTGCGCTGCACCGGCGGCATGAAAGCAGTCGGGCTCGACCTCGAAGGTGATGCGCGAATGGCCGTCCGCCACGATTTCCAGCGACGAACGGAACATCCGGTTGATCGGTGCGGAGGCGTAGAGGCTTTCCAGCGCGCGCCAGTGCAGCCCGGCGCCGCCTGCTGCACCTTCGCCCGCCTGTTCAGGCGGCATCGCGGTCGATGACGTTGCTCAGCAGGCTGTAGAGTGCTTCCGGGCCGGGGGCGGCCATCAGCGCTTCGTGCATGCGTTCGTCGCGCATCATGCGCGAAATCGCCGCCAGCGCATGCAGGTGCGTGGCGCCCGCGCCTTCAGGCGAGAGCAGGCCGAAGACGAGGTCCACCGGTATCCCGTCCGCAGCTTCGAACTCCACCGGAGCCGCCAGCCGCATGAACACCGCCACCGGACGGGTCAGCCCCGCCATGCGTGCATGAGGAATGGCGATGCGTCGGCCAAAGCCGGTGCTGCCAAGCTGCTCCCGCTCGTGCACACGCGCCAGCACGGCCTTCTGGTCGAGACCATAGACCGTGGCGAACTGGCCTGCGAGCCGGTCCAGGATGATGTCCTTGCTGTCTGCATCCACCGTAACGACGGCCTCGGGCAGCAGCGTAAAAAGCCCACTCATTGCGTTTCAGATACTTGACCGGTTGCCAACATTGCATGCCCCAAAACCCCCGGCATAAAACCGGGGGTTCTCTCTTCCTCTCTGTCGATCAGAAGCGGTGCGCGAAAAGCGTCAGTGCGGTTCGACCCAGCCGATCGACCCGTCTCCGCGGCGATAGACCATATTATGCCGTCCGGTGCCAGCGTTTTTGAAGAACAGCGCGTTGGTATTGCGCAAGTCCAGCATCATGACCGCGTCGGAAACGGTGGCTTCGGGGATGTCCACGCGGGTTTCCGCGATGACGACGGGGGCGTCAGGCTCGTTGTCGTCCTCGTCGTTGTCGGCAAGGCGCTCCTCGAAGATGGTATAGGCCGCATCCTCGACCGCGCTGGCGTGCGCGGCCTGTTCCGAGCGGTCGTTGAGGCGGCGCTTGTAGCGGCGCAGCTGCTTGTCGATCTTGTCCGCCGCCTGATCGCAGGCGACGTGGGCGTCCTGCGCGGTGCCGGTGCCCTTGAGCACGAGGTTCTGCATGACGTGCATGATGATGTCGCATCGAAACGCCCCCGCCGGCGCGCGGCCGAAGGTGACGTGAGACGACAGCGCCCGGTTGAAATACTTCTCGATGATCGCCGTGAGCTTGTCGTTGGCGTGGACCTGCAGGGCCTCGCCGGTTTCGACCTGGTGACCAGAGACGCGAATATCCATGGGCGTTTCTCCTTAGACTTGGAAGTTCAGGAACCCCAGAGCGGGGTATCGACCGATTCAAGAAACGCTGCGTGCGCAACGAGTTCCGCCTCGGAAGCCGCGTGGGGGCGCGGCTGACGAAAGATACGGTTCTTCGTGTTGAGAACCTTGATCTCCGTCACGATCTCGGTGAGTTCTGCGGCAAGTTCGAGGCCGATCTGGCGGCCTCCGCGCAGTTCGACGTAAACCTGGGCCAGCAGCTCGGAATCGAGGAGGGCGCCGTGCTTGGTACGGTGGCTGCGGTCGATGCCGTAGCGGGTGCACAGCGCGTCGAGCGACAGCTTGGCGCCCGGATGCCGCACCTTGGCCAGCGCGACGGTATCGACCATGCGATCGCGCGACACCGCCGGAAGGCCGCACAGCGCCAGTTCCGCATTGATGAAGTTGAAGTCGAACGCGGCATTGTGCGCCACCATCGGGCTGTCCTGAATGAAATCCAGGAAGTCCTGTGCGCAGGCGGAGAACAGCGGTTTGTCCGCCAGGAACGCATCGGACAGGCCGTGCACCGCCTCTGCCTCTGCGGGCATCAGGCGTTCGGGATTAAAATAGGCGTGATAGGTGCGGCCGGTCAGCACCCGGTTGACCATTTCGATGCAGCCGATTTCCACCATGCGGTCCCCGCTTTTGGGGTCGAAGCCGGTCGTTTCGGTGTCGAAGATGATCTCTCTCATCCCTCTTCATATCTGCCTGCCGGGAGGCATGTGCAAGGGGCGGGAGAGGATTATTCGTTTCGCTTCAGCGCCGCCACAATGCCAGCCACCTGTTCGCGCGTAGTTTCCAGCGGTGTACCGGTGTCCACGACATAGTCCGCCCGCGCCCGCTTTTCGGCATCGGGAACCTGAAGTGCCAGAATCTGCTCGAATTTCTCCACCGTCATGCCGGGGCGGGCCAGCACGCGTTCGCGTTGCATCCGTTCCGGTGCGGACACCACGACGACCGCATCCAGACCCGCATCGCCGACTTTCTCGAACAGCAGCGGAATGTCGAAGACGACCAGCGGCGCGTCCCGATTCCGGCGCAGAAAGTCCTCGCGCATGCGGGCCACGGCGGGGTGGACGATTCGCTCCAGCGTTGCCAGCCGTTCCGGGTCGCCGAACACCGCCGCACCCAGTCGGGGGCGGTCCACGCCGCCGGGGCCGGTGGTGCCGGGGAAGGCAGCCTCTATCTGCGGGATCAGCGCGCCGCCGGGCCCTTGCAGTTCGTGGACGGCGGCATCGGCGTCGAACACCGGCACGCCCAAATCGCGCAGCATCTGCGCCACCGTGGACTTGCCCATGCCGATCGAACCGGTGAGACCCAATATCTTCATGACAGGATCAGTCTGCGCAGTGCCGCATCCTGCTCACGCGGCGGGCGCGCGCCGAAGAAGTGCGTGAACGCCGCATCCGCCTGTCCGATCAGCATCGCCAGTCCGTCCACCGTCGCAAAACCTGCCGCGCGCGCATCCTGCAGGAACTGCGTGTCGAGCGGGCTGGTGACGATGTCATAGACCACGCTGCGGGGCGGGGCATGGCTGAAATCGAAGGCAAGCGGCGGCTGTCCGGTCATCCCCAGCGGGCTGGCGTTGACGACGAGGTCGAAGCACTGCTCGCGGTCGTCGAAGGCGAAATCGGTGGCATCGGCAAAATGGTCGAGGGCGATGGCGTGGTGCTCGCCCTCTGGCGCCAGTTCGTCGAGCAGGGCGCGCGCCTTGGCAGGGTCGCGTCCGGCCAGAACGATGACGAAATGCTCTTGCGCCAGAGCCGCCACGATCGCCCGCGCTGCGCCGCCGGTCCCCAGCACGCGGGCCATGCGGAACAGGTGGACCTTGTCCAGCTCGGCGCGCACCGGCTCCAGAAAGCCGGGGGCATCGGTGTTGTAGCCGGTCAGGGTGCCGTCCGCCTCGCGCACGACGGTGTTCACCGCCCCGATCCGCGCAGCCAGCGGATCGAGCCGGTCCATCATCCCGGCGATCGCCAGCTTATGCGGCATCGTGACGTTGCAGCCGCGCCAGTCGGGATCGGCCCGCCGCCGCGCCAGATAGTCTCCCAGATCCTCCAGCCTGACGAGGCACGCTTCGTAGCGTCCCTTCAGCCCCAGTTCGGCCAGCCAGAAATTGTGGATGGTCGGGGACTTCGACTGGGCGATAGGATCGCCGATCACTTCGGCATAGGGCTGGCTCATCGGGTCAGCGCTCCCAGCTCGCGCAGGGCCGCCTGTACCTTGAGCAGCGGCATTCCCAGGATCGTGAAGTAGTCGCCCTCGATCCGCTCGAACAGCTGAACGCCGCGCCCCTCGATGCGGAATACGCCGACGCAGCCGCCGACTTCGGGCCACTCTTCATCAAGGTAGCCCTCGATGAAGGAATCGGACAGGGGCGCCACGTGCAATTGCGCAACCGCGCTTTCGGCCCAGAGCAGTTCACCATCACGCACCAGGGCGGCGGCACTGTGCAGTTCCATCACCTTGCCGGAAAAGAAGCGCAGATGCGCGGCGGCGTCGTCGCGACTGGCGGGCTTGTCGAAGCGGCGGCCCGCGCATGACACCAGGGAATCGCTCCCCAGTACGAGCGCGCCCGATGTTCCACGTGAAACATCCTGCGCCTTTGCTTGCGCCAATGCCAGTGCCACGTCAGCGGGCAGGGCATCGCCAAGCGCCGCTTCCAATGCGCGTTCGTCGACATGGGCAGGCTGCGCCGTGAACGGAATACCGGCGGCGGAAAACATGGCGCGGCGCGAACCGCTCTGGGATGCAAGGACGATCATCGGGGCTCTCAGATGGGTTTCGGGCCGACCTGACCGGTTTGCCCGGCGGCCTTGCGCTCGTTGAACAGGTTGATGACCGCCGCTGCCGTCTCCTCGATGGAGCGGCGGGTGACGTCGATCACCGGCCAGGAATTGTCGGCGAACATGCGGCGCGCATATTTCAGCTCGCTCTCCACCGCCTCGGTCGCGACATAGTCGGTGTCGGGCGACTGGCTGAGCGACAGCAGACGGTTGCGGCGGATCTGGATCAGCCGGTCGGGCGCCGTGGTCAGGCCCACGACCAGCGGATGGCGCAGGCCGAACAGCATCGGCGGCGGCGGGCTTTCCACAACGATCGGGATATTCGCAACCTTGTACCCGCGGTTGGCCAAATAGATCGAGGTCGGCGTCTTGCTGGTGCGCGACACGCCTGCCAGCACGATATCGGCCTCTTCCCATTCTTCCCACAGGACGCCGTCGTCATGCGCAATGGTGAACTGGATCGCATCGACGCGCGCGAAATAGGCATCGTCGAGCCGATGCTGGCGGCCCGGACGCCCCTTGGCTTCCTGCCCCAGCAGTGCCTCCAGCGCATCGGTCACGCCGTCGAGCACGGCGATCGCGGGAAGGCCCAGCTGCTGGCACTTTTCCTCAAGCCGGCCCCGCGTCTCTTCGTTCACCAGGGTGAAGAATACGAGGCCGGGGTTCGACGCGATCTCTCCCATGATGCGATCGAGGTGCTGCTGCGATCGGACCATCGGCCAGAAATGGCGCAACACGTCGCCATCGTCATCGAACTGCGCAAGCGCCGCCTTGGCGATCATCTCGAGCGTCTCGCCGGTGGAATCCGACAGCAGGTGCAAGTGGAAACGGGCCATGCCGGCTCAGCGCCTTTCAGGTGGGGCAGGGTGTGGATATGTGGCGGCATAAACCATGGGAGCGATCCGGTGACAACTCGGGATGGGTGATTCCTGCCCGCTATGGGGATTCACCGAGTCAGTTTCTGCACGGATCGGCGGACTCTTCCCACACCCTGTGGACAAGGCGAACAACCTTTCGTTGACTCAACTGGCCCCAAGAGTCGCAAATGACTCTTCTGCCTGTTCATCGGGGTACAAATCGGGCAAGGCCGGCCAATCCCCGATATCCACAGGGCCAACAGACTCCATCATCCTTCTATAAAATTTCTATTTTTTTGTTGGGACGTGACGCGATGCCCGGAATTCTCCTCGACACCCTGCGCGGAAACGATGCCAGCCGCCGCCCGATCTGGCTGATGCGACAGGCCGGGCGCTACCTGCCCGAATACCGGGCCCTGCGCGCCGAAAAGGGCGGATTCCTGGCGCTGGTCTACGATACCGACGCCGCCGCCGAGATCACGCTGCAGCCCATCCGCCGCTTCGGTTTCGATGGCGCGATCCTGTTTTCCGACATCCTGATCGTGCCTTACGCGATGGGGCAGGACCTGCAGTTCTTGGCCGGAGAGGGGCCCAAGCTGTCTCCGCGGCTTGTCGACAATGCGCTGGAAGGGCTGTCTCAGGTGCCCGAACGGCTGTCCCCGATCTACGAAACGGTCCGCAAAGTGCGTTCGGCACTGGCTGTGGACAAGACGATGCTCGGTTTCGCGGGCTCTCCGTGGACTGTCGCCACGTACATGGTCGCGGGCGAGGGCAGCCGCGATCAGCACGACACCCGCGCCATGGCCTATCGCGATCCGCAGGCCTTCGGGGCGATCATCGATGCGGTGACTCAGGTGACCGTGGAATACCTGAGCGGCCAGATCGCGGCAGGCGCAGAGGCCGTGCAGCTGTTCGATTCATGGGCGGGCAGCCTGTCACCGGCGCAGTTCGAACGCTGGGTCATCGCGCCCAATGCGGCCATCGTGCAGGCGGTGAAGGCGCGCCATCCCGAAACGCCGATCATCGGCTTTCCCAAGGGTTCGGGCGAAAAGCTGCCCTCCTATGCCCGCGAGACGGGGGTGGACGCCGTCGGCATCGACGAAACCATCGACCCGATCTGGGCCGCGCGCGAACTGCCCGCAGGGATGCCGGTGCAGGGCAACCTCGATCCGCTGCTGCTGCTGGCTGGCGGCGAGGAGCTGGACCGTCAGGCGCGCGCGGTGCTGGACGCCTTTGCCGATCGACCGCACGTCTTCAACCTCGGCCATGGGATCGGCCAGCACACGCCTATCGCGCATGTCGAGCAGTTGCTCGGCACCATCCGCGCGTGGGAGCGTTGAGCCTGCGCCCATGACCCGCTAGAGGGAAGCGATGACGATCCTGCAGAGTCTCTACCCCTGGCTGAAGGCCGGGCACATCATCTTCGTGATCTTCTGGATGGCGGGGCTGTTCATGCTGCCGCGCTACTTCGTCTATCATCAGGAATCGGACGCAGGATCGCCGGAAGAGGCCCGCTGGGTCGATCGCGAGGCGAAGCTGCGCTCCATCATCCTGACACCGTCGATGATCCTGACGTGGGTTCTGGGCGTGCTCACGGCGCTGGCGATTGGGGCGTTCAGCGAAGGCTGGCTCCATGCCAAGCTGCTGTTCGTGCTGGCGCTCTCGGGCTATCACGGCTGGCTTGTCGGCTATGCCAAGAAGCTGGCGCGCGGAGAACGTCCGCTGACGGGGAAGAAGCTGCGCCTGCTCAACGAAGTGCCGGGGCTGGCCGCCGTGGTGATCGTGGTGCTGGTGGTCGTGAAGCCGTTCTGATCGCGGCATTTTCCTACATCGCGCGGGCCTGCTAGAGTCGAACCGTCTCTTTCTCACCGTCCGCAGCAGGCGTTTCCTTGTTCATAAGCGAAACGCCCCGCGCGCATGTGTTTCATCAACAAGCATCCTGCCGGATCCAGTCAGGCGTCTCCGTTCGCCCCGTCTCGACGCCGGTTCGCGGATTGACTCGTTGACCGGGCCCCTGCGAACGCTTATCTGAGCAGCGTTCCGGCAACAGGGCGAGAGCCTTTGTCTCCTGCCTGGATCCGCTTTCCCCAAGCCCGATGATCCCGCCGGCCGACACTACAAATCCATCTGGAATTCAAAGAAATGCATCTCAAGGAACTCAAGAAGAAGTCGTCGGCCGAGCTGGTCGAGATGGCAGAGGAACTGGGCGTCGAAAGCGCGTCCACGCTGCGCCGCCAGGATCTGATCTTCGCCATCCTCAAGGAAGTGGCCGAAGACGGTGAGGAAATCATCGGGCAGGGCACCATCGAAGTGCTGACCGACGGTTTCGGCTTCCTGCGCAACGCCGAAGCGAATTATCTGGCCGGTCCCGACGACATCTACGTCTCGCCCAACCAGGTCCGCAAATGGGGCCTGCGCACCGGCGATACGGTCGAAGGCGAAATCCGCGCCCCCAAGGAAGGCGAGCGCTACTTCGCCATCACCAAGCTGCAGAGCGTCAATTTCGATGACCCGGACGCCGTGCGTCACCGCGTCAACTTCGACAACCTGACGCCGCTCTATCCCGACAGCCGCCTCAAGCTCGACAGCCTCGACCCCACGGTCAAGGACAAGTCGGCCCGCGTGATCGACCTGATCTCGCCGCAGGGCAAGGGCCAGCGTGCGCTGATCGTCGCGCCGCCGCGTACGGGTAAGACCGTGCTGCTGCAGAACATGGCCAAGGCCATCACCGACAACCACCCGGAAGTGTTCCTCCTCGTCCTGCTCGTCGACGAGCGCCCCGAGGAAGTCACCGACATGCAGCGCAGCGTGAAGGGCGAGGTCATCTCCTCCACCTTCGACGAACCCGCGCAGCGCCACGTTCAGGTCGCCGAAATGGTGATCGAAAAGGCCAAGCGCCTGGTCGAGCACAAGCGCGACGTGGTCATCCTGCTGGACTCGATCACCCGCCTTGGCCGCGCCTACAACACCGTGGTGCCCAGCTCGGGCAAGGTGCTGACCGGCGGTGTCGACGCCAACGCCCTGCAGCGCCCCAAGCGCTTCTTCGGCGCCGCGCGCAACATCGAGGAAGGCGGCTCGCTCTCCATCATTGCGACGGCCCTGATCGACACCGGCAGCCGCATGGACGAGGTCATCTTCGAAGAGTTCAAGGGCACCGGTAACTCGGAAATCGTCCTCGACCGCAAGGTGGCCGACAAGCGCATCTTCCCGGCGCTCGACGTCGGCAAGTCCGGCACCCGCAAGGAAGAACTGCTGGTGCCCAAGGACCAGCTCACCAAGATGTGGGTGCTGCGCCGCATCCTCATGCAGATGGGCACCGTCGACGCGATGGAGTTCCTGCTGGACAAGATGAAGGACTCGAAGACCAACGAGGACTTCTTCTCGACTATGAACCAGTAAGGGGCGCTCTCGGGCCTCTGGTGATTCAGCCCCAGCTTCGGTTCGCCGAAGCTGGGGTTCGCTCTTTGAAAAGGCACCGGGCTGTCCGTCCCGGTGGCCCCGCTGCACGCACAACGACGACAATACGGGGGTCTGGGGCGATGGCCCCAGGTTGTTTATTCCGTTTGTCTCTCAAGGAATCAAAACGGTAGACCCCGTAGTCGCCCTGCTCTCCAGCGCCCGGTGGGCCTCGGCGGCATCGGCCAGCGCGAAAGTCTGCCCGATCCTCGGCGTCAGCACGCCGGACGCGATCCGGCCGAACAGCTTCTGCGCACTGGCCGCCAGCAGTTCCGGCGTTGCGACATAGTCCGCCAGCGTCGGCCGGGTGGCATAGAGCGAACCGCCGCGCATCAAATCCAGCATGCCGATCGGCGGGACCGGGCCAGAGGCATTGCCGTAACTGACCATTAGCCCCCGCCTGCGCAGGCTGGCGAGTGAAGCATCCCAACTGGCGGCGCCCACGCCATCATACACGACATGGCACATCGCCCCGTCGGTGATCGCCTTCACGGCTTCTGGCAGGTCTGCAAAGCTGCACGACAGCGAGTGCTCCGCCGACACCTGCGCGGCCTTTTCCGGTGATCCGGAGTGGGCGATTACGATAACGCCCTTGTCCAGCAACCAGGGCACCAGCAGCGAGCCCACGCCGCCTGCTGCCGAATGGACCAGGGCAATGTCGCCGGCCCTGGCGGGGAAGGTGTCTTCGGCAAGATAGCAGGCGGTCAGGCCCTTGAGCATGACTGCGGCGGCGATCTCTGGCGCGATGCCTTCGGGGATGTGCATTGCCTTGACGGCGGCGATCGCCCGATGGGTGGCATAGGCACCGCCGTTCTGCGTCGTGCCGACGCGCTGCCCGATGGCGAAGCCAGTCACGCCGTCGCCCACCGCAATGATGCGGCCTACGCTTTCGGAACCGAGGCTGATCGGCAGGGCATCGGGATAGAGGCCCTTGCGATAATACGTATCGATGAAGTTGAGGCCCACCGCCTCCGTCTCGATCACGATCTCCCCGTGACCGGGGGCGGGAACGGCGAAATCTTCCCGTTCGATCACGTCAGGCCCGCCGTGTGCGCGGGCGACCATGCGATAGGCGTTGCTCATGCCCTGCGCCTCAACCGATGTGTGTGGCGAAAAAGGCTTCCGTCCGGGCGTCCGCCAGTCCGGCACCGGCCTCGTCACGGCGCGAGCCGATCTCTGCGGCAAAGCCGTGGTCCAGCCCTTCGTAGTCGTGGAGGGTGACCTTGGGATGATCGTCCAGACCATCGTGCATGGCCTTCTGCGCTTCGGGGGCGACGAAGTGATCCGCTGTCGGTATATGCAGCATGAGCGGTCGGGCGATAGCGTGCTTCTCGCCCAGCATCTGATCGATCATCACGCCGTAGTAACCGACGGAGGCGTCGATGTCGGTCCGGGTAGCGGTCATGTAGGCGATCTTGCCGCCCATGCAGAAGCCCACGAAGCCGACTTTGGCGATGCCCTTTTCGCGACGGATCCAGTGGATCACCGCTTCGATGTCACGCATGCCCAGGTCGAAGTCATGCCTACCCATGTGGTCAAGCGCCGCCTGCATCTCGGCTTCCACATAAGGGCTGAGTTCGATGCCCGGCTGCTGCCGCCAGAAGGTGTCCGGCGCGACGGCAAGGTAGCCCTTGGCGGCCCATTCATCCGTCTTTCGGCGGATGCCCGCTTCTACGCCGAAGATTTCCTGCTGCACGATGATGGCGCCGCGCGCGGTTCCCTCGGGGGTCGCCACGTAAGCCGGGATCCGGCCCTCGCCATCGAGCGTTGGGATTTCGGTATTGGTCGCCATGACTGTTCTCCTGCTTCGTCGTTGGCCGCGAGTTAGGCACTCGTAATGGACTTTGCCAACCGCATGTGTCAGTCATGATGCGATAAACAGGGCTGGAGCCATGCGATGAAGGTCAATGTCGAGATCGAATGCTCGCCCGAGGAAGCCCGGCGTTTTCTGGGTCTGCCCGATGTGACCCGCGTCAATGAAGCCTATGTCGATGCGCTGACCAATGCGATGCAGGGCACCACCAATTTCGACCAGCTTAACGAGTTGACCAAGCAGGTCGCGCCGATGGGGCAGATGGGCCTCAAGCTGTTCCAGCAGTTTATTGAAAGCGGCGTTGCCATGGCGATGAGCGGCACCAAGCCCCGCAAGGATGGCGAGTAACCGCGCGGTCATCGACCTGACGGCACCTCCCTGCTAGGGGAGCGTCCACATGAACGATACTATTTTCGCGCTATCTAGCGGCGCTCCGCCTGCTGCCATCGCCGTTATGCGGGTGAGCGGACCGCAGGCGAAAGACGCCTTGCACGCCTTGGCCGGATCATTGCCGGTGCCGCGAAAGGCAAGCTACAGGGCGATCGGTGTTTCACGTGAAACAATCCTGGATCATGCGCTGGTGTTGTGGTTTCCGGGCCCTGCGACGGCCACGGGCGAAGATCTGGCCGAGTTGCATCTTCATGGAGGTCGGGCGGTGATCGGCGCAGTCGAGGCGGCGCTGGCTGAGCTGCCGGGTCTGCGTCGCGCTGTGCCGGGTGAGTTCACACGACGGGCATTCGCAAATGGGCGGATCGATTTTGCCGAAGCGGAAGGGCTGGCGGACCTGCTCTCGGCAGAGACCGAACTGCAGCGGCGGAGCGCCATTGCAATGGCGGGTGGATCGCTGTCGCGGCAGGTCGATGACTGGCGCGGCCAAGTGTTGACCGCATCGGCGATGGTGGAAGCGGTGCTGGACTTTGGCGACGAGGACGATGTTGCCGACTTGCCGCGCGATTTCGTCCAGAAGCTGGATGCCCTCGCCATGGAATTGCACGGCTGGCTTGCTCGCCCCAGGGCAGAGGCCTTGCGCGAAGGCTTCCGTGTTGTTCTGGCCGGGCCACCGAACGCGGGCAAGAGCACGTTGTTCAATGCGCTGGTTGAGGATGAAGCGGCGATAACCGCGCCGCTTGCCGGAACCACGCGCGACGTCCTGACCCGTCCCATAGCGATGGAAGGCATTCCCTTCGTCTTCGCAGACACGGCGGGGCTGCGCGATGAAACGGACGATGCGATCGAGGCCATCGGGATCGATCGGGCCTTGGCCGCTGTCGATAATGCCGATCTTGTCCTCTGGCTTGGACCGATGGGAGAGGGGCCGGAAGGTGCATGGGAGATCGCGGCCCAGATCGATCGACTGGGGCATGCCGACAAGCCTGCCGCACGTCATCGGTTGTCTGCAATCAGCGGTGAGGGATTGGACGCCTTGCGCGCGGACCTGATCGAAAAGGCACGCAACGCGATGCCCCGGCCCGGCGATGCGGCATTGAACGCGCGCCAGCACGCCCTGTTGAGCGATGCTTTGTCGGCGCTTGAGGATGGTCTGCAAGAACGCGATCCCTTGCTGGTCGCAGAGTGCCTGCGCCGGGGACGGGTAGCATTCGACGCGCTGGTCGGCAGGGCGACCACTGAAGACATGCTCGATGCGCTGTTTGGCAGGTTCTGCATTGGAAAGTGACGATTGTTCCACGTGGAACACAGTCGATGCTTTGACGCGAAATCTCTGACGCGCTAAACGCGCTGCCATGCACACCTTCGATGTGATCGTAATCGGCGGCGGCCATGCCGGCTGCGAGGCCGCGGCTGTCGCCGCACGCATGGGCGCACGCGTGGCGCTCGTCAGTTTCGACCTTGATGCCGTGGGCGCGATGAGCTGCAATCCTGCGATCGGTGGGCTTGGCAAAGGCCATCTCGTTCGCGAGGTCGATGCTTTCGATGGGCTCATCGCCCGGGCAGCGGATGCGGCGGCCATTCATTACCGCATGCTCAATCGGTCGAAAGGCAGTGCAGTGCAGGGGCCGCGTGTGCAGGCGGACCGTGCGCTGTTCAAGGCCGCCATTCACCGCTTCTTGAATGAGCAGGGCGATCTTACCCTGATTGCCGGCGAAGCTGCGGGTCTGGTGATAGAGAGTGGCAAAGTCATCGGCATAGACTTCGCCGATGGTACGCGCCTGTCGGCGCCTGCGACGATACTGTGCACCGGCACGTTCCTGGGCGGCACCCTCTTTCGGGGGGAAGAGCGCCTTGTAGGCGGGCGTATCGGAGAGTCTTCGGCACAACGGCTGGCGGCGCAGATGCGGGCAGCGGACCTGCCGATGGCTCGGCTCAAGACGGGTACGCCCCCGCGTCTCGATGGCCGCACGATCGATTGGGTCCGTCTGGAGCATCAGCCGTCAGACGGTGAAACATGGACGATGTCCGCGATCGAGCAGCGCCGCACAGTGCCGCAGGTATTCTGCGCCATAACCCGCACCAATGCCGACAGCCATGACGTCATCCGCGCCAACCTCCATCGTTCGCCGCTATTCTCCGGCGCGATCGGTGCGCAGGGACCGCGATATTGCCCATCGATCGAAGACAAGATCCACCGTTTTGCCGATCGCGACGGGCACCAGGTGTTTCTCGAACCGGAAGGGCTAAGCACGCATCTTGTCTATCCCAACGGCATCAGCACTTCGCTTCCTGCCGACGTTCAGCTGGCCATGCTGCGCACGATGGAGGGGCTGGAAGTGGTCGAGATGGTCGTACCGGGTTACGCCGTGGAGTACGACCATATCGACCCCCGCGCGCTGCGCACTAGCTTGGAATTGAGGGCAATGCCGGGGCTTTACTGCGCCGGGCAGATCAACGGTACCACCGGATACGAAGAAGCCGCGGCGCAGGGGCTGGTCGCCGGTCTGCATGCCGCTGCCGCAGTGCTCGGCCATGAGCCGCCCGCGCTTGATCGTGCCAACAGCTACATGGCAGTCATGGTCGACGACCTTACCCTTCATGGAGTGAGCGAACCCTATCGCATGTTGACGGCACGGGCGGAGTATCGACTGCGGTTGCGGGCCAACAACACGTCTACCCGGCTGACCCCGCTGGCGATCAAGGCAGGCGCCGTCAGCGCTGGACGGCGCCGGTGGTTCGAACGTCGGGAGGAGGTACGTTCAGCTTTGGCTGAGGCGTTCGATCAGCCGGTGCCCGCAACCGAACTTGCCGCCGCCGGCCTGCCGGTTCGCTCCGATGCGGGACGTCTGCCCTTGCGCGAATGGTTGCGCTTCGGCGGCGTGAACATTGCTGCCTTGTCGCCGTGGCTGGACACGTCTCTGTGCGCCGACGCCGATCTGCTTGAAGAGATGGCTGAGGACGCGGCTTACGCGCCTTATCTGGAACGTCAGGAGCGGGAACTTCGCGACCTGCGGGCCAGCGAGTCGCTCCAGCTTGGTGATGACTTTCCGTATGATCGCATCGCCGGTCTGTCGCGCGAAATGGTTGAGCGCCTGACCAAGGCGCGTCCGGCCACTCTGGCAGCCGCCGGGCGCATCCCCGGCATCACCCCGGCAGCTTTGGCAGCTCTTCTTGTTCATGCTCGCAGGGAGGCTGCGTGATTACCACCGAGACCGAGGCACGCGCATGGTTGCGTGCTCTGCCTGAATGCGACGCTGCGGCCATGGAACGCTTGGAGCAGTTGGTGGCCATGCTGGTAGAGGAAAACCAGAGACAGAACCTGGTGTCGGCAGCAAGTCTGGAGCAGGTATGGCTGAGGCATATCGTTGATAGCGCTCAGCTTCTGCCCCATGTTCCACGTGAAACATCCACGCCTTGGATGGACTTGGGCACGGGTGCTGGATTTCCCGGGCTCGTGATTGCCGCCTTGAGACCAGAGTGCGAAGTCATCATGGTGGAGTCGCGGGCGAGGCGCATCGAATGGCTGGAACGAGCCCGGCTGGCCATGGGACTGGACAATGCTTCAGTCGAAGGGCAGCGCCTTGAACTGGTAGAAACGCAGCATGCGGCGGTCATCTCTGCACGCGCTTTTGCACCTCTCGATAAATTGCTGACGTTATCCTCGCGATTTTCCACAAGTGACACAGTGTTCCTGTTGCCCAAAGGGCGTTCCGCCGGTCAAGAATTGGAAGACCTTCGCAAGTGGCGGCATGTGTTCCACGTGGAACAGTCTTTAACGGATCCGCAGGCAGGCATCATTGTCGGTACTCTCGCCGACGGGAAGGGTAAGACCAGGTGATCCGCATTGCCATCGCCAACCAGAAAGGCGGCGTCGGAAAGACCACGACGGCGATCAATGTCGCAACTGCGCTTGCGGCCACCGGATGGAAGACGCTGCTGATCGACCTCGATCCGCAGGGTAATGCTTCGACCGGAATCGGTGTGTCTGCAGGCGAGCGCGAGGCGTCATCCTACGACGTGCTGGTGGACAAGGTGCCGGTGGGCCAATGCGTGATGCCCACGCGCATTCCAAATCTGGACCTGCTGCCCGCCACCGTCGATCTTTCCGGCGCGGAAGTGGAACTGGTGAGTGCCGATGATCGTGCCCACCGCCTGCAGCGGACATTGACGCCCGACCTCGGTTATGATGTCTGCCTGATCGACTGCCCGCCGTCGCTGGGCCTGTTGACCCTGAACGCGCTCAACGCCGCGGATACGTTGCTCGTGCCCTTGCAGTGCGAGTTCTTCGCACTGGAGGGCCTTAGCCAACTCCTCCAGACGGTGGAGCGGGTGCAGCAGCGCTTCAACCCGGAACTGGGTATCATCGGCATTGCCCTGACCATGTACGATCGCCGCAATCGCCTGACCGAGCAGGTATCGGAAGATGTGCGCTCGGTACTGGGCAAGCTGGTGTTCGAGACAGTCATTCCGCGCAACGTGCGTCTCTCCGAAGCGCCGAGCCATGGGGTTCCGGCGCTCATCTACGATCATGCCTGCGCCGGCAGCCGTGCCTATATGGCGCTTGCCCGTGAGCTGATCACTCGACTGCCGGAAAAGAGGAAAGCGGCATGAACGACGACTCCATCGTACGCTTCAGCGTACCCGCCGCCAAGGCCGCCGGACAAAAGCCCAAGGGCCTGGGCCGGGGGCTTGGCGCGTTGCTGGGCGAAACCCGGCGTGAAGAGCCGGTAGCGCAGCCGGGCGAGGGCGGTACGGTCGCGCCTTCGCGGGGCGGGCTGGCGGTCCTGTCGATCGCCGACATCAAGCCCGATCCGCATCAGCCTCGCCGCTACTTCGAGGAATCGGCCCTGGAGGAACTCGCCGCCTCGATCGCGCAGCGCGGCGTCATTCAGCCGATCATCGTGCGCCCGCTCGATAACGGGCGCTATCAGCTGGTGGCCGGTGAACGTCGCTGGCGCGCGGCGCAGAAGGCGCAGCTGCACGAAATACCGGCGCTGGTCCGCGAACTGTCCGACCGCGAAGTCATGGCGCTGGCGCTGATCGAGAACCTTCAGCGCGAGGATCTGAACCCCATCGAAGAGGCGCGGGCGTACAACCGTCTGGCCGATCTTGAAGGCATGACGCAGGCCGAGATCGCCCGCATGGTCGACAAGAGCCGCAGCCATGTTGCCAACTTCCAACGCCTGCTGGCACTGCCCGATGGCGTGATCGCGCTGGTCGAGAAGGGGCAGCTGTCGATGGGCCATGCTCGCGCGCTGATAGGCTGCGACGATGCGGAAGACATCGCCGAAGCAGCCGTCGGCAAGCAGATGTCGGTGCGCGACGTCGAGAAGCTGGTGCGCAAGAAGCAGCGTGGCGACGTAGCGCCGCGCCGTTCGGCACGCGCCGCACGGAACGGCGGCGAGGATGCGGATATTGCCGCCGTCCAGAATCATCTGGAAGAATTCCTGGGCTTGCCGGTCAAGATTTCCGCCGATGCCGATCCTTCGACCGGGACAGTGACCATCCGTTACGCCACGCTCGATCAACTGGACCTCATCTGCCAGCGGCTGACTGGCGGAGCCATTTAACGAGAGCAACCAGACCAGAACTGAAAAGACCCGGGGCAGACAATCCCCCGGGTCTTTTCGTATCCATCTCCGCAAGGTTGCAGGCGAGCGGCTACCTGACGCGGACACGCTTGTCGGGCACCACTTTGCTGCGGCGGGGGATTAGGCGGCGGGTGGGGCGCCTGGGAACGTCTTCATAGACGTATTCGACCGTCTCGGTGCAATTCGGCTCGGTTTGTGCAGGCGGCATCCAGCCTTGGGCAGGATAGCCATAGCCATAACCGGGATAATAGGCCTGTGGGGCATACCCGCCGTTTTGATAGCGGGCCTGATAATCGTCGAAATAGGCCGCGCATTCGTCGCGATTACGGCCGGTATCTTCGGCCTTGTCGATCACTGCTCCAGCGGCTGCGCCGGCGATGGTGCCAACGGTGCGGTTGCCACGACCAGCGATGCGGTTCCCGGCAAGGCCGCCGACAGCGCCTCCGATGAGCGCTCCTCCGGTTCCAGAATCCCGCGCAGACAGGCGATGTCGGCAATCCGCCAGCCAGGCCTCGCGCGCATCGTATCCGGCGCGATCGCTGTAATAGCCAGCAGAGTAGGGCGCCCGGTAAGACGACGCTTGATCTTCATAACTCCGATCATGCTGACCATATTCTTGGGCAAGTGCCGGCGATGCGGCAACAGCCAGCGTCACCAGAGCGGCGTGCAGAGGAAGACGCATCGAAGGCACCCTTTCGCGTATCTGACCGGGCCGAGATTAGCCCTGTCAGTTAACGCAAAATTTAACATCGTGATCCTTGCACCACCACGAGTTTTGCGCCCGTTTTACGTCATCGTCCCGTTTTGAAGCGCATCAGATTGCGGCGGCAGCGATGCGGGCGATGCGCTCGATCCCGGCAGCATCTTCGGCATCGAACCGCTCCGGGGTGGGGCTGTCGAGATCGATCACCGCGATCACCGCTCCATCGCGGATGACGGGCACGACCAGTTCGGACCGGCTTGCGGCATCACAAGCGATGTGCCCAGGGAATGCGTGAACATCGGGCACGACCTGAGTCTCTCCGGTGGCCGCCGCCGCACCGCATACGCCCTTGCCGAAAGGAATGCGGATGCAGGCTGGCTTGCCCATGAAGGGGCCGAGCACCAGTTCGCCATCGACGTTGCGATAGAAGCCCGACCAGTTCAGATCGGGCAGGAACTGCCAGATCAGCGCGGCGAGATTTGCCATGTTGGCAACGCCGTCAGGCTCTCCATGAATCAGCGCCTCGGCCGCTTCGGCGAGGTCGCGGTAAAGTTCGGGCTTGGGGAGGGCGGCATCGGCGGAAAAGTCGTACATGGGGGTGCCTTAGCGCAACTGGCTGTTGTCGGCCAGCCGGGGTGGGCTTATCTCGGTATCATGAACCCGATCGTCAAGAAGACCGCCATCGCCTCTGCCGTGATCGTCCTGGCTGCCGCCGGGTATGTATACTGGGGGCTGAACGCCAACACCTCGGACCTGCCCTCGGATGCGACCACGGGCAAGAACCCTCAACTGGTCGAACCCGCGCCGCAGCGAATCCCGAGCATCAAGCTGGCCAAGCCGGTGGGCTGGGCTGCCGGAGAGGCTCCCAAGGCCGCGCCGGGTCTGACCGTATCGCGCTTTGCCGAGGGGCTGGATCATCCGCGCACGATGCTGACGCTGCCCAACGGCGATGTTCTAGTGGCGGAAACGAACGCCCCGGCGGGCAACAAGCCAGGTGGCATCACTGGATTCGTGATGGGCCTGATGTTCAGCCGCGTCGGCGCCGGAGAGGCGTCGCCCGACCGTATCA
Organism: Novosphingobium gossypii; assembly: GCF_050433305.1. Taxonomy (NCBI): domain Bacteria; kingdom Pseudomonadati; phylum Pseudomonadota; class Alphaproteobacteria; order Sphingomonadales; family Sphingomonadaceae; genus Novosphingobium; species Novosphingobium gossypii. The sequence continues at coordinate 289,856 of NZ_JBNPXM010000003.1, read as the reverse complement.
TGCTGCTGCGAGATGCCGACGGAGACGGGAAGGCAGAGCTAAAGACGACCCTGCGCACCGCCGACATGGCATCGCCATCCGGAATGGCTTACCGCGACGGCAAGCTCTACATCGCCGATCACGACAAGGTGCTGGAATTCGCCTTCACCCCCGGCCAGACGAAGCTGGAAGGCAAGCCGCTGCGCACGATGATGGACCTGCCCGGCGGCGGCAACCACTGGATGCGCAACCTGCTGATGAGCGAGGACGGCAAGCACCTCTACGTCGCTGTCGGATCTGCCAGCAATATCGCGGACAACGGCATGGAAGCCGAGGCAGGCCGCGCGATGATCTGGGAAATCGACGTAGCCACTGCGCGCCGCCGCCAGTTCGCCGTAGGAATGCGCAACCCTAACGGACTTGGCTGGAATCCCTCCACCGGAGAGATGTGGGCCACCGTGCAGGAGCGTGACATGCTGGGGCCCGATCTGGTTCCGGACTATCTCACCAACGTGCCGGTCGGGGCGCAGTATGGCTGGCCGTGGGTCTACTGGAAGAACACCTTCGACGACCGCGTGCAATGGCCGATGCAGACCTATATGATCGAATATACCCGCAAGCCCGAATATGCGATGGGCGCACATGTGTCGGTGCTGGGTCTGACTTTTGCAAACGGCGGCAATCGCATGGGCAAGGGCTTCGAGAACGGTGCCTTCATTGCCCGGCACGGTTCCTGGAACCGGCGCCCGGCAGCGGGATACGATGTAGTCTTCGTGCCCTTCGATGCGAACGGCAATCCGAAGGACGTGAAACCGCAGCCGGTGCTGTCCGGCTTCCTCAAGGACAACGGCGATACCCATGGTCGGCCGACTTGGGTGGCGTGGGACAAGGGCGGCGCGCTGCTGGTGAGTGACGATACGGCGGGCATCATCTGGCGCGTCATCTCACCCGGTGCTCAGCCTTCCACAGCGGTCAGGCCCGTGGTCACTGATCATTTGAAGCCGCGTGAGGACATCAAGGATCCGACCTCGCCGGAAGAGGCGGCAAAGCTGCTGGGTGGCTTCCGCAAGGAAGACGACAAGCTGCTTCCCTGATATGAGTCGGGCGTTGTTCCACGTGGAACAACGCCCGAAGGTCAGATTGCCTTGCCAGCCCGCCCGGCAAGTTCGTTGACGTATTGCCAGGCGACGCGGCCCGAACGGGCACCGCGACGACGCGACCATTCCAGCGCATCCGACTGTTCCCACGCCAAGCCCAGATCGGTGGCATAGCCGCCGATGATGGCAAGGTAGGCGTCTTGATCGCAGTTGTGAAATCCGATCGAAAGCCCAAAGCGGTCTGCCAAGGCCAGCTTCTCGTCCACGATGTCACGCGTATTGATGGGATCGTCCTGCTCGCTCATGGAACGACCGACGATGGCGCGGCGGTTCGACGTCACTGCAAGGCGCACGTTGGCTGGCCGCGCTTCGACGCCGCCTTCAAGCCAGGATCGCAGAATGCGGGGTCCGGCGCCGTCACCCTCCTCGAAGCCAAGGTCATCGATGAAGACGAGGAAACTGCGGTCCGCTTTGCCCAGTTCGGCGAAAAGGTCGGTGACGCCGTGAAGCGCTTCCTGCGCCACCTGAACCAGCGCGATGCCGCCGGGATGAGCAGCGTCGGCGGCGCGAATGGCGGCGCGGATCAATGCAGACTTGCCCATTCCGCGCGAGCCCCACAGCAGCATGTCATGCGCGGCGTGGCCCGCTGCCAGACGCTCGACGTTGGTGACCACGCGTTCCTTCTGGCTGTCGATGCCGCGCAGCATGGGCAGGGCGGGGGCATCCAGTCTGGCTACAGGGCGCGCTGCGGTTCCCGTCCAGACGTAGGCAGGGTGGCCCAGCCAGTCGGTGGTCGGCACGCTTGGCGGTGACAGGCGTTCAAGCGCTTCGGCGATACGAAGGAGAACGTCAGTCTGGTCACCGGGAAGGGTCATCGCTTGCATGTCCTTGGCTTTCTTCGCGTGGCGCTATAGCGACGAGGCATGGAGCACGCCAGCAAACCCGCCCTACTCGATGCAGGATCCGCCGGGATCGCTGCCGCCGCCCGTCTTCTGCAGGAGGGAAGCCTTGTGGCGATACCGACGGAGACGGTCTACGGGCTGGCGGCACGGGCAGACCGCGACGAGTCCGTGGCAGCGATCTATCGGGCCAAGGGACGACCCAGCTTCAATCCGCTGATCGTTCATGTGGCCGATCCCGCTGCCGCGCGGGAACTCGCCGTGTTCGATGTGCGCGCATCCTTGCTGGCGGACACGTTCTGGCCCGGAGCCCTGACGATGGTGCTGCCGTTGCGCAATGGCGCTCCGATCGCCGCAGCCGTAACGGCGGGATTGCCGACCTTGGCTGTGCGCTGTCCGGCACACCCGGTGATGCAGGCGGTGATCGCGAAGGCAGGTATTCCGCTAGCCGCGCCGTCCGCAAATCGCAGCGGTGCAGTCAGCCCTACCGAGGCGGGGCATGTCGTCCAATCTCTTGGCGCGAACGTGGATGCCGTCATCGACGGCGGTGCCTGCGCGGCAGGGCTGGAATCCACGATCATCGCGCTGCGCAGCGATGGCACTTGGCAGTTGCTGCGCCCGGGCCCGATCGCGAAGGCTCGCATCGCGGATGTGCTGGGTCAGCCAAGCGTGCCTGTAATGTCGCATGAGATCGAGGCTCCGGGGCAGTTGGCCAGTCATTACGCGCCAGGCAAGCCGGTACGTCTGAATGTGGCGCAGGCTGACGAGGATGAATTTCACATCGGCTTCGGTTCGGTGGGAGGGGATGCGACGCTTTCCGCATCCGGGGATTTGCCGGAAGCTGCGGCGCGTCTTTATGCGCTGCTGCATGCCGGAGCCGCGGCACCGCAGCCGCGTATTGCTGTGGCCCCCATTCCCGATGAGGACGTGGGCGCCGCCATCAACGACAGGCTGAGACGGGCAGCGGCCTGACGGCAGAAAGCCCGCAACGTCGAAGGACGCTGCGGGCTTCAGGTTGTTCCACGTGGAACAGCTCAGTAGTCGTGATCGACCGTGCCAATCCCGTTCATGCGGCTACGCAGCGTCTCGGGCTTGCGGACGAGGGTTACGTTACCCGCGCCGTTGATCTCGACATCGACCAGCCCGGTCGCACCGATGGTCACATCGCCTACACCGTTAATGCGCACGGTGGCGTCGCGGCCCTGCACCTTGCCAAGGTCGATGTTGCCCGCGCCGTCGGAGGTGACGAACATGCGGTTGACCTTGCCCGATGCGTCGAGGTCGATGGCGCCGCGGGCATTGATGCGAAGCGCTTCCTGATCCAGGCCGCGCATGTCCACGTCGCCGGGGGCATCTAGATCAAGGCCCGCGATCTCGGGTGCACTGATCCGCACCTTAAGGCCATGGTGGACGCGTGCCGATCCGTTGATCGACAGGCGGCCGTTTTCCCAAACCAGGCGATCCACGACATCGGCAGGGCCTTCGACGATCATCTCGGCCTTGTCACCACGGGTGAATTCCATATCCACGGGGACTTCCATGGCAAGCTGGCTGCCGGACTGGATGGCGAACGAGCGCGACTTGCGGGGGCCGTTCCGGTCACCGTCTTCATCGTCGCCAAAGGACCAGCCCTTGGTTTCGAACTCATGCTTGAGGTTGCCGCCGCCGACAGTGAGGGCGAGGGCGAAGGCGGCGATCGACAGGATCACGCCGCTGGCGAATACGATGAGCAGTTTCCTGAGCATCACTTGGTCCTCCTGGCTTTCGCTTCAGTCTTGGGAATGGATGGCGGGTTCCAGCACGCGGTAGTGCAGGCGTCCGAACCACATGAGCGCATTGACGATCCCGATGCCCACGATGGTGAGCAGGGCGCCGATGCCGACGGCGGCGCTCATCGTGCCGAGGCCCAGCAGGATCGCAATGAGCGGCCCGCCCGGAAACCCGGTGAAAGGGCCCGCGATCAGCATGAAGCCACCGCCCACGAACGCGGCCAGCACCGCCACGAACAAGCCGAACATAACGCCCAGAACCGGCAGCACGATCGGCAGCAGGATCAGGATGTCGATGGTCGCAAGACCCATGAAGGCCAGGATCGCGCTCCACGCCGAGGCGGGGGTACGGTCGCTCTTCCAGTTGCGGAAGCCTGTCTCGAAGCGCAGTTCACGGGCCAGGCGGCTGGGATTGCCGAGGGCTGCGGCGACCTCTTCCTCACTGCGGCCCTCGGCAAGGCCGGCTTCGAAGTGCTCTTCATAGTCGGCGACGATCTCGTCTATGGCGTCCTGCGGCATGCCCTTGAGGCCCACTTTCAGGCGCTTGATGAACTCGTTACGCTTCATGGTCGGGTCCTCCTTCCTGAACGGGGCCTTCCGTCGTGGGCGCAGTCGGCTCGGTTGTCGTGGTTGCTCCAACGATCAGGGTGTCCACCGCCTCGGTGAAGCCGCGCCATTCGGCGATCTGCTCCGCCAGACGGGCGCGGCCCGTTTCGGTGAGGCTGTAGTACTTGCGCGGCGGGCCGGAGGGCGATTCCTCAAGATAGGTCTTCACCAGACCTTCGGACTGCATGCGGCGCATCAAGGGGTAGATCGTGCCTTCGCCCATATCGACCGCGTCAGCCATGCGGCTGGCGATTTCGTAGGCGTAGCTGTCTCCCCGCGAAAGCAGCGCAAGGACGCAAAGCCCCAGCACCCCTTTCTTTAACTGGATCTCGATTTCGGACATCGAATCATCTCCTGCGGATGACCAGTGTATATAACCAGCTACTGTTTAACGCAAGGTACTATGCAAAAGAAAATACATGGCTAGGCATAATACCTATCAAAGGCAGGTATCTGGCTATGGGCTTCGCACCCGGCTAGGCTGTTCCAAAAGCGTGTTGCGCGGTATTCATTGCCTATGACGACGCCCTATCATCCGCCCGTGAAGCGTTCCGTCGAGATCGCAGGTCACAAGACCTCGATAAGCCTTGAACCGGTGTTCTGGGATCTGCTGAAGCACGCAGCAGCGTGTGAAGGCGTGCCGGTCAATGCGCTGGTGGCCCGCATCGATGCGGAGCGGCTGGAGGCGGATACCCCGCCGGGTCTGGCAGGGGCGGTCCGGGTGTGGCTTGCGACTGTGGTGCTGAAAGCGCAGCCCTAGGCAGCGCGACTCATCGTCATGGGCACGTTGCGATGCATCAGGGCATCCAGACTGACCGGCCCCCATCCAAGGCCTGAGGCGGCGACGCAAGTGTGGCCGGGCCTGTCCCATACCCCGGCAACGAGACCATGCAGCACGCGGGCGTCGCATTCCAGCGCCTTTGCAGGGTCGCTGAGCAGGGTGAAGGGGCCATGTTCGGTTTCCACCCGGCAAACGTCGCTGACGCTGGCGAAGCGGCCCGTGGCAAGGCAGTTCCAAGGTTGGGGATCGGACCGACCGCGCACCAGATGCTTCACGCCCGGCAGGCAGCCCAGATGCACCGCATTGCCGACATTGCCGAGGATCCACACGGTATCGTCATCCGCGACACGGGCGCGCCACATCTCGCAGATGCGGCGCGTCATCTCGGAACTGTCGGTAAGGCCGAAGGGAATGGCGTGCAGGGCACTGTCGCCGTTGAAATTGAGGTCCGCGACAAAGTGGATCGCCATCGTCATCTTCCCGTCCGGATGCGGCCCGACCGGCGCTCCACAAAGGTTTCAACGGGTTGGATGAACAATTCGTTCCAGCACGCGTCCGCAGATTCCGCTGGTGACGATAACGCCGCTGTGACGGATTGCGGAAAAGGCGGGGAAGCTCTCGCTTCGCCCGCCTTTTGCTGAAAGATGGATCAGGTCAGTACGTGGACGGCGGATCGCTGGCCGGGAAGCTTTCGTCGATCGCTTCGTCGGTCTTGTCCCAACCCTTGGGCGGGTTGGTCATGTGGTCCGGGCCGGACCCGCGGATCCCGGCGAACTCCGTCTCCTGCTTCTTCTCGGTAGCGTACTTGTAGAGTGCATAACCGACCGCACCGGCGGCCGCCAACTTGATGAGGCCCATGTCGTGTTCTCCTCTCGGCAATTCAGGAGGGGCAACGCGTCAGGGCCTTCAGTTGTTTCCGAAGTGTAACCTCAGTCGCCGCCGACGCGTTCGATCTGCGCGCCGACGAGCGCCAGCTTCTCTTCGAGACGCTCGTACCCGCGATCGAGGTGGTAGAGGCGATGGACCTGCGTCTGCCCCTGGGCGGCAAGGCCGGCGATGACCAGGCTCATCGAAGCGCGCAGGTCGGTGGCCATCACGTCCGCTCCGGTCAGCCCGGAAACGCCGTGGACGATGGCGGTGCGGCCCTTGGTTTCGATCCGCGCGCCCATGCGGTTCAGCTCGGGAACGTGCATGTAGCGGTTCTCGAAGATCGTCTCGGTCAGCACGCTGGAGCCCTCGGCCATGCACAGCAGCGCCATCAGCTGTGCCTGCATGTCGGTCGCGAAACCGGGATAGGGGGCGGTCGACAGCGTAACCGGGCGCAGCTTGCCCTCGGCGGCGACGTGGATGCCGTCGGCCCTGGGTTCGACATGGACGCCCGCGTCGCGCAGCGCCTGCACGGTGGCTTCCATGTCCTCGATCCGGGCGCCCTTGAGCAGCACTTCGCCGCCGGTGATGGCCGCGGCGCAGGCGTAAGAGCCTGCCTCGATACGGTCGGGCATGACCATGTAGGTCGCGCCGTGGAGGCGATCGACGCCGTGGATGGTGAGGTCGCTGGTGCCGATGCCCTCGATCTGCGCGCCCATCGCGACGAGCAGGTTGCACAGGTCGACGATTTCGGGCTCACGCGCGGCGTTGTGAAGGGTGGACTTGCCCTTGCACAGCACGGCGGTCATCAGCGCGTTCTCCGTCGCGCCTACAGAGACGACCGGGAACGAATAGCGCCCGCCCGGCAGCCCGCCATCGGGCGCGATCGCCTTCACGTAGCCTGCCGCCATCTCGATCGTCGCGCCCAGCGCTTCCAGCGCCTTGAGGTGCAGGTCGATCGGTCGGTTGCCGATGGCGCAGCCGCCGGGCAGCGACACGGTCGCTTCGCCCATGCGGGCCAGCATCGGGCCGAGGACCAGGATCGAGGCGCGCATCTTGCGCACCAGATCGTAAGGCGCGACCGAACTGGTGATGCGGGTTCCCTGCAGGGTCATCACGCGCCCGAAATCTTCCGGGCGGCTGCCGGCGATGGCGGTGGAAACACCGAACTGGTTCATCAGGTGCTGAAAACCATCGATGTCCGCCAGCCGCGGCAGGTTGCGCAGAGTCAGCGGCTCTTCGGTGAGTAGCGCGCAGGGCAGCAGCGTCAGCGCGGCGTTCTTGGCCCCCGAGACGGGAATGGTGCCGGAAAGGCGCTTGCCGCCTTCGATGATGATCTTGTCCATGCGAAGTTCTTTAGCGCCAAACGCAGGCGCTTCAACGGGAGGCACCGCAAATTCGTGGCGGATTAACGCTTGGACATAGTCGCCATGGGCTTGTTGCGCATCGTTCGATTTACCGCTTTAAACGCAACCGCAACATGAGCGAGGCATTATCCAGACCCATGAGTGACAAACCTTTCCGCAAGCCGGTCCGCAAGGCCGTCTTTCCCGTCGCCGGTCTCGGCACCCGTTTCCTCCCGGCCACCAAGGCCATTCCCAAGGAACTGCTGCCGGTCGTCGACCGCCCGCTGATCCAGTACGCCGTCGACGAAGCGCGTGAAGCGGGGATCGAGGAGTTCGTCTTCGTCACCGGCCGCGGCAAGACCGCCATCGTCGAGCATTTCGACACCGCTTACGAGCTTGAGGCGACGATGACCGGTCGCGGCAAGTCGCTCGACCCGCTCGAACCCACCCGCATCCAGCCCGGCAACCTCGTCACCGTGCGCCAGCAGGTGCCGCTGGGGCTGGGCCACGCAGTATGGTGCGCGCGGGCAGTGATCGGCGACGAACCTTTCGCCATCTTCCTGCCCGACGAACTGATGTATGGCTCTCCGGGCTGCATGAAGCAGATGGTGGAAGCCTACAACGAAGTGGGTGGCAACCTCGTCTCGGTGCTGGAAGTCCCGCGTGAGGAAGTGTCCAGCTACGGCGTGATCGCGCCGGGCCAGTCCAATGGCGCGCTGACCGAAGTGAAGGGCCTTGTCGAAAAGCCCAAGGTGGATGAAGCGCCCTCGAACAAGATCGTGTCGGGCCGCTACATCCTCCAGCCCGAAATCATGGGCCTGCTCGAAACCCAGGGCAAGGGCGCGGGCGGGGAAATCCAGCTGACCGATTCGATGGCCAAGCTGATCGGCCAGCAGCCGTTCCACGCCGTCACCTTTGCCGGTCGCCGTTTCGACTGCGGTTCGAAGGTCGGCTTCGTGGAAGCGACGCTGGCCATCGCGCTCGACCGTCCCGACATGGGCGCCGAAGTGCGTGAGATGGCAAGGAAGATGCTGGGCTAAGGAGCATCCGGCGGGGTGGGCGGCCGTCCGTCCACTCCGCCGCTGAGCTGCCTCAGGCGGCCTGCACAGCGCTCTGGGTCGAATCGATCCAGCCGCCGCCGATCACTCGGTCATCCGCATAGATCACTGCCGCCTGTCCCGGCGCAACGCCGTATTCGGGCTGGGCGAAGCGGATCGTCGTGGCCGCACCTTCGCCCAGCGGGCCGTCGAGTTCGACGGGCACCGGCTTGGCCAGCGACCGGACCTTGGCCGTCAGCGTGACGCCTGCCGGGATCGGCCCGATGCGGTTGGTCTCCACGATCCGTGCGGCGGCTGTTGCCAGCAGACGGCGCGGGCCGACGCGCACCCGGCGGGTTTCCGCCTCTATCCCCGTGACATAAAGCGGCTCGGGCTGGCCGCCGATGTCGAGGCCACGGCGCTGGCCCACGGTGTAGTGGATCACGCCGCGATGGACGCCCAGCACCGCCCCGGTTTCGGCATGGACGATCTCTCCGGGCGCTTCGCCTTCGGGGCGTACCGAGCGCACGATTTTGGCATAGTCGCCGTCCGGCACGAAGCAGATGTCCTGGCTGTCCGGCTTGGCGGCTACGCGCAGGCCCGCAGCCTCCGCCAGTCGCCGCGTCTCGGTCTTGGGCAGGCCACCCAACGGAAAGCGCAGGAAGTCCAGCTGGTCTTCCGTGGTGCCGTAAAGGAAATAGCTCTGGTCCCGCGCCGGATCGAGCGCGCGGTGCAGTTCGGAACCGCCCGCGCCTTCCACCCGGCGCACGTAGTGCCCGGTCGCCAGACAGTCCGCGCCCAGTTCGCGCGCCATCGTCAGCAGGTCGGTGAACTTGGGCCCCATGTTGCAGCGGATGCAGGGGATGGGAGTGCGGCCGGCAAGATAATCGTCGGCGAATCGCTCCACCACTTCCTCGCGAAAGGCGCTTTCGTGGTCGTAGACGTAGTGCGCGATGCCGAGTCGGTCCGCCACGGCGCGGGCGTCGCGGATGTCGTCGCCCGCGCAGCAGGCACCCTTGCGTCCGGTCGCGGCGCCGTAATCGTAAAGCTGCAGCGTCACGCCGATCACTTCAGCACCGCTGGCGGCGGCCAGCGCGGCGACGACGGAACTGTCCACCCCGCCCGACATGGCGACGACGATGCAGCGGGCGGAAAGCGGCTGGGGCAGCTGGAAAAGTTCGGCGGCGTCCAGCCCGGAAAGAAGGTCGGCAAAAGCGGTCATGGTGGGGCGGCCCATACAATGTCGGGCGCGCGATTCCTATCCTTTGCGGGATTCACGCTGCTGGGACCGGCCCGGCGCATCCTGAAGAAAGGGTAAAACCGGCTTTTACGATCCTTTGACTATCGCCGGGGTATAGGGGCGTCATGAATGTCGCACGGAACCATATAGCCCCGCAAACAGGGGATGCGCCGGGTCGCGCGGGTGACGGGCTGTCCTATGACGGCATGCCGGGCCTGCCCCCCTTTGCTGATCCTCTTGCGATCGATCCGCCGGTGATCGACTGGCATGCGCTGCGCTCGCGCCTGTTCGCCACGCACGACAGGCTGGGCGTACTGGGCGAGGATGCCGCGACGTCGCGCCTGCGGCTGCGCGGCAGCTTCGATGGCTGCGCAGCATCGGCGCTTCATGCTTACGAAGAATCCTCAAGGCCCATTAACCTTGATGCTTCAAGCAATGGCAAGCCCGTTCAGGGCAAGGATAATCCGGTCGCCGACGTCAACGGTAGCGGCGAACGAGGGTAAAGATGATCGAGAACCAGAAAATCCGCCCGGCACAAGTGATCGGCCCGCTCGGCGAGCCGCTGACGATCGACGATCTGCCGCCCGCCAACACCACCCGCTGGGTCGTGCGCCGCAAGGCCGAAGTCGTCGCAGCCGTCAACGGCGGCCTGCTGACGATCGACGAAGTGTGCAGCCGCTACAGCCTGACGCTGGAAGAATTTGCCGGCTGGCAGCGTGCGGTCGACCGCTCCGGCATGCAGGGGCTGCGTGTGACGCGAATCCAACACTATCGCGATCTGTACGAGCGCCAGCAGAAGTTCTGAGCGCCTGCAGCGATTACAGGATTGAAATCGGACGCTCGCGAAGCAACTTCGCGGGCGTTTTTCATGCTTTGGTGAAACAAACCCTGCTATTTGAACGCTTCTGCGCAATGAAGTCGTTCGTCGATGGCTGTCGGCCGCAAACAGAGTTCGCGTTGCCACCCTGTTCCCGCGAGTATATGAATCCAGCGATTTAAGCCACATTTGCGGCCCGTTTCGATGTGCGAGCGGATCCACTTGGGGCGGGAGCGCACGCTGCCCGGGGGTGCGTGCAGGCGTGCGGTGGAACAGATGAATTACGACGGCAAGATTGAATCCGGCCATGGGCAGGCTGTCGGAGGGCACGCCTTCGACGCGACGGGCACTGTGCTCGACCGCGACGATGGGCTGGATCGCCGTTCGCGCCGCGTCGTCCTGCTCGTCGTTGTCACAGTGATGCTGCTGGCGGTCGCGCTGTGGTTCGTCCTGCACAAGGACGAAGGTGCCGATGCTGCCGCCGGCGGCAATGCGCAGGTTCCGGTCGTCTCGGTGGTGGTGCCGGGCCGCTCCAGCGTCGTCGGAGAGATCACGGCCAACGGATCGCTCGGCGCGCGTCGGGCGATGCCGGTCGGGTCGGTCGGCGAAGGCGGCGAAGTTCGCGAAGTGCGCGTCGATGCCGGCGACTGGGTGGAACAGGGGCAGGTGCTGGCGGTGATTGACCGTTCGGTGCAGGTCCAGTCCGCCGCCAGCCAGGCCGCGCAGGTCCGCGTCGCCGAAGCCGACGCGCGCATAGCGCAGTCCAACCTCGATCGCGGCTTGAAGCTGGTCGATCGAGGGTTCATCTCCAAGGCCGACATCGATCAGCTGACCGCCACGCGCGATGCCGCCGTCGCCCGCGTGAGCGTGGCCCGCGCCAGCCTCGGCCAGTTGCAGGCGCAGAACGCGCGGCTCAACATCGTCGCGCCCGCTGCAGGGCTGGTGCTGGAACGCAACGTCGAACTCGGCCAGGTTGTCGGCGGCGGCACCGGGGTGCTGTTCCGCCTCGCCAAGGGCGGCGAGATGGAACTGCTTGCGCTGCTGTCCGAGGACGACCTTGCCAAGCTGGCGGTCGGCACCGAGGCGAAGGTGACGCCTGTAGGCTCGGGCAAGTCCTTCACCGGTCAGGTCTGGCAGATTTCGCCCACCATCGATGCCACCAGCCGTCAGGGCACTGCGCGCATCGCGCTCAAGTACGATCCGGCGCTGCGTCCGGGTGGCTTTGCCACTGCCGTGATCGCCAGCGGCACGGTGGTGGCCCCGATGCTGCCGGAATCGGCGATCCAGAACGATGCCAGGGGATCGTTCGTCTATGTCGTCGGCAACGATGGCCGCGCCCATCGCCGTGCGGTGAAGACCGGCCTTGTGACGGCAACCGGCATCACCATCACCTCGGGCCTCAACGGCGACGAGAAGGTGGTGATGCGCGCCGGCGGCTTCCTCAACGACGGGGACAAGGTCAAGGCACGCCCGGCATCCGCCGCGGCTTCGGCCAAGTAACGGACGGCCTGTAGCCATGCGCAACATATCGGCCTGGTCGATCCGCAATCCGATCATCCCGATCGTCTTCTTCATCGGCCTGATGATCGCCGGCATCGTCTCGTTCAACCGGATGGACGTGAACAACATGCCGGACGTCGAATTTCCCGGCGTCCACATCGGCATCTCGCAACCCGGCGCCGCGCCGACCGAGATCGAGACGCAGATCACGCAGATCGTCGAAGGTTCAGTCCGCTCGATCCCCGGGGTGGAGGAAATCCAGTCCACCGCGTCGGAAGGCCGATCGACGACGATGGTGTTCTTCTCCGTCGGCACCAACGTCGACGTCGCGACCCAGCAGGTGAAGAACGCCGTCGATCAGGTGCGCGGCCAGCTGCCCGACGGCATCCTTGAGCCTCAGGTCCAGAAGATCGAGGCGGGCGGCGGCGGCTCGCTGGCCTATTTCTCCGTGCGTGCGGACGACATGACGATCGAGCAGCTCAGCTGGTTCGTGGACGATACCATCGCCAAGACCCTGCTTGGCGTACAGGGCATGGCTACGGTCGATCGCGACGGCGGCGTGACGCGGGAAATCCGCGTAGTGGTGGACCCGCAGCGCATGCAGGCGCTGGGCGTCAGCGCCGAAGCCCTCAACAACGTCCTGCGGCAGGTCAACACCGATGCGGCGGGCGGTCAGGCGGAAATTGCCGGATCGCGCCAGTCGGTGCGCGTGCTGGGCAATGCCGGCAGCGCCTACGACCTGTCTCAAAAACGCATCAACCTTGGCAACGGTCGCTCGGTCAAGCTGGCCGACGTGGCGAATGTCTACGACGGCTATTCCGAACGCACCGACATCGCCCGCGTGGATGGGCGCGAGGTCGTGACATTCGGTTTCGAACGTGCGCGCGGTGCCTCCGACGTCGCGGTCTATGACGCGGCGATGGAGAAGCTCAAGCAGATCGAGAAGGACAATCCGCAGATCCACATCACCCGCCTGTTCTCGCAGGTGGACTACACGCGCGGGCAGTATACCTCGTCGATGGAGGCGCTGGTCGAAGGCGCGGTGCTGGCGATCGTCATCGTCTTCCTGTTCCTGCGGGACTGGCGCGCGACGATGATCTCGGCGCTGGCGATCCCCCTGTCCGCGATCCCGACCTTCTGGTTCATGGACCTGCTGGGCTTCACCCTGAACTTCCTTTCGCTGCTGGCGCTCAGTCTGGTCGCGGGCGTTCTGGTGGACGACGCCATCGTCGAGATCGAGAACATCGTGCGCCACATGCGCATGGGCAAGAGCGCCTATCAGGCCTCGATCGACGCCGCCGACGAGATCGGGTTGGCGGTCGTCGCCACCACGTTCTCGATCGTCGCGGTGTTCCTGCCGGTAGGCCTGATGCCCGGAATTCCGGGGCAGTTCTTCAAGGCGTTCGGCCTTACCGTGGTGGTCGCGGTGCTGATGAGCCTTGCCGTGGCGCGCATCATCACGCCGATGGTCGCCGCCTATTTCCTGAAGGCGCACGGCCATGCGGAGCACGGCGGCGGCAAGGCGATGGACGTCTACATGAAGATCCTCGCCTGGACGCTGGACAGCAGTGAAGCGCACCGTCGCAAGGCCGCCATCGTGCGCCAGCCTTTCCACCCCGCCTATGCACTGCTCGCCACCGTCGCCTTCATCGTTCTGATCGGCGCAGGTCTGGCGGCAGCGGGTCTGCTGTTCACGGCGTTGCAGACCGGGATCACCAAAGCGGGTCTGGCCAAGGCCGCCTTCGTGCTGGCGGCAGTTCTGTCGCCGCTGGGCATCCCGGTGGCGATCTGGCTGCTGGGCAAGCTGTTTCGCCTCATTGCCAGCGGCATGGGTGCGTTCGGGCGCTGGTATCGGTATTTCACCGATCGCGTGATCGCCCGCATGCATGACCACCGCTTCTACGCTTTCTGCGCCTCGCTCTACGCGCTGGTCGTCACGTTCGCGCTGCTGGGGGGGCTGCCGCAGCAGTTCCAGCCCAGCACCAACAACGACACCAGCGAGGTCAAGATCGAGATGGTGCCCGGCACCACGCTCGAACAGTCGGAGATGATCGGCGCGCGTGTGTCCCGGCTTCTGGAAAAGCAGCCCGAGGTGGAGCGTGTGCTGCAATTCGCCGGCGAAGGCTCCGGCAACCTCTACGTCGCGCTCAAGCCTGCCAACCAGCGCGATGCCACCAGCATCGAGTTCGAGCGTCGTCTGGCCCCGCAGTTGCAGGACATCGCCGACGCGCGTGTAACTTTCGCCTCGCAGTCGGGCGGGTTCGGTTCGGGCCGCGATTTGTCGATCATGCTTTCGGGCAGCGATTCCGAACTGCTGAACCGAACGGCGCAGACCCTGGCGGAGCAGATGCGCACGGTTCCCGGCGTGATCGCGCCGCGTATCGCCGCCGATCTCCAGCGCCCCGAACTGCTGATCGTGCCGCGCCCGGATCTGGCCGCGCAGTTGGGCGTCACCACTGCTGCGCTCAGCCAGACGATCCGCATCGCGACCCTGGGCGAGATCGACCAGAACGCCGCCAAGTTCTCGCTCAGCGATCGTCAGGTGCCGATCCGCGTCATCCTCGACCGCACGTCGCGCCGCGATTTCTCGACGATCGAGAACCTGCCGGTGTCCACCGTCAGCGGCGGCACTGTCCCCCTCAAGCGCGTTGCCGAAATCCGGTTCGGCGCCGGTCCCACGCAGATTCAGCGCTACAACCAGTCCCGCCGCATCTTCGTCGGCGCCGATCTGGGTGCGGGTCAGGTAAAGGGTCCGGTCATGGCCGCGATCCAGAACCTGCCGATCATGAAGAAGCTGCCGCTGGGCGTGTCGAACGCGCCCGTGGGGGAGGACAAGTGGCAGGCTGAGATGATCACCAACTTCGTCACCGCCGTCATCTCGGGCATCTTCCTGGTGTTTGCGGTGCTGGTGCTGCTCTACAAGCGCTTCGTATCGCCGCTGGTGAACATGGCCTCGCTGCTGCTGGCGCCGCTGGGCGGGCTGCTGTTCCTCACCGCCATCGGGCAGCCGATCTCCATGCCGGTCTACATCGGCATCCTGATGCTGCTGGGCATCGTCGCCAAGAACTCCATCCTGCTGATCGATTTCGCGATCGAGGAGATGGCCAAGGGTGTCGACAAGCTGACCGCGATCATGGACGCCGGGCACAAGCGCGCGCAGCCGATCGTCATGACCACCGTGGCGATGACGGCGGGCATGATCCCCACGGCGCTGTCGTTCTCGGGCGATGGCGCGTTTCGCCAGCCGATGGGCTGGACGGTTATCGGCGGCCTGGTGCTTTCCACTTTGCTGACCCTGGTGATCGTGCCTGCAGCCTTCAGCCTTGCCGATGGTTTCGAAAAGAGGGTCGGGCCCAGACTGCGCAAGTCGCTGCTGACGTACGATCCAGACAAGGACCACGATGGTGCGCCGCTGCGGGCGCACCCAGCCGAGTAGGAAAGGGGCCAGCTTGCCGCCGACAGGGCGCCGTAATCCGAATACAGCACTCGCAGGCCTGACCCTTGATCGAGGGCGCCGGATGCGGATGTTCGCCACCGGCCTGCTGCTGGCGATGGCGGTGGCCTTCGTCGCCCTGCGCAAGCTGGCGGGTTTGCATCCGGCGTGGGCGCCCGCGCTGGATTGGGCGATAGCCTTCACCGAAGCGGCGATGGTGGGCGGACTGGCGGACTGGTTCGCGGTGACTGCGCTGTTCCGCCGCCCGCTGGGCCTGCCGATCCCGCACACCGCCATCATTCCCGAGAACAAGGACCGCATCGCCGATTCCATGGCGACATTCCTGCGGGAGAATTTCCTGACGCCGCAGGTGGTGGCGCGGCGGATCAACGCCTTCAACTTCGCGGCGGCGGCGGGCGGCTTCCTGTCCGATCCCGGCCGGGTCGGGCAGTCCCGCATCCGCGCCGGCGCCGCAAACCTCATTGCCGACGTGCTCGAATCGCTCGACCCCGACCGCCTTGGCAATCAGGTCCGCGCCGGCCTGGCCCGGCAGCTGGAGCGGGTGGAAGTCGCGCCTCTCCTCGGCCAGATGCTCAGCGCCATGATCGCCGACCGCCGCCACCTGCCGCTGGTGGAAGGGGCGGTGCGCTGGGCGGGCGAGGCGCTTGAGGCCAACGAGGACATGGTGCGCGCCATGATCCGCGAACGCGCGCACAGCCTGCTGCGCCTTACCGGCCTTGACAGCCGCATCGCCAGCTCGGTTCTGGACGGCCTCTACAAGCTGCTGGCCGAGATGATCGTCCAGCCCGACCATCCGCTCAAGCTGAAGGTCGAACAGATGCTGGAAGGGCTGGCGGAACGGCTGGTCAACGATCCCGAAACGCGCGCGCGGGTGGAGAACGCCAAGCGCGACCTCATCGCCAATCCCGCCGTCGGGCAATGGTGGCAGTCGGTATGGGAGCGCCTGCGCCGCAAGCTGGTCGATGCCGCCCGTAACCCCGACGCGGTGCTCGCCGGGCAGCTGACGACGATGCTGGGCGAACTTGGCACGGCTCTGCAGGACGATCCGCGATTGCAGGCGCAGATCAACCGGTTCGCCCGCCGCACGCTGGTGGGCGTGACCGCGCGCTATGGGGAGGAAATCGTCGGCCTCGTTTCGGGCACGGTCAAGCGGTGGGACGCAAGCACGATCAGCAACCGCCTGGAAGGCGCCGTAGGACGCGACCTGCAGTTCATCCGCATCAACGGCACGCTGGTGGGCGGCCTGTTCGGCGTGTGCATCCACGCCATCGATCGCCTGCTGTGACCGGGCCTATATGACCGGGCCCGTGCTGACCACCGAGCGGTTCACCCTGTCGCGCCCCGCGGCCGCCGACCTGACGCACCTCTGTGCCCTGATCGACGACGAGGAAACCCGCCGCTATCTGGGGCCTGCCTCGGCGGAAAAGCAGCCGCAGTTCGACCGGTTGATGCGCAACGCCGGCTCCTGGGCGCTCTACGGCTACGGCATGTTCATGGTGCGCCCGCACGGGGAAGACGGCATTGTCGCATCCTGCGGCGTATTTCATTCCTGGCGCGGCTTTGGCCCTGAATCGGGCATGGACGACGTGCCCGAAGCCGGCTGGATCGTGCGCCGCGACTGGTGGGGACAAGGCGTCGCAGGCGAAGTCATGCAGGCGGCGCTGGCATGGTTCGACCGCGAACACGGCCCCCGCCGCATCGCCTGCATGATCGAGGAAGGCAACACCGCCTCCGAACGCCTCGCGGCCCGGCTGGGCTTCGTGCGTTATGGCAGCCATATGGCGGAGGATGTATCTCCGCCAGTTCGCATTAATCTTTACCAGTGGTTGGCGCGGCCATCCTGACGATTGCCGCGACGGATGACGCGTGGCTTGCGGTCCACCATCCAGCGCACCCGCGTCACATAATACGATGCCGTAGGGCTTCCCGCCCTGTCCAGCGCAGGTTTGAAGTGGGCGCGCTTCACAATCTGGTCGCAGGTGGCCTTTTCAAAGCGCGGTTCGTTGTAACCCTGGATCACCTTGCAATCGGTCAGCGCGCCCGCCGCATCGATCATCATGCGTACTTCCACCAGGGCCTGTCGACCCGAGGCCGCGAGATCCATGGGGTAGTTGCCGGACGTGAACCAGCTTGAGGGCGGCGTCAGCGATTTTGCCGGTTGTGACAAGCTGGCCTGCTGCTCCGGGTCCAGCCCCCACGACTTGACCAGTGCATCGGTACACGTGCGCATGGCTTCCATCGACTTGGCCAAGGGCCCGGTGCCGATCTGGACGGCTTCATCGCCCCAGGAAACGATGAACGAGGTGATCGCCTGTTCACGTTCCGAGGTCACCGGCGCGGGCGCGACCCCCTTGCGGGTGAAGCCGTTGAGCGTGGTTCCGGCAAAGATAAGCGTCGTCAGCGCCTTTCCGTCGGCGGTCTTCATGTCGCCCAAGGTAAAGATGGTGCTGATCGGATCCCGCGTTTCCGGGCCAGTGCTCAGTTCGACGTTGAAATCGTCATGGATGCCGTCGAACGCCTTGCCGGCAACGGTGACGAAGATGCGGTTACCCGGCGCAAACTGCTGGATCTGCAGCAGCATAGGATCTTCGGGAGTCCCGAAGCCACGCTGTAACTGGCAAGAGTTCGCGCCGTAGTCCATCTTCCAGGGCGACGTTGATCGCATCACCCTGGTCTCCGCGTGAGCCGCAGCGGGCAGGGCGGCAATGGCGACCAACGGAGCAATCGTACACAATTTCACGAGATGCGAAGCCATCGCCATAACCCCAATAAGCAAATGTTCGCCGCAGCTTAGACACGCCTGACGACCGGTGACAAGCAAAAGCCCCGGCTGTCGCAAGCCGGGGCTTTCCAGTGCTTCAGGCCGTGAAATCGATCACAACTTGCCGGTAAGCTCCGGCACGGCGGTGAACAGGTCCGCGACCAGGCCGACGTCGGCGACCTGGAAGATCGGAGCGTCCTCGTCCTTGTTGATGGCGATGATGGTCTTGGAGTCCTTCATGCCCGCAAGGTGCTGGATCGCGCCCGAGATGCCCACGGCGATGTAGACTTCGGGGGCGACGATCTTGCCCGTCTGGCCGACCTGGTAGTCATTGGGGACGTAGCCCGCATCGACGGCGGCGCGCGATGCGCCGACGGCGGCGCCCAGCTTGTCGGCCAGCGGCAGGATGGTGGCTTCGAAGGTTTCGGAATCCTTCAGTGCGCGACCGCCTGAGACGATGATCTTGGCGCTGGTCAGCTCCGGACGCTCCGACTTGGCGATTTCCGCGCCCACGAAGCTGGACAGGCCTGCGTCACCGGCTCCGGAGACTTCCTCGACTACGCCTGAGCCGCCGGTGGCCTCGGCCTTGGCGAAGGCGGTGCCGCGCACGGTGACGACCAGCTTGGCGTCGCTGGATTCGACAGTGGCGATGGCGTTGCCGGCATAGATCGGACGGGTGAAGGTCTTCTCGCCCTCGACCGAAAGGATGTCCGAGATCTGCGCCACGTCCAGCAGAGCAGCGACGCGCGGGGCGACGTTCTTGCCGGTGGTGGTGGCCGGCGCAACGAAGACGTCGTGATGGCCCATGAGGTCCACGATCAGCGGCGCGACGTTCTCGGCCAGCGCGTGTTCGTAGGCCGCGTTGTCGGCGTAGTGGACCTTGCCCACCCCGGCGATCTGCGCGGCGGCATCCGCCACGGCGCGCGCGCCGGAACCGGCGACGAGGAGGTGGACTTCACCCAGCTTTGCAGCAGCGGTGACGGCGGAGAGGGTAGCGTCCTTGACGGAGGCGTTGTCGTGTTCGACCCAAACGAGCGTCTTGGACATCAGGCTACTCCCAGTTCCTTGAGCTTGGCGACAAGACTATCGACATCAGCGACCTTCACACCTGCCGAACGGACAGGCGGCTCGGAGACCTTGAGGGTCTTGAGGCGCGGGGCGATGTCTACGCCGAAGTCGGCAGGCGACTTCACATCGAGCTGCTTCTTCTTCGCCTTCATGATGTTGGGCAGCGAAGCGTAGCGCGGCTCGTTGAGGCGCAGGTCGGTGGTGACGATGGCGGGCAGGGCGAGCTTCACCGTTTCCAGGCCGCCATCGACTTCGCGGGTTACCGCGACATGGTCGCCGTCGATCTCGACCTTGCTGGCGAAAGTGCCCTGCGGACGGCCCAGCAGCGCGGCGAGCATCTGGCCGGTCTGGTTGGAATCGTCGTCGATCGCCTGCTTGCCCAGGATCACCAGGCCGGGGTTCTCCTCAGCCACGATGGCCTTGAGGATCTTGGCGACGGCGAGCGGCTCGACCTCTGCATCGGTTTCAATCAGGATCGCGCGGTCGGCACCCATCGCAAGGGCGGTGCGCAGCGTTTCCTGTGCCTTGGTCGGCCCGACGGACACGGCGATGACCTCTTCGGCCTTGCCCGCTTCCTTGAGGCGGATGGCTTCCTCGACGGCGATTTCGTCGAAGGGGTTCATGCTCATCTTGACGTTGGCAAGGTCCACGCCGGTGCCGTCGGCCTTGACCCGCGGCTTGACGTTGTAATCGATGACCCGCTTCACGGGCACGATGATCTTCATTGCGATCTGTCCTCTCACTGCTGGGACGGCAAATTTAACCGCACGATTAAACTCTGGTGCGACCTATCGCGTTCCTCTGCCCCGCCGTCAACCCTCGCTAAAGCGCTAAGACCTTGGACGGGACATAGAGAAACTTCGCGGATGCTCTTCATGCAGAAACGGCGGGGGTCGCGAAACCCCCGCCGTTCCAGTTTTCAGCATGTCCTCGCGTTCAGCGCGAAGACGAAGCCGTCAGGCGACGGCCTGGACTTCGGCGACGATCTTCTTCGCCGCATCGCCCAGGTCGTTGGCGGGGACGATTGGCAGGCCGGAGTTGGCCAGGATGTCCTTGCCCTGCTGGACGTTGGTGCCTTCGAGGCGGACGACGAGCGGAACCGAGAGGTTCACTTCCTTCGCGGCGGCGACGATGCCGTCAGCGATGATGTCGCACTTCATGATGCCGCCGAAGATGTTGACGAGGATGCCCTTCACGTTCGGATCGCGCAGGATGATCTTGAACGCCGCGGTCACCTTTTCCTTGTTGGCGCCGCCGCCCACGTCGAGGAAGTTGGCGGGGAAGCTGCCGTTCAGCTTGATGATGTCCATCGTCGCCATGGCAAGGCCAGCGCCGTTGACCATGCAGCCGATGTCGCCATCGAGCTTGATGTAGGCGAGGTCGTACTTCGAGGCTTCGATTTCCGCCGGGTCTTCCTCGGTCTCGTCGCGCAGGGCGAAGACGTCGGGGTGACGGGCAAGGGCGTTCGAGTCGAAGCTCATCTTGGTGTCGAGGACGAGCAGCTGTGCGGGAGTCGAGTCACTGGCCTTCGACTGCACCAGCGGGTTGATCTCGACCATGTCGCAGTCAAGGTCGATGAACGCGGTGTAGAGCTGCTTGGCGATCTTCTGCGCCTGCTTGTTCAGATCACCCGAGAGCTTGAGTGCGAAGGCGACGGCACGGCCGTGGTGGGCCTGGAAGCCTTCCGCCGGGTCGATGGTGATCGTGGCGATCTTCTCGGGCGTGTTGTGGGCGACTTCCTCGATGTCCATGCCGCCTTCGGTCGACACGATCATGGCGACGCGGCCGGTCTTGCGGTCCACCAGCATCGACAGGTAGTATTCCTTGTCGATGTCGACGCCGTCGGTCACGTAGAGGCGGTTGACCTGCTTGCCCGCTTCACCGGTCTGGATGGTGACGAGGGTGTTGCCGAGCATTTCCTTGGCGAAGGCTTCGACTTCGTCGATCGACTTGGCAAGGCGCACGCCGCCCTTGGCGTCGGCCGGGAGTTCCTTGAACTTGCCCTTGCCGCGGCCACCGGCGTGGATCTGCGCCTTGACGACGTAGAGCGGTCCGGGAAGCTGCTTGGCAGCGGCGACTGCCTCTTCAACGGTGAGGGCGGCGATGCCGGCGGGAATGCCCACGCCATACTTCGCGAGGAGTTCCTTGCCCTGATATTCGTGAATGTTCATCGCTCAAATCGCTTTCTGCTGGAGGTTCCCGGGGAAGGCGCCGTAGCCAATATGTTTCGATGCTCGCCTAAGCACATCCGGACGCCCTTGAAAAGGGCTGTGGGCTGCGCAAATGCATAGTCGAAGCGAAAATGGTGATGTTTAAATGATAACAGTTCGCAATATCAATTAAAGTCTGAGCTGGGCCGATGATCGATCGAGAGAGACTGGGAACCATTGTCCGCAAGGCCGGGCAGATCGCGCTGGCCGACTGGCCCGGAGACGGTCACGCGCTCAAATCGTGGGAGAAGACACCCGGAAGCCCGGTCTGCACCGCCGATCTTGCCGTCGATTCCTATCTCAAGCGCGAACTCGGCGCACTGCTTCCTGCGGCGGGGTGGCTTTCGGAAGAGACGGCCGACACGGCGGAACGGCAGGACCATGAACTGGTCTGGCTGGTGGACCCGATCGACGGCACGCGCGACTATATCCATGGCCGTACCGGCTGGGCCATTTCGGTGGCGCTGGTGAGCATGCGCCGTCCGCTTCTGGGCTACCTGTTCGCGCCCGTGCGCAGGCGTGAGGAGGGGGGAGAGTTCTGGTCGGCGGAAGCGGGGCGGGGGGCCTGGCTGAACGGCCGGCGGCTGAATGCCAGCCACCGCGCGCAGCTGCCGGGATCGCGGGTTCCGGCGCACAAGCTGGCGGTGGAGGACGCGGACCTGACGCTCGTCCACCAGCCCAACTCCATCGCATTGCGCATGGCCATGGTGGCGGCGGACGACGCGGACCTGCTGGCGACCCTGCGCTGGGGTTATGAGTGGGACATCGCAGCCGCCGGGCTGATCGCGCGGGAGGCGGGCGCGACCGTGACGGACGCGTTCGGCGCTCCGCTCAACTACAACAAGCGCGATCCGCGCGCCTTCGGCGTGCTGGTATCGTCGAGCGGGATCCATGCCGCCGCCGTGGAGCGGCTGGCGGAACGCGCGCGTCGCTATTCGGCGTGAGCGATCGCCGGGGTTGAGGGAGCAGCGGGTTCGGCGTCGCCGTCCTGCGCATCGTCCGGCACTTCGCCGTCCATGTTCTCGCCCTTCCAGGACGGATCCTTCTCCATGCGTTCGATCAGCCGGCGCGCAAAGGTGCTGCCGCCACCGCCGTGCGGGTTGTTGGCAACCGGCGCCAGGACGATGCGCGCCTCGGGAGAGCGGCCCAGCCGGAGCAGCGTTGTGCCCAGCGTCATGCGCAGGCCGAAGTCGAACGGTGCCAGTTCCATCGCGCGGATCAGGCCGTTCACCGCCATCGGCGATGGCTCCATCCCCTGCTCCGCGAAGCTGCGGTAGAAGTAGATCAGCGGCAGCGGATGATCGTTCTCCATCCGGTTCAGCGCGATGAACGGCGCGCGGGTGGCCTTGTAGGCGGCAGGCTTGTCGTCCGCGTCCTCGGCGCGGCGGAACAGGGTCAGCCCCTTCTGGATGTAGGCGTTGACCTGCGCCGGATCGCGCTTGATGGCACCGTCGGCGGCGGCGAGCGCTTCGGCATCGTGACCGGCGTCGTATTCGCATTCGGCCAGCGCGGTCAGCACTGCGGGGTCTTCGGGATACTTCGCCGCGATGCGCCGGGCCTCCACCAGCAGGGAACCGGCATCCTCGCGCGAGATGCCCCGGCGCGAACGGATGCGCACGGGCATCATCTCCGCCTCTCCGGCGGACAGCGGACGCACCGAGATGGCGCCGATGGCAAGGTGTTCAGGCTTCAGCGTGATCGCCGTCATCCGTCGCTGGCGCAGGTAGCGGTCGAGATCCTTTTCGAGCGCGTCGAAATCGCCGAATGCCTGCGTGCCCGCTTCGCGCAGCGGCGTGCCCTTGGCCAGAAGGCCGAGATACCGCGTGAACTGCCCTTTGCGTTCGGGCGCGAAAGTCAGGTAGTGATAGAGCAGCCAGCTCTTGCCGTAGAAGGCATCGTGTACGGTGTGCTTGCGTTTGTCGTATTCGGTGGGGTCCAGCAGGTCCGCCGCCTTCACATCCTGCGCGTAGAGCAGTTCGCCCGCGCGGTGATTGGCGGGACGGCCAAGCCACAGCCCGCCGTCCGCCTCGAACCGGGCCGAAGCGAAGAACTCCGCGGAACCTTCTGACAGCCAGCGCGGCATTGCGGAAGCGTTGGCGGAGATCAGGAAGTGGTGGGCATATTCGTGAAGCAGCACCACCATCGACCACGTCACCGGTCCGTTGCCGGCCTGCACCGCAGGAACGATTGCCAGCGATCCCCCGGCACTGGGCACATAGAAACCGCCGATGAACTTGTTGTCGCCCCCATGCAGTTCGCGAACTTCCTGGGTGTTCTTCACGACGTAGACGGTGACCCGATTGGACGGACTGGGCCTGGGCACCTTGGAATCGAGCACGAAGGCCATGCCGGCGTGGTACCGCTCCAACTGCTGGGCGAAGCGGTTGATGTCCTTCTCGGAATCGTTGGCGTAGATGACGAAGTGCTCGCTCGACGCCTCAAGCCATGCCGCCTGCGCAGGGGCACCCCATGCCCATGCGGCCAGCGCCGCCGCCACAAATCCCAGTCGCAACATGTTTCCCCCCGAAGTGCCCGGGCACGCTAACGCAAGGGCGCGGCCTTACAAGTTATCATCTTGAAAATCAGGAAAACTACTCAGGAAGAAGGGGCCGGTGCATCGCTGCACCGGCCCCTTCCCCGATCCCGCTTCCAGCGGAAGATCGTTTACCGTGCGCTGTTCGCGTCGTCGGTGGTGACTGGAGTGATCTTGATTTCGACGCGGCGGTTGAGCGCGCGGCCTTCGGGCGTGTTGTTGTCCGCCACCGGATAGTCCTTGCCCATGCCCTGCGTCTGGATGCGCGAGGACGAGACGCCGCGGCTGATCAGGTAACGCGCCACCGAATCGGCGCGGCGCTTGGACAGATCCTGGTTGTACGCGGCCGAACCGGTCGAATCGGTGTGGCCGTAAACATCGACGAGGCTGTTGGGATACTGCACCATCGACTGCGCCACCTTGTCCAGCGAGGCCTGGAACGAGGGGCTGATGACGGTCGAATCGACGGCGAAGGTGACGTCGGGCAGGTTCACCAGGATGCCGTCGCCCTGCTGGCTGACGTCGATGCCCGAACCGGCGGTCTGTTCCTTCAGTTCCTTGATCTGCTTGTCCATCTGGTAGCCGACGACGCCGCCCGCCACGCCGCCGATGCCGGCGCCGACGATGCGCGCGGTCTTGCCGCCGATGACGCTGCCCAGCAGATAGCCGAGGCCCGCACCGCCGGCGCCGCCGATGGCCGTACGCGAAACCTTGCGCTCACCGGTGTTGGGATCGGTGACGCAGGCGGATACCGTGACCAGCGCGAGAACCGCGGCGGCCGAAGTGACGATGCGCGACTTCTTCATCTTGGGTGTCCCTTCCTTTTGATGTGCCCTTGTACCGGACATCTGTGCGCCGTCCGGAGGTAACGACGGTTATGTGCAATACTGAACATGAATGCAAAATGGCTTGTGCCGCGTTCAACCCGCCGGGCCGTCCCGGGTTCCCGGACTTTCGTGGATCGGCAAGGGTCAGGAATTGCAAAATATTGCCGGATCCAGACTGGTGCACACAGGTTCTTCGCGCATGCGGCAATCTCTGCTAGCGGTGGAAGCACTGTGACACCCTTTCCCTGGACCGACGTCCTCATCATCATCGGGCTGATTCTGCTGAACGGCCTGTTCTCGATGTCCGAACTGGCCATCGTCTCCGCGCGCACGCCGCGTCTCAAGGTCTCTGCCGACAAGGGCAGCGGGGCCGCGCAGACGGCCATGGACCTTGCGGCAGACCCCGGGCGCTTCCTGTCGACCGTGCAGATCGGCATCACCCTGATCGGCATCATCGCCGGTGCCTATTCGGGCGCCAGCCTTGGGCAGCCGGTGGGCGACCGGCTGGCGCTGATGGGCGTGCCGGTGCGCTTCGCCGGCGAGGTGGGCTTTGCGCTCGTCATCATCGCGACCACGTATCTGAGCGTCGTCGTGGGCGAACTGGTGCCCAAGCAGCTGGCACTGCGCATGGCAGAGCCGGTGGCGCTGATCATGGCCCGGCCAATGAGCATCCTGGCCCGGATCATGGGTCCGTTCGTCTGGCTGCTGGACAAGTCCTCGGGCTTGATCCTGCGCCTGTTCTCCATCCGCAGCGGCGATGCCGAGCGCCTGACCGCCGAGGAACTCCACATGATCTTCGCCGAGGCAACGCGCACCGGCGTGATCGAGGAGGAGGAGCGCGCGATGATGACCGGCGTGATGCGCCTGGCCGAGCGCCCGGTGCGCGAGCTGATGACGCCGCGCAACCAGATCGACTGGATCGACGCCGACGCCGACGGATCCGCCCTGCGCGCCCAGATCGCCGCGTCGCCACATTCGCTGCTGCCCGTCGTTGCCGGAGAAGGCGCGCCGGACAACGTGGTGGGCATCCTCAAGGTCAAGGAAGCGCTGGCCGCGCTGGTGGAAGGCCACGCGGTCGATGTGCGCGCGATGATGCGCAAGGCCGAAGTCATTCCCGACAGGCTCGATGCCATGGACGCGCTGCGCAAGCTGCAGACCGCCGAAGTCTCGATGGCGGTGGTCCATGACGAATACGGCCACCTCGAAGGCGTGGTCACGCCTTCCGACGTGCTCTCGGCGCTGGCGGGCAACTTCGTCTCGCACCAGGACGAGGGCGACGAGCCGATGGTGGTCGAGCGCGAGAACGGATCGCTGCTGGTTTCGGGCGCGATGCCTGCCGACGCGCTGGCGGACCGTCTGGCCATCACCCTGCCCGAAGACCGCGATTTTGCGACGCTGGC
Organism: Novosphingobium gossypii; assembly: GCF_050433305.1. Classification (NCBI taxonomy): domain Bacteria; kingdom Pseudomonadati; phylum Pseudomonadota; class Alphaproteobacteria; order Sphingomonadales; family Sphingomonadaceae; genus Novosphingobium; species Novosphingobium gossypii. The sequence continues at coordinate 263,665 of NZ_JBNPXM010000003.1, read as the reverse complement.
GGGCTTCGTCCTGCACGTCCTGCGCAAGGTGCCGCAGGAAGGCGAACACTTCACCGAGCAAGGCTGGCGCTTCGAGGTCGTCGATATGGATGGCCTGAAGATCGACAAGATTCTGGTCGAGCACATCGAGGACGAAGACGACGGTGTAAGCGGGGAGGGGTGATCCTTCCGGGACCGTGAACCATCCAGAGATGCAGGAAGGGCACGCGGGCGATCGCGTGCCCTTTTGTTTGTCACGAAGGCCGGTGGCGCGGGCGGCCCTTGCCTATAGCACGCCGTCACCCTGAACTTGTTTCAGGGTCCATCATGCCGCCAAGCCTGGGTTTGGGGCAGCACGCCGACAGGGCCGCTGGCGACACCTCGCTCCGGCATCAACCGCCGGATGGACCCTGAAACAAGTTCAGGGTGACGAGGTGTATGGAGGATAGGTGCGGCTGCGCCACCCCACGCCGGCGCTAACGAAAAAGGCCGGACTTTCGCCCGGCCTCTTCGTCGTTCCTGTACTGAAAGATCAGCTGCCGACCGAGGTCTGCGCATCGCGCCCGTCGCCTTCGGGGGCGGCGAGGATGGCGCGGGTGGTCTGGCCCTTGGCGACGGTGTAGGTGCCCGGATCGCCCACGGTGGAGCGGATCGACGGGTCGGAGGTGCCGGCGAGGTTCAGCGTCGTCTTCTCGATGTCGCTGCGGGCCTGCGGGCCGCCGAACAGGGCGTCCAGCGTCTGCTGCTGCAGCGAATCGTCAGTGGGGCGAGGCTGGCCCTGCTTCGGCGGGCTGAGCGAGAAGTCGGGCGGGACCACCAGCGGGGTCTGGCGCTGGACGGCGAATTCGTCCGGGCGGGCGCGGTTGAACAGGCCGGTGCTGCCGCAAGCGGACAGCATGACGGCGCCCGTCGCGACGAGGAGGAGGGCACCGGTTTTCTTCATGCGCATCAAATTCAACTCGCGTTTAATCGACTGTCGGGGCGGGTTGCGCCTCTGTCTCGGGCTTGTCGCGCGAAAACAGGGAACGGGCAAGGATAATCAGGACGCCGATGGTGATGGCGGCGTCGGCAAGGTTGAAGATCAGGAACGGACGCCAGCCGCCGAAGTGCAGGTCGGCATAATCGATGACGTAGCCGACGCCGAACCGGTCGCGGATGTTGCCCAGCGCGCCGCCCAGAACAAGGCCCAGCGCGGCGATCTCGGGCAGCTTGCGCTCGCGCAGCATCCACGCGAACACGAACAGCGCAATCGCGCTGGTCATGGCCACCAGCGCCCAGCGGCCTTCTGGCGAACCCGCCGTGAACAGCCCCAGCGACACGCCGAAGTTCTGCGTGAAGGTGAAGTTGTAGAACGGCAGGACGTAGCGCGATTCGCCGACCTGATCGAGGCCCAGACCATGGACGACCCAGTTCTTGATGACCTGGTCGATCGCGAAGATCACCAGTGCCACCGCCAGACCCGTCAGGCGCTTTACCCAGGGATTCATGCAGAGGGCTCCACCACGTCTTCGCAGCGGCCGCACAGGGCGCCGTCTTCGGAGACTTCGGGCAGGTGGCGCCAGCAGCGGCCGCACTTGTGGTCTGTGGAGGGGGTGACGCTCACGCCCTCTGCCTGACCGCGCGTGACTGTCCCGGTGATGAACAGCTCGGCAAGATCCGCGTCGGGAGCGGAGGCGGGAACGGTGACGACCGCGGCAAGGCTCGAGCCGATGACCTTTTCGCGGCGCAGCGGTTCGATTGCTTCGGTGACGGTGGCGCGCAGGGCGCGCAGGTCCGCCCACTTGGCAGCGTCCGCCTCGACCGCAGGCACCGCCGGCCATTCGAGCAGGTGCACGCTGTCCGCATCCGGATAGCGGCTGGCCCAGGTTTCCTCGGCGGTGAAGACGATCACCGGCGCGGCATAGCGGATGAGCGCGTGGAACAGGGTGTCCAGCACCGTGCGATAGGCGCGGCGCTTGGGGTCCGTCGGCGCATCGCAGTAGAGGCAGTCCTTGCGGATGTCGAAGAAGAACGCCGAAAGGTCTTCGTTGCAGAAGTCCAGCAGCGAACGGACATAGGTGTTGAAGTCGAAGGCACCGACCGCTTCGCGCAGCGTCGCGTCCAGCCCGCCCAGCAGCGAGAGCACGTAGCGCTCCAGTTCGGGCATGGCCTCCACGCCGACGCGCTCGGCTTCATCGAACCCGTCCAGCGCGCCCAGCAGGTAGCGCAGGGTATTGCGTAGCTTGCGGTACTGGTCGGCCACGCCCTTGAGGATCTCGTCGCCGATGCGGTGGTCCTCGGTGAAGTCCACCGACAGCGCCCACAGGCGGATGATGTCCGCGCCGTTGGTTTCCATGACCTTCAGCGGGCTGATCGTGTTGCCCAGCGACTTGGACATCTTCATGCCCTTGGCGTCCATCGTGAAGCCGTGAGTCAGCACCGCCTTGTAAGGCGCATTGCCGCGCGTGGCGCAGGCTTCCAGCAGCGAGGACTGGAACCAGCCACGATGCTGGTCCGACCCTTCGAGATAGAGGTCCGCCTTGGGGCCGGTGTAGCCTTCGGGCCGCAGCAGGTCCGGCCAGCGGCCCGATTCCAGCACGAAGGCGTGGGTCGAGCCGGAATCGAACCAGACGTCGAGAATGTCGGCCACGCGCTCGTAATCGGCGGCGTCGTAATCGGGGCCGAGCAGGTCTTGCGCAGCGTCGTCAGACCAGCCGTCCACACCCTTGGCCAGAATGGCGGCCTTGATGCGTTCGTTCACCGCCGGATCTACGAGGTATTCGCCGGTCTTGCGGTTCACGAACAGCGTGATCGGCACGCCCCACGCGCGCTGGCGCGAAAGCACCCAGTCGGGCCGCCCTTCCACCATCGCGCCGATGCGGTTGCGGCCCTTGTCAGGGACGAAGCGCGTGTCGGCGATGGCCTTGAGCGCCACTTCGCGCAAGCTGCCCTTGCCCTGATAGTCCATGGGCTTGTCCATCGGCACGAACCACTGCGGCGTGCAGCGGTAGATGACCTTGGCCTTGGACCGCCATGAATGCGGGTACGAATGCTTGTAGTCCGCCGAGGCCGCCAGCAGCCCGCCCGCTTCGCGCAGGTCGGCGCAGATCGGGCCGTCGGGCGCGTTGAACTTGGGGTTGATGACCGAGCCCTGACCCGCCAGCCACAGCCAGTCCTCGCGGTACTTGCCGTCAGCCTCGACCACGAACTTGGGATTGATGCCGTGGGCCTTGCACAGTTCGAAGTCGTCCTCGCCATGATCGGGCGCCATGTGGACGAGCCCGGTGCCGCTGTCGGTGGTGACGAAATCGCCCGCCAGCAGCGGACGCGGCTCTGCGAAGAAGCCGCCCAGCGCGTGCATCGGGTGCCGGGCGACGGTGCCGGCAAGGTCGGAGCCTTTGAAGGTGCCCAGCGCGTATTCGGAAAAGTCTGCGTCGCCGATCATGTTTTCGGCAACCGGGCCAAGTCCCGTGCGCGCGAAGAACGCTTCGAGCAGGGCCGCCGCCACCACGAAGCGCCGCCCGTCATGCGCGCGATAGTGGTGGTACTCGACCTCAGGCCCGTAAGCCAAAGCCTGGTTCACCGGAATCGTCCACGGCGTCGTCGTCCAGATCACCGCATGGGCGCCGACCAGTTCCGGCACCGCCGATTCAACGATCTCGAACGCGACGTCGATCTGGGTCGAGGTGATGTCCTCGTACTCCACCTCGGCTTCGGCCAGCGCGGTCTTTTCCACCGGCGACCACATCACCGGCTTGGCGCCGCGATAGAGCATGCCGTTCTCGGCGAACTTCAGCAGTTCACCGACGATGGTGGCCTCCGCCTGGAAGTCCATCGTCAGGTACGGGTTGTCCCAGTCGCCGTTGATGCCCAGCCGCTTCAGCTGCTCGCGCTGCACGTTCACCCAGTTCTGGGCGTAGGCGCGGCATTCGGCGCGGAATTCCTCCGCCGGAACCTCGTCCTTGTTCTTCTTCTTCTTGCGGTACTCTTCCTCGACCTTCCACTCGATGGGCAGGCCGTGGCAGTCCCAGCCGGGAACGTACGGCGCGTCCTTGCCCAGCAGGGTCTGGGTGCGGACGACCATGTCCTTCAGGATATGATTCAGCGCGTGGCCGATGTGCATGTCGCCGTTGGCATAGGGCGGGCCGTCATGCAGCACGAACTGCTCGCGGCCCCGGCGGCTTTGCCGCGTCTTCTCGTAAATCTTTTCCGCCTGCCAGCGCGCGAGAATGCCCGGCTCCTTCTGGGGGAGGCCGGCCTTCATGGGGAAATCGGTCTTCGGGAGGAAGACGGTGGAGCGATAGTCCACGGGTTGGTTCCCGGTTTCGGGGCGCTGCTGGTCAGTCATACGGCACGCGCACTAGAACAATTGCGGGGTCGTTGGAAGTAGGCGTCAGAGGTCGGCCAGCAGTTCACGCGCCTTCACGCAGTCGGCGTCGATCTGCGCCATCAGGGCGTCGAGCGAATCGTACTTCGCCTCTGGCCGCAGGAAGTGGTGGAACGCGACCTCGATCTCCTGATCGTAAAGGTCGCCCGCGAAGTCGAAGAAGTGCGGTTCCAGCAGTTCCTTGGGCGGGTCGAAGGTGGGGCGGATGCCGATGTTCGCTGCGCCCTTCACCACGCGCCCGTCGGGCATGCGGCCCGTCACCGCGTAGATGCCGTAAAGCGGGCGCAGGTAGCCCGCCATGTCGAGGTTGGCGGTGGGAAAGCCGATGGTGCGGCCCAGCTTGTCGCCATGCTGCACCCGTCCGCGGATGGAGAACGGGCGCGTCAGCAGGCGCGCGGCGAGCTGGCAGTCGCCCGATTGCAGCGCATCGCGGATGCGGCTGGACGATACGGTGCCGCCCGCGTCGCAGACCGGGCCGACGGTGCGTCCCTGCAATCCGTGCGCGGCGCCGACTTCGCGCAGCATCTGCGGATTGCCGCCCTTGGTGCGCCCGAAAGTGAAATCCTCTCCGGTGACGACGCCGACCGCGCCCATGTGGCGCACCAGCATTTCCTCCACCCACTGCACGGCGGGCATCGCCGCCATCGCCGAATCGAAATGCAGCACCAGCATTGCGTCCGCGCCAGCCGCGCCGAACAGTTCCTGCCGCTGGTCCAGCGTGGTCAGGCGGAAGGGCTGCGCATCGGGCTTGAAGTGGCGGACGGGATGCGGGTCGAACGTGGCGACGATGGCGGGGCGGCCCAGTTCGCGCGCCCAGCGGATCGCTTCGCCGACCACCGCCTGATGGCCCTGATGGAACCCGTCGAAGTTGCCCAGCGCCAGCACGGCGCCGCGAAAGGCATCGGGAACGGGTTGGCGGTTGTCGAGGCGAATCATGGATGTTCGGCTATAGGGCGCGCGTAAGAGTCACGAAAGCGTGTGCCGGGTATGCCCCTTGCGCCGGGTGCTCTTCACGCGCGGTTTCGTGCCATTCGGGGCCGGGCGGGGGCATCACGGTATCGCCTTCGTAGCTTCCTGCGATCTGGGTCAGTTCAATGCGGGTGGCCAGCGGCAGGAACAGCGCGTTGATCTCGGCCCCGCCGATCACCGCGACCTCGCCCTCACTCTCACCATTTCCGGCAAGGATGAGCGCCTCTTCCACCGAATGCGCCACTTCGGCCCCCGGCGCGCTCCAGCCGGTGTCGCGGGTCAGGACGATGTGGCGGCGACCCGGTAGAGGGCTGGGGAAGCTGTCGAAGGTCTTGCGGCCCATCACCATCGGCTTGCCCATGGTCAGCGCCTTGAACCGTTTCAGGTCGGCGGGCAGGCGCCAGGGCAGGTCGCCGTCGCGACCGATCACGCCGTTGGCGGCGCGCGCGTAGATGAGGAAGACGGTCTGCGCCATCAGTCCAGGATCAGCCGCGTCACATGGCCCATCTTGCGGCCCGGACGTGCCGCGCCCTTGCCGTAGAGGTGCAGATGATTGGCCGGATCGGCCAGGATCGTCGCCCAGTCGTCCGCCTCGTCGCCGATCAGGTTGCGCATTTCCACGCCCTTTGCGGCAAGGCCGGTGTCACCCAGCGGCAGGCCGCAGATGGCGCGGACGTGGTTCTCGAACTGGCTGGTGACGGCGCCCTCGATGGTCCAGTGCCCGGAATTGTGGACGCGCGGGGCCATCTCGTTGAAGACGGGGCCGTCCTTCGTGGCGAAGAATTCCAGCGTCAGCACGCCGACATAGCCCAGCGCGTCCGCGACCTTGGCCGCCAGCGCACGGGCGGCGGGCACCTGCTCCAGCAATTCCGCCGGGGCAGGCACGGTGCTGAGCGCCAGGATGCCGCTTTCGTGGACGTTGTGGGCGCTGTCGAAGAAGCGCACCTCGCCGTCCGCGCCGCGGCACAGGATCACCGAGAACTCGGCGAAGAAGGTGACGAAGCCCTCGTAGATCAGCGGGGTTGCCGGCAGGTCCAGCGATGCGGCGTCCTGCGGCGTCATGATGCGCCACTGGCCCTTGCCGTCGTACCCGTCGCGGCGGGTCTTGAGGATGCCGGGCGCGCCGATCGCGGCGATGGCATCGGCCAGATCCTGCGCGCTGTCGACCGGCGCGAAGGGGGCAGGGGTGCCGCCAAGCTCCGTGACGAAGCGCTTCTCGTTCAGGCGGTCCTGTGCAGTTTCCAGCGCCAGCGGGCCGGCCAGCAGCGGCGTACCACCCAGCGCGGCCAGCGGAGCGACCGGTACGTTCTCGAACTCGTACGTCACCACCGCGCAATCGGCGGCGAACCGCGACATCGCCTCGGCATCGTCCCAGGGTGCGCAGGTGAACGCGGCGCAGACTTCGGCTGCTATCGAATCGGCTTCCGGCGCATAGACGTGGCAGCGATAGCCCAGCTGCGCCGCGGCCATGGCGATCATCCGCCCAAGCTGGCCGCCGCCAAGGATGCCGATGGTCTCGCCGGGAGGGATCATTGCTTTGCCTGCGTCGTATGCCTGCGCCGGCCCCTCCGACAAGCCGAAGGTGCGCCGACGTGGAGTTGAAATCTGGCCGTCAGACCGGCTTTTGTGCCACGCCGTCCGTCTGCGCCTTGCGGAATTCCTTGAGCCGCTCTGCCAGCGCCGCATCGGACGTCGCCAGGATGGCGGCGGCCAGCAGGCCCGCGTTGGCCGCGCCCGCTTCGCCGATGGCCAGCGTGCCGACCGGGATGCCGGCGGGCATCTGCACGATGGAGAGCAGGCTGTCCTGCCCCGACAGCGCCTTGCTCTGCACGGGCACGCCCAGCACCGGCAGGTGAGTCATCGCAGCGATCATGCCGGGCAGGTGGGCAGCGCCCCCCGCTCCGGCGACGATCACCTTGAAGCCCTCGCCTTCCGCGCCATGTGCGAAATCCACCAGCCGCTGCGGCGTGCGATGGGCCGAGACGATGCGGGCGTCATAAGCAACGCCCAGCGTGTCGAGCATCTCGGCGGCCTTGACCATGGTCGGCCAGTCGGACTGGCTGCCCATGACGATCGCGACAGGAGCCGTCACCGATCAGCGCTCCGAGAGGTAGTAGCGGTCGAGCACCTTCAGGTCGGCGTCCAGTTCGTAGACGATCGGCTGGCCGGTGGGGATTTCAAGCCCGGTGATCTCTTCGTCGGAAATGCCCGAGAGGTGCTTTTCCAGCGCGCGCAGCGAATTGCCGTGAGCGGCGACCAGCACGGTCGATCCGGCATGCAGGTGCGGCACGATCGAGCCTTCGTAGTAGGGCAGGACGCGCGCGATGGTGTCCTTGAGGCTTTCGGTCATCGGCACGTCGATCCCGGCATAGCGCGGGTCTGCCGACAGGTCGAACTCGGTGCCCTTGTCCATCACCGGGGGCGGAATGTCGAAGCTGCGGCGCCAGATCTTGACCTGATCGTCGCCGTGCTTCGCTGCCGTCTCGGCCTTGTCCAGCCCGGTGAGGCCGCCATAGTGCCGCTCGTTCAGGCGCCAGTCCTTGGTTTCGGGAATCCACAGGATGCCGGCTTCTTCCAGCGCCAGATGCAGCGTCTTGATCGCGCGGGTCTGCAGCGAGGTGAACGCCACGTCGGGCAGCAGGCCCTTTGCCTTCAGCAGCGCCCCGGCGGCGCGGGCCTCGGCCTCACCCTTTTCGGTGACGTCCACGTCCCACCATCCGGTGAAGCGGTTTTCGAGGTTCCACTGGCTCTGGCCGTGGCGAAGCAGGATCAGGCGAGGCACTGTAAGCTCCCTATACTGTCAGGGACCGGACGGATGCGGTCTTGCCGCAGCCCCTAGCTTTCCAGGGGCGATTTGGCCAGTGGCGGTTTGTCCATCGGCGATTCGCCACCGAGAGCGCCATCATCAGGGCCATCGGCCCCCGGTTCGTGAAGCCCCGCAACGGCCCGCGCCTGCGCCTTTCGACGGCGCAGATTTTCGCGCAGCTTGGCGGCAAGCCGCTCTTCCTTGGTGGGTGTTGCGGATTTCAGGGGCGATTTCGGCTCGTTCATCGCCTGCTGAATTGCCGCTGCCGAAAAGAAAGCACAAGAGGCGCTTGACAATCGAACGCCGCGCGGACAATAGCGCCCCCCTGTCCCGGGGGCTTATGTCCCTGCCGACGGATGCCCCGCCAGACGGGGAACGGAATATGTGCTGCTGTAGCTCAGTGGTAGAGCGCGTCATTGGTAATGACGAGGTCGGGAGTTCAATCCTCCCTAGCAGCACCATTCCCCTTTTTCCTTTTTCAGACATATCGATGAACGGGCCGCAGCGCTTGCCGTCCCGCTTTGCTGCGTCGCAGCGAGCGTCATAAAACTGTCTTCGCTTTATCACGCGATCGTCATGTAACCGCCCTAGGGGCGCCCCTGAGGACACATAACGTCTTAACAGGGATCATATTCACTCATGAACCGCTCGCTCAAGTGCGTCGCCGGGCTGCTTGCCTCGGCTTCGTTCGCCACGCTCGCTCACGCTGGCGAAGTCGCCGGTCACGTCAATGATGCCACCGGCACCCGCGCTCTGCAGTCGGCGACCGTGCGCATCGTCGAACTGAACCGCGAGGTCGAGACGGACCGCGCCGGTTCGTATGTCTTCGGCGATGTTCCGGCGGGCACTTACACGCTCGAAGCCCGCTATGTCGGCGCGGAAGTGACCACGCAGTCGGTGACCGTGCCCGCGACGGGCCGGATCGACGGCAGCTTCGACCTGCCCGCGATCGGCGGCGGCGACATCCTCGTCACCGGCCAGACCGCGAACCTGACCAGCGCCCTGTCGCGCCAGAAGGCCGCGGACGGCGTCGAATCGGTGCTGACCCGCGACGCGGTCGGCCAGTTCCCCGACCAGAACGTGGCCGAATCGCTGCGCCGCCTGCCCGGCCTCAACATCCTCAACGACCAGGGCGAAGGCCGCTACGTTTCGGTGCGCGGCCTCGACCCGGACCTCAACGGCACTTCGGTGAACGGCGTGCGCCTGCCCGCGCCGGAATCGGAAAGCCGCTCGGTCGCGCTGGACGTCATCTCCTCCGACACCATCGAATCGATCGAGGTGAAGAAGAGCTTCACCCCCGACATGGACGGCGACTTCATCGGCGCCTCGGTGGAAATCCACACCACCAGCGCGTTCGACAGCAAGAAGAACCGCTACAACATCAGCGCCGAGGGCAGCTGGAACGACTATTCCAACAAGCTGACGCCCAAGGGTTCGTTCGACTTCACGCAGAAGATCGGCGACGATTTCGGCGTCGCCGGCTCGGTCAGCTACTACAAGCGCAAGTTCGAGACCGACAACGTCGAGATGGCCGACTGGACCGAGAACGACCAGGGCGCGGTCTATGGCGAGACGCTGGAATACCGCGACTACGACGTGGAACGCACCCGCATCAACGCGGCGCTGTCGTTCGACTGGCGCGTGTCGGACACGACCAAGGCCTATGTCCGTGGCAACTGGTCGCAGTTCGACGACCATGAATATCGCCGCCGCACGACCTTCGACTTCAGCGATTTCGGCGATCTGGCGACCGCGGATGGATCGACCGTCGGCTTCGACACCGCCGACCTCGACGACGGCGACAAGCTGACCGTGGAGCGCGACCACAAGGACCGTTTCGAGCGCCAGCGCATCCGCTCGGTCTCGATCGGCAGCGATACCGACACCGGCGTGTGGAAGTTCAACTGGCAGGCCAGCTATGCCAAGTCGACGGAGAAGGAGACCTTCTCGCTCGACCCGATGCGCTTCACCGGAGAGTTCGAGAACGATTCGGGCGTCGCCGTCAACGTCGACAACAGCGGGCGCTACTTCCCCACCTACTCCGCTTCGCGCGGCGGCAGCGTGCTGAACGATGCCTCGAACTATGTCTTCGACCGGCTTGAACTGACCACTCTGTCCGACAGCCAGGACGAGGAATGGGCGGCGAAGGCCGATCTGGCGCGCACGTTCGCGGGCGACAACGGCGACTTCACCGTTCAGGCCGGTGCCAAGGCCCGCTGGCGCACCAAGTCCTACGACTTCAACATGAGCCGCTTCAACGACTACGACGGCGACCTGACGCTGGCCGACGTGCCGGGCAAGCAGACCTATCGCCTGCTCGACATGGGGCCGGTGGCAAGCAAGCGCGGCCCGGCCGATTTCTATCTGGCCGACCGTGACGGCTTCGAGATCGACCCCGAGAACAGCCTGCTCGACAGCTCGACCACGGACTATCAGGTCAAGGAAGACATCACCGCCGCCTACCTGCTGGGTCGCTGGGATTCGGCCACCCTGCGCGTGATCGGCGGCGTGCGCATGGAGCACACGCGCAACAGGATGGAGGGCAACCTCGTCGCCGTGTCCGAGAACGATGATGGCGATACCGTGATCGACGTGTCGCCGGTCACCTACAAGCGCAGCTACACCAACTGGCTGCCAAGCCTGACGCTGCGCTACAGCCCGCAGCAGAACCTTGTTGCGCGCTTTGCCGGGTACAAGACGGTGGTGCGCCCCAAGCTGGGCCAGCTGGCGCCGCGCTATTCCATCAACGAGGACGGCGAGGCCGAGTTCGGCAACCCCGAGTTGAAGCCCTATCAGGCGTGGAACTTCGACGCCGGGTTCGAATACTACTTTGCGAAAAACGGCGCATTCACCGTCGGCGGTTTCTACAAGTCGGTGAAGGATTACACCTACTCGGCGTTCTCCACTGAGGAAGGCGTTTTCAACGGCGTGGAATACACCGAATTGCGCATGCCGATGAATGGCGACAAGGCGGAAATCGCGGGCGTCGAAGTCAGCTACAGCCAGGTCTTCTCGATGCTGCCTTCGCCCTTCGATGGCCTGCTGACCCAGTTGAACTACACCTACACTTACGCGCGCGGCACGGCGCTGGACGATGACGGCGTGGCCCGCCGCTTCAACCTGCCCAATGCGTCGAAGAACACCTTCAACGTGGTGCTCGGCTACGAGAAGGGTCCGATCAGCCTGCGCGCCGCCGGCACCTTCCGCGACAAGTACCTCGACGAGCTGGGCGATGCGCCCGAAACCGACCGCATCGTCAACCGGCACTTCCAGCTGGACCTCTCGGCCAAGTACAAGCTGACCGAGAACATCCGCCTCTTTGCGGACTGGGTGAACGTCAACAACGCGAAGTTTTACGCCTATCAGAACTTTGCCGGCGCCCAGCGCCTGCTGCAGTACGAGGAATACGGCTCGACCGTGAAGTTCGGCGCAAGGATGAGCTTCTGATGAAGCGCATCGTCACGACCGCAGCCCGGATCAGGGCCGACGCCGTGAAGCTGGGGTCGGGAGCATTGCTCCCGGCCTTCCTGCTTTCCGCCTGCGCCACTGCTGGAACGACCGCCGGTTCCACTCCGCCAGCGCCGCCGCGCCCCTATTACCCCGCAGTCGCGATCCCGGCACAGGGAGAGACGACCCCGGTGGGCACCGGCAACGCCGATGCGGCGGACGATCCGGCGATCTGGCGCAATGCCGCCAATCCCGCCGCCAGCCTGATCCTGGGCACGGACAAGAAGGCGGGCCTCTACGTCTACGCGCTTGATGGCAGCGTGAAGGATTTCTCTCCCGCCGGTGCGCTCAATAACGCAGACCTGCGCGAAGTGCGCCTTGCCGGCGGGGCCAGCCGGATTCTGGTAGGCGCCAGCGACCGCACCGACAGGGCAGAGCCGCGCATCGCGCTGTTCAGCCTCGACGGCACCGCCGGCAAGCTGACGGTGCTGGGCACCGAGACGTTCCTGCCGCGCGGCCATGCCCCTGCCGAGGCCTATGGCTTCTGCATGGGCGCACCGCTTGCAGCAGGCGAACTGGCGCGCGCCTATGTCGTGCTCAAGGACGGGACCGTCGCGGAAAGCAGGCTGGTGGAAAAGGCGGGCAGGATCGTCCCCGAACACCTGCGCGACGTGAAGTTCGCCACCCAGTCCGAAGGCTGCGTGGTCGATGACGCCACCCGCACGCTCTACGTCGCCGAAGAGGACGTGGCGATCTGGAAGGTGCCGCTTTCGGGCACCGCGCTGACCGCGCAGTCCTTTGCCCGCGTGGGCGAGGCGGACGGTCTGGTCGACGACATCGAAGGGCTTGCCGTGGCCCACGCCGATGGCCGCTCGTGGCTGGTCGCGTCCAGTCAGGGCGACAATGCCTACGTGCTGTTCGACCTTGCCACCGGCAGGTCCGCGGGCCGCTTCCGCGTCGATGGCGGCGCGATCGGCGGCACCAGCGACACCGACGGCATCGAGGTGATCCTGGGCGATTTCGGTCCGCAGTATCCCGAGGGTCTTTTCGTCGCGCAGGACGGCAACAACGCCCCCAAGGCGCAAAACTTCAAGCTGCTGTCCTGGCGCGCCATCCGCACGGCGCTGGGCACCAAGTGACCTGCGCCTGCCGCATTGCCGGGGATGAGGGCCGTGTGTGACTCGCAAGCGGCGATGCGGTAGGAGCGCCCCATGGTGAGGGACATCGAATCGATGCGGGTTCTGGCGCTTTGCGCTCTGTTCGTCGGCATGGTCCTGCCGGGTACGGCGCGGGCGGATGTCATGCAGATCGGCGCCGGTGGCCATGAATGGATCGCGGGGGGGCCGGTTGCGGCAGTCCCGCCGATTTCGGACGTGCCCGGGCAGGTCGAGGACGCTCCGCTGGAGGTCGATGCCGGCCTGCACCCTCAGTCGATCACCCAGGCGCTCGACGCTGCCGGGCCCACCCGCTGGCGCGATCGGGTGGCGGTGCTTGCTGCAAAGTACGACATCAGCCCGGCCCTGCTCGAAGCGGTGGTCTGGCAGGAAAGCCGCTGGAACGAACGGGCCGTGTCGCCCGTGGGCGCGCGGGGACTGGCGCAGCTGATGCCCGGCACGGCGGCGCAGATGGGGGTGAACCCGGCCGATCCAACCGCCAACCTCGAAGGCGGCGCGCGCTATCTGCGCATGCAGCTGGACGCGTTCGGCGGCAACATCGAAAAGGCGCTGGCGGCCTACAACGCCGGTCCCGCGCGCGTGCTGAAGGCGGGCGGCATTCCCAACATCCGCGAAACGAAGGCCTACGTGGCGGCCATCATGGCGCGGCTGACCGACCCGGTCCGGCAGTAAGCAGCCGCTTCGCCGGCGCGGTTCGATTTTCCTACAAGCGCGCGGCCTGCTACCTTCGTGACGGGTCTTTCACATCGTCGAAATCCGCCGCGCCGTGTCCTTCATGGAAACGGCCCCCGCGCATGTATGTCATCAACTTGGTGCCGTTCCGCGCCGAGCCGAGGGCGTCCTCAGTTCGGCCACGGCTCCAGCCGGCAACCCCGGCGCGGGTCGAAATCGGCGCTCTGCTGCGCCAGCAACGGCACCGAGGCGCGGATGGCGTGCCTCTCCGCATCCTCCGAAAGCGACACCCAGCGCGCCGCCCCGGTCAGCCCGGCCACTTTCAGATCGCCTGTGCATGTGCCCAGCGAACGCTGCGATACGAACCGGCACACGCAGCCCACGCGCGCACCGAATGCCGCGCCCACGAGCGCCTCTTCACGCAGCGATCGCCACATCCACCCCAGCCACAACACAAGCGCCACCACCAGCAGCAGGATCAGGTTGCGTTTCCAGCGAGAGGGTTGCCGGGTGGGATAGACGGCGCCCGTTGCGCCATTGTCCCCCGGTCCGGATTGCCCGGATATTGCCATTCTCCAACGCCTCGCACATGACCTGCGGCACCATGTCGGTGCGCCGCCTTCCCCTTATCCTCGCCATGCTTGCCCCGCTACCCCTGCTCGCAGGCTGCGGTTCGGGCACGTCGGACGGACCCCCGCCGCCCAGCGCAGAGGCGCAGGCAGCCATCCGCAACGGCGGCGGCGCTCCGCGCGAATCGCTGGCGCGCACCGTCGATCGCCTGTTCGACGAGGAGAAGGTCGGCAAGACCGATGCTCTGGTGGTGTTCAAGCGCGGCTCGGTCATCGTCGAACGCTATGGCGCCGGGATAAAACGCGAATCGCGCCTGCCCGGCTGGAGCGCAGGCCAGTGCGTGACCGCGCTGATGATCGGCCAACTGGTCAGCGACGGTCGCCTGCGGCTGGGCGAATCCGTCCCCGTCCCAGAATGGCAGCGCCCCGGCGACCCGCGCGGGGTCATCACCCTCAAGCAGTTGCTCCAGATGCGCTCGGGCCTGCGCCACGTCGAAATGACGGGGGCGGGGGCCGGCACCGTCGAAGGCGAATCGGACCGCATGCGGATGCTGTTCCTCGACGGCCGGGACGACATGGCCTCCTACGCCGAAGCGCAGCCGCTGGAAGCCCCGGCAGGCAAGGTGTTCGAGCATTCGTCGGCCAGCGCGGTGATCCTGTCTGACCTGGCGGCGCGCGTGTTGTCCCCCGACCGCGATCCGATGCGGCGGCAGGTTGCGGTCAACGAATACCTGCGCAACCGCGTGCTGGCGCCCATCGGCTTGGGATCGGCCATCGTCGGCTACGACCGGGCCGGGACTATGATCGGCTCGGGCATGATTGCCATGACCGCGCGCGAATGGGGCAATCTGGGCGAATTCCTGCGCCACACCGGCTCCGTCGGCGGCGCACAGATCCTGCCGCGCCGCTGGGTGCAGTTCATGCTGGAATCCTCGCCACGAGAACCGGGCTATGGCGCGGGGGTATGGCTCAACCGCGGCGAGGCTGGCGACGGCGCGCGGCTCTGGCCGGGATCGGCGGGGAAGAACGTCTTCGCATGCCTTGGCGATTACGGCCAGTTCGTGATCGGATCGCCGGACCAGTTGCTCACCGTCGTGCGCATCGGCCACAGCGACCCGGCGCAGGAGCGTGAGGCGCACGATCAGCTGGGCGAACTGCTGGCGCTGTTCCCGAAGAATTGAGCGTGTCGCCCCGGATCGAGTCCGGGACGACCAGCACATCAGACCGTGAAGCTTTCCCCGCACCCGCACGCGCCCTTGGCGTTGGGGTTGTTGAACACGAAACCGGCGGTGAAATCGTCTTCCACCCAGTCCATCGTGCTGCCCACCAGATAAAGCACCGAAGCGCTGTCGATGTAGAACAGGCCGCCGGGCGTCTCGATCTTCTCGTCGAACCTGGCTTCTTCGGTGACGTAATCGACCGAGTAGGCGAGGCCCGAACAGCCGCGCCGCGGGGTGGAGAGCTTCACCCCGATGGCGTTTTCAGGCGCTTCGGCCATCAGCCTGGCGATGCGGGCCTCCGCATTCGGCGTCAGGATGACGGCGGCGGGGCGGGCCGGACGGGTCTTGGTAGTGATGTCGGTCATGAGAGCCTCTTCTGCCAGAACAGCGCGTGTCCGGCCTCGGGGTCGAGCTGGTAGTCGCCGTAGCCCAACGACGCATAAAGCGCCTTGGCGCGTTCGTTGCCGCTCAGCACTTCGAGCGTGATCTTGCAGGCGCCAAGCATGCGCGCTTCGGCTTCAATCGCGGCGAACAGGGCGCGGGCGATACCCTTGCCGCGATGGGCAGGGGCCACGGCCATGTCATGGATGTTGACCAGCGGGCGGGCGGCGAATGTCGAAAAGCCGGTGAAGCAGTTGGCGATGCCCACCGCCTCGCCGTCGATGCGCGCAAGCACGACGAAGGCGCCGGGCACTTGCGAAAGCGCCGGCACCAGTCGCTGGCGCACGTCATCGGAGAGCGGCTCACCCCCGCCCATCGGATCGCGCGCATAGATGTCGAGCATCGCCACGATCGCCGCCGCGTCGGCAGGATCGGCGAAGTCGGCCTTTGCAATCGACAGGGCAGGGGAGAGGGTCTGGCTCACAGCATCCCCAGTTCCAGCTTCGCCTCGTCGGACATCTTGGCCATGTCCCACGGCGGATCCCAGACGAGGCTGACTTCGCAATCGCGCACGCCGGGAACCGAAGCCACGCGCAGTTCCACTTCGCCCGGCATCGATTCGGCAACCGGGCAATGCGGGGTGGTCAGCGTCATCGTCACCGCCACCGACGCTTCGGGAGAAACATCGACGCCGTAGATCAGGCCCAGATCGTAGATGTTGACCGGGATTTCCGGGTCGAAGATCTCCTTCAGCGCATCGATCACGCCTTCGTAGAGATCGCCACCCGGGCCGGTCGGATCCTGATCCTTGGGCTTTTCGGCAAGGAACCCGTCGAGATAGTCACGCTTGCGCTCTTCCGCAGGCGGAGCGGCATCGTCCACGCGGGCGCGCGGAGCGGGGGGGGCCGCTTCGACTTCCTCGACCGTGAAGGTCTGCTTCTGATCGCTCATCCAAAAATTCTCCTGGTGCGCTCGATCCCTTTCAGGAGCGCCTCGATATCGCTTTCGTCGCTGTAGAGGCCAAAGCTGGCGCGCGCCGTCGCCGGTACGCCAAGATGCTCCATCAGCGGCTGTGCGCAGTGATGCCCGGCACGGATCGCCACGCCTTCTTCGTCCAATATGGTGCCGAGGTCATGCGGATGCACCCCGTCGAGCGCAAAACTGACGATGCCCAGCGAATCGTCCGGGCCGAACAGGGTCACGTCGTTGCGCTTGCGCAGTTCGGTACGCAGCCGGGTGGCCAGATCGCGCTCATGCTTTTCGGCGCGGTCGAGGCCGATGTCGGACAGCCAGTCCATCGCCGCTGCCATGCCGATGGCTTCGACGATGTTGGGCGTGCCTGCCTCGAACCGCTGCGGTGCGGGGGCGTAAGTGGTGCCTTCGAAGCTGACTTTGTCGATCATCGAGCCGCCCCCCTGCCACGGCGGCATCGTATCGAGAATTTCTTTGCGCGCCCACAGCACGCCGATCCCGGTTGGGCCATAGAGCTTGTGAGCGGAGAACGCGTAGAAATCGCAGCCGAACGCCGTCATATCCAGCGCAAGGCGCGGCGCGGCCTGACACCCGTCGATCAGCAGCTTGGCGCCGACTGCATGGGCCAGCTTCGCCGCATGTTCCACGTGGAGCACACTGCCCAGCACATTGGATACGTGAGCGAAAGCGACCAACTTGTGCGCGGGCGTCAGGATGCGTTCGGCGGCGTCGAGGTCGATGCGGCCATCGGCGGTCAGCGGGCAGACGTCGATTTCGACGCCATTGCGCAGCAGCTGCCAGGGCACGATGTTGGAGTGGTGCTCCAGCATCGAGACAAGGATGCGGTCGCCGGGCTTGAGCGTGTTGGCGGCCCAGCTCTGCGCGACGAGGTTGATCGATTCGGTCGCCCCGCGGGTGAAGACGATTTCGTCCTCGTCCGCGTTCATGAAAGCGGCAACGCGGCGGCGGGCCGCCTCGAACGCCAGCGTCATGTCGGCGGAGCGGGCATAGACGCCGCGATGCACGGTCGCGTACTTCTCGCCCATCGCCGCGACGGTTGCGTCGATCACGACCTGCGGCTTCTGCGAGGTGGCGGCGGTGTCGAGGTAGTGCCAGTCGCCCGCCAGACCGGGAAACTGGTCTTTCAGGACGAGTTCTGCGGTATCCAGTGTCACAGGATCGCCTCCAGTCGGGCCAGCGCTGCCGTACTCAGTTCTTCCTCGCCGGGGGCGCCGGTGAAGGCTTCGGCGATGAAGGCCTGGAGCATCAGGCGCTTGGCCTGCGGCGGGGTAAGGCCGCGGCTCATCAGGTAGAACAGGCCCTGCGCGTCCAGTTCGCCGACGGCGCAGCCGTGCGCGGCCTTGACGTCGTCGGCGTAGATTTCCAGTTCCGGGCGCGCATTGGCGGTGGCCGTGCGCTCCAGCAGCATGGCGCGCACGGATTGCTCGGCGTCGGTGCCGTCAGCGCCGCGCTCCACCGCGATGCGGCCGAGGTACGTGCCGACCGACTTGCCGGCCAGCACGGTGCGCACGATCTGCTCGGACGTGGCGTTCAGCCCCGCGTGCGTGACTTCGGTGACGATTTCCAGCGTCTCCTCGCCAGTGGCAAGCTGCGCTGCGCCCAGCGTGAAGTCAGCCCCTTCGCCCAGCCGCACGTCCACCGCAATGCGGCCATAAGCCGGGCCGGCGGTCAGCACCCGCAAGTCGAACTTCGCGCCCTTGCCGAGCGTGATGGAGATATGGCGGGCGACGGGGTCGGCACCGGTTTCGACGATCTGGAGCGAGTCTTCCGCGCCATCGGCAACCGCGATTTCCTCGGTCACGATCGGCCAGACGGTCTCCAGCGCCGCGATGTCGGAGTAGCGGAAATCCTCATGCCTACGTGAGGGGAGGGCCAGTTCGACGTTCATGCCGCTTCCTGCACCACCGCTTCGTAGCCCTCTTCCTCAAGGCGCAGGGCAAGGTCGGGACCGCCCGACTTGACGATGCGCCCGGCGGCGAGGACGTGGACGAAGTCTGGCTTCACGTAATCCAGCAGGCGCTGATAGTGCGTGATAAGCAGCACGGCCTTGTCGGGCGCGCGCATGATCGCGTTGATGCCTTCGCCGCAGATGCGGAGCGCGTCGATGTCGAGGCCCGAGTCGGTTTCGTCGAGGATCGCCAGCTTGGGGTTGAGGATGCCCATCTGCACCATCTCGGCGCGCTTCTTTTCGCCGCCCGAGAAGCCGACGTTCACCGGACGCTTGAGCATGTCCATGTCCATGCGCAGCAGGCCGGCCTTTTCCTTCGCGAGCTTCAGGAATTCGCCGCCCGACAGCGGTTCCTCTCCCCGGCCCTTGCGCTGGGCGTTGGCCGCTTCGCGCAGGAACTGAACGAAGGAGACGCCGGGGATCTCGACCGGGTACTGGAAACCCAGGAACAGGCCCGCAGCGGCACGTTCATGCGGTTCGAGTTCGAGCAGATCGACGCCTGCGAAGTCCACCGAGCCGCCGGTCACCTCATAGCCAGGACGACCGCCCAGCGTGTAGCCTAGCGTCGATTTGCCCGCGCCGTTCGGCCCCATGATCGCGTGGATCTCGCCGGGGTTGATGGTGAGCGACAGACCTTTCAGGATCGGCTTGTCGGCGACGTTGGCCTGGAGGTTATCGATCTTGAGCATAGTCATTGGTTCACCACTAGGTCTTTAGATGCCCACACCAAGGCGGAGAGAGTGATCGTATCGAGGGACAACAGTTCATCCCGCACAAGCTTTTTGCGTTCGGTTTCATCCGGAACTGTTTCAGCTAGCGCGAGCATGCCGTCTGCTACGACTTGGGCGCGTTCGGCAGTGCAATCTACTGGCCCATTCCGGAAATCCATCTTTGGAGCCAGCGTCTCAAAAGCGCCAACGGCCTTGAATGCCCAGGTATCGAGGCATTTTGCATAAGGCATTATTGCTTTTTCCAGCACCGGCGGCCCGTCGCTCGCCATATTGATTTCTACGGTTTTTTTCACTCCGGCATTAGCCTGAGAGGCGGCGTAAACAGATGTTCCGGCGCAAGTGACCGCTGTGAAAAGGATGAGGCATTTTGCCGCTGAGGAGAGGTTCATGCCGTTTCTCCATTAGCAAACTTAGCCTTGCGGCGTGCCGAGCGCTTGTCGAACGGTACGTTGATTTCGGTGTTGATCTCGCGGACGACGGTATCGACGTTGCCGATCACTTCCTCTTCCGAGAAGCGCAGCACGCGAATGCCGACTTCGATCAGCTTGCGGTCCTGCAGCTCGTTGACGTCGGCGTTTGAATCCTCGGCGCTGATCTGGACCACGATCCAGCGCGAAGGGCAGGCGAAATCGACGATCGTCGAGCCGACCACCGACTGGCGGATGAACTTCACGCCGCCCAGCTTCGAGCCGGAAAGCTGCGTCCACAGCGCCTTTTGCGCTTCGGTGGGATTGCGGCGCTGGTCGCGCGCGCGTTCCTTCAGCGTATCCAGCCGCGCACCGGTGAGGGCGAAGCTGGCCTTGGCATCCTTGGGCGCGCTTGTCGCGCGACTGATGCCCAGGGTCTTGCGGGCGGCGGTCATGGTGTAGTCCTTCGTATCTTTACGTTTTTCTTGTCACCCTGAACTTGTTTCAGGGTCCATTGTGCCTCTTGCGCGGTGGCCTGCCGCAGCGAGCCGACCGGGCGGCTGGTGAAGCCAACCGTCGGCCTACGCTGCCCGATGGACCCTGAAACGAGTTCAGAGTGACGGGGGCAAAAGGGGCGGGCTGGCACTATCCCACCGAACCTTCAAGCGAGATCCCCAGCAGTTTCTGCGCCTCAACCGCGAACTCCATCGGCAGCTGTTGCAGCACTTCCTTGGCAAAGCCGTTGACGATCAGCGCCACCGCCTGCTCGGTGTCGAGGCCGCGCTGCATGGCGTAGAACAGCTGGTCGTCGCTGATCTTGCTGGTGGTCGCCTCATGCTCGATCTGGGCGCTGGGATTGCGCACTTCGATGTAGGGCACCGTATGCGCGCCGCACTCCTTGCCGAGCAGCAGCGAATCGCATTGGGTAAAGTTGCGCACACCGTCGGCATTGGCGCCCACGCGCACGAGGCCGCGATAGGTGTTGTTGCTCTTGCCCGCAGAAATGCCCTTCGAGATGATCGTGGAGCGGCTGCCTTTGCCGTTGTGGATCATCTTGGTGCCGGTATCGGCCTGCTGGTAGTTGTTGGTGACGGCCACCGAGTAGAACTCGCCCACCGAATCCTCGCCGTTGAGGACGCAGCTGGGGTACTTCCACGTCACCGCAGAGCCGGTTTCCACCTGAGTCCAGCTGATCTTCGACCGCGCGCCCTGGCACAACCCGCGCTTGGTGACGAAGTTGTAGATGCCGCCCTTCCCGTTGGCATCGCCGGGATACCAGTTCTGGACGGTGGAATACTTGATCTCCGCATCGTCCATCGCGACCAGTTCGACGACCGCAGCGTGAAGCTGGTTCTCGTCGCGCATGGGGGCGGTGCAGCCCTCAAGGTAGGAGACGTAGCTGCCCTTTTCTGCGACGATCAGCGTGCGTTCGAACTGTCCGGTGTTTTCCGCGTTGATGCGGAAATAGGTGCTCAGTTCCATCGGGCAGCGGACGCCTTCGGGGATGTAGACGAAGGTGCCGTCCGAGAAGACCGCACAGTTCAGCGCTGCGAAGTAGTTGTCATGGACCGGCACCACGCGGCCCAGCCACTTCTTCACCAGATCGGGAAATTCGCGGATCGCTTCGGAGATGGAGCGGAAGATGACGCCCGCCTGCTCCAGCTCCTTACGGAAGGTGGTGGCGACCGAAACCGAATCGAACACCGCGTCCACCGCGACCTTGCGCGCGCCTTCGACGCCGGCGAGCACTTTCTGCTCCTCCAGCGGAATGCCCAGCTTTTCATAGACGCGCAGGATTTCGGGATCGACTTCGTCAAGGCTGCCAAGCGCGTCCTTCTTCTTGGGTGCGGCCCAGTAGTAGGCTTCCTGGTAGTCGATAGGCGGCACGTCCAGCTTGGCCCAGTCCGGCGGAGTCATCTCCAGCCACCTGGCATAAGCCTTCAGGCGCCAGTCGAGCATCCATTCCGGCTCGTCCTTCTTGGCCGAGATGAAGCGGATGGTGTCTTCGGACAGGCCCTTGGGGCCGTATTCCTGCTCGATGTCAGACGACCAGCCGTGCTCATACTCGGCGACGCGGGCAGCTGCCTCGCGTGCGGCCTGATCGCGCTCGGGAACTTCGCGTTCTGGCGCGAGGGGGAGGGTTTCTTCGGTCATCTCAAACTTCCTCGACGAGCTGGGTCAGCGCCACCTGGGCGAGCGCTCCGCGCACGGCCGCATTCACTTGCGGCCAGTGGCCTTTGACGTTGCAGCAGGAATCCAGCGTGCAGTCGCTTTTGCTGCGATCGACGCATGTGGTGAGCGCAATCGGCCCTTCCACCGCTTCGACGATGTCCGCCAGCGAGATCGTCGCCGGGGGACGTGCGAGTCGCAAGCCCCCACCGACGCCGCGCGACGAGCGCATCAGTCCGGCTGCGGACAGCTTGCTCACCAGCTTCTGCACCGTCGGCGCAGGCAGTCCGGTTTCTTCGGCCAGCTGGCTGGCGGACACGCGCGCCCGGCTATTGCCGGAATACGGGCCGCCCGCCTGCTCTATGAGCGAGCACGTGCCGCAATGTCGCGCCGCAGCGGACATTATGACAACAGCATAATCTGTCATGCTGGACAGGCGCATGAGCGGGCTTTCGGATTCCTGTGTTTAAATCGGATCAATTTATTCCGATTTGCACCTAGTGCAGGGCGCGCCGGGATTCAATGCCCGTGTTCAGCCCTTTTCGCGTGTACGAGCGATTCATCGCTGCGGGTCCATAGCTCGTCGCAAAACTTTCACAAGCGATGGA
Organism: Novosphingobium gossypii; assembly: GCF_050433305.1. Taxonomy (NCBI): domain Bacteria; kingdom Pseudomonadati; phylum Pseudomonadota; class Alphaproteobacteria; order Sphingomonadales; family Sphingomonadaceae; genus Novosphingobium; species Novosphingobium gossypii. The sequence goes on along the minus strand of NZ_JBNPXM010000003.1, from coordinate 241,225 downwards.
AATTTTCTTGCGCAATTCGTCCTGTATGGGACCAATGCGATCACGCAGAGAAAAAAGGCGGTCCCCGATCGCAATCAGGAACCGCCATTAAGTTTATAAAGAACTCGAGCGCAATCGGCTACGAGCCCTTCGGGTCGCAGGCCGGGTGTATGCGCGGTACGGCGTCATTTATTGTATAAACGCGACACGTTCGCAGGTCGGTGCCAGCTAGTGCGGTACCCAATTGTCGATTTCATCTCGCATTGCAGCAATAAGAAGCGTTTGAGCAACACCTCCCACGGCGTTATGCGGACTTGTGCTCTATTCCCTGATCCGACCCGCCCTTTTCCGAATCGAAGCCGAGAAGGCTCATGGCCTTGCGCTGACGGCGTTGCGGCTTTCCGGCAATCGTCCGCCGCGTGACATCGATCCGGCCTTGGCCACGACCGTTGCCGGAATGGCATTTCCCGGCCCGGTGGGGATGGCCGCAGGCTTCGACAAGGATGGCGAGGTGCCCGACGCGCTGTTGGGTCTGGGCTTCGGTTTTGCGGAAGTCGGCTCCATCACGCCGCTGCCACAGGCGGGCAATCCGCGCCCGCGCCTGTTCCGGCTGGTGGAGGATCGCGCGGTGATTAACCGCATGGGCTTCAACAACGGCGGTGCCGACGCTGCCCACGCGCGGCTGCAAGCCCGAGTCGCCCGGCTTGGGGTCGTCGGCATCAACATCGGTGCCAACAAGGATTCCGCCGACCGCGTTGCCGACTATGCGGTCATGGCGCGACGGATGGCGCCGCTGGCGGGCTATCTGGCGGTGAACATCTCCAGCCCCAACACGCCGGGCCTGCGCGCGTTGCAGGACGAATCGGCGCTCACCGGCCTGCTGGACGCGGTGATCGAGGCGCGTGACGCGGCATGCGGCGAAGGCCGCCGCCCGCCGGTGTTCCTCAAGGTGGCGCCCGATCTGGAAACGGCGGACATCGACGCCATTTCCCGCATCGCCATCGACAAGCGGCTGGGTGCGCTGATCGTGTCCAACACCACCATCTCGCGTCCGTCGCTGGCCTCGCGTTATCGCGACGAGACGGGTGGCCTGTCCGGCGCGCCGCTGCGTGATCTGGCGCAGCAGCGCCTGCGCGATTTTCGCAAGGCGACCGGCGGCGCGGTGCCGCTGGTGGGCGTAGGCGGCATCGCCGATGCGCAGGACGCCTGGGCCCGCATTCGCGCAGGGGCCAGCCTGGTGCAGCTTTACAGCGCCATGGTCTACGAAGGGCCGGGCATCGCCAAGGCCATCAACCGCGGCCTGCTGCTGCGGATGCGGCGCGACGGCTTTTCATCCATCGCGGAGGCTGTCGGCACGGCCTGAGGCTAATAAATGGAGCCGGAGTGCCGCGCTCCCGCAGCACGCTTGTGGCAACCGGCCTGCATACCTACACGTTTCAGCACGACATGAAGACTTAGGGGATACCGGTGGCCGCCATGCAGATTGCCGATTTCGACCGCGCCGCCAACATGGTTGCGCTGTTCCTGTCCCGTGCCGATGCGTTGGGTGAGGCGCCGATGCTCTGGGCCAAGCGCGACGGGCAGTGGCACGCGATCAGCTGGGCTGAAGCGGCGCGCCGGGTGTGCCTGATCGCCGCATCGCTGCGCCGCATGGGGCTGCGCGATGGCGAACGGGTGCTGATCGTCTCGGAAAACCGCCCCGAATGGTGCCTGGCGGACCTTGCCATCATGGCTGCGGGCTGCGTCACCGTGCCTACCTACACCACCAACACCACGCGCGACCACATCCACATTCTGGAAAACTCGGGCGCGCGGGCAGCGGTCGTCTCCAGCGCAAAGCTGGGCAAGGCGCTGCTTCCGGCCATCGTGCAGACCGATATGTGCCGGCATGTCGTGGGCATGGAAGCGCTGGGGCCGCTGCAGGGCGGCACGTATGAAACGCATAAGTGGGACGATCTGCTCTTGGGCGATCCTGCTGCGGCGCGCACCGAAGTGACCGCCCGCATCGCCGGGATCGGTCGGGCGGACCTGGCCTGCATCATCTACACCAGCGGCACCGGAGGCGCGCCGCGCGGCGTGCGCCAGCATCATGGCATGCTGCTGTCCAACGTGGCTGGCGCCGCACAGATCATCGACGAGGATTTCGGCTGGGACAAGGGGCCGGAAAAGCGCGAGATATTCCTCTCGTTCCTGCCGCTGAGCCACGCTTACGAGCATACCGGCGGACAGTGGTTGCCGATCGGGCTGGGCGGGCAGATCTATTATTCCGAAGGGCTGGACAAGCTGGCCGCCAATATCGAGGAAGTGCGCCCGACCGTGATGGTGGTGGTGCCGCGCCTGTTCGAGGTGCTGCGCACGCGCATCATGAAGCAGATCGAGAAGCAGGGCGCAGTCGCCAGCCGGCTGATGGATTGGGCGGTCGGCGGGGGCCTGCGTCGCCTCAACGGCAGGCGTGGGCTGCTGGACTATCCGCTCGACCTCGTGATCGAGCGCACACTGCGGCCCAAGATCCGGGCGCGCTTCGGTGGCCGGATGAAGGCGCTGGTATCGGGCGGCGCCCCCCTGAACCCCGAGATCGGCGTGTTCTTCGATGCGATGGGGCTGACCCTGCTGCAGGGCTACGGCCAGACCGAATCCGGTCCCATCATCAGTTGCAACCGTCCCGCTGCGGGCGTGAAGTTCGACACCGTCGGCCCGCCGATGCGCGGGGTCGAGGTGAAGATCGCCGATGATGGCGAAATCCTCGTGCGCGGCGAACTGGTCATGTCGGGCTACTGGCAGAACGAGGCGGCGACGCACAACGTGCTCAAGGGCGGCTGGCTGCACACCGGCGACATCGGCCACATCGACGAACGCGGACGCATCGCCATCACCGACCGCAAGAAGGACATGATCGTCAATGACAAGGGCGACAACGTCTCTCCGCAGAAGGTCGAATCGATGCTGACCCTGCAGCCGGAGATCGCGCAGGCGATGGTCTACGGCGACCGCAGGCCCTACATCGTCGGCCTGATCGTGCCCGATGCCGACTGGGCGCTGCAATGGGCGCGCGACAACGGCGAGACGTTCGATTTCGGCAAGCTACAGGATCTGCCTGCCTTTCGCACCACGCTGCGCGCCGCGATCGACCGGGTCAACGCCGACCTTTCGGTGATCGAGAAGGTGCGCCAGTACGCCTTCGCGGACGAACCGTTCTCGATCGAGAACGAGGAGATGACGCCCAGCCTCAAGATCCGCCGCCACAAGCTGAAGGAGCGGTACGGAACGCGGCTGGACGCGCTGTACCGGTCGTAACGGCAAGGAAACGGCCGGGAAACAGACCGTCCGTTCCCGCGTTGACCGGGCAAACGTCAACGACAGCGAGTGCGCCATGCGTGCCTTTCCGTGCCCCAACTGCCGCCGCCTCAACCATTTCGAAGTCCGCGTCTGCCCCAACTGCCAGGCCACTCTGGGCTACGATCCGCAGATCGACGCCTTCCGCTTTCTGGCTGATGGGGCAACCGTGTGGCGGGACGGGCAGGGCGGGATCGCCGATGTCGTCGTCTGCGCCAACAACAACGACTACCAGATCTGCAATTGGCTGGTGGAGCAGGACGACACCACGCCGATGTGCCGCGCCTGCCGGCACAACCGCACCATCCCCGACCTGACCGAACCCTCGGTGCCGCCGCGCTGGGCCAAGATCGAGGCGGCCAAGCGGCGGCTGTTCCACACGCTGATGAAGCTGGGCTTGCCGCTGGAAACGAAGATGGAGGAACAGCCCGGCCTGCAGGGTCTGGCATTCGATTTCCTTTACGATGCTGCGGCGGAGCAGGCGGGAACGCCGCAGATCTACACCGGTCATGATGGCGGCGTCATCACGCTCAACCTGATCGAGGCCGATGACGCCGAGCGCGAACGGATGCGCCATGCGATGGGCGAGCCTTACCGCACCCTGCTGGGCCATTTCCGGCATGAAGTGGGACACCACTACTGGTCGCGGCTGGTGGAGACGGACGCGGCGGAATTGGAAGCATTCCGCGCGGTGTTCGGGGATGAGCGGATCGACTACCAGCAGGCGCTTCAGGCGCACTACAACGATGACGGATCGAAGATCTGGACCGACGATTTCGTCAGCTTCTACGCCACGTCGCACCCATGGGAGGATTTCGCCGAGACTTTCGCGCATTACCTGCACATCGTCGATGTGCTGGCGACGGCGGGCGGCTTCGACCTGTCGCTGGCGGCGCTGCCGGGGGACGGCGCAGGGCTGGAAGTGGAACTGAACTTCGACCCCTACACTGCCGACACCCGCGCGCTGGCAGATGCGATGGGGCCACTGTCGTTCGCGATGAACGCGATCAATCGGTCGATGGGGCAGCCGGACCTATATCCCTTCCACCTGTCCGACGCGATCGTCGTCAAGCTGGACTATGTCCACGATCTGGCAGCGAAGGCGCGGGCCCGGAACCGGGTGGCGGAACCGGCGTGACATCGTCGTCCCGGAGCAAGGCCGAGACGACGGTGAAGATGGGTTACGCCGCTTCCTTCTCGATGAACTCGGGGTAGAAGCTGGGTTCGCGGTCGGACCAGGCCGGCGCGGTGGCGGCGGCTTCGCTGATCGAATGCAGCAGCGTGCGGCGGCGGTCCGGGCGGATCTGCGGCAGCGCGGCGGCACCGCAGAAGGCGCCCGGCAGCCACGGGCGCGACCATGCGCCAAGCAGCCGTTCGTACAGGAAGCGGAATGCCGAGAAGCTCTCGATCCTTTCCTGAGCAAGGTCGAAGGCGGCCATTCGGACCAGCTTGCCCATGAAGGCATCGACGTCCTCGAACCCGTAATCGTCCGGGCGCATGGCGCGCAGCGGCTTCAGATCGTGGTACGCAACGTACTGCCTGCGGATCGATGCCAGCTCGTTCTCGTCGCGCGCCCACAGCTTGAAGGCATCCTGGCGACCGAGCCCGATATCGAGGCTGCGCCGGATGTAGCGCTGCTCGCTGGAAGTGAAGCTCGCGAATTCGCGAAGCTCGTTGATCGTCAGACTAGCCGTACCTGCGTGGCCCATCGTGGTTGTCCTTGTCGTGACGGGATGATCCCCGTCACGAGTCGCAGATAACCACATCCATCCTTTCTGGACGGTTTACGTTGCAAAGGTTTGTATGCGCAGTTTCCTGCAGGTTTTGGGTAAAGGCCTGAGCTTGATTCAGATCAGCCCTGCAAGCGGGCTGGACGGGTCGGCGTAGCGGCGCTGGCCCATGCGACCGGAAAGGTAGGCATGGCGTCCGCCCTCCACCGCCAGCTTCATGGCGCGGGCCATGCGCACCGGATTTTTGGCTTCTGCGATGGCGGTGTTCATCAGCACGCCGTCGCAGCCCAATTCCATCGCCACGGCAGCTTCCGAAGCGGTGCCTACGCCCGCATCGACCAGCACCGGCACCTTGGCGCCTTCGACGATCAGCCGCACCGTCACCTTGTTCTGGATACCCAGGCCTGAGCCGATCGGCGCGCCCAGCGGCATCACCGCGACGGCGCCCGCATCTTCCAGCTGCTTCGCCGCGATAGGATCGTCCACGCAGTAGACCATCGGCAGGAAGCCTTCGTTCGCCAGAATTTCTGTCGCCTTCAGTGTCTCACGCATGTCGGGGTAAAGGGTGCGGGCCTCGCCGAGCACTTCCAGCTTCACCAGATCCCAGCCGCCCGCCTCGCGCGCCAGCCGCAGCGTGCGGATGGCATCCTCGGCAGTGAAGCAGCCGGCGGTGTTGGGCAGGTAGGTGATCTTCTTCGGGTCGATGAAGTCGGTCAGCATCGGCGCCTTGGGGTCCGACACGTTGACCCGGCGCACCGCCACCGTGACGATTTCCGCGCCTGACGCTGCGACGGCGGCGGCATTCTGCGCGAAGTCCTTGTACTTCCCGGTGCCCACGATCAGGCGCGAAGTGAACGTGCGGCCAGCTACGGTCCAGGTGTCCGGGGTCCAGGTATCGGCAGGAAGATCGGTCAAAGCGCGTCCTTTCGGGAGCGAAATTCAGGATAGGGCGAGTAGCGTAGCCAGTTCAGCCGCCGCCGACGAAGTGCACGATCTCCAGAACGTCACCCTCGGCCAGCAAGACTGCAGCCAGTGTGGAGCGCGGCGCGATCTCGGCATTGTGTTCGACCGCGACCTTTTTGGGATCGAGCCCGATCTGCGCGACAAGGTCGGCGATGCTGGAACCGGCGGCAATGCGGCGCGGTTCGCCGTTTACGGTAAGCAGGATTTCGGCAGCCATGCGCTGCGAAATAGCGCTCAACAGGCGCCGTGCAAGTTCCGAATGTGCGCGATGGCGACAAGGGCGACGCCCGCAATCGTCAGCACCGTCTCTTCGATGCCGTGATCGACCAGCAGCGCCACGCCCATCAGTGTGAGGCCAGAAGCGCCGATCGCCAGCGGCGCCACCCGGCCATGGCGCAGCACACCGAAGCCCAGCGAGACAATGCCCACCACCAGTGCCAGTGCCAGCCCGATGCGGTGGATACTGGGGGAAAGCAACGCTTCACCGCCGATGCCCAGCACGCCGACCAGCACCACGCCGAGGATGCAATGCACCGCGCACAGACCGCTCAGGATGATGCCGGCACGGTCGAGGCGGTTACGAATCGCAAGGAGGGCAGTACGCATGACACGCCAATTATGTAACGTTGTATCATATATCAAGGTCTGTGATATGACAAATTGTCTCGCTGCTGCTTTTCAGGACTCCCGCAGGGCACGGGCCGTCGATGTTGCTCTTGCGTTAACTGCCATGAAATCGCAGGGAATGCGGCCATGACGGAAGAAGCACAGGCATGAGAGTGAACGACGGCCGCCCGATCATCGGGACGAGCGACGATATTGCACCGATGGTGCGATGGCTGCTGATCGTAGCGGTTCTGGTGGTCCTGATCGTGGCGGTGGGCGGCATCACCCGCCTGACCGAATCGGGGCTGTCCATCACGCAGTGGAAACCGCTGACCGGCGCCATCCCGCCGCTGACGGACGCGCAGTGGCAGGCCGAGTTCGACCGCTACAAGCAAATCCCGCAGTACCTCGACGTCAACGGCCCGGCGGGGATGACGCTGGCGCAGTACAAGTTCATCTATTTCTGGGAATGGTTCCACCGCCTGCTGGCGCGGACCATCGGGCTGGTCTTTGCGCTGCCGCTGGTGTGGTTCTGGCTGCGGCGCACGATCCCCGGCGGCTACAAGCACCGGCTGGTGGCGCTGCTGGCGCTGGGCGGGCTGCAGGGCGTGGTCGGCTGGTGGATGGTCTCCTCGGGCCTCAGCGCAGAAGCGCTGGACCGCGTCAGCCATTTTCGCCTTGCCGCGCACCTGTTGGTGGCGCTGTTCACGCTGGGCGGACTGGTCTGGACCGCGCTTGATCTGCGGGCACTTGGCCGCGGAGAGCAGCGCGCACGGCTGACGGGGATCGGCATGGCGGCGCTGGGCATGCTGACGCTGCAGCTGTTCATGGGTGCCATGGTGGCAGGCCTGCGCGCCGGCTACGTCGCGGGCGCGGGCTGGTGGAGCTGGGACGCCTGGCCGCTGATGCAGGGCACGTTCTTCCCCGAAGGCGTCGAATGGGCGCGCGGGCTCTTCTCTGCGCTGGTCAACGATCCGTACCTGACGCACTTCATCCACCGCTGGTGGGCTTGGGCCGTCGTCGCGGTGCTGGTCGTGATGGCGCGGCAGCTGAAGGCCAGGCATGAGCGGCTGGTGGCCGTGGCGGTCCACTGCGCATTCGGGGCGCAGGTTCTGCTGGGCATCGCGACGGTCTGGTCGGGCGTGACACTGTGGATCGCGGTGGCGCACCAGCTCTGCGGTGCGCTGCTGGTAGCGGCTACCGTATGGGGCGCGCACACGTTGGGGCGACGGGGGTAAATCTAGGCGGTATTATTTTACCTCTCTTAAAACCCGCGCTCCGCTTGACTTGGCGGCCTGTTTCGACGATTTGGCCGCCTTCCGCGCTATCAGGGGATTCGCTCCCGTGGCTGGCGCTCGAATTATAGGGAATGACCAGCCATGAAGGCGCTCACGAAGGTCACCCGGTCGATCAAGCCGGCCGAGGTGGAGAAGAAGTGGCATCTGATCGATGCCGAAAACCTGGTGGTAGGCCGTCTGGCCGTCATCATCGCCGACCTGCTGCGCGGCAAGCACAAGCCCAGCTTCACCCCGCACGTCGATTGCGGCGACCACGTCGTCGTCATCAACGCGGAAAAGGTGCGCTTCACGGGCAACAAGCTCAAGCAGCAGACCTACTACAAGCACACCGGTTACGCCGGCGGCATCAAGGAAGTCACCGCGGACAAGGTTCTCGCCGGTCGCTTCCCCGAGCGCGTGCTTGAAAAGGCTGTCGAGCGCATGATCCCCCGTGGCCCGCTCGGCCGTGACCAGATGCGCGCCCTGCACGTCTACGCCGGCACCGAGCACCCGCACGGTGGCACCCAGCCCGAAGCGCTCGACGTCGCTTCGATGAACCGCAAGAACAAGGTGGGCGCATAATGTCCGACAACGAAACCGTGCAGAGCCTGTCCGACCTGGGCGAGATCGCCGGCAACGTGACCGTTGCTGACGAAACCGTTGCAGCCGCTCCCGTCTCGAACGCGCCGCTGCGCGAACAGCAGATCGACGCGCAGGGCCGCGCTTACGCCACCGGTCGCCGCAAGGACGCCGTCGCCCGCGTGTGGATCAAGCCCGGCTCGGGCAAGATCACCGTCAACGGCCGCGACCAGGAAGTCTACTTCGCCCGTCCGACCCTGCGTCTGGTGATCAACCAGACCTTCCAGGTCGCCGGTCGCGAAGATCAGTACGACGTCGTCGCCACCGTCAAGGGTGGTGGTCTGTCGGGCCAGGCCGGCGCCGTGAAGCACGGCATCGCCCAGGCACTCGCCAAGTACGAGCCTGCCCTGCGCAGCGCGGTCAAGGCTGCCGGCTTCCTCACCCGCGACAGCCGCGTGGTCGAGCGTAAGAAGTACGGCCGTGCCAAGGCACGCCGCAGCTTCCAGTTCTCGAAGCGCTGATCGCTTTCAGAGCTTCGGCTACAAAAAACGGGTCGCGGGAAACCGCGGCCCTTTTTTTGTGCCTGACGCGCGCTTGTTGACGAAGTGCATGCGCGACGATGCTCTATGCCCATGCGCGAATCGACGATGTGAAAGACCCTGCACGAACATACCGTGCGGCGGCGATGTAGGAAAATGGCGCTGGGATGCTTTGACCTGAGGGGCCGAGCGAACACGGGAGCGCGCGCCAGGTGCTGGCGCGGGACGTCCACCGGCGCTGCGAATTGTTCATCTACTGTCTGTCGTCAGGCGATTGAACGGCAGGTTACGCCCCCGTTGCGGCCATCCAGACTCTGGCGCTATTCGAGCACCAGAACAACATGGATGCCGCGATTGAAATACCGGACGAGATAGAGCATGGCTGACCATCTTCACGTCATCACCGGCGGTCCCGGATCAGGGAAGACAAGCCTGATTGAGGCTTTGGCCGCCGAAGGCATACACCACATGCCGGAAGCCGGTCGGGCAATTATTCAAGATCAGGTGGATGTTGGCGGCACCGCCTTGCCTTGGGCTGATCGTGAAGCGTTCGCGGCATTGATGCTGGCATGGGAGATGCGGTCTTATCGAGAGGCTTTCAGAAGCCCCGGCCCCATCATTTTTGATCGCGGCATCCCCGACGTGATCGGCTACTTAAGGTTATGCGGGTTGCCGGTGCCGACGACCGCGCTTCGCGCGGCCGAAGTGCGGCGGTACTCGAGCCGAGTCTTCATTGCTCCGCCTTGGCCGGAAATTTTTGAAAATGACGCTCAGCGAAAGCAGACGCTGGCGGAGGCCGAAGCCACTTTCCACGCGATGATCGATGCCTATTCGGGCTTGGGCTACGAGCTTGTCACGCTACCGCTCGCATCAGTTGCGGAACGGACAGACTTCATTCGCGAGCATATTATCTAAACTCCGGCTTCGCGATCGTTTCGAGACGGCAGCTATCGCTTGCTCGTTCCCGGTTCCTGCCTTTCGCCTCCCCACCCTGAACCATCGTTCCCGGGCAAGCGGGAACTGGTGCCTGTGTCGGAATCACGGGATCAGACTTGCAGGACGGTCGTCTTTCCTGCCGGCCCCACCCGCCTTGCGTGGATGCCTCGCAATGCCCTACGCCGCCGCACGCCTGTCGTATTCCGCCCGTGCCTGTTCAACTTCGTCCATGTTGACCCTGGTCCATGTGTAGAGCGCCTTGAACGGCGTCTGCAGCGAGCGGCCCAGCGGGGTGATCTCGTACTCGACGCCGATGGGGGAGACGGGGATGATCCGGCGTTCCAGCAGGCCGTTGCGTTCCAGCCGGCGCAGGCATTGGGTGAGCGCCTTCTGCGTCACGCCTTCCAGATGACGCTTGATGCCGTTGAAGCGCATGGGCCCCGCGTCCAGCACGGTCAGAACCATCATCGACCACTTGTCGGCGATCTGGTCGAAAAGCAGCCGGCTGGGGCAATCGACGGAGAAATGCTGGCATTCGCGCATCAAGGTATCCCTGAATATACTTGCGCACCGCAAGGTGCCTCATTGACGTCAGGTATCCAATATATACCTAAGCGGCTCCCCCTAGCAAGGAAGGCCCCTGCCGCATGACCACCGATCCCGACGTCCTGTTCCGCCCGTTCCGCATCGGTTCGCTCGACCTGCCCAACCGCATCGTCATGGCGCCGATGACCCGCGCCTTCGCTGCGGAAGGTGTACCGGGCGCGGCGCAGGCGGCGTACTACCGCCGCCGGGCGGAGGGCGGCGTCGGCCTGATCCTGTCCGAAGGAACCGTGATCGACCGCCCGGCGTCGCGCAACGATCCGGGCATCCCGTTCTTCCACGGCGAACCGGCGCTGGCCGGATGGAAGCAGGTGATCGACGAAGTCCACGCCGCGGGTGGCCGCATGGGACCGCAGATCTGGCACACCGGCGCGACCCGGAACGGCCCTAACGGCTGGCAGCCTGAGGCTCCGGTCGAAAGCCCGTCCGGTTACAACGCGCCCGGAGAAGCGCGTGGTGAGGCGATGAGCGAGGAAGCCATTGCCGATACCGTCGCCGCCTTTGCCAGCGCCGCCGCCGATGCGAAGCGCCTGGGTTTCGACGTGGTCGAACTGCATGGCGCGCATGGCTACCTCATCGACCAGTTCTTCTGGGCAGGCACCAACCAGCGCACCGACCGGTTTGGCGGCGCCACCATCGCCGAGCGTTCGCGCTTCGCCGCCGAAGTGGTGAAGGCCGTGCGCGATGCGGTTGGCCCCGGCTTCCCGCTGATCCTGCGCGTCAGCCAGTGGAAGCAGCAGGACTATGCCGCGCGGCTGGCCGAGACGCCCGATCTGATGGCCGACTGGCTCCAGCCGCTGGTCGATGCGGGCGTGGACGTGCTGCATTGTTCGCAGCGCCGCTTCTGGGAGCCTGAATTCCCCGAGATCGACGGCGAACACGGCCTCAACTTCGCAGGCTGGGCCAAGAAGCTGACCGGGGCGACCACGATCAGCGTCGGCTCGGTCGGCCTGTCGGGCGAGTTTCTTGCGGCGTTCGGCGGCGAAGGCTCGTCCAGCGTCGGGCTGGAGCAGTTGGTGGCGCGCATGGAGCGTGACGAGTTCGACCTTGTCGCGGTCGGTCGAGCGCTGATCAGCGATGCCGACTGGGTGGCCAAGGTGCGCAGTGGCGACGCTGATGGCCTCAAGGGTTTCGATGCCTCCGCGCTGGGCGAACTGGTCTGACGTTTAGCTAGAACAAATGTGGAACATGTAGGATTTTTCCTTTATGAGAGTCGGCGGCGGCATTCGCGCCGTCGATCCCATGGAGGAAAAGCCAGTGTCGTTTGCTGACTTGTGCCTCTTCCTTGGGGCCCTGTTCGCCTTTGCCACCCTCATCCTGAAGGTGGTGGAAGTGAAGGGCCGGAAGTAGGTGACGGATGGGGGACGCGTTGCAGCGTGTCCCCCAAACGCGGCAACCGGACAGCAAAAACCCCCACCGTTGCAGCGGCGGGGGTCTGATCGACATGAAGGTGCCGGATGATTGGCGGCCAGTGTCGTTTGCTGCGTTAGCTTTTACGCGTTTCGGCCATGAAATTCAAGGTGGACGCGGCAGGACCTGCCTGCCGCGCCCGCCAGCGTCAGTACATGTGCTGGCCGCCGTTGATGCTCAACGTCGATCCGGTGACGAAGCCGGCATTGTCCGAGCACAGGAATGCGCAGCCGCGGGCGATTTCGTATGCGTTGCCAAGGCGTCCGACCGGGATCTTGGCGACGATCTTTTCCAGCACCGGCGCGGGCACGGCGGCAACCATGTCGGTATCGATGTAGCCGGGAGCGATGGCATTGACGGTGACGCCGTACTTCGCGCCTTCCTGGGCAAGTGCCTTGGTGAAGCCGTGGATGCCGCTCTTCGCGGCGGCGTAGTTGACCTGTCCGTACTGGCCGGCCTGTCCGTTGATCGAGCCGATGTTGACGATGCGACCCCAGCCGCGTTCGCGCATGCCGGAGAACGTCGCCTTGGCGGTGTTGAAGCAGCCGCCGAGGTTGACGCGCATGACGTCGTTCCAGTCGTCGAAGCTCATCTTGTGGAGCACGCCGTCGCGCGTGATGCCGGCATTGTTGATGACGATGTCGATCGCGCCGATTTCGGCGGCGATACGGTTACAGCTTTCCTGCGTCGCTTCGAAATCGCCCACGTCCCACTTGTAGGCGGGGATGCCGGTGCGTTCGGTGAAGGCCGCAGCCTTTTCGTCATTGCCTGCATAATTCGCAACGACGGTATGACCGCGTTCCTTCAGAGCCAGCGAAACCGCTTCGCCGATACCGCGGGTACCGCCGGTTACAATTGCAACGCGCGCCATGTATTTAGCCTTTCTTCGTGAGCATCCACCGACGCCAAGGCTATGGAAGGAATATGACGGCTGCAAGGCCGACCATTGACTAAAACGCGTGATTTTTTGTTGCGGATTTCGCAACCATGATTGCTCGTTTCAGAACTTGAACTGCGTGCCTACGTAGACCGCCTGGCTGTCCTGCTTGCCGTCGGTCAGCGGCACCAGCCGTTCGCGATCCTGCGAGTAGCGCACGCCCGCAGTGACATCGATGTGGTCGGTGACGCGGTAGGCGCCGCCAAGGTCCACCTCGCTGCCATCGACCGCGAACGTGCGCGGGGCCCGTCCCGACGGCTTCTTCTCGTCCAGCGAGATGCGGGGGGTGAAGCGGGACTCTTCCCGTTTTGACGCGCCCGGTGAAAGGCTGAATCGCTTCAGGTCGGGCAGTTCGGCCATGGGTCTGGCGGGTGCCTGCGGAACAAGGTTCTGCGAGAAGTTCTGGTATCCGCGCGACACGCCCAGGTTGAAGGCGGTGGGCGCGATGCGCAGCTGGCCCGGATCCTGGTTCGCCTGTGCCAGCGGGACGCGCCCGCGCACGATGATCGCCTGCGCTGCTTCGGGATCGGCGCGCACGGCGACGGTAACGGCGCGATCCCCCTGGCTGGGGGTTCCGGCAGGCGTGAACGGGAAGAGTTGCCCCTTGGTCAGCGAGCGCAGAGAAATGGCGCGGGCAAGGCTTTCCTGCGTCGCCTCCGGAGTGAGCGCGTCGATCCGGTCGGCATCCGAACCTTCGGACCTGCCACGATAGTCGGCTGAAAAGGCAAGGACGGCGCTTGGCAGTGCCAGCAGGGCCACGCAGCAGCCAAGCAGCAGGCTGCTCGTCATGCTTCCCTTCGCGGCGGCCTCCCGTTCGGGCAAGCCGGTGTCACTGTGCATTTCCAATGGACCTTGTCCGTCTTGCGCGTGGATTTCGTTTTGCGACGGGCACGATTAACATGCGCTGAGCCGGTGGGAAAGCATCGTCCCGCGTTCACGGCAGGCTCAGCAAGGCCGTGCTTGGGCGATGCTTCGGCAAATGGCGCTCTTGCCGCTGCGCAAACGGCGGGTATAGAGGCGTTTTGACGACAGGTTCGGCATGGGTCGCACCTGGAGCTTCTGACACCGGATTTGGGAACGAACATGACAGGCAGCACCGACAACGGCCTCTTCACCGTGCGCACGCTGACGACTGCGGGCATCTGTGCCGCAGCGGCGCTCGCCCTGGCCGGATGCGGCGGCGGCAGGAAGAAGGAGCAGGCCAAGCTTGCCCCTTCGCAGGTCACCACCATCGGCGTGAACAGCTACCTGTGGCGCGCCAGCCTCGATTCGGTCTCGTTCATGCCGCTGCTCCAGTCGGACAGCGCTGGCGGCGTCATCATCACCGACTGGTACGTGAACCCCAAGACTCCGACCGAGCGGGTGAAGGTGTCGATCGCGATCCTCGACCAGGACCTGCGCGCCGACGCCCTGCGCGTCACCGCCGTGCGCGAAGTGCAGCAGGGCGGCGGCTGGGTTGCCGCACCGGTCCAGGCCGCCACCGTGCAGAAGCTTGAGGACATCATCCTCACCCGCGCGCGCGACCTGCGTCGCGATTCGATCGGCGGCTAAGATTCACCGGGCGGCCGCCTGACGCGCCGCCCGTTCATTCACGCGGGCAATCCCGCAGGAGTTTAGACAAAAATGACCGAGCGGTTCGATCCCGCACAAGCGGACACGCGCTGGCAGGCTGCGTGGGACGAAGCGCAGAGCTTCCGCGCCGACGACACTTCCGCCAAGCCTCGCAGCTACGTGCTGGAGATGTTCCCCTACCCCTCGGGCCGCATCCACATCGGTCACGTGCGCAACTACACGATGGGTGACGTGCTGGCCCGCTACAAGCGGATGAAGGGCTTCGAAGTCCTGCACCCGATGGGCTGGGACGCGTTCGGCATGCCCGCCGAGAACGCGGCGATGGAAAAGGGCGTCCACCCCGGCGGCTGGACGCGCGAGAACATCGCCAACATGAAGGCGCAGTTGAAGCGCCTGGGCTTCGCGCTCGACTGGAGCCGCGAAATCGCCACGTGCGAGCCGGAATACTACGGTCAGGAACAGTCGCTGTTCCTCGACCTGTACGAGCACGGCTTGGTCTACCGCAAGGAATCGGCGGTCAACTGGGATCCGGTCGACCAGACGGTGCTGGCGAACGAACAGGTGATCGACGGGCGCGGCTGGCGCTCGGGCGCGCTGGTGGAGAAGCGCAAGCTCTCCCAGTGGTTCCTCAAGATCACCGACTTCGCCGACGAACTGCTCGACGGTCTCTCCACGCTCGACAAGTGGCCCGAAAAGGTCCGCACGATGCAGGAGAACTGGATCGGCAAGTCGCAGGGGTTGCAGTTCAGCTTCGACCTGTCGACTGGCGGCAAGGTTGAGGTCTACTCCACCCGCCCGGACACGATCTTCGGCGCCAGCTTCGTCGCCGTCGCTGCCGATCACCCGATCGCGCAGGGCGTGGCCGAGGGGCGGCAGGACGTTCAGGACTTCATTGCGCTGTGCAAGCAGGGCGGCACCACCGCCGCAGAGCTTGAGACGGCGGAGAAGCTGGGCTTCGATACCGGCATCACGGCAAGGCACCCGTTCTCGGGCGCCGAGCTGCCGGTGTTCATCGCCAACTTCGTGCTGATGGATTACGGCACCGGCGCGGTCATGGCCGTTCCGGGCCACGACCAGCGCGATTTCGAATTCGCCACCAAGTACGCGCTCCCGATCGTGCGCGTCGTCGCCGCCGGCGCGGACGAGGCCGACAAGCCTTTCGCCGGAGAGGCGGAGGCTGGCGACGGCGTTCTGGTGAACTCCGACTTCCTGAACGGCCTGAGCGTCGCCGACGCCAAGGCTGCCGTCATCTCCCGCGCGCAAGGCGAAGGGTGGGGTGAAGGCAAGACCGTGTGGCGCCTGCGCGACTGGGGCGTTTCGCGCCAGCGCTACTGGGGCACGCCGATCCCGTTCATCCACTGCGAAGTGTGCGGCGTGGTGCCGGTGCCCAAGAAGCAGCTGCCCGTGGTGCTGCCCGAGGACGTTGATTTCCAGACGCCGGGCAACCCGCTGGTGCGGCACCCCACCTGGAAGCATGTCGACTGCCCGCAGTGCGGCAAGCCTGCCCGGCGCGAGACGGACACGCTCGACACCTTCGTCGATTCCTCGTGGTACTTCCTGCGCTTCGCCAGCCAGCCCGACGACCGCCCGTTCGACCCGGCAAAGATTGCCGAGTGGCTGCCGGTGGAACAGTACATCGGCGGCATCGAGCATGCGATCCTGCACCTGCTCTACGCCCGTTTCTGGACCCGCGCGCTGGCCCGCATCGGCAAGATCGAGGTGAAGGAACCGTTCGGCAGCCTGTTCACGCAGGGCATGGTCACGCACGAAACCTACAGCCGCGTGAACGAGGCCAACGGCCAGCCAGTCTACTTCGCCCCCGGCGAGGTGGAGCGGACGTCCGAAGGCGCGACGCTCAAGGCCGATGGCGGTCCGATCGAGGTCGGCCGCGTCATCAAGATGTCGAAGTCGAAGAAGAACGTCGTCGATCCGGATGAGATCGTCGCGACGTACGGCGCCGACGCTATCCGCTGGTTCATGCTGTCCGACAGCCCGCCCGAGCGCGACCTGCCGTGGTCCGAAGCCGGGATCGAGGGCTGCGGCCGCTTCGTCCAGCGCCTGTGGCGTCTGTTCGCGCAGTACGACGCGGCGGCCACCGGCGAGGACAAGGCGCTGGATCGCAAGGTGCACCAGACCGTCGATGCCGCCGCGCGCGACATCGAATCGCTGGGCTTCAACAAGACCGTGGCCCGCATCTACGAACTGACCGGCGCGATCGACAAGGCGGCGCCTTCGGCCAGCCGTTCCGCCGCGATCCGCACGCTGCTGCTGCTGGTCGCGCCGATGATGCCGCACCTTGCCGAAGAGGCATGGGCCACCATCGGAGAGGGCCTGATCGCGGACGCCGCGTGGCCGGAAGTGGACCCGGCGCTGCTGGTGGACGATGAAGTCACCGTGGCGGTGCAGGTCAAGGGCAAGCTGCGCGATACCCTGACCGTGCCTAAGGGTACGGCGAAGGAAGAGCTTGAAGCGCTTGCCCTTGCCAGCGAGAAGGTGCAGCGTGCGCTGGATGGTGCTGAAATTCGCAAGGTGATCGTCGTGCCCGACCGGCTGGTAAATCTCGTCGCGTGAAGGTCTTCGTCGCCCTTGCCGCCGCCATGCTGCTAGCCGGATGCGGGTTGCAGCCGATGTACGCCGGCGGCGGCAATGCCGCCGTCGCGCAGGGGCTTGCCGCCGTGCAGGTTTCCTCGATCGAGGGCCGGGCCGGGTGGCTGGTGCGCAATGCGCTGGTGGACCAGCTGGGCGTCTCGGGCGCGAAAGGCGTTGCCCCTCGCTATCGCCTCGACGTGCGGCTGGATGACAAGCTGGAAAGCTTCGCGCTGCTCTCGGACGATACCGTGGGCCGTGAACGCCGCACCCTGCGCGCGCGCTATCAGCTGGTGGACGTGGGAAGCGGTGCCGTGGTGCTGGACCAGACCGCCGGTTCGGACGCGGGCATCGACGTCGTCTCGTCGGACTATGCCACCATCGCCGCTGAACAGACCGCGCTGGAAAACATGTCGAAGGACATTGCCGCGCGCATCGTCACCAATATCTCGCTGCGCTTGCGCGGCGAAACGACTCAGTAAGGGATCGTGAAGGCCACTCAGAAGGAGTTCGCCGGCCTTGCCCAGCGGGCCGCTCGCGACGCCCGCGTGTTCTTCTTCTGCGGTCCCGACGAATCGGGCGCTTCCGATGCTGCCGCCCGCATCGTCTCCCTGCTGGAAGACCCCGGCGAACGGATCGAGATGGCCGGATCGGACCTGCGCCGCGATCCGGTGCGGCTAGGGGACGAAGCCCGCTCCACCTCGCTGTTCGGCGGTCCTCGGCACATCTGGGTGCGCGCGCAGGGCGACGAGGCGCATGACGCCGTCCAGACCCTGATCGAGAACGACGTGCCCGGCTGCCCGGTGCTGATCGTCGCCACCGGCGCCACTGACAAGTCGCGCACCGCCAAGCTGCTGGCCGCGCGCGCCGACGGGCTGGTGGCGATGTTCTATCCCCCCGACCTTGCATCGGTGACGGCCTCGGTGCGAACCATGGCGAACGCCGCGGGCCTCAAGCTGGGCAGCGAGATCGCCGAACGGATCGCGCGCGGTGCCGGGCTGGACACGCGGCTGGCACGGTCGGAAGTGACGAAGCTGGCGCTCTACCTCGACGCGTCACCCGAAACGCCGCGTCCCGTCTCAACCGCCGACCTCGATGCCATCGGCGCCGCGACGGAAGACGACGATTTCTCCGCCCTCGTCGACGCCGTACTGGGCGGGCGGCGCGATGCGATCGGCCCTGAACTCAAGCGGATGCGCGATCAGGCGATGAACCCGGTCGGCTTGCTGCTGGCGCTGGAGCGGCGGGCGGCGCAACTGGCCGGGCTCAACGCGCGGATGGGCCGCAGCGGCGATGTGGCGGGCTTCCTCAAGGCAGAAGCAGGCGCGCGGCGCATCTTCTGGAAGGACCAGCCTGCACTGACGGTCCAGCTTCAGCTGTGGCGCGGCCCACGGCTTGAGCGACTGGTCGCCCGGCTGATTGACCTGCATCAGATATTGCTGGCGAACAGTCAGGACTCGGAACTGTTACTCGCCAATGGTTTGCTTGCAATTGGGCGTTCTGCGCGTCCTAATTCAAGACGACTGACAAATACCACGTCCTGACCGAAACCGCTTTTCCGAATTGCCACCCCTTTCAATACGAGGATATACGTAATGCGCCGCAGCAAGGCAGTCTTGCCGCGCGCGCTGAGGTTTTTGTGAGGGAGGCGTTCAGCGTGAGTCTGCAACCTGGAGTGCTGCACGCATGAATGCGCCTTTCGCCGCGCGTGCGCTCGCCAAGGAGCGGACGATCGCGGATGACCTTCTGGTCGCCCCTTCGCTCGAACGACGCCGGTTGCAGTGTTATCTCGCGCTGGTTCTGGGCGACATCGTTTCCATCTTCATCGGGTTCGCAGCGGTCGGCTTCATGCTGGCCGGCAGCGAAGGGATTGGCGAAGGGCTGGTCCATTCGCAGATCATCCTGCCGATCTATCTCACCTTGGCGCTCTACAACGGCGCTTATTCCACCGCATCGCTGCAGGACGGCTGGAAGGGCATCTTCCGCGGGCTGGTGGCGATCGCCATGGCCGTGGTGGTGGTGGTCTTCGTGCAGTTCCTGATCCGACCGGAATCGGATGTCTCGCGCGCGGGATTCAACGGCGGCGCCATCGCGGCGATGATGGTCATCACCTGGATGCGCCTGCAACTGCGCAGCTTCGTGCGCTGGCGCTGCGGCGAGAACATCATCAACGAACTGGTCATCGACGACGGCGGGCCGCAGGTGCAACTGCGCGGGGCGATCCGCATCTCGGCGGCGGCCATGGGCCTGCGCCCGAACCTCAACGATCCCAACGCGCTGGACCGCATCGGCCTGGTGCTGCGCAACATCGACCGGGTGGTGGTCAGCTGCCCTGCAGGTCGCCGGGCGGAATGGGCCATGATGCTCAAGGGCGCCAACGTCGACGGCGAAGTGCTGGACGACGAAGTGGCCCGACTGGGTGCGCAGGGCGCGCGGGTGGTGGGTAAGCATGGCCTGCTGCTGGTGTCCGCCGGGCCGCTGGGCCTGCGCGACCGCGCGGTCAAGCGGCTGTTCGACGTGGCCTTTGCCGGCGGCGCGATCCTGGCGCTGTCTCCGCTGCTGATCGTGGTGGCGCTGATGGTGAAGCTGCAGGACGGTGGCCCGGTGTTCTTCACCCAGCGCCGCATGGGCCGGGGCAACCGCTTCTTCAACATGTACAAGTTCCGGTCGATGACGCAGGCCCTGTGCGACACGAACGGCAATGTCTCGGCATCGAAGGACGACCAGCGGATCACTCGCGTGGGCCGCTTCATCCGCCGCACCAGCATCGACGAACTGCCGCAGCTGTTCAACGTGCTGCTGGGCGACATGAGCCTTGTCGGCCCGCGTCCTCATGCGACCGGCTCGCTGGCGGGCGACAAGCTGTTCTGGGAAGTCGACCTGCGTTACTGGCAACGCCACTCGCTCAAGCCCGGTCTTTCGGGCCTGGCGCAGGTGCGCGGCTTTCGCGGTGCGACCGACCGCGAATCCGACCTCGTCAACCGCCTCCAGGCAGACCTGGAATACCTGGAGGGGTGGACGATCATGCGCGATCTTCAGATCATTTTCCTGACCATGCGGGTGCTGGTCCACGACCGGGCCTTCTGAGATCGCGCGGGGCGCCCGCGCGCCTTACAACTGCGTGATCGTAAGCGACTGCGCCTCGGTGGCTCCGGCAATCGGAGTGGCGTAAAGTGCCAGACTGGCCATGCTGGATGCCACGTTGCAGCTCAGCGTGGCGATGCCGCCCGCAACGGCAACGGTGAAGGCCGGATCGCCCAGCGTTCCCGACTGTACCGCGCCTGCCGCTGGAGATGCACTGAGGGCGGCGGTGACGCCACTGCTGCCGCTGTCGGTCAGCACCACGTCCACGCGGCAGGTGGACGACTGGCGGACCGTGGAGGTCGGGTCCCTGCCGACGATCTGCACCAGGAACGACATCGCCGCCGCCGAATTGATGGGCAGGCCCGAGATCGTCAGGAAGCCAGTGGCCGTCCCGGGGGTCAGGGCCGTTCCCTGCGTTCGATTGGCCAGCGGCACCAGCGCGGTCTTGCTGGGCTGCGTCTGCTTGAGCCGTTCGCAATCCAGCTGCCCCTCCGACGCGGCGTTGACGTAGAGGCGACCCTTGTCCACGCCCCGGCGCCTGACCGAAAGCGACGATCCGGCGACCCCGTCGGCATAGATCGTCATGCCGCCGTTCGCATCCTGCTCTGCCCCGGCGGCGATGTATTCGTAAGCGCTGCCGGTCAGCTGCGCGATGCGGTTCAACGTGGTGCCGGTGGCGTTGAGGTCGCCAAAGTGGCGCAGGGACTGGGCTGTCGACCCTCCGAGCGCGCCCTTGCCCCACCTGCAGTTGTTCGCGCGCAACGGCCCGGTGACGTTCATCCGGCTGTTGTTGAGCGACAGCAGAGCATAGCCGTACTGCTCCACCCAGCCTCCGCCCACCGAGACGTGGGAGTTGAACGCGGCGATCCCGCAAAGCTGCGGCAGGGGCGGAGTGCGGTCACGGGTTTCGGCATAGATCTGCCGTATGTCGACCGCGGGAACGTCGCTGAAATAGACGCCGATGCCGAAGTACTCGGCCTGGATCACACCCGCCCAGATCGCCTTGGCCCGCCGGATCGACACGCCGCGCGTCATCCTTACGACGGCGTATTGCCATGTCTCTCCAGCCGCCTTCTGCGCCGTGAACGTCGCGGCGTTGAGACCGGTGCTGCTCCAGTTGGGCGGCACGTGCCAGCCGGTGCTGCCGTCTAAGGACCGCATCACGCACCAGCCGTAAAGCGGGGACGAAGCGTTGTTCCAGGTGATCGTGTCATGCGTGGCGTCTGGCGTGTTGGTCGCTACCGCAACTTCGCTCGCTGATATGCCGATGCCGGTGGGGCTGCCGTTGATATTAATATTGTCCATCGTCCAGGCGCTTTCGCCTGACGATGCCGTGCCGGCGACGCCGCCCAGGTTGATGCCCCCGGTACGGAAGCTGGTGCCCACGATCTGGTTGTAATAGAGGCCCCAGGGATGTTCCCAGTCGGCATCGAAGAAGATGCCGATGTCGGCATTGGCAAGGTAGACGCGCTCGATGCGGGCGATGCCGACGGAAAGGTTGTCCGGGCTGCCGATCAGGTAGCACCCCTCGGCACCGTTGCCATTCAGCTTGACGTCGCGGATGTCGTAAGCGCCCCTGGGACGCAACATCCAGCCCTTGAAACCGGCGACAGCGGTCAGGACGGTCTGCTTGTCCCCGCTGTTGCGATGGCCCGCGATCGTCAGGTCCACCCCGTTCGGCGGTGTGATCTCGGCGTTGATCTGGTAGTTCGCGCCAGGCCGCAGCTTGACCGGACGGCCCGAAGCTACCGCCTGCTGCAGGGCAGCGGTGTCGCGCGCGGCATTGGCCGCGCTGCCGTTGCCAATTGCGCCGAAGGCTTCGGGCGTCACCCACTGGATATGGTCGCGCACGGTGCCGCCGCCTTCCAGACCTATGAGCGCCGCGCCCATTCCCGCGCCGGTGGACGCCAGATCGCGGCGCTGCGCCGTGGCCAGGCCACGCGCGATGAAATCACTGGACATGATGGTTTCTCCGCGATGGCTTACTGGGCGAGGCGATAGGTCAGGGAACCGGAGGCGAGGGTGACGGCCAGATAGAAGGTCGCGCCATCCTCGAACTCTTCCCACACCGGTTCGCATACGTTGCCGGTAAAGCTGCCCCATAGCTGGCCGCCAACGGTCAGCGGACGCCGGGTGGCGCCGCCGTCGATGGAGCGCTGGACCGTGACCGAGCCGGTCCAGGTGCCCGCCAGCGTGATGACGATGGGTCGGCCCTGCGCCGCCGTGAACGGGCCGAAGCTGCCGGTCGCAGTGGCCGTGCCCGTCAGCGGAGCCGCGGCAGCGGGCGGAACGGTGGCCACCGGCAGGGGGCGACCGGATTCGACGATGGACAGGTTACCGCTGGTGGGATCGGCAAAGCCGATCGCAAAGGCGGTGGCATAGCCCGAAGGCATGTGAATGGGATTGGCTGGCATCGGGATCCTTTCCAAGCGAGGAGCCCGAATCCAGATACGCATCATCCGGCGTGTAGGAAAACGCCTTTTTGGTTAATTCTTTGTCATCCGCATCGGGACTGCAATTTCGTCAGCGGCCAGCGGTTACTGCCCGCTCTTCTGCTTGGGCACGCTGAACGTGCCGGAGACGCGCCCGCCCGGTCCGGCCGAAGCCGAAGAAACGCCGCTGTTGAGGTCAACCACCAGACGGCCACCACGCAGCACGTCGCCGTTGCTGCGCTTGATGGTGGCATTCCCGGTCATCGTGATGATGCGCTGGTTGAAGTCGTATACGCCGACGTCGCCGCTGGCGGTTTCGCCGGGACGGGCCACGGTGACGCCGCCGCTGGCGGTGATGCGCTGGATCTGCATCGACCCCTGGTTGGTGAAGTTCACCACCGTGCGCGATGCGCGCAGCCGCAGGTCGGCCTGCTTCACATCGACGTTGCCGGACAGGATCACGCGATCCTGCTTGTCCTGCAGTTCGATCCGGTCGGCGGCATAATCCACCGGCGCGTTGGAGTTGTGGCCGGAAAGCACTTGCGCGCCCAGCTGCTGCGAACCCGCAAGCGCAGCCAGCGCCATGACGGGCAGGACCAGCGCGGCACGGCGGAACGTCTTGGGGGCGGCGGTCATTGCGGTATCCTGATCTTGCCCGGCGTCATGCGCAGGCGGGCGTTGCCTTCGAGAGTGACGGTGCGGTTTTCAAGGTCGGCGTGCATTTCGTTGGCGCGGAAAGTGCCGGTGGGCACCGTTCCGTCCACGCCGCCGGAACCGACCGCCGTCTTGCTGCGCAGATCGACCGAGACGTTGCGGGTGGTCATCCTGTAACCGTCCGGCGCATTGAAATTCACCGGCCCGTCGATCGCCAGCTGTTCGGTGTCGTAGTTGTAGGCCCCGCGTGGTGCGACCACCTTGGCCGGGCCATCGTTGAGGTTCATCAGGGCGTTGAGCCCCAGCATCTCGACGATCGGGGTGGTGGCGGATTTCTGGACGGCGGTGCCCGCATTGACCGTGAAGTCGCGGTTGCGGTTGTCCTTGCCGCGATAGGCGGCGTTGTCCGCACGCAGGCGCTCGTTCGTGATCGCCACCTTGTTGCGATCGAGCAGGAAGCTGATCTCTCCACGCGGTGACAGCGGCACCAGGATCATCACCGCAACCACCAGCCCGATCCCCGCCGGGAGCACTTTGGCCAGGAACGCGACCAGCCGATCGTGCGAGCCGCCGGGCGCGGCGAAGTGCCGGCGGCGGTTGCGGATCTGGACGGCTTCGACGGACATGGCTTTCAGGTAACTCCCGTGGACGGGTCAGGCTGCTGCGTGGCTGAAGATGTCGTGGTCCGGCCAGCCTGCAAGGTCCAGACGGGCGCGCGCCGGAAGGAAATCGAAACAGGCCTGGGCGAGTTCGGTACGGTTTTCGCGCGCCAGACGAGTGACGAGGATGTCGTGCATCGCGTGCAGGTAACGCACGTCTGACGCGGCATAGTCCTTTTGCGCGTCGCTCAGTTCCGGGGCGCCCCAGTCGCTGGACTGCTGCTGCTTGGACACTTCCTTGCCCAGCAGTTCGCGCACCAGATCCTTCAGGCCATGGCGGTCGGTATAGGTACGGACCATCTTGCTGGCGATCTTGGTGCAGAACACCGGGGCGGCGGTGACGCCCAGATAATGCTCGATCGCGGCAAGGTCGAAACGCGCGAAATGGTACAGCTTGAGCCGCGCCGGATCGGCCAGCACGGCGCGCAGGTTGGGCGCGGCGTAATCGCTGCCCGGCCTGAAGCGGACGAGATGCTCGTCCCCCTTGCCGTCGGAAATCTGGACGACGCAAAGACGGTCACGGGCGGTTATCAGGCCCATGGTTTCAGTGTCGACGGCGACGGGCCCCGGCGCGAGCACGCCTTCGGGGAGATCTTCTTCGTGGAGATGGACAGCCATGATCCCAAAATGCTTAGGGACTGGGCGGCGGTTTCGCAATGGCGGGCGCGTCTGCGGACAGGATTTTCGAGGAGTGCAGGGCATGACGGCAACACAGGACGTGCAGACCGTTCCCGAAAGCTGGGCCGCTGCCCTCGGCCCGGCGCTGTCCACCCCCGAAGCGCGCCATCTGGGCGGCTGGCTCCACGCGCAAGAGGCGGCAGGCAAGGTGATCTATCCGCCGCGCGGCACGCGGCTGCGGGCGCTGGAACTGACGCCGCTGGATCAGGTGCGCGTCGTCATCCTGGGGCAGGATCCGTATCACGGGCCGGGGCAGGCGCATGGCCTGTCGTTCTCGGTGCAGGGGGGGGTTAAGGTGCCGCCCTCACTGGTCAACATCTACAAGGAACTCGTCACCGACTGCGGCGTGGTTGCGCCCGGGCACGGCAATCTCGAACACTGGGCGCGGCAGGGCGTGCTGCTGCTGAACAACGCGCTGACGGTTGAGGCCGGGCAGGCCGGATCGCACCAGAAGCGCGGCTGGGAAGCGATCACCGACGCGGCGGTGGCGGCAGTGGCCGCGAAGGCGGAGCCATGCGTGTTCATGCTGTGGGGCAGCCATGCCAGGAAGAAGGCGCTGAGCGTGCCGGGGCTGATGGAAAGCCACCATCTGGTCCTGACCGCGCCGCACCCCAGTCCGTTGTCGGCCTATCAGGGGTTCTTCGGCTGCGGGCATTTCAGC
Source organism: Novosphingobium gossypii (assembly GCF_050433305.1). NCBI lineage: Bacteria > Pseudomonadati > Pseudomonadota > Alphaproteobacteria > Sphingomonadales > Sphingomonadaceae > Novosphingobium > Novosphingobium gossypii. The sequence goes on along the minus strand of NZ_JBNPXM010000003.1, from coordinate 216,007 downwards.
AAGGCAAATGCGTTTCTGGCGGAGCACGGTCGCGGCACGATCGACTGGTAAGTTCCACGTCGTTCCGGACTTGATCCGGCACAACTTAGCGATAGTTCTCAGGTGCGCGCAGTACGGTGAGCCGTTCTCGGCCAGCGGTCCCGGATCAAGTCCGGGACGACGACAAGAAAAAAGGGGCGCGCCTTTCGGCACGCCCCTTTTTCATTCCATAACGCCGGATATTAGCGCGGCAGGTCGCTCACGCCCATCAGCGCTTCGTCGACCGACCGGGCGCACTGGCGACCTTCGCGGATCGCCCAGACGACCAGCGACTGGCCACGGCGCATGTCGCCGCAGGACCAGATCTGCTCATCGCTGGTGCGGTATTCGAAGACGTTCGCCTTCACGTTGCCGCGCGCGTCCAGTTCGACGCCCGACTGGTCGAGCATCCCGGCCTTGCGCGGGCCGACGAAGCCCATCGCCAGGAAGATGAGGTCAGCTTCGAGCGTGAACTCGCTGCCGGGGATTTCCTGCATCTTGCCGCCGACCCACTCGACCCGGACGCATTCCAGGCCCTTGACGTCGTTGTCGCCGATGACGCGCTTGGTCAGCACGGCCCAGTCGCGGTCCGCGCCTTCCTCGTGGCTGGAGGAGGTGCGCAGCTTGAGCGGCCAGAACGGCCACGACATGGCCTTGTTCTCCTTTTCCGGCGGCCTGGGCATGATCTCCAGCTGAGTCACCGAAGCGGCGCCCTGGCGGTTGGAGGTGCCCACGCAGTCCGAACCGGTGTCGCCGCCGCCGATGACGATGACGTGCTTGCCGGTGGCCGACAGCGTGCCGCGCGGTGCGGCGCGCAGTTCGTCGTCGCCGGCGTTGCGCTTGTTCTGCTGGGTCAGGAATTCCATTGCATAGCGCACGCCCGGAAGCTCGAAGCCGGGGATCGCCAGCGGGCGCGGATCTTCCGCACCGCCGGCGAACACCACTGCGTCGAAGTTTTCCTTGAGCGAGGCCACCGAGACGGTCACGCCTACTTCGGTGGAGGTTTTGAACTCGACACCTTCCGCCATCATCTGCACCAGACGGCGGTTGATGAGGTGCTTCTCCATCTTGAAGTCGGGGATGCCGTAGCGCAGCAGGCCGCCGACGCGGTCATTCTTCTCGAACACCGTCACCGAGTGGCCAGCGCGGGCCAGCTGCTGGGCGCAGGCCATGCCCGCCGGGCCGGAGCCGACCACGGCCACCGACTTGCCGGTGCGCTTCGCAGGTACCTGCGGCGTGATCCAGCCTTCCTGCCATCCCCGGTCGACGATCGCGCATTCCACCGACTTGATGGTGACGGGTTCGTCGATGATGTTCAGCGTGCAGGCGGCCTCGCACGGGGCGGGGCAGATGCGGCCGGTGAATTCGGGGAAGTTGTTGGTCGAGTGGAGGACTTCCAGCGCATTGCGGAAGTCGTCCTCGTAGACCAGGTGGTTCCAGTCCGGGATGATGTTGTTGACCGGGCAGCCGGTGTGGCAGTGCGGCACGCCGCAGTTCATGCAGCGCGACGCCTGCGCCTTCAGCGCCTCGGGCGAGAGGGGGACGACGAATTCGTTGTAGTTCTTCAGGCGATCCTCGACCGGACCGTACGTACGGTCCTTGCGGTCGAGTTCGAGGAAGCCGGTTTCCTTGCCCATCGTGATACGTTCCTAAATCTTATTCTGCTGCGACCGAGGCGGCTTCGAGGCGTTCGGCCTCCTGCTGGCGCAGGGCCTTCGCGAAGTCGCGCGGCATCACCTTCACGAACTTGCCCAGCGTGTTCGACCAGTCGTCGAGCAGCGCGCGGGCGCGTTTGGAGCCGGTGTGCAGGTGGTGGCGTTCGAGCAGGATGCGGATGCGATCGGCATCGTGGCGAAGCATGTCGCCCATCCCCAGATCGCGGACCGAGACGGTGCGCTGCTGCGGACGGCCCGTTCCCTCTTCCTCGTCGGCTTCGGCGGACACCTTGACCAGATCGACCATGGAAGGGTTGACCAGCTTCTCGAACTCGCCCGCCTCGTCGTAGACGTAGGCGAGCCCGCCCGACATGCCTGCCGCGAAGTTGCGGCCGGTCTTGCCCAGTACCATGACGACACCGCCGGTCATGTATTCGCAGCCATGGTCGCCGCAGCCTTCGACGACCGCGATCGCGCCCGAGTTGCGGACCGCGAAGCGCTCGCCGCCGACACCGTTGAAGAACGCCTCGCCGGAAATCGCGCCGTAAAGCACGGTGTTGCCGACGATGATGTTCTGCGTCGGGTCGCGATCGACGTGGCCGGGCTGGCGCACGATCACGCGGCCACCCGACAGGCCCTTGCCGACGTAGTCGTTGGCATCGCCGGTCAGGTCGAGCGTGACGCCGTGGGCAAGCCAGGCGGCGAAGCTCTGGCCGGCGACGCCGGTGAGCTTCACGTTGATGGTGTTGTCGGGCAGGCCGTCATGGCCGTAGCGACGGGCCACTTCGCCCGAAAGCATCGCGCCGACCGTGCGGTTGACGTTGATGATGGGCTTTTCGATCCGCACCGGCTGGCGGTTTTCCAGCGCATCCCCGGCGGCTGCGATCAGCGCGTTGTCCAGCGCGTGCTCAAGGCCATGGTCCTGCGATTCGCTCCAGCCCAGCGACGGGCTGTCGCCCAGCGGGGCCTGGTAGAGCACCTTCGAAAGATCGACGCCCTTGGCCTTCCAGTGATGCACCGCCTTCTTCATGTCGAGGCGATCGACGCGGCCGACCATCTCGTCGAGCGTGCGGAAGCCCAACTCGGCCATGATCGCGCGCAGTTCCTCTGCGACGAAGAAGAAGTAGTTGATCACATGCTCTGGCTGGCCGGTGAAGCGCGCGCGCAGCACCGGGTTCTGCGTGGCGACACCCACCGGGCAGGTGTTGAGGTGGCACTTGCGCATCATGATGCAGCCCGCCGCAATCAGCGGAGCGGTGGCGAAGCCGAACTCCTCCGCGCCCAGCAGCGCGGCAACCGCCACGTCGCGACCGGTGCGCAGGCCGCCGTCGGCCTGAACCACCACGCGGCTGCGCAGGTTGTTGAGCAGCAGGGTCTGCTGGGTTTCGGCAAGGCCGATCTCCCAGGGCGAACCTGCATGCGTCAGCGAGGTCAGCGGCGAAGCGCCGGTGCCGCCTTCGTAGCCCGAGATCGTGATGTGGTCCGCGCGCGCCTTGGAGACGCCCGCAGCCACCGTGCCCACGCCCACTTCGGACACCAGCTTGACCGAGACGCGGCTGGTCGGGTTCACGTTCTTCAGATCGTGAATGAGCTGCGCAATGTCTTCGATCGAGTAGATGTCGTGGTGCGGCGGCGGCGAGATCAGGCCGACGCCCGGCGTCGAGTGACGGGTGGCGCCGATGGTCTTGTCCACCTTGTCGCCCGGCAGCTGGCCGCCTTCGCCGGGCTTTGCGCCCTGCGCCATCTTGATCTGGATGTCGTCGGCGTTGACGAGATACTCGGTGGTGACGCCGAAGCGGCCCGAGGCCACCTGCTTGATCGACGAGCGCATGGTGTCGCCATTGTCGAGCGGCTTGAAGCGCTTGGGATCCTCGCCGCCTTCGCCGGTGTTCGACTTGCCGCCGATGCGGTTCATCGCCACGGCCAGCGTGGTATGCGCTTCCCAGCTGATCGAGCCGTAGCTCATCGCGCCGGTGGCGAAGCGCTTGACGATTTCGCTGGCGGGCTGGACGTCGTCGATGTGGATCGACTGGCCCGGCACGAACTCCATCAGGCCACGGATCGTGAGCATGCGCTCCGACTGCTCGTTGATGGTCCGGGCAAAGTCGCGGTACTTTTCAGGCACGTTGCCGCGAACGGCGTGCTGGAGCAGGCCGATGTTCTCGCTGGTCCAGGCGTGTTCCTCACCACGGACGCGCGCGCCATAGATGCCGCCCACGTCGAGCATGTTCTTGTAGACCGGGTTGTCGCCGTAGGCAGCCTGATGGCGGCGCACGGTCTCTTCCGCGATCTCGGCAAGGCCGGCACCCTCGATGGTGGTGGCGGTGCCGGTGAAGTACTTGTCGACGAAGGCCGTGGACAGGCCCACCGCGTCGAAGATCTGCGCGCCGCAGTACGACTGGTAGGTGGAGATGCCCATCTTGGACATCACCTTACGAATGCCCTTGCCGATGGCATAGACGTAGTTCTTCGTTGCCTGCTCCGCCGAAACGGGCAGGTTCTTGCGAACGCGGATTTCCTCGATCGTTTCCAGCGCCAGATACGGGTTGATCGCTTCGGCGCCATAGCCGGCCAGCGCGCAGAAGTGGTGCACTTCACGCGCTTCGCCGGTTTCGACGACAAGGCCGGTCTGCATGCGCAGGCCCTGACGGACGAGGTGGTGGTGGACGGCAGCCGTCGCCAGCAGCGCGGGCATGGCGATCCGGTCCGGACCGACGGCACGGTCGGACAGGACCAGGATGTTCTTGTCCGCCAGCACCGCTTCGGTCGCGGCCCAGCACATTTCCTTGATCGCCATTTCCAGACCCGCGGCGCCGGTGCTGGCGTCCCAGGTCATGTCGATGGTGCCGGTGCGGAACGCACCGTCCAGTGCGGCTTCGACCGAGCGGATCTTGGCAAGGCCAAGGTCGGTCAGGATCGGCTGGCTGACTTCGAGACGCTTGTGCGTGCCTGCGTCATGACCCAGCAGGTTCGGGCGCGGGCCGACCATGGTGACAAGGCTCATCACCAGTTCCTCGCGGATCGGGTCGATCGGCGGGTTGGTGACCTGTGCGAAGTTCTGCTTGAAGTAGTCGTACAGCAGGCGCGACTTAGACGACAGCACCGGGATCGGCGTGTCGGTGCCCATCGACCCCAGCGGATCGTCGGCATTCACGGCCATCGGTTCGAGGAAGCGGGTGGTGTCTTCCTGCGTGTAGCCGAAGGCCTGCTGGCGATCGAGCAGCGTGCCGGTGGGCTTGGGCAGCTCGGCCAGTTCCGGCTCGATCACGTCGAGGTCGGCCAGCTTGTACTGCGCCTGATGCAGCCACTGTTCGTAAGGCTCGGCTTCGGAGAGCTTGGCCTTGATCTCCTCGTCCTCGATGATGCGGCCTTCCTCGAAGTCGATCAGCAGCATGCGGCCGGGCTGGAGACGCCACTTGCGCACGATGTTGTCTTCCTTGATCGGAAGGACGCCGCTTTCCGACGCCATGACGCACAGGTCGTCATCGGTGACGAGGAAGCGCGCAGGGCGCAGGCCGTTGCGGTCCAGCGTGGCGCCGATCTGGCGGCCATCGGTGAAGGCGACGGCGGCGGGGCCGTCCCACGGTTCCATCAACGCGGCGTGGTATTCGTAGAACGCACGGCGTTCCGGGGTCATCAGCGCATTGCCGGCCCATGCCTCGGGCACGAGCATCATCATCGCGTGGACCATCGAATAGCCGCCCGCGATCAGCAGTTCCAGCGCGTTGTCGAGGCACGCGGTGTCCGACTGGCCGTGCGGGATCAGCGGCCACATCTTGTCCAGATCGGCGCCGAGCAGCTCGGATTCCATGGTGCGGCGGCGTGCGTTCATCCAGTTCACGTTGCCGCGAACGGTGTTGATCTCGCCGTTGTGCGCCATGAAGCGGAACGGGTGCGCCAGCTTCCAGCTGGGGAAGGTGTTGGTCGAGAAGCGCTGGTGCACAAGGCCGAGCGCCGACACGAATTCCGGGTTGCGCAGGTCGTCGTAGAACGAGCCGACCTGGGTCGCCAGCAGCAGGCCCTTGTAGACGATGGTGCGGCTGGAGAAGCTGGGCATGTACAGCTCGGTCAGACCGGGCAGCTCATGCTTTTCGGCCAGCGCCGCCAGCGGGTTCTGCGTCTGCTTGCGGATCGCCAGGATCTTGCGTTCGAACGCGTCCTGGTCGGCGCAGCTCGGGCCGCGACCGACGATGCACTGGCGGATGACCGGCATCGATTCCAGAACCGTCTTGCCAAGGCCATCGGTGGTGACGGGCACGTCGCGCCAGCCGATCAGGGTCTGGCCTTCCTTGGCGATGAACTTCTCGAAGATGGAGACGATCATGTCGCGCGCGGCATCGTCCTGCGGCAGGAAGCACATGGCGACGGCGTAATGGCCCGGCTGCGGCAGTTCGAGACCCTGCGCGCTAGCCCAGCTGCGCAGCAGCTGATCGGGCAGCTGGGTAAGGATACCCGCGCCATCGCCCAGAAGCGGGTCCGCGCCCACCGCGCCGCGGTGGTCGATGTTTTTCAGAATCTCCAGAGCCTGGGTAATGATTGCGTGGTTTTTCTGGCCCTTGATATGGGCGACGAAGCCTACACCGCAGGCGTCGTGTTCATTGCGCGCATCATAAAGGCCCTGGGGCTTAGGAAATCCCATCGATATAAACCCATCCTGTGTTTTTTTACGCCTATTCGGCAAGGGCCACTTGGGCATGCGGGCAGAATTGCACGAATCGTGCAAAAGACCCCACGCGGCATAGCGACCCCACGGTCCCCATGACGATTGCGGCACGATTTTGCAATGGCGAACACGGTGGCCTGCGCAGTAACATGGCGCGAATGACGGAATTCTCGGCATTTTATTATCAAAAAACCCGCCCGGATTGCGCCGGGCGGGTTTTTGTGTGTGCACTTGTGTGTTCACAAGGCCATGGTCACGGGGCAATCAGGCGGCCCCGCTCATGCGTTGCAATGTCGCCAGGGCTGCACGCAGGGCCTTTTCGGTAGCATCCGGATCGTTGCGCGGAGCATCGAACGGGCGTTCCTCAAGGGCAGGCGGTGCTTCGCCGACGGGGTCGGGCAGCAGGACCGGGCGACCGAACGCCGGCTGCCGGTCTGCGCCGTGTTCGTCCTCGTTCTCGTCCTCGGCAATTGCGGGCGTGGCATGGGCGATCTCGTCGCCGGCTTCGTCCGCCTCGCCGAACTGCAGGAAGGGCTTGCGCACCGCATTGTTGCGCGAAAGATTGAGCAGCGAGGAATAGCCCTGCTGCAGCACCGGGTCGTCCCCTTCGTCCTCGGCCTCGCCCGAAAACGGGCTGGCGGGGAAGGGCGTTGCCTCGGCGCCCGACAGGCCCAGATGGCGCGGGGGCAGGTAGCCCTGCACTTCGTCATCGTTGTGCCCTGCATCTTCAGAGAAGTGGGGTTCGGATTCGATCGGGGCCAGGGCGATCGGGCGCATGGCCTCAGGCACGGCAGCGGGCCAGCCCGGGGTGGCCCCGTCATGGCTGGCGTCATGATCGGCCAGCGGGGCCTGCTCGATCACCGGCGCGGCAAAGGGCGCAACCACCGATTCGGGAATCAGCGCGGCCTGTTCGGCAGCGTGGCGCGCTTCTTCGCGGCGGCGCTGCATGGCAAGGGCCAGCCGTTCGAGCAGTTCGACCTGCGACAGGGTGCCAAGATCTGCGTCGACGATGCGGTCGGCGGCGCTGCGAATCTCGAACGGCGCATACTCGACAGGCGCCGGTTCGACCGGAGTGGCGACGGCCTGCACTTCATGATGCTCTGCAGTATCGTCTTCGAAGGCGGCATGTTCGGCCGCAGGAGCGGCGAAGGGCGGGACGGGCCGGTCCCACACGGTGTCGTCGGCAGCGGCGGGCTCTTCGGACACGGCAGGTTCTTCTGCGGCCCAGTCGCCCTGCGGCAGGCGGGGGAGCAGCGAGAAGCCGGGATGCGCGCCGTCTTCGCCCTCATCGGCGTCACGGGGGGAGAGTTCGCGCGAATAGGCCTCGAACAGGCGGCTGCCGGCGGGCGCCTCGGGATTTTCCGAGGCCTTTTCCGAAGCGGCCTTTTCGGCGGCGTCCAGTTCGACCTGGAAGATCTGAGCGCCCGGAGGCGTGGTGAACACCCCGCGCACCGCAGGAGCGGGGTCGGCTTCGTGCCAGGCCGATTCGGTGTCGAGCCAGGCAGGCAGGTTCTCGTCCTCGTCGACCGCAGATGCGGGAGCAGCGCTCGTCTCGGCAAAGCGGCGGAAGGGGACGTCGGCGGCAGGCGCCTCGTCGAAGCTGTCGATGTCGAAGTCGGCGACGTTGAGAATGCGCGCGTCGTCCGTGTCGCCGGGCACCGGGGCGGCTTCCCGCACGGCAGGCGCGGCTTCGGGTTCGATGGCAAGCGCGCGGCGGCGGCGGGCGGGCTGTGCGCTCTCGACCGGCGCGGCTTCGTTCGTGGCCTCCGCTCCACCGACGTCCTGCGCGGCGCCCTCGACCGGCGCGGCGGGACGGGCGATGCGGCGGGCGATCAGGCCGCCCACGGCTGCGCCCACGCCGGTCATACCGAGCGCCAGCAGGATGCGCATGGTGGTGCCCAGCGGCGGGGCGGCCATCGGGATCACCTTGTCGATGCCCAGCGCCAGCACGATCCCCTCGATGGTGGAGGAACTGACGATCACGCTGCCCAGTCCGGCAAGCGCGCCGAACCAAAGGGCGACGATCGCCGGAAACAGCGGGTGGCGGGTGATCGGCTGGTCGGTGCCTTTTGCTTCGGCCACTGAAATACCTCGTCTCTTGGGCTGCCTTGCGATGTATCTTTCCGCCTTCAGGAGGCGGCTCGCGGCCCTGCTTGATCGGTCTTTGCTGCCAGCATTTGGTAAACGACAGGATAACGACGGGCGTTCTCGGCCCAGTCGTGGCGGGTTTCGACGTGCTGGCGGCCCGCCGCCCGGTAGGTTTCCCACCGCGCGCGGGACTCGAGCAGCCGGGCGAGCGAATCGGCGCAGGCCTGTGCATCGTCGGGCGCGAACAGCACTCCGGTCAAGCTATCGGTGATGAGTTCTCGGTGGCCGCCGACGTTGCTGGCCGCCACCAGCTTGCCTTGCGCCATCGCCTCCAGCGGTTTCAGCGGGGTGACGAGGTCGGTCAGGCGGCTCTTCTTGCGCGGATAAGCCATGACGTCGCACAGCGCATAGTACCGGTCGACCTCATGATGCGGTACGCGGCCCACGAAACGAATCGCCTGCGCGGCGGGAGACGCTGCCGCCTGCGCCCGCAGCGCCTCTTCACGCGGTCCGCCGCCGACCATGAGCAGCCGGGCGCGCGGATGGCGGGCTACCAGGGCGGGCATAGCGTCGATCAGGACGTCCAGCCCTTCGTAGTCGTAGAAGCTGCCGATGAAGCCGATGACGGGGCACGGCCCTGCATCGTCGGCAAACCCCAGTTCGCGGGCGAAGGCCTCGTCGCGGGGCAGGGGGGTGCCGAACAGGGCCAGGTCCACGCCGTTGGGCATGACGGTGATCTTCCCTTCGGGCACGCCGCGCGCGGCCAGATCAGCGCGCAGCCCCTCGCAGATGGTCACTACCGCGTCGGCCTTGCGCACGACATGCGATTCGAGGGCGCGGGTCAGGCGATACTTCACCGAACCTTCGCTGCCGGTGCCGTTGCCGACGGCGGCATCCTCCCAGAAGGCACGAATCTCGTAGACCAGGGGTATCCCGTGCTTGCGCGCCACCTTGAGCGCGGCCTGCCCGCAAAGCACCGGCGAATGGGCATGGATCACGTCGGGCCGCCACTGCTGGACGACCCTGTCGATGCCTTGCGCGAACAAGGCGATCTCGCGCCATTCGCGCAGGCCCGGCAGCTTGCCCCCGCTTTGCCCCCCGGCACGGTGGAACAGGAGGCCTTCGTGCTCCTCCACCACGCCATCGCCCTCGTTGTAGCGCGGGCCGGTCACGCCGCGCACATCAAGGCCCAGCGCCTGCTGCGCCTTGAGGATCGCGCGCGTGCGGAAAGTATAGCCGCTGTGGATCGGCAGCGAGTGGTCGAGCACGTGAAGAATGCGGGTCATGGCGAAAATTCCTAGCGTTGAACGCTTAACGCGCCGTCAACTCGCATCTGCTAACGCGGCAGTCGATGGTTGACATCCTTGCCCTTGCCCTATCCCACGGACTGCTGCTGGTCGCCGCCTGGCGGCTGCTGTGGCGTGCCGACCTCGATTCGGAAGGGGCCGAAGCTGCGCGCCCCAAGCGCGGTGCGAAAGTGCGGATGCGGGTGAGCACGGCGGAACCGGACGCCCCCGATGCTTAACCTTGCGCTGACCGGGTTCTTCTTCACGCTGATCCTGCTGGGGTTCAAGCGGCCGTTCATCTGGATACTGTGCTACCTTTACATCGACATCGTGGCGCCACAGATCATCTCGTGGGGCTTCCTGTCGCAGATCCCCACGTCGCTGATCGCCTTTGCCGCCGCGTTTCTGGGCTGGCTGGTGTTCGACGACAAGCGCGATTCGCGCTTCACCTGGCGGCAGGGCCTACTGGGCGTGCTGCTGGCCTACTGCGCGGTCACGACGATCCGCGCCGACTATCCGGTGGAAGCGCTGACCAAGTGGGCCTGGGTGTGGAAGGCGGTGGTCTTTGCCATGTTCCTGCCGCTGACCCTGCGCACGCGCCTGCGGATAGAGGCGGTGGCGCTGGTGATGGTTCTCTCCGCCAGCGCGCTCATCATCGACGGCGGGCTGAAGACGGCGATGGGCGGGGGCGGGTATGGCACCTTGCGCATCTTCGTGGAGAACAACACCGGGCTTTATGAGGGATCGATCATATCGTGCGTGGCCGTCGCGCTGATCCCGGTGGCGGTGTGGCTGGCGAAGTACGGCACGATCTTCCCGCCGGACTGGCGGGTGTGGCTGTTCACCGGGGCGCTGATCTTCGCGTGCTCGCTGATTCCCATCGGCACGCAGGCGCGCACGGGGCTGGTGTGTCTGGCGATTCTGGCCGGGCTTTACATGCGCACGGCAAAGCATCGGGTGCTGCTGTCGGCAGGTATGTCGCTGGCCGTGGTCATCGCCCTGCCGTTCCTGCCGCAGTCGTTCCTGGCGCGCATGAACACGATCGAGGATCACCAGTCCGACCAGTCCGCAGGCACGCGGCTTGGCGTATGGAAGTGGACGATGGGCTATGCGAAGGAGCATCCGTTCGGCGGTGGCTTCGAGGTCTACATGTCCAGCAAGGTCGCCTACGACACGATCTCCACCCAGAAGAGCGGCAGCGTGACCACCGTTACACGTACCCCGATCGTGGAGACGGGCCGCGCCTTCCACTCCAGCTATTTCGAGATGCTGGGCGAGCAGGGCTTTCCGGGTCTGGGCCTGTGGCTGCTGCTGCAGGTATCGGGGCTGGTGCAGATGGAGCTGATTCGCCGTCGCTGGAAATCCCGCACGGGTCCCGACGAACGCTGGGTGGCTCCCTTGGCGGTATCGCTGCAACTGGCGCAGGTGGTCTACCTGATCGGATCGGTGTTCGTCGGCATCGCCTTCCAGCCCTTCATCCTGATGCTGATCGGACTGCAGTGCGGGCTGTGGAGCTATCTCAAGCGAATCGACAGGCCCGCGACACGCGCGTTGAAGGCACGCGCACCGATGCGCGTTAACGCGCCACCGGCAAACGGCGCGACCGGTTGAACGTGCCGGATTTATCAATCGTTTGCATTTCCCTGTCTTGAATCCTTAACATTAACCAGTCACCGCCGTTCTTTCGACCAATGGCGCGGTTCGCGCGCTTTTCGCCGGATCATCCCAGTTGAAGTGCTTAAGGGGTTTTCCGGTGTTTACGACGAATTAACCTTTAACCTTCATTGGTCATATGGTTAATACAACGCAATGTCCGTTACGGCTGCGTGAGCGCCACGGGCATCGGGGGCAAGAAGGAACCGACCCATGCGAGTGCTGCTGATCGAGGATGAACCGACCACGGCCCGGGCCATCGAGCTCATGCTGACTGCGGAAGGGTTCAACGTCTACTCCACCGATCTGGGCGAGGAAGGCCTCGATCTGGGCAAGCTGTACGATTACGACATCATCCTTCTCGACCTCAACCTGCCCGACATGCACGGCTACGACGTGCTCAAGAAGCTGCGCGTCGCCAAGGTGCAGACGCCGGTGCTGATCCTGTCGGGCATCTCGGAAATGGACAGCAAGGTGCGCTCGTTCGGCTTCGGTGCCGACGATTACGTGACCAAGCCGTTCCATCGTGAGGAACTGATCGCCCGCATCCACGCCGTGGTGCGCCGGTCCAAGGGCCACTCGCAGTCGGTCATTCGCACCGGCAAGCTGGTCGTCAACCTCGATGCCAAGACCGTCGAGGTCGACAGCGCCCGCGTGCATCTGACCGGCAAGGAATACGCGATGTTGGAACTGCTCTCGCTGCGCAAGGGCACCACGCTGACCAAGGAAATGTTCCTCAACCACCTGTACGGCGGCATGGACGAGCCGGAGCTGAAGATCATCGACGTCTTCATCTGCAAGCTGCGCAAGAAGCTGGCGCATGCCTGCGACGGTTCGAACTACATCGAAACCGTGTGGGGGCGCGGCTACGTGCTGCGCGATCCGGACGAGGCTGCCGAAGCGGCCTGACCGTAATACCCTGCACCCCTTGCAGGAACCAAGGCGGCCTGCCCTGACAAGGGGCGGGCCGTTGTTTTATGACTGCCGCGTGGTCATACCGCCACTGCGACGATCGAAAGCAGCGCCGCCGTCACGATTGCGTTCAGCGCCATCGCCAGGCTGGCCATAGCGCCCGCTGTCGCATCCTCCTGAAAGGCGCGGGCCGTGCCGATGCCGTGGGCAGCGACTCCAAGGGAAAAGCCGCGCGCGCGCCGATCGTGCAGGCCCATCGCGTCGAACAGCGGTGTGGCCACCATCGCTCCCACCACGCCTGCGAACAGCACGATCACCGCGGCAAGGGCGGGGACGCCGCCAAGCTGCCCGGCCACAGCCATGGCGACGGGGGTAGTGGTTGCGCGCGGTGCGATCGACGCCAGCATTTCGCGCGGGGCCCCGAACAGCGACAGGATGCCCACAGCGCCGACGATGGACGTCACCGCGCCCGCTCCCAGCGCCAGCCCGATCGGCATGGCAAGGCGCCGGATGCGGACCCGCTCGTTCCAGATCGGCACTGCCAGCCCGACCACGGCAGGCCCAAGCAGGAAGGCCAGCGGCAGTGTCGCGGTCATGTAGGTGCCGTAAGAGGTACCGGTGGCGATCAGCAGGCCGATCAGCACCGGCGTGGTCCACAGCACCGGATGCAGCAGGGGATGGCGGGCGCACCGTTTTGACAACGTGTCGAACACCGCGAACGCGCCCAGTGTCGCGGTCAGCCACAGGAGGGGCGTGGTCAGCAGCGGGGCGGTCACGCTTCGCCGTCCGGCGCAAAGCGGGCGAGTGCCCAGCGGAATACCAGCGCGGTCACCGCCAGTGTCAGCAGCGTGGATGCGACCGTCGCCGTTACCAGTCCCACGCCGTAGCGCGACAGGGCCGGGCCTTCCTCCATCAAACCGATCGCGGCGGGGACGAACATCACCGAAAGGTGCGCGGTCAGCCACCCGGTCACCGTTGCCAGCACCGGGCGCTCTGCGGGCACCAGCGCCAGCCAGCCGATCAGCAGGATCATGCCGATCACCGATCCCGGCAGGGGCAGCCCGGTCAGGCGATGAATGACTTCACCCGCCAACTGGCAGGCGAGCAGAAGGAAGATGGCGCGCAGCATGGCGGCGATAAAGCAGGGCCGGCGCCATGCTGGCAATCGGCATTTCGCCCATGCAAGTTGCGCGGCGCAACTTCGCCCCCTTCACCGAGTCCATTGACCCGCGCGCGTCCCGGTGCCAGTGGCGCGCGCCATGACGGCTTACAAATCCGGCGATCCGACCACGCTCAACCGCCTTTACGGCCGCGCCAAGGGCAAGCCCCTGCGCGCCGGGCAACAGGGGCTGGTCGATGATCTGCTGCCCCGCATCGCCATGCCCGAAGACGGCCCGATCACATCGCAGGTGCTGTTCGGCGACGACCGTCCGCTGCACTTCGAGATCGGCTTCGGCGGCGGCGAGCACATGGCGAGCCGCGCCGACATGCTGCCCGACCACGGCTTTATCGGCGCGGAACCGTTCCTAAATGGCGTGGCGCAGGCGCTGCTGCACGTCAGCGGCGACAATGGCGAACACCCGCCGATCGGCAACGTGCGCATCCACCACGGCGACGCGCTGGAAGTGCTGGCGCGCATCCCCGATGGCTCGCTCTCGTTCCTCTACCTGCTGCACCCCGATCCCTGGCCCAAGGCCCGGCACGCCAAGCGCCGCATGATGAACGACGGCCCGGTCGACATGTTCGCCGCAAAGCTGAAGCCCGGCGGCGAGTTCCGCTTCGGCACCGACCACGCTGTCTACCTGCGCCACGCGCTGATGGTGATGCAGCGCCACACCGACCAGTTCGAGTGGCTATGCGAAAAGCCCGGCGACTTCCAGGTCCGCCCCGGCGGCTGGCCCCAGACCCGCTACGAACATAAGGCGCGCACGGTCTACGGGCATGAGGTCTGGTATTTCCGCTACCGGCGCAGGTGAACGTCGTCCCGGACTTGATCCGAGACCGCTGGCCATGACCAGCCCACGTTGCTGCGCGCGCAGCTAGCTATCACCTGAAAATACGCCAGCGGTCCCGGATCAAGCCCGGGACGATGATGAAGAAAAGGGCGCGCGGGAATGGTCCCTGCGCGCCCTTTCTTGTCTTACCCTGCGATCCCCGCCGCAGCCAGCGCAGCAAGGGTCAGCACGTCGGGCGCGATGGCGGTCATCGGCACGATCTGCACCGGCTTTTCCATACCCAGCAGCATCGGCCCGATCGAGGTCGTGCCGCCGATTTCCTTGAGCAGCTTGGCCGAGATGTTGGCCGACTGCAGCCCCGGCATGATCAGCACGTTCGCCGGTGCCGACAGGCGGCAGAACGGGTACAGTTCCATGATCCTGGGGTTGAGCGCCGCGTCGGGGGCCATTTCGCCCTCGTACTCGAAGTCGACCTGCTGTTCGTCCAGCATGCGGATCGCTTCGCGCGTGGCGTCCAGCCACTTGCCCGCCGGGTTGCCGAAGGTGGAGTAGCTGAGGAAGGCGACGCGCGGTTCGTGGCCCAGCTTGCGGGCGACGGCGGCGGTTTCCCTGGCGATGACCACCAGTTCCTCTGCCGTGGGGCGCTCGTTGATGGTGGTGTCGGCCATGAACACGGTGTGGTTCTTGCCGACCAGCATGTGGATGCCGAAGGGCAGCTGGTCGGGCGCAGGATCCAGCACGCGGCGCACTTCCTTGATCGACTGTGCGAAAGGCCGGGTCATGCCGGTGACCAGCGCATCGCCGACGCCCAGCTTGAGAAGCCCGGCGGCGAAGATGTTGCGATCCGTGTTGCACATGCGCTGTACGTCGCGCTTGAGGAAGCCGCGACGCTGCAGACGGTCGTACAGCATCTCCACCATCGGCTCGACATGGTCGGATACCATGGAGTTTTCGATGTGGAAGCTTTCGGGGTGCGGCACGCCCAGTTCGGCCATCTTGTCATGGATGACCTGCGTGCGTCCCACCAGCACGGGTTCGCCGTAGCCGAAATCGCGATACTGGATCGCGGCACGCAGGACGACTTCGTTGTCGGCCTCCGCGAAGATCACGCGCTTGGGGTTGGCCTTGACCTGTTCGTAGACGCGGGTGAGCACCGAGGTTGTCGGATTCAGGCGCGCCTTCAACTGGTCGCGATAGGCGTCGAAATCCTCGATCGGCTTCTGTGCAACGCCAGATTCCATCGCCGCGCGGGCGACGGCCATCGGCACCACTTCCATCAGGCGCGGATCGAACGGCGCGGGGATGATGTAGTCGCGCCCGAACTGCTGCGCTTCGCCATAAGCGGCGGCGACGTCCTCATGCACCTGTTCGCGCGCCAGTTCCGCGATGGCGGTGGCGGCGGCGATCTTCATCTCTTCGTTGATCGCGGTTGCCCGCACGTCCAGCGCGCCGCGGAAGATGAAGGGGAAGCCCAGCACGTTGTTGACCTGGTTCGGATAGTCCGACCGGCCCGTGGCGACGATGGCATCCGGGCGCACGGCCTTGGCATCCGGCGGGGTGATTTCCGGGTCCGGGTTGGCCATGGCGAAGATGATCGGCTCGGGCGCCATCGACTTGACCATCTCGGGGGTGATCGCCCCCTTGGCGGACAGGCCCAGGACGACGTCTGCCCCGACGAGCGCTTCGGTCAGGGTGCGCCTGTCGGTGGCGACGGCATGCGTGGACTTGAACTGGTCCACGTGCTCACGCCCCGGATAGATCACGCCGCGCGTGTCGCAGACCAGGACGTTCTCGTGGCGGACGCCCATCGACTTGATGAGCGAGGTGCAGGCCAGCGCCGAGGCGCCCGCGCCGTTCACCACCACCTTGATCTCGTCCAGCTTGCGCCCGGTGATGAGGCAGGCGTTGATGAGGCCGGCGGCGGCGATGATCGCCGTGCCGTGCTGGTCGTCGTGCATGACCGGGATGTTCATGCGTTCGCGCAGGGTCTGCTCGATGATGAAGCATTCCGGGGCCTTGATATCCTCAAGGTTGATGCCGCCGAAGCTCGGCTCCATCATCGCGATGGCCTCGATCAGCGCGTCCGTGTCTTCGCTGGCCAGTTCGATGTCGATGGAATCGACGTCGGCAAAGCGCTTGAACAGCACCGCCTTGCCTTCCATCACCGGCTTGGACGCCAGCGCGCCCAGATTGCCCATGCCCAGGATCGCGGTGCCGTTGGAGATCACCGCCACCAGATTGCCCTTGGCGGTGTAGTCGTAGGCGGTGGCGGCATCGTCGGCGATGGCCTGCACCGGCACGGCGACGCCGGGCGAATAGGCAAGGCTGAGGTCGCGCTGGGTCGCCATCGGCTTGCTGGCGATGATCTCGATCTTACCCGGACGCTGGGTCTGGTGATAGAACAGGGCTTCGCGGTCGGTGAACTGGACCTTGGACTTATCGGACAATGCTGGCCTCCCGGTTTCTCAAGGGGCACTAACGAATGTTATCGCCACGCGATAGGGGAAAGGATCGGTGCGCCGGCTTCCCAAAGCATCAGGTGCGCCGCTAACGCTGGCGGCATGACTTCCGCCGCGACTCCGATGATGGCGCAGTACCTGACGCTGCGCGAAGAGGCGGGCGACTGCCTGCTGTTCTACCGTATGGGCGACTTCTTCGAACTGTTCTTCGAGGATGCGAAAGTGGCCAGCCAGGTGCTGGATATCGCGCTGACGACGCGCGGTGAGCATCTGGGCCAGCCGATCCCGATGTGCGGCGTGCCGGTGCATGCCGCCGAAGGCTATCTGGCGCGTTTGATAAAGGCCGGTTGCCGCGTCGCCATCGCCGAGCAGACGGAAACCCCCGCCGAAGCGAAGAAGCGGGGCGGGTCCAAGGCGCTGGTGGCGCGCGGCATCGTGCGTTTCGTCACGGCTGGCACGCTGACCGAGGAATCGCTGCTGGAACCGCGCCGGGCCAATGTGCTGGCGGCGGCCTGCGAAGTGCGCGGTGTGGTGGGCATCGCCGCTTGCGATATCTCCACCGGCCGCATGGAGCTGGAGGAATGCGACCCGGACCGGCTGGCGGCGGCGCTGGCGCGCCTGGGCGCAAGCGAACTGGTGGTGCCCGACGGCTGGGACGCGGCGCCTGAAGCGGCGATCCGCCGATCCGCGCACGAATTTTCGTCCGACGGCGGCGATGGGCGGCTCAAGCTGGTTCATGGCGTGGCGACGCTGGACGGGTTCGGTGCCTTCACGCGGGCGATGCTGGCCGCGGCCGGAGGGCTGATCGCCTATCTAGACCATGTCGGGCGCGGTTCGCTGCCCCTGCTGCTTCCGCCCGAAGCGCGCGCCAGCGACGCGGCGCTGGCGATGGACGAGGCGACGCGCGCCAGTCTGGAAATCCTTGAGGCGTCGCAGGGTGGCCGTAAAGGCAGCCTTATCGACGCCATCGACCGCTGCGTGACCGGCGCCGGCGCGCGGCAGCTCGCCGAGGATCTGTCCGCCCCGCTGACCGACCGTATGGCGATTGCGGAACGGCTTGAGCTGGTGGAGTGGCTTCACGGCGATGCCCTGCTGCGCGAAGACATGCGCGCCGCGCTGCGGGCGCTGCCCGACGTCAGCCGCGCGCTGGGCCGCGTGGTGGCGGGACGCGGATCGCCGCGCGACCTTGGGCAGCTGCGCGATGGCCTGAGCGGCGCGCGCCGGATCGGCGACCGGCTGGTCGGGCGGGACGATCTGCCGGTTCTGCTGGAGCGGCTGCTGCCGGACCTTGGCGGCCACGGTGCGCTGGTCGATCACTTCGCCCGCGCGCTGGTGGAAACGCCGCCAACCGAACGCGGGCAGGGGGGCTATATTGCTTCCGGCTACGACGCCGCGCTGGACGAACTGCGCGTAATGTCGGGCAATGCCCGCCGCGCCATCGCCGCGCTCGAGGCCAAGTACCGCGAGGATACCGGCGTCGCCTCGCTCAAGATCAAGCACAACAACGTGCTGGGCTACTTCATCGAAGTGGCGCAGCGGCATTCCGACAAGCTGATGGAGCCGGAAAGCGGTTTCTCGCATCGCCAGACGATGGCAGGCGCCATGCGCTTCAATGCGCTGGCCCTGCACGAGGAAGCCGCGCGCATCACCGAGGCGGGCGGCCACGCACTCGCCGCCGAGGAGGCGCATTTCGAGGGGCTGGTGGCAGAGGCCATCGCCGCCCGGCGTGAAATCGCCCGCACCGCCGCCGCCCTTGCCCGGCTCGACGTTGCCGCCGGGCAGGCCGAGCGCGCGGCAGAAGGCAGCTGGACGCGGCCGCAGGTGGTGGACGGCCTCTCGCTGGAGATCGAAGGCGGGCGCCATCCGGTGGTCGAGGCTGCGCTGAAGGCACAGGGCGAACGCTTCGTAGCCAACGACTGCCGCCTTGCCAGCCATGACCGCCTATGGCTCATCGGCGGGCCCAACATGGGCGGTAAGTCCACCTTCCTGCGCCAGAACGCGCTGATCGTGCTGCTGGCGCAGGCGGGCGGGTTCGTGCCCGCGAAATCGGCGCGGATCGGCATGGTCGATCGCCTGTTCAGCCGCGTCGGCGCGTCCGACAATCTGGCGCGCGGGCGCTCTACCTTCATGGTGGAGATGGTGGAAACCGCCGCGATCCTGTCGCAGGCGGGAGAGCGCAGCTTCGTCATCCTTGACGAAGTGGGGCGCGGCACGTCCACCTATGACGGCCTTGCGCTGGCCTGGGCCGTGGCAGAGGCCGTGCACGGGACCAACCGCTGCCGCTGCCTGTTCGCCACGCACTACCACGAAATGGCGCGGCTGGCCGAGACCTGCGAGGCGCTGTCGCTCCACCACGTTCGCGCGCGGGAGTGGAAGGGCGATCTGGTGCTGCTGCATGAACTGGCGGAAGGGCCTGCCGATCGCAGCTATGGCCTTGCCGTGGCGCGCCTTGCCGGGGTGCCGCCCAAGGTCATCAGCCGCGCCAAGTCCGTGCTGGACAAGCTGGAAAAGGGCCGCGCGGAAACCGGCGGGCTGGCCGCGGGGCTGGGCGACCTGCCGCTGTTCGCCGCCGCGCAGGAAGTGCGCGAAGAAGCCTGCGACGCCCTGCGCGACAAACTGCGCGACATGGACATAGACGCGCTTTCGCCGCGCGACGCGCTGGAAGTGCTCTACGATCTCAAGCGCGAGGCGGGCACCGAACCTTAATCTTCTCGCTGTAGGGGGCGACCATGTTCGGACCCCGCCTTTCGCACGTCTTCAGAAGCCGCTGGCATGCCCTGATGTGGTCGGCGGGCATTCTCGCAACGGCCTACTGCTCCATCCCCGCTCCCGATGCCGATGACGGCATGGGGGCCGTGAGCAACAGTGATCAGGCCGCCGAAGCGGGGGAGGCGCAGCAGATCGTCAATGCATGGAGCGATGTCGGCCGCAGCAAGTAGGCGGGTTCAGGAATCGTCCTCGGAAAATTCGGGGTCGGCGGCGTTGTCCTTGCCGTAGCGACCTTCCAGATCGTCCATCGTCTCTTCGCCGTCGTAGGCAGACATGTCGATGGCGCCGCTGGTGTCCATCTGGTTCATGTGATCGACCAGATCCTGCACGTCGTCTTCGTCGCGGATGCCACCCTTGACCTTCTCGGTGTCGCCCAGGCGCTGCCCGGCAGCGGAGCGACCAATCGCCTCGTCGGTGATCGACTGGGCCTGATTGGCCTCGTCTTCCTGTTCGTCGTTGACGGTCTCGGGGGCGCGGTCTTCGGGGCGCTCGGTCATGCGAAATCTCCTTCACCGCCTCAACGGATCGGTGCCGACGCCGGTTCCCATGCAAGAAAGGCCGGAGCGGCGAACCGCTCCGGCCTTTCCGAAATGTACCCCCGGCGAACCGGAGGTGCCTGCCGTCCTTAACGGAAGAGCGACAGGAGCGTCTGCGGTGCCTGGTTGGCGATCGACAGAGCCTGCACACCCAGCTGCTGCTGGACCTGCAGGGCCTGAAGGTTCGCCGATTCCTTCGCGAGGTCGGCATCGACAAGGTTGCCGATACCCGTCGTGATCACGTCGTTCAGGTTGCTGTTGAAGCTGAGCTGACCTTCGATCTGACGCGAACCGGCGCCCAGTTCCGACAGGCTGGACTTCACGGCGTCGAAGAAGACGTCGAGAGTGTCGCCGAGGTCCGAAGCTGCTTCTGCAGCAACGGCCGAATCGGTGCCGGCCAGTGCGGTGATGGTGGCGTCATCCGCGGACGCGCCGAAGGCGTCCTCGGCAAGATCGGTGAAGCCCTGGTTGGCGACGGAGAGAGTGTCCCCCTCGATCGATTGCAGGGCGCTGACCTTACCGTCCGTAGCGGTGGTGGCAGCGCCGCCCTTCAGAAGGTTGGTGCCGTTGAAGTCCGAACCATCGATGACCGTGTTGATCTGCTTCTTGAGCGTGATCAGGTCCTTCGAGATTGCGGTGCGGCTTTCAACGTCGAGACCTTCGTCCGAAGCTTCGAGCGCCTTCGACTTCATCTGGTTGATGAGGTCGGAGACCTGCTCGGCACCGGCAACCGCCACGTCGGTGACGCTCTTGGCGTTGTTGAGCGAGGTGGTGACCGCGCCCAGCTTGCCAAGATCACCGCGCAGGGTCTGAGCGACGGTGTACTTCGCGGAGTCGTCCTTGGTGGATGCCACGTTCAGACCCGTGGTGATACGGCTCTGCACGGTTTCCATGGACTTGTTCGTCGCATTGAGGCTCTGGAGAGCTGCCATTGCGCCGCTGTTGGTGTTGACCGAAAACGCCATTTCCTTGTTCCCTTCTAGGTTACCGGCCGATTCTGCGGCCTCTTGCGATCCCGAAAGATCCGGGTGCAGTCTTATTCTAGGAGGAGTCGTTAAAGGATGGTTTCAGCCTGTGGAAAAACTATAAGCCGTCAGAACGGGAACAGGGCGTCGTAGATCTGCTGGCCCCAGCGTGCCTGCTGCGCGTCCGTCAGCTGGCCCCGTCCGCCATAGCTGATGCGGGCCTCGGCGATCTGGCTGTGGCGAATGGAATTGTCGCGGGCGATGTCTTCGGGCCGGATCACGCCAGAGACGACAAGTTCGCGCAGTTCGAAGTTGACGCGCACTTCCTGCTTGCCGCGAATGGCAAGGTTGCCGTTGGGCAGGACGCCGATGACGGTTGCGGCCACCGTCATGTTGATCTGTTCGGACCGGGCGGTATTGCCCACGCCCACCGCGCTCGACTTGGAATTGGTGCTGACGAGGTTCCCCGGGTCCGGGTTGCCGGGCAGGACTTTGCCGATCTGGCTTTCGAGGCCCAGCAGCGCAGCAATGCCGCCGCCTTCGCTGCCGTTGCGGGTGCGCGTGGTGCTGTTGGCGACTTGCGCATTGTCGGCGATGTTGATGCGGATGGTGACGATGTCACCCACCCGAGACGCGCGCTGATCGCGGAAGAAGGCGCCGCCGCCGGTACGGAACAGCGAAGCGCCGCGATCGGCGTCGGCCAGCTTCGGATCGCCGCCATCCGGAGTCGTGTCCGCGGTGGCGTGGTTGCCCAGCGAAGGTTCGATGCGGGGCGCGACGGGCGCGCCGGGATCGCTCATCTTCGGGGCCTTGCCCACGTTCTTGAGGCGGCCCACGGACCCGCAGCCCGCCAGCAGGCTGGCCGATACGAGGATGCAGGTCAGGGCGGCGAAAGGCTTGGTCATGGTAGTTCCTGCTTGGCGCGTCCTACTGGATGGCGATGCGCACTTCGCCGGTCGCGGCGGCGACCCCTTCGAGCGTGCGGCTGGTGGCAAGGTTGAGCACGCGCACCGGCTCGCCCTTGCCTGCATCCGCCAGCGCGCGGCCCGGCGAGGTGATGCGCATGGCGCCCGAGACGACCGCGATGGTCACGTTCTCTCCCCGGCGGACCAGCCGGGGCACGGCGACATCGGCTGCGCGCACGGGTGTGCCGGCAAGGATGCGGCGGGTGGTTTCCTGCCCGGCCGCCTCTGCAGGGCCCAGCGCGCCGCGCGCCACGGCTGGCGCGATGCGCGCCGTCTCGAAATCGGTGCGGGACAGCACTTCGCCGCGCTCCACCGTCCGCGCGAGCACGGGCGTGGTCTCGCCCGCCGGAGCGGCGGCCACCGCAAGGACAAGGAGCGCGCCCAGCATCAGACGGTCTGCGTCGAAGTCTGCAGCATCTCATCCGCAGTCTTGAGAACGCGGCTGTTCATCTCGTAGGCGCGCTGGGCGGTGATCAGCGAGGTGATCTCGGACACCGGGTTCACGTTCGACGCCTCGATGAAACCCTGGCTCAGCGTGCCGTAGCCGGGCTGTCCGGGGGTGGAGACGATCGGCTGGCCGGACGCCCCGGTCTCCTTGAACAGGTTGTCGCCCACCGCCGCCAGGCCCGCCTGGTTGATGAAGGTGGCAAGTTCCAGCTGGCCCACGGTCTGCATCTCGACCTGCCCGTCCAGCTTCACCTGCACTTCGCCGGTCTTGGAGACAGAGACGCTGACCGCGCCCTGCGGAATGGTGATGTCGGGTTGTACGCGGTAGCCGTCGGTGGTCACCAGTTCGCCCTGATCCGACAGCTGGAACGATCCGGCGCGGGTATAGGCAAGGTCGCCCGAGGGCAGCATGACCTGGAAATAGCCCTCGCCGTCGATCGCCATGTCGTACTGGTTGCCGGTGTTGGTCAGCGCGCCCTGTTCGGTGATGCGGTAGACGCCGCCGGTTTTCACGCCCGCGCCGATCTGGATGCCGGTGGGAACCTTGGTCCCGTCCGAACTGGTCGCGGCGCCGGGGCGGGCTTCCTGCTGGTATAGCAGGTCCTGGAACTCCGCCCGCTGGCGTTTGAAGCCGGTGGTGTTCATGTTGGCGATGTTGTTCGAGATGACGTCGACGTTGGTCTGCTGGGCCAGCATCCCGGTCGAGGCGATGGAAAGCGAACGCATGGGGCGGTATCCTTTGCGGGTTAACCCAGCTTGCTGAGGCGGCCGATGGCGCTGCGGCGCATGTCGGCAAGGTCGGACGAAAGCCGCTGGCTGACCTGATAGGAGCGCAGCACTTCGACCATGCGGGTGGTTTCGGAGATCGGCTCGACGTTGGACGCCTCCACCCCGCCGGTGCGCAGGCGGGTCTGGGCTGCGGTCATGACGGTGCCGCCGGTGCCGGTCAGCACGCCGTCGCCGCGAGCTTCCAGCATGTTCTCGTCGTTGAAGCCGGTCACGGCGAGGCGCCCGACCGGATCCTGTCCGGCCATCACGGTGCCGTCGCCGGTGATCGTCACCTGCCCCAGCTGATCGACCGGGATCGCGATCGGGCGGCCGTTCTCGTCCAGCAGGCGCTGGCCCCCCGAAGTCGCCAGTTCGCCGCTTTCCAGCACTTTGACGAAGCCCGCGCGGGTATAGCCTGTGGAGCCGTCGGGCATCTCTACGTTGAGGTAGCCAGGGCCGTCGATCATCACGTCCAGCGGGTTGCCGGTGGACTGGAACGCCCCTTGCGCGATGTCGTGGACGGCGCCGTAATCCAGCACGTAGGAGGTCTTGCGGGCGTCCTGTACGGGGGCGTCCTGCGCGTTCTCGACGTATTCGTGGAAGACGGCCTGTTCGCGCTTGTAGCCCGCGGTGGAGACGTTGGCCATGTTGTTCGCCGCCACGTCCAGCTGGCGGCGTAGCGCCTGTTCGTGGCTCAGGAGGACGAAGGAAGAGACGTCCATCGGCGGACCCTTGCAAAAATCTCGGTATAACCCGGCAAGGCGCACCCCGACCGGCCAACAATCCTATATATAGGAATGAAATCGCGCGCGCGGATGTGGGCGGGACTTTTTGACAAAGAGGTAGACCCAGTGAGCGACGACAGGGCCGACGATGCGCCGGTCGATGAAGCCGGAGCGAAGAAGAAGGGCGGCAAGGGCCGTCTGATCGCGATTGCCGTGCTGGTCGTCGGCGTCCTCGCGGGCGCGGGCGGCGTTTACTGGTACACCCAGCGCAGCGCCGGCCATGCCGGGGAAAAGCAGGCCGAGGCGCCCGCCGAAGAAGGCGGCGAAGGGGGAGAGGCATCGAAGGCCGATCCGTCCGCCTCCTACATCGAAGTGCCGCCGATGATGGTGAACCTGCGCGGCGGCGGGGCGCAGGCGAAGTTCGTCAAGGTGCGCTTCATCGTCGTCGCTGCCGACGGCAAGACCGAAGACGTCAAGGCCCGCTTGCCGGTGATCCTCGACGCGCTGCAACCGTTCCTGCGCGAACTGCGGCCCGACGACCTCAATGGGTCCGCCGCCGTGTTCCGCATCAAGGAAGAGATGCTCCGCCGCTGCACGGAGGCGCTCGGCAAGGGCATGGTGCGCGACGTGCTGATTCAGGATCTGATCCAGCAATGAATGGTGGCGTGAACGGGGGCGACGATCCGATCCGGCTGGCCGCCGTCGATGGGGAAGCGGTTCCCCGTCGCGGGCTGAAGGCGGTTCTGGAATCCAATGTCATCAACCACGAACGCCTGCCGATGCTGGAAGTCGTGTGCGAGCGGATGGTGCGCCTGTTCGCCACCTCCATGCGCAACCTGACGTCCGACGCCATCGAGGTGAACCTGGAGGCGATCACTTCGGTCCGCTTCGGCGACTACATGGACCGCCTGCCGCTGCCGGCGATGTTCGGCGTGTTCCAGGTCAAGCCCTGGGAAAGCTATGGCATTGTCATCGTCGATGCCGGGCTGATCTACGGCATTGTCGATGCGCTGCTGGGCGGGCGTGGCGGCATGCGCAGCCTGCCGCCGGAAGGGCGCACCTTCACCACCATCGAATCCAGCCTGGTATCGCGCGTGGTGCAGATGGCGCTGGACGATTTCGCCCGCGCGTTCGAGGAGATCGCGCCCGTCGCCATGGGGCTGGAGCGCATGGAAATGAGCCCGCGCTTCGCCGCCATCGCCGAGCCGAGCAACGCCGCCGCCGTCGCCAGCTACAGCGTCAGCATGGACGGGCGCGGAGGCACGTTCTCGGTTCTGCTGCCTTATGCCACGCTGGAGCCGGTGCGTGAAAAGCTGCTCCAGCGCTTCATGGGCGAAAAGGCCGGGCGCGACCGGATCTGGGCCGAGCACATGGCCAGCGAACTTTACAACACGCAGGTCACGCTGGACGTTGTGCTGGGCGAGAAGATCATGCCCCTGCGCGAAGTGCGCGGGCTGGAAGTGGGGCAGACCATCGCGCTCACCATCGGGCCGGACGACGCGTTGCAGGTTCATTGCGGCGGCGTGCCGCTGGGCCGTGCGCACATCGGCCAGCGTTCCAGCAACATCGCCATCCGCATGGCTACCGACATTGCCAAGGGGTATCCGAAATGACTGTAGCCACCGCGATCAACCTTGCCCTTGTCTTGATGTGCCTGCTTGTGATGGTGCAGGCGATCCGCATGGACCGCCGCATCCGGGCGCTGCGCGACGGCCATCTGGACCAGGCGGTGGAAAAGCTGGACCATGCGACGCAGCAGGCTCGCATCGTCCTGTCCGACCTGAAGCGCGTGCTGTCCACCGACGCCGCGGCGCAGGGCGAGATCATCCTGTCTGCCCGCGAAATGCGCGACGAGCTTTCGGTGATGGTGGGCGTCGGCAATTCGGTGGCCGAGCGTATCGTCGATGCCGCCGACAAGGCGCGCGCGGTGGAGGCCGGCGTGCGCCGCCGCTCCACCCGCTGGCGTGAAGAGGCCGATGCCGTGTTGCGTGCGGACGAGGCAACGCGCCTGGTGCCCGCCGCCCCGCAGGCCCCCGCAGTGGATGAGGCGCGCGATCTCAGCAGCATCGTCTTCGACCTGACGTCCAAGCGGGGCAACAGGGTCGCATGATCGGCGGCCTGACCCGCCCCACCCGGCTGATGCTGGGCGTCGCCGTGGCGGCGGCGGTGGCGAATGCCATTGCCTTTGCCGCATCTGCGGACATGCCCGACACCAGCCGGCTGGGCGTGTCGTTGCGCGAAGCGGCGGCACGGCGCGATACGACGACGGCGGCGGAAAAGCGCAGGCTCGACATGCGTGAACAGGCGGTGCGGGCCAGCGAGGCGCGGCTGGCCGGGCAGGTGAAGCAGCAGCAGGACCAGCAGGCTGCCGCCGCCAAGGTGGCGCAGGGCACGGGCGCGCCTTCGGTCCCCTACGACAATCTTGCGCGCATCTATCAGACGATGAAGCCCAATCGCGCCGGGCCGATCTTCGAGAAACTGGACATCGAGGTCCAGAAGGAAGTCGCCACCCGCATGCGCGAACGAGCGACGGCGCAGATCATGGCGAACATGTCGCCGGCGGGCGCAGTGGCGCTTTCCATGGCGCTTGCGGGGCGCAAGGTGGTGCCGGCGGCACCGATCGCAGCCGCCGGTCGGAAGCTGCGCCCCTGATGCATGTGGGAAAAGAGAGTCACATGGGCGGCAAAATTTGCCGCGTCAGTGGATAACTCTCATATAGGATTGATGGTTCCCGAAATATAGGAATAGATTCCGCTCTCATGGATGCCGGGCAAGGGGCCGGGTGTGCCATCGGGGTTCGCCATGTCGAAGATCACTGCCGCTCTCGAAGCCGCGGTTGCGGTTGTCAGTGCCAATACGCCGTCCGGCGGCGTGGCGCAGACCCGGCGCCAGCGCGCTGAAGTGGACCGCGCTTTCGCACGCATCCTCAAGCTGATCGCGCCGCGCATCCGACATTTCATCCGCCAGTACGGCCTTGCCGGGCACTGGGACGATGCCGAACAGTGCTGCGCCATCGCCGTCCACCGCGCGATCCAGGCCTACGAACCGGAAAAGGCGCAGTTCACGACGTTCGTGAACTGGCAGATCCGCGGCGAACTGCAGAGCCTGCGCTTCCGCGTCATGACTGACCAGCGCCCCTCTGCCCGCAAGGTGGAGGCGACCACCGTATCTCTCGACGCCATCGCTGGTGGCGAGGACGGCGAGGGACTGTCGATTTTGGCTGCCATCGCCGACGAGGACGCCCTGGGCCGCACCGAAGCAGGCGCGAGCGATTATCTTGCGCATTCCGCGATGAGCGCGCTGGCCGACAGCTATGTCGAACACATGCGCAATTCCGGCCTTGACCGCATCCGCCGCCGCGCCCAGCCGCGCAAGCTCACCCGTGCCGAACGGGCCGCCGGCGCGGTGGTGCAGCGCCGTCCGCAGGTGGACGCGGGCGAAGTCGGCGAACTGGAGCAGCGGCTGGAGCACAATCGACAGGTCGTCGAAGGGCGCCTGTTCGATATTGTGCCGCTCGATCCGAGCGACGATGAATCGGCGCGCGAACGCATGCGCCAGATCGCCAAGCGCGCAGCCAAGACCATGGGCGATCTCGCCGGGCTGGACCCGCGCTTTGCCCTGATGGCCGAATACCGGCAGGCGATGGCCGCGCACTGACGCCCGGCAGGATCGCCCGTCAGGCGGCGGGCACTGCGCCATTCTCGTTGGCAAGGCCGCCCATCACCGTGCGGTTCACGTTGATCAGTTCATCGATGGTGTCGCGCCCGGTGATGACGAGCGAGGTGTAGCGGTCCACCCACAAGCCGAGCGAGATGATCCCGGCGCGCAGTTCGGCGGGCAGGGCGTTGGCGGAATCGGCGCAGAGCGCGCTGAACGTGCCCCAGACCTGCCGGTTGCGGTGCAGCGCCGCCGCCAGCTTCACCCCGGTCAGACCCGCATCGCGGGCGGCGATCATCTCACCGGTGACCTCGCTCATCAGCCGGTATTCGGTGCTGCGGGGCGTGGAGGCGACTTTCTGCGCGCGGACATAGGCATTGACGGACATGAAGGCTCCGGCGTGGAAGAGACTGGGGGTGTCGCCCCTGTCATATAGGACACTTGCAGCCCCCCCGGTCGTAAGGGCGGGAAATCGGGCGAAAATTGCGCGATCCGCTCCGGCAGGCGGCTCGCCGTCCTATAATTCAGCAACGGTCCCGCGCAGGCGGGCGGAACTTTCGCGGACTTTCCATGCTCAACATCATCGGCCTCGTCGTCATCCTGCTGTGCGTTTTCGGCAGCTTCCTGATGTCGGGGGGGAGCATGGGGGTGATCTTCCACGCCCTGCCGCACGAAATGCTGGCCATTGGCGGCGCTGCGCTGGGTGCCTTCGTGCTGGGCAATTCGATGACCACGCTGAAAAAGGCGGGCAAGGGCATCGCCCGCGTCTTCAAGGGCGAGCGGTGGAAGGAAGCCGATTATCGCGATCTGCTGGCGCTGCTCTATTCGCTGCTGGCGACGTTCCGCAAGGGCGGCGCCAACGCTATCGAGCCGCATCTGGATACCCCTTCGGAAAGCGCGATCTTCTCGAAATATCCGCGTCTGCTGGCCGACCACGAACTGGTCGAGTTCATCTGCGACTACCTGCGCATGATGACCGTCAACTTCGAGGATCCGCACCAGCTGGCAGAAGCGATGGAGGGCGACATGGAGCGCCACCATCACGAGGAACTCGGCCCCCAGCACGCGATTCAGATGATGGCGGACGGTCTGCCCGCGATCGGCATCGTCGCGGCGGTTCTGGGCGTCATCAAGACCATGAGCTCGATCGACCAGCCCACCGAAGTGCTGGGAGCGATGATCGGCGGCGCGCTGGTCGGCACGTTCCTGGGCGTGCTGCTAGCCTACTGCCTGGTCGGCCCGATCGCGCAGAAGCTGCAACAGATCATCGATGCGGACTTCAAGCCCTATACCCTCGTGAAGACGGCGATCATCGGCCATGCGCAGGAACAGCCGACCGAAATCGCCATCGAACTGGCCCGCCGCATGACGCCGTCGAACTACGCCCCCAGCTTCCAGGAGATGGAGACGGCGCTGGAGGCGGTGAAGGAACAGCTCAATGCCGTTCCGGCCTGACGGGCACTAGGCCATGGCCACGAAAGGCAACGACAAGCGCCCCATCGTCATCCGCAAGGTCAAGAAGGTGGTCGGCGGCGGCCATCACGGCGGCGCGTGGAAAGTAGCCTACGCCGACTTCGTGACCGCGATGATGGCTTTCTTCATGCTGCTGTGGCTGCTCGCCAATCCGGACGAAGTGCAGTTGAAGGGGCTCGCTGAATATTTTTCCGCCGACGCCGAGAAGGCCAACCCCGCGACGACCCTTACCACCAAGCCGGGCGCCCAGCCGGGTGACGGCGGGCACGGGCGCAACAACCAGTCAGACAAGCAGGAAGTCAGCGGCCAGCCTGCGGTGGAAGCCGGTACGGCGGGGGTTTCGCGCGGCGGGACCGCCGATGTGCCCGAAGCCTCGCTGCGGGTCATGGCGCAGGAGATGCAGGTCGCGCTCGAACCGCCGATGGACGACCAGACGAAGGAATCGGTCGATGTGCGGCCCAGTCGCGAAGGGATGCGCATCCACCTCGTCGACAATGCGCAGCGCTCGATGTTCAAGGGCAGCACTGCCCAGCTGAACGACTTCGCGCGCGGTATGCTGACGCGGGCAGCGAAGAAGCTGGTGGGCATCGACGCGCGCATCGCCATCGAAGGCCATACCGACGGCAGCGGCGGCGACAGCGAGGCCAACTGGCAGCTTTCCGCCCAGCGTGCGCTGGCCGCGCGCGCCGCGATGGTGGCTGCCGGGCTGCCTGCCGACCGCTTTTCCGAAGTCGTCGCCAAGGCGGGGACGGAGCCGGTCTATCCCGACCAGCCCGACCGGCCGGAAAACCGTCGCATCACCATCGTCGTCATGGCGCAGTCCGGCGCTCTGCCGCACGATGCCAGCTTCAAGTTCTGAAGGGGAAGGCGCGTGATAAAGCGCATCGTTGTCGGCGTGGTCGCGGTCGTTGCCGGGCTTGGCGTGGGCGCGGGCGGCGCCTGGGGGGCGCTGCACTTCTTCCCGCAGTACCTTACCGGCCACGCACCCAAAGCGCGGAAGGCGGCGACCGAGTTCGTGCCCCCGGTGGAGATACTTGCGCCGCTGGTTTTCGCCGACGGACGCCTTTCGGGATATGCCCGGTTCGAGGTGCAACTGGAAGTGACCAAGGGCGAGACCGAGGATGTCGGCGCCAAATTGCCGCTGTTGATGAATGCGGTGAACCTGCGAACCTACCGCACCCCGCTCGCCAGTGGGCCGGACGGGCTGGTGCCGGGTCTGGAGCAGTTCCGCCGCGTGGTCATGGACGCGGCGCGCGAGGTCTATGGCAAGGACGTGGTGCGCAGCGTGGCGGTGACGCAGGCCGCACCGGCGTGACATTGCACCCCGTCGTCCCGGACCTGATCCGGTTTGCGCCGACTGGGCTTCGACAGGCTCAGCCTGAGCGGAGTCAGAAATTTAAGCTCGCTCCGCTCACCGTGAGCTTGTCGAAGGGTCACGGCTGAACTGGCCAAAGCTCCACCGGCGGCAGCCGCCCGCCCGCTACCCGAAACTCTTCACCAGTGATCCAGCCACAAGAGCCCAGCCGTCCACCAGCACGAAGAAGATGATCTTCATCGGCAGCGAAATGGTGGCGGGCGGCAGCATCATCATGCCCATCGCCATCAGCACCGCCGCCACCGCCAGGTCGATCACCAGAAACGGCAACAGCAGCAGGAAGCCGATCTCGAACGCGCGGCGCAGTTCGGAGATCATGAAGGCGGGCATCAGCGTCGTCATCGGCAGTTCGGCGCGGCTTTTCGGCACTTTTCCGGAGAGGCCGACGAACAGCTTCACGTCGTCGTCGCGCACCTGTTTCAGCATGAAGGCGTGAAACGGACGGCTGGCGCGCGACAGGGCCTCTGTCTCGTTGATCTGGCCGGCGTTGTAGGGTTCCATGCCCTGCTTCCACGCCGCGTCGAAGGTGGGCGCCATGACGAAGAAGCTGAGGAACAGCGCCAGCGAGATGACGATCGGATTGGGCGGCACGCCCTGCACGCCCAGCCCCGATCGCAGCAGCGACAGCGCCACGACGATGCGGGTGAACGACGTGATCGTCATCAGGATGCCCGGCGCAAGGCTGAGCACCGTGAGCATCATCACCAGTTGCAGCACACGCCCCGACATGGTGCCGCCGCCGGCCAAGGCGCTGGCCGCCGTGCCGCCTGCCGCCTGCGCCATCGCGGCGGCAGGCAGGGCAAGGACCATCAGGGCGCCCACAAACGCGAGGGCGCGCCTGCCCGCGATGCTGCCGAACAATTTCGCCATCAGTGCAGTTCCGGCCTTGCCGGTTCCTGCGTGAACCAGATGTCCGGCAGCACCGGGATTCGTTCGGCGAAGGAGGGCGGGGCGTCTTCCGTCCGGGCCACCGGCGCTTCCGGTTCGGCTTCACGCGGTTGCGCAACTTCGGGCGCGCCGGCCTGCACTGCTGCGCTATCCAGCACCGTTACCCCTTCGGGACCGATCAGCACGCTGAATTCGGTATCGTCGCGGCGCAGCAGTACCACCGAGCGGCGCTGGTCGATCGCCAGCCGTTCCACCACCTGCAACCGCCGCTGCGGTCCGGTGGTGCCGATCCGCTCCAGCCACTTGCGCGGCAGGGTCAGGTCGTAGCGCTTCACCGCCCACAATGCGCAGACCAGCATGCCGAGCACCAGCAGCAGTGCGCCCAGCGTGCGCAGCAGGGAGAACGCGTCCAATTCAGCGCTCCGCCTGCACCACGCGGGTGATTTCCAGCGACATCGTCTCGCCGTTGACCAGGATGCGGCCCTCTGCGACCAGCCGGTCGTTGACGTAGACGCGCGTGGGATCGTCCTGTCCGCAATCGAGCGGGATCATCGCGCCGCGGCTCATCTTCAGCACTTGCCGGATCGGCACGCTGGTGGAACCCAGCACGATCTGCAGGTCGATGGGAATGCCTTCGAGGACGGACACCGCACGTCTCCTTTCATCCGCAGCTTTATAGGGGAAAAAGTTATAGGAGTAGTGCGACACTAGGAAAAAGTTGCCTATAAGGTCGGTAGGGCAGTTGGGGACGTAAGCGTGGCGGAACTGGGCAATTCCATCGATGTATCGGCATCCGGCCTGCGCGCGCAGGCGCTGCGGATGCGCGTCATCGCCGAGAACCTTGCGAACTCGGATTCCATCGCAACCACGACGGAGGGCGATCCCTATCGCCGCCGCGTTGCCACTTTCGCTGCCGAGGTTGACCGCAATACCGGCGCCACGCAGGTTTCCGTGAAATCCATCGAGGCCGACAAGAGCGCCTTCGGTCGCATCTACCAACCCGGCAACCCCGTCGCCGACGCGCAAGGGTATGTCGAGCAGCCCAACGTCAATCCGCTGGTCGAGGCTGCGGACATGAAGGCGGCGCAGCGGTCCTACGAGGCCAACCTCAACGCCATCGAAGCGGCGCGCGGCATGACCATGCGCACCGTGGACCTGCTGAAGTAAGGGCGACCCCGCGATGTCGATCGGCTCCCTTGACGGACTTTCCGCCTACGCCCGCGCGGCGCGGACCACCAATCCGCTGTCCGATATCGGGCAGAAGAGCGGCGGGCTGGCGCCGTCGGGCGGGCTCGCGCCCAGCGGCGGCGGCTTCGGCTCGATGGTCGAGAGCATGGTCTCGCAGACCGGCGACGCATTGCGCAACGCCGAGACGCAGAGCATCAAACAGATCGGCGGCAAGGGCGACCTCATCGATGTCGTCACTGCCATCGGTGCGGCGGAAACCGCGCTGGACACCGTGGTCGCGGTGCGCGACCGGGTCGTTTCGGCCTATTCCGACATCATGAAGATGCAGATCTAGCATGAAGCGCTGCGGTACTGCCCGCCGGACGCCATGACCGCCGCTGACGCCATCGAGATGGCCCGCGCCGCGCTGGTGCTGATGCTCACCATCGCCGGGCCGATGCTTATCGCGGCGCTGATCGTCGGCGTCGTCATCGGCCTGCTGCAGGCGCTGACGCAGGTTCAGGAAATGACGCTGACTTTCGTGCCCAAGCTGCTGGTGCTGGGCGTGGTCATGCTGCTCAGCCTGCCGATGATCGGGCATGCGCTGGGCAACTTCATGGACCGCGTGGCCGACGCCATCGTCGCGCACTGATCTCATGAACGCGATCGACCTGGCCACGCTGCTGCGGCTGCCGATCGATACGGCGGCCTTCCTGCTGCTGTTCTGCCGGGTGGGCACCGTGGTCATGCTGCTGCCCGCCTTCTCGGATGACGGGATGCCGATGCAGATCCGGCTGGTCATGGCGTTGGGCTTCACCTTCGGCATGTACGGCATGCTGGAAGGGCGCGTCATGCCTGCCCTTCATTCGCAAATGTCCATGCCGCTGCTGGTGATCGGCGAAGTCATGGTCGGGTTGGCGCTGGGAATGATCGTGCGGATCATGTTCAGCGCCGCCGCCATCGCCGGAAGCCTCGCCTCGCAACAGGTCGGACTGTCATCGGCGCTGGTGGTCGATGCGGCGATGGGCGGGCAGGTGCCGATGCTTGCACGCTTCATCGGCGTCGGCGCGACAGTCGTATGCATGGCGACGGGCGTTCACCATCTGTGGATCGCCTCCATCTTCAAGTCCTACGCCAGCTTCCCGGTCGGCGGGCTGCCGCCAGCGGCCGATTTCGCGCACCTTGCGGTCTCGGTGACGGGGCAGGCGACCGCGCTGGGCCTCAGCCTGTGCGCGCCGCTGATCCTCTACGGCATGCTGTTCAATCTTGGGCAGGGGCTGGCGGCGCGGGTGGCGCCCTCGATCCAGGTGTTCTTCATCATGCAGCCGGCCAACCTGCTGCTGGGCCTGTCGGTGCTGGCGATGACGCTGGGGGCGATGCTGACCGCCTTCGCCCGCGCCATGGCCACCTTCATGCAGAGCGGCTGGACCCTCTGACATGGCGGACGACGCGCCCGACAAGGACCAGCGCACCCACGAACCCACGGCCAAGAAGCTGGAGGACGCCCGTAAGCGCGGCGAGGTGGCGATTGCGCCGGAAGTCCGCCACGCGACGATGATGGCGGGCGCTGTGGCCGTCATCGGCTGGCTGGGGCTGAGCGCCTTGCAGCGGCTGGGCACGATGCTCAAGCGGCTTTGGGGCAGCGCCGAGGACTTCACCCTCGATCCGGACGGCGCGCAGAACCTCGCAACCGGCGTGGCCTGGCATACGCTGGTGTCGCTGCTGCCGATCTTCGCGGTGCTGACGGCAGCGGCGGTGGGCACGGTGTTCCTGCAGGGCCGCGCCACCATGAGCTGGGCGCGGCTGGCTCCCAAGTGGTCCAAGCTGTCGCCGGCCAGCGGCTTCAACCGCCTGTTCGGCACGCGGGCGCTGGTGGAGTTCACCAAGACGCTGGCCAAGATCGGTGCCATTGGGCTGGTGGTGTGGATGGTGCTCGCCCCCCGGATGCAGGGCGTGGACGGGCTGGTCGGCCGATCGCCCGGCGCGGTCGGCGCCGCGGCGGGCGGGCTGGCCTTCGAGGCGCTGCGCGCGGTGGCCTTGCTGGTAGCGGCGCTGGCGCTGTTCGACTTCCTGTGGCAGCGGCGCAGCTTTCTGCAGCGCATGCGCATGACCCTTCAGGAAGTGAAGGACGAGCACAAGCAGAGCGACGGCGACCCCAAGATCAAGGCCAAGATCCGCCAGATCCAGATGCAGCGATCGCGCCGGCGGATGATGGCGGCGGTGCCGACCGCCAGCGTTATCGTGACGAATCCGACCCACTACGCCGTCGCCCTGAAATACGAGCACGGCGTCAGCGGCGCGCCCACGGTGGTGGCCAAGGGCGTGGATGCGGTCGCCCTGCGGATACGCGAAGTCGCCGCCGAGGCAGGCGTGCAGGTCCTCGAAAACCCACCGCTGGCGCGCGCGCTGTTCGCTGCGGTGGAGATCGACCACCCCATCCCGATCGAGCATTACGCCGCCGTGGCAGAGATCATCGGCTACGTCATGCGCCTTGCGAAGAAGGCCGGACGATAGCCGAAATCGGATCGATTACTTGCTGCTTTGCACAAGTTTGATCCGTTACAGTGGTTTGCCCTGACCAAAATCAAGGTTGGCAGGGCCGAGGTTCCCGTATAACAGAACTCCCAAAGTCGGGAGATTCATGGGTTTTGTCCTGTGTTTCGCAACCGGCGCGGGGATACCAGGATACCATTCGGTCTGATAGACCTCCTGCCGTACCTCCGGCAGAGAGGGTTGTCGAAAGCAAGGCAAGGGCAAACATGGCAGAAACAGAGGGCGTAAGGCGGCGCGATTTCATCAATATTGCCGCAGTCAGCGCGGCAGGCGTTGCAGGGATCGGGATCGTCGTACCACTGGTGAGCCAGATGTCGGCCTCTGCCGACGTGCTCGCGGCATCTTCCACCGAAATCGATATTTCCGCGATCCAGCCGGGTCAGGCGATCAAGGCCATCTTCCGCAAGCAGCCGGTCTTCGTGCGCAACCTGACTCCCAAGGAAATCGCCGAGGCCAACGCCGTTGACGTCGGTTCCTTGCGCGATCCCCAGACGCTGGAGGAACGCACCAAGGAGGGCAAGGAGAACTGGCTCATCACCATGGGTGTCTGCACCCATCTGGGCTGTGTGCCGCTGGGCGCCGGCGAAGGTGAGGTGAAGGGCGAGTTCGGCGGCTATTTCTGCCCCTGCCACGGATCTTCCTACGACACCGCCGCCCGTATCCGTAAAGGCCCCGCGCCCAAGAACCTCGAGGTTCCGGAGTACGAATTCAGCTCCGACACCGTCGTCAAGATCGGCTGAGCCCGGAAAGAGAGAGGATCAGAAAAATGAGCTTTCCCTGGGCACAGGAATATACCCCCAGCCACCCCTTCATGAAGTGGATGGACGAACGGCTGCCGATCCCGCGCCTCGTCTTCAACGCCGTGGGCGGCGGGTACGAGGTTCCGCGCAACCTCAACTACTTCTGGAATTTCGGTTTCCTCGCGGGGCTGTGCCTCGTGCTGCAGATCGTCACCGGCATCGTCATGGCCATGCACTATGCGGCCAACACTGCCGTGGCCTTCGACACCATCGAAATGACGGTGCGCGACGTGAACTGGGGCTGGCTGATGCGCTATGCGCACGCCAATGGCGCCTCGGCCTTCTTCGTCGTCATCTACATCCACATCTTCCGCGGCTTCTACTACGGTTCGTACAAGGCGCCGCGTGAAATGGTGTGGCTGCTGGGCGTGGTGATCTTCCTGCTGATGATGGCCACCGCCTTCATGGGCTACGTGCTTCCTTGGGGCCAGATGAGCTTCTGGGGCGCTAAGGTCATCACCGGCCTGTTCGGCGCGATCCCCTTCGTGGGCGAACCGTTGCAGCAGTGGCTGCTGGGCGGCTTCGCGCCTGACAACGCCGCGCTCAACCGCTTCTTCTCGCTGCACTACCTGCTGCCCTTCGTGATCCTGGGCGTGGTGATCCTGCACATCTGGGCGCTGCACATTCCCGGTTCCTCGAACCCGACCGGCGTCGAGGTGAAGTCCAGCTCGGACACGGTGCCGTTCTACCCCTACTTCGTCGCCAAGGACGGCTGGGCGATCGGCGTCTTCGCCATCCTGTTCGCGATCGCGGTGTTCTATTTCCCGAACGCGCTAGGCCACCCGGACAACTACATCCCGGCCAACCCGATGAGCACGCCCGCGCACATCGTGCCGGAATGGTACTTCTGGCCGTTCTACGCCATCCTTCGCGCCTTCACGCAGGACTTCTTCTTCATCCCGGCCAAGCTGATGGGCGTCCTCGCCATGTTCGGCGCGATCCTGGTGTGGTTCTTCCTGCCCTGGCTGGACCGGTCGCCGGTGCGTTCGGGCAATTACCGCCCGCTCTACCGCAAGTTCTTCCTGTTCGGCCTGATCCCGGCGATGGCGGTGCTGTTCTACTGCGGCGGTGCCCCGGCGGAAGAGCCCTACGTGATGTTCAGCCAACTCGCGGCGCTCTATTACTTCGCTCACTTCCTGATCATCATCCCGATCGTCTCGGCCATCGAGAAGCCGCTGCCGCTGCCGTATTCCATCACGGAATCGGTGCTCGGCGCGGATGAGGGAGCGCAGCTGCGCCCGGCGCATGGCGCCACCGAAGCCGTCCACCCCGACGCCGCTCCGGCTGTCTGATCCAGCACGAACGAAAGACGAAAGACATGGCACGCATTCTCTCGATCCTCGTCGGGCTGTTCTTCACGGTCGCGCTGGCGTGGTCGTTCGGCAAGGGCGCCTACACGCAGATCACCGAGCCGCCCGCCGCCACGGCAGAGCACGAGTTCCACCTGCACCCCAAGGAACTGCACCTCGCCAGCGACGGACCCTTCGGCAAGTTCGACAAGCAGCAACTGCAGCGCGGCTTCCAGATCTACAAGGAAGTCTGTTCGGCCTGCCACTCGCTCAGCCACGTCGCCTTCCGCGATCTGGCGGCGCTGGGGTACTCCGAAGGCCAGGTGAAGGCCATCGCGGCGGGCTTCCAGGTGCCGGGCACCGATCCCAACACCGGGGAGGCGAACACCCGTCCCGGCCAGCCGACGGACTATTTCCCCAAGCCGTTCGCCAACGACATCGCCGCACGCGCTGCCAACAACAACGCGATCCCGCCGGACCTTTCGCTGATGACCAAGGCGCGTCACGACGGCCCGGCCTACGTCTACTCGCTGATCACCGGCTACCGTGCCCAGCCTGCGGAACTTCTCAAAGAGTTCCCGGATGCCAAGACGCCGCAGGGACTGCACTACAACCCCTACTTCGCGAACCTGAACCTGGCGATGGCGCCACCGCTGACCGGCGACGGGCAGGTGGAATACAGCCCCGGCAACCCCAAGCCCACTGTCGACCAGATGGCAAAGGATGTTTCGGCGTTCCTTGTCTGGACCGCCGAGCCGAAGCTGGAAAAGCGCAATCAGACGGGCTTTGCCGTGGTGCTGTTCCTGATCTTCGCGACTGTGCTGGGCTACATGTCCTACCGCAACATCTGGGCGGGCAAGAAGCACTGATTGGTAAGCGCTGGCCCCGTAAGCGCTGACGGGGCGGCAATACCCTGCTAAGGGCCACGACGCCCCGCCATCCTCGGTGATGGCGGGGCGTTTCGTTCTAGTGGACCGGAGAATACCTTAGTGACCGTCGAAGACCTGCGCCTGCTGGTGCGCACGATCCCCGACTTCCCCAAGCCCGGGATCCTGTTCCGCGATGTGACCACGCTGATCGGCAACGGTCCCGGCTTCGCGGCAGCGGTCGGTCACATGGCGGAGCGGGCAGAAGCGGCAGGCGCCGAGGTGATCGCCGGGATAGAGGCACGCGGCTTCGTGTTCGGGGCGGCGATGGCGGCGCGCATGAGCCTGCCCTTCGTCCCCGTGCGCAAGCCCGGCAAGCTCCCCGTGCCGGTCCTGGCGATCGACTATGCGCTGGAATACGGCACCGACACGCTTGAAGTCGATCCCGGCGCGGTGCCCGACGGTGCCAGAGTGGTCCTCGTCGATGACCTCATCGCCACCGGCGGGACCGCCTTGGCGGCTGCAGAACTGCTGCGCCGGGCAGGAGGAATAGTCACGCAGGCGCTCTTCGCGATCGACCTTCCCGAACTTGGCGGCGCCCGGCGGCTGCGCGACGCAGGGATCGCAACCGATGCGCTGATGGCATTCGAAGGGCACTGACCGCAAAAAGAGCGAAGATCTTGCAAGACAAGCGTTGACGCACGTGCCCCCGCCGTGGCAAGCGCCACGCACGACGCAGCCGGACGTTACCATCCGGCTGTCATCCGTGGCTCGATGAGCGGGTATAGCTTAGTGGTAAAGCTCCAGCCTTCCAAGCTGGCTATGCGGGTTCGATTCCCGCTACCCGCTCCAAGCCTTCTCAACCTTTCTCGAACGATGCATGGGGAATCAGTTCGCCAGTGGCCGCAGCAACTCGACCATGCGCCGTGCACATCGCTCGGGATCATGCCGGGCGAGCACGCGGGCGCGCGCCCTGGTTCCCATCGCGATAAGCTCCTCGGGCCAGGCGTTCAGCGCCTGTTCGAGCGCATCTTCCAGCGCGTCGATGCAGCCTGACGGAACCAGCCAGCCGACTTGCTCATCAACAAGTTCCGGAATCCCGGCGACCGCCGTTGCAATCACCGGCCGGCCAAGCGCCATCGCCTCCATCAGGACCACTGGCAGGCCTTCCGCAAAGCTGGGCAGGACCAGCGCGCGTGCGTAAGCCAGCGCATCGCGCACTGCTTTGGGGCTGGCCCAGCCGTGCAGGATCACGGAGCTGCGTAACCCCAGCCGTTCGATTTGAGCCTCTATCATCGCCCCGTCCTCCCCACCGCCGATCAAGTCGAGGCGGATCGTGCGCCGTGCCGCGACCCGTGCGATCGCCTCGAGTAGCAGGGGAACGCCTTTCTGGGCGCTGAGCCGGGCGACGCAGACGAAGCGCGAGGGATCGACAGGTTCGCGCAGGCCGTCGTCGAGATCGGCAAAGAATGCGGGATCCGGCGCGCAGGGCACTACATGGATGCGCTGCCAGTGGTCGGGATGCGACCATCGCATGAGCTGCCCACGCCCGAAGCTGGAAACGCCGACTACGAAGGCTGCCTCGGCGATCTTGCCGGGCAGATCCAGCGTGCGCGACGCATCAAACTCGTCGGGGCCATGTGCGGTGAAGCTGTAGGTCACACGGGTCAGCCGCGCCACCAGCCGGGCCACCATCGCCGGGTTGGTTCCGAAATGCGCGTGCAGGTGCCGGACCCCGGCGATCTCCATGCGGCTGGCCAGCAGAGCTGCTTCCGCGAAGTAGGCGCAAGCCCGTATGCGGTTGCCGCCCCCCGCCGTCCGCCAAGCCAGTACCAGCGCGCGCAGCGCTGCCGCAGGACGGTGGGCGAAGCGCCCCAAGACTGCTCGCAACAGCGCACTACGATTCTCTAGCAGGCTGGTGGTAAGGGCCTCTTCCTCCTTGCCTGCGGCATCGTCCGCGCCTTCCCCGGCGCGTCTTACGGTGAAGCGGTGGACGGTGATGCCTTGCCGCTCCAGGGCGCCGATCTCAGTCTGGATGAAGCTGTGGCTGGTTTTCGGATAGACGTTGCTGAGATAGGCCACCGCAGGCCGGACGCGCGGGGCTGTGCCCGTGTCGATATCGGTGCGGCTGCACGCGGGCGTAACCGCGCGGCGCCCGAAAGCCTGCGGCAGCTCATGAGCATGTCGGAAAGCGTCTGTCATCGGGTGCATTATGCTCGTCCCACAGGCAGGTGGCATTGCACCTTTTCCTTGGGAGATTTCGCCGGTGAAGGGGCAGAGCGTGATCGCCCGGATGCCGCGCAGCGGATGAGCGTGCGATCTATTTGGCCTCATTGCGGGAGATCCATCTTGCCGGTGCCGACCACCACGCTTTCTTATGGGTGGCACGAGTGTGGGAACCGTGCGCGAGTGGAAGGGGGCGCGGCGTGATGGTCTTGCCCCGTGCAAGGTTCTGTCTGGGGGCATGCCTGGCACTGCTGGCCCTCGCAATAGTTCCGGCGCGCCACCCCGTGGCAAGTCCGATGCCGCGTTTTGTGGCGCAGCCGACATCGGCAGGCCACCTGTTTTCAGGCCGGTCAGGCGCGATCGATGCGCGCCTGCAACTGCCTCCGGATGACGAGCAGGCAGAACTGGCCCGCACGTTCAACGCGCAGGTTCCCCTTACCCCGGGTCGGCTCATTGCGGCTCAACCGTTCTTTTTGCGCAAGCCGGCGCAAGACTTCGCCCGCGCCACCGATTGCCTAGCCGCAGCGGGATATTACGAGGCGGGGATGGGCATGGCAGACCAGCGCGCCGTGGCACAGGTCATCCTTAACCGTGTGCGTCACGCGGCCTTTCCAGCCACGATCTGCGGCGTGGTGTTCCAGGGCTCGGACCGACGCACGGGGTGTCAGTTCACCTTTACGTGCGACGGCTCGCTGCTGCGCCGCACACCGTCACCGGCAGCCTGGCAGCAGGCGCGTCGCATGGCAGCGGCAATGCTTCTTGGCGGCGTCGATCCCAGGGTCGGACTGGCGACGCACTATCACACCGACTGGGTCAGTCCGGCGTGGGACCGGGCGATGGACAAGATCGCGGTGGTCAGGACTCATCTTTTCTACCGCTGGCGCGGATTCCAGCCGTTCAGGATGCCCCAATCGGGCGCGGAGCCCGACGTGGCGCTGCTCGCTGCGCTTTCGCCCGCTCACGCCTTGCCAGGACCGACGGAGGCCGACTTGCAGCAGTCCGGAGCCCCGGCATTGGCTTTGCCCTCCTCTCCGGCCCGGCCGGCAGCCGCGATCCCCCGGGATGGAACGGGTGGCCAAGTTGCCTCGCAGGCATTGGCGGCGGCTCAGGTATTCCTCGTCACGCTTCCCGCGAGTGGTTCGCCGGCAAGCTTCCAGGCACTGGCCGAGCGGCAGTGTGCAGGGGTCAACCCGTGCCGGCTTATCGGCTGGACCGATCCGGCTCGCACGCCTCGTGCCCTGCCTATGCCCGGCAGTGCAGTGGACACGATCGCCTTCATCTACGAGCGACGTAACCTGACGGCGATTCCGAGGGTTCGCTGGGATTGCGCTCTGTTCGCACCGGACGCTGCGGACGACTGTATCTGATCGACTGAACACGGCGGCATACTTGTTTCGGCACGATGGCGGCCCAGGAGCAGTCTGCTCCTGCTTCGGCAACAAGCACTTTGCCTCGCCCGGCCGTTTCGTTAAGATGGTGCCTCGCGGAACAATCCCGCCGCATCGTAATGGCGACTTGAGTAGATGATTGAATTCAAAGACGTGTCCAAGGTCTACGAGTTGCGTGGCATGCACAAGACCGTCTTCAGCAACGTGTCGTTCACGATCCCCCGAGGGGAAAGCATCGGCATATGCGGCGCGAACGGTGCCGGCAAATCTACCCTGATGAGGCTGATCTCCGGGGTGGAATACCCGACAACCGGCTCCGTT
Organism: Novosphingobium gossypii; assembly: GCF_050433305.1. Classification (NCBI taxonomy): domain Bacteria; kingdom Pseudomonadati; phylum Pseudomonadota; class Alphaproteobacteria; order Sphingomonadales; family Sphingomonadaceae; genus Novosphingobium; species Novosphingobium gossypii. Next base: position 174,140 of record NZ_JBNPXM010000003.1, on the reverse strand, counting down.
CACAAAACCATGAGCACCTCATGGCCAATCGGTTACTCCAGCAGCTTCGACGGCAAGCTGACCGGTGCCGACAATGCGCGCTTCATTGCCCGCATCTATCAGCAGGACGAGCAGCGGGTGCTGGACTACGTGGAGGATTTCGCGCAGTTGGGGCCGTTCTTCCATCAACCTGTCATGACATACTCCGCCGGCATGTCCGCCCGACTGGCGTTCGGGGTGTCGCTGGCGGTGCGCTTCGATTGTTACCTGATCGACGAGGTTACGGCAGCGGGCGATGCGCGGTTTCGCCAGCGCTGCGAGGATGCCCTGAACGAACGGCGCGAGAACGGCACGATTATCATGATCTCGCACGATCCATACACCCTGCAGCACTACTGCCAGCGAGGCGCGGTGCTGTTCGGAGGCAATCTGACCTTTTACGACACCGTGGCCGAAGCGTGCGAGGTCCATCATGCGCTTCAGATGCGTGTCGCCTGAACGCCATGATGCCGCGGGTAAAATGGCCCCTGTTGCCGCGGGTGCGTACGCTTGCCCGCCGTGCCGACGACGCGGTGGCCCGGCGCGACTGGCAGGCCGCCGCCGCCGCTTACGCCCTTATCCTTGATCGTCAGCCGCACCGTGCCGACCTGCGTATCCAGTTCGCGCACTGTCTCAAGGAGGCCGGAGAAGCCGATTGCGCCGCTGAGGCTTATGCCCGCGCCGCCAAGGATGCGCCGACGAATTCAGCCGACGCCATCGATGCAGCTTTCCACCTCGGCTTGCTGTGGCTGGAGCAGAAGCAGCCCGATGCGGCTGTGGAAGCGTTGAACACAGTACTACGGTCTCAGCCGCGCCATGCGGCTGCACTGGATACGCTTTGGCATTCCCGACTGTTGCTGCGCCTTCCCGCCCAGACGCGGGCCCAGGTACGGGAGGCCATCGGCCAAGAGATTGTGGAACGGGAACATGCCCTGGCGCAAGCAAAGGCCCGACTGGGCGCTGCGGAACGTCATCCCGCCTGCGATTATGCCAGTTTCAGGCCCCGGATGACTTTTGCCCCACCGTGGGGCTCGCCACACGGTCGGATCGACGTGATAGTGGACGCCAGGGGCAGCGCGCCCGCCTTCATTCGCGCGACTGTCGAAAGCCTTGTCGCGCAAAGCTTCGCGGCGTGGCGCGCGCGGATATACGTCGATGCAGAAGAAGCGCTCCACCCCGTTGCCAGCCTGGCTGCGTTGGAGTCTCGGCTGTGCTTCGTGTCTGCACATGATATTCGCTCGTCGTCAGACGATGCCGATGCGACTGTCTTCCTCAGCGCAGGCTCCCACCTCGATCCCCATGCGCTTGCGTGGGTATCATATGGGCTTGGCTTGCCCGACGTGGATGCGCTCAGCTGCGATTGGGACTGGTGCCGACACAGCTGGGATGGTCCGCTGGTCCATTCTGATCCTGAGCTTTACGGCCTGTTCGATCTTGACCGATTGCTGGCGATGGACATGCCGCCGCCGCTGGTGGCGTTCGCACGTAATGCGCCAGCCAGTTGCCTCAATGGGGAAGGTCGAAGGCGCGCCCTTGCAGATATCGCAGGAAATATGGCCGTCGGCCATGTGCCGCTGCCACTCGTCGCCATCGGCGGCATAGCGGAACGGGCTAGGATCGCCCCCGAGAACGGGGAACCCATGCCTTTGTGGTCGCAGGCACGCGACGCCGGACGTGACTTCGCCGGGTTGCCGCTTGACATGACGGCGCGCGACGAGCGACCTCCGCTTACGTGTGGCCGGGTGCACGAGGCGGACGAGAAAATCCGCATCATCATACCCACGCGGGATTGCGTAGCGGATCTTGCCATTGCGGTCGACAGCCTGCTGGGAACCGCTTGCCGGCCCGAACTGCTCACTTTCTGCCTGATCGACAATCGTAGCGTCGAGGGGGATACTGCGGACTATCTGCGGGCTGCGGCAGCGCGTCCGGGCTTCACGGTGTTGGCGCACGACGAAGCCTTCAACTGGTCGGCGATCAACAACCGGGGTGCGCAGGAAGGCGACGAACCGATCCTCGTGCTGGCGAACAACGACATCCGCATGCTCTCGCCGGGGTGGGATAATCGGCTGCGCGGCCAGTTGCAGCGAGCCGATGTCGGAGCCGTGGGTGCCCGATTGCTTTATCCCGATGGCGGCATCCAGCACGCGGGCATCGTATTCGGCATCCACGAAGACGCTCCCCAGCATGAAGGCGTGGACGTCGAACTGCCTGATCCCGCGCACGACCCCCGCTTTGATCGCGTGCAGGCCTGCAGCGCGGTTACCGGCGCCTTTCTGGCTTTGCGCCGTGATACGTTCAGGGCAGCGGGCGGGCTGGACGCAGATCGCTTCATCATCGCGTACAATGACATAGACCTGTGCCTGAGCCTGCGGAAACTCGGCCTTACCGTGCTTTACGATCCCGGCATCGAAGCCATCCATTATGAATCGCGGACCCGCGGCCTGAACGACAGTCGCCGTCGCGTGGCTTGGGATCAGGAAGAATTGCGCAGCCTTCATGGCAAGTGGGGTGACGCGATGCGTCGAGAGCTGGGGCTGAGCCCCTGGTGGGCGCGCGATGCCCGCTATGCGGCCTTGCGACAGTTATCGCCTGACGATGTGGCACGGCATATGCGCGATGGACTTGTTCATCGATGGCGTCCGCAGTTCGACTGACGGAGGTTAGCTGGTTCGCCCCCTTCTGCGTGCGTCTCAGGTACTTCCAAAGAACCAAGGTGCTTTAGGCGCTCATGCCGCCGCCTCATCCATCGGCGACCTGCTCGGCCGATGGATGAGGCATGGGACTGGGATCAACTGGCGTTGTTGTGCTCCTTGACACCGGCCATCATCAGCCAGCCGATGGCATAAGCGATCAGGAGCGAGCAGAACACGGTCAGGACGATGCGCCCCCTCGACGGGAACAGCGACTTTACCGGGTCATTGGGCTCGACAACGCGGATAAGGTACAACTGCTGCTTGCGTGCCTCGGCCAGCGCCTGCTGGTATGCCGAAGCAGCGGCCAGATAACGCTTGCCTACAAAGTCCTGCCGCACGTTCAGTTCTTCATAATCGCCCAAGCGGTTGGCGATGGCCCCGGAGGCCCCCGGCCCGGCAAGGCGCCCGCTCTGCGCAGCCACCTGCTGTTCAAGCGAGCGCACTTGCGACTGAAGCGCACGGTATTGCGGGCTTTCCCGGCTTACGAAGCCTTCAGCGGCGCTCAGCTTGGCCTTGGCCGCAGCCAAGTTCGCGGTCAGTTCGGTAACCAGTTCGATCTGCGCCTTGCCGGTCTCGGTCGGGTTGATATCCTGCTTCTGGCGCCGGAAAGCCGTGATCTGTCGCTGCACTTCGCCGAGGTCACGTTCCGCCGTGGCCAGTTCCGAAGCCGATGTCCTGACGCTGTCACTCGTCGTGCGACGATTGATGGCGTTGACTTGCTCCTCGCCCATGCGCAACAGCTTGCTCGCCAGGCGCTTCGCATCTTCGGGGCGGAACGCCTTGACGGATAGGGTGGAAAAACCCTTGTCGGCGTCGAATTCCACGGTCACATGCTTATGGTAATACTTGACCAGGTCTTCAGGCGCCGGGTTGGCGTCGCGAAGCCGGCTGAGTGCGTCCGTGTCCCGACGCTGAAAACGCCCCACCAAGCCATCTTCATGGCGCAGGCGTTCAACGGCATCCTGACTTAGCAGATATTCCTCGACGATCCGGGCTTCGGATTGCGAATCACTGGCACCGAAGCTGAAACCAAGAACCTGGCCTACGCCGGAGCCTCCGGAAAGCCCGGAACCTGCCCGTCGCACGACGAACACGGCCTTGGACTCATACTGGTCAGAGGCCACAAGATAGTAATATCCGGCAACGATCAGCGTAGGCATTAGAACAAGCGCAATAAACCAGCGATAACCGTAAAAGGCAGCTGCCCAACGACCCTTGGCTGACAGCTGCGCATCGTGAATCGACGCACCTGCAGGTCGAACGATACCTAACGTCATAACAATAAAGAGCCCTATAAAACCTGATAAATCAGATTTAGTTCACTTGGATTTTGTACTTTAGTCTTCTGATCAAAATCAGGCCGATGTAGGTCAAGCCAGCGCAAACGGACACAGCATATTCTATGAACATGTATTTTTCGGATGCCCAGCGGAACTGCCCGTAACGCGCGATTTCGAACATGGTGACCATCGGATTCCAAGCCATGAAATCGCGAAATTTCGACGGCAGGAAACTCATGGTCCAGAACGCTCCGCTCAAGGGCACCATGAAATAGGAGATCGGATGAACGAAACGCCCTAGCGCATGGCTACCGTAAGTCAGTCCGGCGATGATCAGCGACAACGCGAAAGACCACCAGGTTATCAGCGCTGCACCGGCCATCAGATATAGCGGCCGTGCGGGCGGCTCCGCAATGCCCAGCACGATCCCGATCGCCAAGAGGATGGCCAGCGAGGATACGCAACCCAGGCACTCGATCACCGCTTTCGCGATCATGATGTCCAGCGGTTTGATCATCTTGTGATGGAACAGGGCGCTGGTGCCTTCGATCGCCCCTTCGGCACGGTTGAAGATGCCGCGGAAGATGATGAACAGGCAATAGCCGACCAGCGTGAACGGAAAGGGTGCCATGGAGGTCTTGGTATGACCTGCATCGGCGACGTAGTGGACCGAACTGATCACGATCGCCAGCATCATCGGCTCTCCGACCAGCCAGAGATAACCGATGTTGTCGCGACCGAACCGGACATGCAACTCACGCAGAATCAGCGCCTTCAGCACTGCGCCCTGCATGCTCAACGACGAAGAACGAGGTTGGCTTTGATCCGCCATGATCAATCCTCCCCGCAAAGCGACGGACCGACTGGGTATCCCCAATCTGCCATTGTGGCTCTGGTCGCCTGCGCGAATTTGGCGATGCTGTCGTCATGTGTCTGAGCGTCGCGAACATAGCCTTCGAACCACGACATGTCGCGGCGATTTGGCGCATTGGCCGCGGAATCGGCCATACCCCGCGTTACTTTGGCCATCCATTCGCTGCGCGAGCGGGTGTAGTAGTGATTGATGCAAATTCCCGTGTGCGTTCTGATTGGCATGATTGCATAATCACCAGCCTGCTGGTCGATTTCGGCGCCATGCTCATCCGTAACGCGGCCATTCACCCAGAAACTGTGGGGCGAGCGGGCGCGATCGTAATCCCGCAACCGGACCACCGACTTGACATGCTGATGCACCGGATTGGTCGCCTCCAGACGCTTTGCATAAGCTTCGATCAGCAGCCCGGGCGGGGGGGCGTCATGGCCATTGGGGCCGTAATTCATCCATTGCAAAGCAACGGCAGAACTGTCTTCCAAACCTGCCAGCCAGGCCGTGAAGGAATCCAGGCCGTAGGGATTGATGAATTCGTCCATGTCGATGAACGCGGCCCAGGTCCAGTGGTCCCGGTGCCGCTCGGCGAAATCGTTGTAGGCTTCCAACTGGCCGGGATTGATGCGCCAGGGGATGATGTCAACGATCCCCCGTTCGACCAGAGGCTGCAGCAGTTCCACGGTATGATCGCTGCTGTTGTTGTCGTACAGGTAGAACTTCTCGACCCCTATGGCGCGGTGATACGCCAGCCATTCAACGATGTTGATGGCTTCGTCCTTCATGATTCCACATACGGCCAGGAAGCCGCGATCCGGCTGAATCGGCGAAGTGACATAGCGCGGCGCGCGCGCAATCGTGCGCGTCAGGGACGTCTCGCCCTCCCGCGCGGCATATTCCCAAGGCCACTTCTGGCGCGGCGGGTAAGCCAGTGCGAAGTCCGGTCGGTCAAGCGAATGGTTGGGCGAAAAGAAGGGATCCTTCGCCAGCAGATCGCCCCACCGGTCGTGCATCTTTTGCGCCTCGCGGTCCAGGCGGGCCGCGCGTTCCGGTGTCGCGTCGCTCCCGCGCGACTTCGATTCCTTGTGCGTCAGCAGGATCGCGGGATCGCACAGCACGCGTTTCCCTTCGCGGCGCAGTCTGAGGCACAGATCGACGTCATTATAGGCGACGGCGAGGTCGGCATCGAATCCGCCGATCTGCTCGAACAGGGCCTTGCGCACGAACAGGCAGGCTGCAGTGGCGGCAGAAAACTCCTGTATCATGCAGGGCTTGCTGAAATAGCCATAAGCCTTGTCCGGCAGGAACAGATGAACTCCGCCCGCGACACGGTGGCCGTACAAGCCGGTGACCAGACCGAAATGCTGAACCGTGTCGTCGGGATAGAGCAGCTTGGCCCCCACCGCGCCGATATCGTCCATCACCAGCAGACCGCGTGCGCGTTCGATCCATCGCGGCGACAGCACTTCCGTGTCGTTGTTGAGGAAACACAGAATATCGCCCGTCGCATGGGCGGCGGCCTGATTGTTGATCGTCGAGAAATTGAACGGTCCCGGTACCTTCACCACGCGCAGGCTGAGGCCGGGATAGCGCCTCGGCGCCTGTTCGAGAAAGCGCAGGGCAGTCGCGTCATCGCTGTCGTTGTCGGCAATGATCACTTCCAGGTTCTGCGTTCCGCAGGCTTGGATCGAATCCAGACAAGGCCGCAACAGATCGATTCCGTTGCGGGTGGGAATGATGATACTGACTCGCGTGTCATACTCTTGCCGGGGCGTGATGGCGCTGTTTCCAGGCGCATGTCCGGCGATCGACTGGATAGGCTTGTCCGTCCGCTCGACATGACCGTTGATGGCGGTCCGTGCGGCCAGTTCGGCATAGTCCTTCTGATCGGCGGAAATAGCAGTCGAACCCGGCACCTGCCTCCAGTGATACAGCACGTGAGGGATGTGGATGATCTGGCTGGGATCGATCCGTTCGCTGGCGCGCAGGAACAGGTCGTAATCCTGGCTGCCTTCGAGCCCTATGCGAAAGCCGCCGATCTCCTTCAGAAGGTGGCGATCGTATATCCCCAGATGGCTGACCATATTGTGGCCGAACATCAGGAATTCATTGTAGACGCCCTTGAAATAGGGATCGAAGAATTCGCCGTTCAGGCTGATCTTGTCTTCATCGCTGAACAGGATTCGCGCATCGGGAAAGCGGTTCAGGTACGATGCCGCCACGAACAGCGCGTAAGGCGGGATTAGGTCGTCATGATCGACAAGGACTACAAAGTCTCCACTGGCGATCGCCATCGCGGAATTCGATGCAGCTGAAATATGCCCGTTCAGTGATCGACGAACCCACTTCACGCGCAGGTCGCGAGCTGCAAATTCTTCCAGAATGCGGACGACTTCGGGATTTTTACTGCAATCGTCGGCGATACAGACTTCGAAGTCGGGATAAGTCTGTCCCAGCATGGCGTCGAGGACCGCACGCAACAACACCGGATCAGTATTGTACACCGGCATCACGAAGGAGAAGCGGGGACGCCACGCCATCTGGTTGGTCATCGCCGCCATGCGGGCGTATTCCTCCGGACCCGGATTGGCATAACGATATCGCCAATGGGCGTAGTCCGTACCGCGATCACGCGAAGTCGGCAGGAAGGCCTGCATGGCCCGGTGGTCTCCGACCGCCAGGTGACGCCCGGTGAACAGGGCGCCGATTCCTGCGCGCATCTCTTCCGCCGGGATGCGGTTGTAATCGTGGACCCAGACGACATCCTCAGCAGTCGCCCGGCTGACTAACGCGTCCAGATCGGTATAGCCGATGGCAAGGATGCTCTCGATCTTCAAGCCGCCCGCGATGATTTCCGTCGGGTGCCACGCGATCGCTCTGAGCGCCGCAGGAGCCGACAGGAAAATGGTCAACTGTCCTCTGTTCCCCACATAGCGGATGGGGATGCTGTCCTCATCATGGTATCCGTGCCCGAAATCGAGGTACAGGAGGCCCTCTTCGGAAGCGAAGTCACCGATCAGTTCATATTCGATCTCGATCACCGCCACCGGTGCCGCGCGCACCGTGCGATCGAGTTCCAGAACCACCTGCGGATCGAAGCCGAAGGCGAGATGCCCGCCGGCTTTCGCCAGATCAAGGCCCTGTGCCGAAAGTACCGCAGCCCCGCGGGTAACGCGCTGTATGGCCTTTTTCGCTGCAGGGTTCTTCTTTTCCAGCTTCGTGAGCACGCGGTAACGCAGATCGGGTGCCAGCCATCCTCCAGCCAGCTCTGCGAGGGCCGGGCCCTGCGGCATCAACCGTGCACTGGCGGCGTAATACTCAGCGGCCTGTTCCTGCCGGCCCTGCAGCTTGTTCAAATGGCCTAGGTTGAGCAGCAGGTCTGCATCGTCCGGGCGCAGGCGCCGGGCCTCTTGATAGGCTATTTCTGCCGCTTCGAACGCGTGAGCATCCTTGCGCATGTGGCCCAGTTGAACCCACATGCCGAAATCCTTGGGGAAGACCTGCAGGTAAGCCTGATAGGCATCGCCGGCGGCTTCCCAGTCCCTGATTTCTCGCGCTTTGTCGCCTCGTTCGCGCGCAGCCTCAGCCGCTTGGCGACGCGCCGCGTTCGGCTTGCCTCTCAGGGTATTCAACATAAGTCAGCCTGCTCTTACAAAAACACTCGATCCTTGAAGGATCAGCGACGAACTGCGAAACCGAATGCTACACGGTCCGCCGGCAAGATATCCGACTTGGTCCCACTGGGAAAAGCAAGCTGAACCAGTGTCGAACCATGGCCTATCACGCGCAAGGCGATCTGTTCGATGTGCTCCCGCTTCAACACCGGTGCGTCATCGTCTGAGCCGCCTGCCATCGGCAAATCGGTATAATCGAATATCAGCACGGCCATCCCACCGCGCATCAGTCGGCGCAGGGCCAACTTGATGAACGTGGCGATATCTTCGCGGCTTCGGCAATGACTGCTGACGTCGAGGCACACGACGATGTCAAAATACCCCGCTCCTTTCAACGCCAGGTCCGGGTTTGCCACTTCTGCAGGGCTGCGCAATGCGATGAGGCAATCCTGTGCATGCAGTGCATCCTCGAAGGCGGCAGGCGCCTCGCCCAGGAGCAGCACCGACCCGCCGCCGTTAAGGAACCCGAAGTGTCGCAGCATCTCTAGTGCATAGACCTGGCGCCAGCGGCTCAAGGCATCTGCAGCCGGTCCGACCTGCGGCCAGGAAGTCCTGAAGATGTCGCTGTCCAGTTGGGCCTGCGTGCAGGGCTGGGAACCGGGCATTGTCAGCGTCGCCTGCCGGCGGGCCACCAGCGACCCCGCCGCCTCGGGCGCGAGCATACCCAGCACGCTGTCGGGCGCCACGCCTTCGTTATAATCCTCGGCCGTCTCTCCGCCCCACTCTTCGGCCTCGATGTCGATGGCGGAAGCCTGCAGGTCGGCAGGGTCCGTATAATGGGCGAACAGCGCATAATGAACGCCGGGGATGGCGGAGATGCGCAGTTGGACTGTCAGCGTGTTCTCGTCGATTTCGGCCAGCGGTATCCGCGCGCCGGTCACAAGCTTGATTCCAAGGTCCGGATTGTCGGGGCGGTATCCGTGAACGCGGATTTCCATTTCGCCGCGTGTGGCCCGCGCGTTGCGAATGAACACATGGAACACCACCACGCCCGAGAGGTATTCGAAGTAGTTCGTATGGAAGCAGTAGTTGGGATTGGGACTGCGCGAACGACCGCCTAGTCCCGGAATCGCCGAGGCATGTTCGCGGAAATACACGAAGGGTTCGACGACGCGGCGAACGGGCGCATCCTGCTGCGCCGGGGTCTCGGTATCACTCATCGCCGGAATACCAGCATGACGTCCTCGTTCGCCCAATCAGCCTGCAACACTTGCAACGACGTAGCCACGATGCCGGCGGTATCGTCGATCCGCTCCATCGAGAAGCCATGCGCCATGATGTCCCGCAAAAAGGCCGTATCCCCGTCATACCGCGAGAGACGCACTTCCATCACGATGATGCGCAGCCGGTCACGGGCCAGCAGACCGCTCATGCCTTGCCAGATGCTTTGCTCCGATCCTTCCGCATCGATTTTCAGCATGTCGAAGTCGAGCCATTCAGGCCGGCTGTCCAGCCGACATGCATCGAGCAGTACCGCGCCTGTCAACTCTTCACCGTCGTAAGGCCGCGCGTAGGCGTTCTTCGGCTCGTCACTGGGCATCAGGAAGCTGACGGTACGGCCATTTTCTCCGTAAAGCACTGTCTGGCAGACTGCTACTCTTTCGGAGAACCCGTTTAGCCGCGCGCTTCGCTCGGCCCGAAATGCCATCTGCGGGTTGGGCTCGAAAGCGAAGACCTTGCCCTCAGGTCCGACGAGATCCGCCATCAGCATGGTGAAATAGCCGAGATTGGCCCCCACGTCGCCGACGATCATCCCTGGTTCGACGAGTTGCGCGATCGCCTCGGTGGTCGACATTTCCCAATAGCCGTCGAGCATCAGATGCGGCGACAGCCCGTGGTCATTGGGATCGACGTACATCTTGTAGCGGCCCAGTACCCGGCACAGAACCCGCAGTATGCCGTAATATTCGCCCAAATACGTAGTCGCACACATTGCACGTGCAATGTGTTCGTTACGCCGCCGCAACAGCGGACGCAATTCGTCCAAGGCGAACGGCTCTGCGAATGTCGGCTTCGCAGCTTCAACCTTCCGCCTTTTGTTCGCGAAAATTCCGCGCAGCCAGGTCATCGACGGCAGCTTTCCCATGACAGCGTCATTCGGTCAGGGCTTTGACGGTCAGTATCGGCGAAAACAGCTGGTTGAGGATGGCGATGAACTTGGTGGGCGGGTTGGACGCAGAATTGGCAAAGTATAGCACATCTTTGTCGTGCATGGCGAACTGGCCGGCAAGGAAGTAGCTTCCTGCCTGCATCATATCCAGCTGGTAGATCACCGGCTTCGGCTCTCCGCCTTCTACAGGCTCCCAGCGGAACAGGAAGACCCCGCGCGGATTGGCGCGCTGGTCCGAAGGCCCTCCCGCCTTAGCCACAGCTTCGAGCAGGTTCAGCCGGTCCGGACCCAGGCTGATCTGCGATACATGATCCGAAGCGCCGAACACCGTGAAGGTGCGGGGGCGACGCAGCAATTCCACGCGATCGCCGGGTGCCAGATAGACATCGTCCTGCGACCCGACCTGAATGTCGCTGAGGCGCATGTCGGCGACCGTCGCTCCACGGGTCAGGCGCACCATGATGTCTTCGGGATCGGCAGGCGCACCGCCGGCCTCGGCGATCAGGTCGCGCAGCCTTTGGCGGGCCACCGTCAGGCGATACCGGCCGTTGCGGTTCACAGCGCCGCTCAGGTTCACCGAACTTTCGGCGCTGTCGGTGATGGCCACGATCACTTGCGGGCTTTGCGACAGGCCGCGCATCCTGGACTCGATGGTCTTGCCGATCTGTCGCGGGGAAAGCCCCGCCACCGACATCGATCCGACGTAAGGCAGGTCGATCAGTCCGTTCTCATCGACCTTGATGCCGGTAATGGTCTGCGCCGCCGCCGTGGGCATGCCGCTTTGCGCTGAAGCGGGCGATTGCGATCCAAAGAGCGACACGCCGACTTCATAGATACTGATCGTCAGCACGTCGCTGGGTCGCGCCAATTCGGGGCCATAGGCACCGGAGTCGGTCTGCATCGGCGTAAAGGCGCTGACGCGGCGAGCATCTGCCTCGCGCAGGGCCTCGACGGTTACGCCATCGATCGGAACCAGTTCCACTTTCAAGCCCTCGCTGTCCTTGCGGACCGAGCTTTTCAACTGGCCTACCGTTGGCCCTGTGGCGGGCAGCGTTCCGCAGCCCGCAACCCATAGCGCGGCAGCCAGCGACAAACAGTTCCTGACCTTCATCACCCGGCGATTCCCTGCGGCAGAGAGCACGCCGATCGCCTTATGACGACCGCCTGACGGCTGCGATTTCGATTGCATGGTAGGACGTACCTTACTCTTGAATGCCAAGCGTGGTTGCATAAAGATGCCGAAGACGCTGACGATACTGCTGTTCGGAGAAGATTGCAGCCTGGGCCGGACCCGCTTCCCGCAACTTTTCTACGAGTTCGGCATCGCCGTCGATACGCTCGATCGCTGCGGCGATGGAGCGTACGTCGTAGGGATCCACCAGAAGGCCCGCATCGCCAGCCACTTCGGGCAGCGAGCTCACATCGGAAGTGATGACGGGCGTGCCCAGTTGTATAGCTTCCAGGACAGGCAGGCCGAAGCCTTCGTAAAGCGAGGGGAAAATCACTGCCTTGGCGTTGCGGATCATCCGGCACAGCAGCGCGCGGGGCATGTAGTCCAGGTGCAGGATGCGGCCCTTAGCCTGGTGTCCGTACACCCGCGCGCCCGAACCGAGGGCGTCGCGCTCTCCGGAAAGGCCCCAGTCTCGGCCCGCCACGATGACCAGCGGCGATTGCGAATGGCTGGTCAGATATGCTTCGATGATGCGCGGCAGGTTCTTTTTCGGATCGAGCGCGCCGAAGAACAGAAAATAGCTTTTGGGTTCGAGCGAAAACAGGCCTTCGATCATCCGCGCATCCTCGGAAGGATCGCTGTCGATCACTTCGGCCGGTGGAGGGCTGGACTGATAGGTGTTGATGACTTTTTCTTCGGGCACGTCAAACGTTTCGAGGATGTCCCGGCGGCTGGCTTCGGAAACCGTGCAGATGCGGTCGCTGGCCTTTATGCATCCAAGAATGATCTTGCGGTATACGTCCTTGTGGTCCAGCGTCAGGTACGGCATCCGCAAGGGCACCAGGTCGTGCAGCGTGTAGATGTTGCGCGCACCAGCCATCCGCACCGGGACCGGATAGGTCCAGTGCATGATCTGCGGCGGATTGGGAGTCGATACCGTCAGGAAAGAGCCGGTCAACTGAAAATGGGTCCGCGCCACGTTGAACAGGAGCGATGCGTTGAACACCCGGTCAAAGTCTGGCATCCGGTCTGCAAAGACCTGTTTTTCCACGCGGTCGGTAAGCGGCACTTCCTGCAGCTTTGCCCCGAAGGCGGTCTGAGCGGCGCGCCTGATCATGTGTCCGCGACGGAATTTGACGTCTCGGCCCAGCAGGTTGAAGAACGCCACCTCGCGCTCGTCGTCGGGCGTGTCCACGTTCAGGCCAAAGACGCCGTCCAGCATGTGGCCGCTTGCCTTGATCGCCCGCGCCAGGTTCATGCCATAGTTGGCGACGCCCGTTCCTTTGGGCATGGCCAGATTGTACCCATCGATTCCGATGCGGATTTCGGTCGGATTGAACACTCGAACTTAAAACCTCACGCACGCGGAATCGTATTGGACGGCAGGCTCTAGTCAATAATCAGGCGTCCGGCAACGGCCATTCACCTCAATTTAAAGCCCTCTCGCAGCAAGCGCGCCTGCCAATACAGTGAAAAATCTCTGCAATAGATCCCTAGAGACAGGAAGCTATTACTGACTGAAAATAGAAAATTGTTTCAAACAAACTCTGATTTAATCAAGGATTTATTGCCTAACTACTTAACGTCTCTGGGGATAAATTTCAAAGTATTTCTGCTAAAGATACGTGAAATCACTTAACGCGTTACATTGGCGGCATTTTCTCTTGCGCCTGCCCGAGCGCGAAAGTGCAGCCCGAATTTCGCCCAATGCACCCGCCCAGAAGCCCTGTTTCATCCTTGCACCAGGATTCCCCGCAGATATCGACCGTAGTCGGACTTGCCCAGCTTGCCGATCGCTTGTTCAAGGCCGTTTGCATCGATGAAGCCTTGGCGAAATGCGACTTCTTCCGGGCTGGCGATCTTGAAGCCTTGGCGTTTTTCCAGGACTCGCACGAATTCTGCAGCGTCCAGCAGGCTGTCGGGCGTCCCGGTATCGAGCCAGGCATAACCGCGGCCCATGATTTCCACTGAAAGCTGGCCGCGTTCCAGATAAACGCGATTGACGTCGGTGATTTCAAGTTCGCCGCGGGGCGATGGCTTCAGGTTCGCGGCGATGTCCACTACCTGCGCGTCGTAGAAGTACAGGCCGGTCACTGCCCAGTTGGACTGTGGCGCCACCGGCTTTTCCTCGATCGAAAGCGCCTTCATTGCCTCGTCGAAGGCGACGACGCCGTATCGTTCGGGATCGTTGACATGGTACGCGAAAACACTGGCCCCCCCGGCGCCTGCAGACTGGCGGGCAGAGGCGTTGGTCAGCAGCTCGGGCAACCCGTGGCCATGATAGATATTGTCGCCCAGGATCAATGCAGAAGGCTGCCCATCGACGAAATCGGCGCCGATGACATAGGCCTGTGCCAACCCGTCAGGACTCGGCTGCTCGGCATATTCGAACGTCATGCCCCACTGCGATCCATCGCCCAGAAGCGACCGGAACGCCGGCAGGTCGCGCGGAGTGGAAATGATGAGAACTTCGCGAATACCGGCCAGCATCAACGTGCTGAGCGGGTAGTAGATCATCGGCTTGTCATAAACCGGCATCAGTTGTTTGGACGTGGGAAGCGTCATCGGATAAAGACGGGTACCGCTGCCACCAGCGAGGATAATGCCCTTCATGGTCGTACTCCTAAAATCAGGCCGAAGCGGTGTGCAGGCGGGCGACGACGGTTTTCACCGCTCCTCGCCAGTCGGGCAGGACGACGCCATGGATTTCCGCGATCCTGTTGCAGTTCAGCCGCGAATTGGCCGGCCTTGTGGCGGGGGTCGGATAGTCTGCAGTGGCGATCCGCTTCACGCGGGCGCAAGGGCCGTCATGAGTGGCGGACGCGGCGAATATCTCATTCGCGAAATCGGCCCAGCTGGCCTTTCCACTTGAAGTCATATGGAAGATTCCGCGCAAGGCGGCATCGTCGCTTTCGACCAGCTTTGCGGCCACTTTGGCGATGCCGTCCGCGATATCAAGCGCGCTGGTGGGATTGCCCCACTGATCCGCCACCACCGAGACTTCTTCACGATCCTGCGCCAGCCGCAGCATTGTCTTCACGAAGTTCGTGCCGAAGGGACTGTAAACCCATGCCACGCGCAGGACCGCGCTGTTTTCTGGGTAGGTTTCGAGCACTGCCCGTTCCCCCGCCAGCTTGGATGCGCCGTAGGCCCCGGTCGGGCCGGTTGCATCGTCTTCGCGGTACGGACGATCAAGGCCCCCGTCGAACACATAGTCGGTGGATACGTGAACGAGTGGCACGCCCAGCGACTTTGCTGCGCTGGCTACGGCACCTGCGCCCGCGCCGTTCACGGCATGAGCCAGACCGGCCTCGACCTCGGCTTTGTCTACTGCCGTATAGGCTGCTGCCGACACGATCACGTCCGGCGCGGACGCCTTCAATGCAGCCACGACCGAATCCGGATCGGCAAGGTCCAGTTCGGGTCGGCCCAAAGCCAGCACTTCATGCCCGGCGGCGCGACCGCGTTCCAGCAGTGCCGAAACGATCTGTCCGGACTTGCCGGTAACGGCGATCCTCATGCCGGAACGTTCGCCGCGTCGAGGCCCAGCCGCTCTCCGTCGTAACGCTCGCGCAAGGGCTGCCACCACCACCGGTTTTCCAGATACCAGCGCACGGTTTTCTCGATGCCGGAATCGAAGTTCTCGGCCGCACGCCAACCCAGTTCCTCTTCCAGCTTGGTGGCGTCGATGGCGTAGCGGGCATCGTGACCCGGCCTGTCGGTGACGAATTCGATCAGCGTATCGCGCGGCGCCTCCGCAGGAACGAGTTCGTCGAGCACGGCGCAGATACGGCGCACCACGTCGATGTTGCGGCGCTCGTTGCGGCCGCCCACGTTGTAGGTCTCGCCGACTTGCCCCTTTTCGGCGATGGTGTCGAGGGCACGCGCGTGATCGTCGACGTACAGCCAGTCGCGCACGTTCTCACCCTTGCCGTACACCGGCAGCGGTTTCCCTTCGAGGGCATTGAGGATCGTCAGCGGGATCAGCTTTTCGGGAAAGTGGTAAGGGCCGTAATTGTTCGAGCAGTTGGAGACCACCACCGGCAATCCGTAAGTCCGCTCCCAAGCTTTGGCGAGGTGGTCGGATGCGGCTTTGGACGCCGAATAGGGTGAACTGGGGTCGTAAGGCGTCGTTTCGGCGAATAGCCCATCGTCGCCCAGCGAACCGTAGACCTCGTCCGTCGATACATGAAGAAAGCGGAAGGCCGCCTTTGCCGCCTGATCAAGGTCGTTCCAGTACCCCCGCGCGGCTTCGAGCAGTGTGAAGGTGCCGATTACGTTGGTCTGTACGAAATCCGCAGCGCCGGTGATGGAACGGTCGACGTGGCTTTCCGCCGCCAGGTGCATGATGCGATCGGGCTGGAAATCGGCGATCGCGGTATCCATGGCCGCGCGGTCGCAGATGTCCGCCTTGAGGAAACGATGGCTGTCGCGCCCCTCGACCGCGCGCAGTGACGCTTCGCAACCCGCGTAAGTCAGGGCATCGATGGTCAGGACGTCGTATCCCTTGTCGAGAACCAGGTAACGCACGAGAGCCGAGCCGATGAATCCGGCCCCGCCGGTAACGATCACGCGCATGAAGTCACTTGCTCCAACTGAAATATTCGGGAAGGTCGGCGAGGCGTGGCTGCACGCGATCCTTGCCGGAAAGCGTTTCGGGGTCGGCGATGTCGGGCCAGTCGATCCCTATCGCCGGGTCGTCCCAGGCCAGACCCTTGTCGCATTCGGCGCTGTAATAGTCCGTGACCTTGTAGCAGATGACGGTATCCGGTTCGAGAGAGCAAAACCCGTGGGCAAAGCCGGGAGGAACCCAGAGCTGCCGGCCGTTTTCGGGCGTCAGCGTCTCGCCTAGCCAATGGCCGTAGGTTGGCGACCCGGCACGGATGTCCACGGCTACGTCGAACAGCGCGCCTGCGGTGCAGCGTACCAGCTTACCTTGCGCCTGTGGCTCGCTCTGGAAGTGCAAGCCGCGAACGGTGCCCGCCTTGGCACTGCGCGATTCGTTGTCTTGAACGAATGTCCAGTCTCCGACCGACTGCTGGAACCGGTCGGCGCGGAAGGTTTCCGCGAAATAGCCCCGCTCATCCCCGATATGGCGGGGGACAAGCAGCATGACGCCCGGAAGGCTTAGGGGGATGATCTCCATGACTCTGCCTTTAACGATCTTTGATGGCGCATAACAGCCCTCACACAGACGGACACAAACGCCCATCGCCTTGGATTACGCATTGGCGGTCGCGGTTACGGATTTTTAACGGCGATGATGAAGAGCGCCGATCCGCAGCGAAAGCATTGGCTTTCAACGGTTCGTGCGCCCGCGCTCCTACAGGCTTTGCGGCGGGATCAGTCGCAGGACTGGCGGCAGGTTCTGGGGCCACAAGGCTGCGCGGCGCTGGCGGTCGGGCAGGCCGCGCACCATGCGGCGGACCTCGGCGCGTGATATGCCGCTGCGTTCGCACAGGAACGGATGGCGCGGCGGATTGGCGAAGTAGCTGTAGAACAGCGCTGCACGGTCCCTTGCGGTGGCCGGCTTGCCGCGGTGGAAGAACCGCGCGGTGTCGCAGAACACGACCGTGCCCTTCAACCCGGTGCAGCTTGTCAGGTCGCGTGAGAAATCGGCGCCCAGCCGTTCGCGCAGGGATGCCTCGTCGCCGAATTCGTAGCGGTAGCCTTCGTCGTCGCCGCGCACGGTGTCGGGCAGGGTGATGCACTCGAAGGGGCCGCCCTCTGCATCGACGTCATGCAGGTAGACCGCGACTTTCAGCATCCGGCGGTCTTCCCGGTCGCGGTGCCACTGGCGGGTGGCGATGGCCTGCCCGTCGGCCACCGTATAGTTGATCGCAACACCGTCGTAGGCGACGGGAAGGCCGATGTAGCGCTCTGCGATGTCGAGCAGGCGGTCGTTCAGGCCCCACAGGAAGATCTGCGGATTGCGCACGATGTCGGCGGGAGGGACGATGATGAACTGCTGCCCGGCGCGGCTCTTCGCCTGTGCGCGGGCGGCGAAGTCGCGGGCCAGCGGCCACGCGGTATCGACCAGCGCGTCCGAACCGCTGATGCCCAGCGCGTCCAGCGAGGTCACGCAGACGCCCTGCCGTTCCAGCACGTCGACGATGCGGATGCCGGTGGCGTCCACGGCCGGCAGGCTGCGGGTATGGCGGTCCAGCGCGGCGGCGTGCCGCTGGCCCAGCCACAGGCGCACGCGCGGTTCGTTCAGCACGTCGAAAGCGACGCGGGAGGGGAGATCGCGCAGCCATTTGGCGCGTCCCTTGAGCATCAGGCTTGGCATCGTATTCTCCGCCGAGGGGGGCTCAGGCCGGTCCGGAGCCGTTGCGGTAGTAGCCGTAGTCAGCATCGCGCACCGGGGCCGAGATCGAGCGATTGAGGATGGTGCCGACGATCGGCACCGGGCTTATGGTACGGACGATCTCGCGAAGGGCATCGCCGGTGGTGCGGCCTTCCTCGGCGACGATCAGCATGCCGTCGACATGGCGGGCGATCAACGCCAGATCGTCGCTGAGGATCGCCGGGGGCGTATCGACGATGCGGATGGTGCCGGTGTCCACGGCCTGCCGGTTGTGCAGCGCCAGGCCCAGCGCATTGGACGCCAGCAGCGCTTCCGCCGTGTCACGCTGGCGGCGGACGCGGTGGACTGTCAGGTCCAGCCCCTGAATCCGGGCCTGGGTGGCGCTCCACGGGCATTCGCCGGCAAGGTAGTCGTCCACGCCCGCATAATCGTCCGGCAGGCCCAGCCGCGCACCCAGCGCCGGACGGCGCAGGTCCAGTTCGATCAACGCGGTCGGGTGGATGCGGGCCAGAACCAGCGCAAGGTTGGCGGCGATGTGCGTCTTGCCGTTGCCCGGCTCTGCCGAGGTCACTGCAAAGATCCGGTCGCCGCTGGCACGCGCATGGTCGAGCAGGGCAGAGCGGATCATGGTGAAGGGATGCAGTTCGCTGCCCGGAGGCGCGAGGCCGACGATGTGGCTGGCGGCCAGATGATCCGGATCCGGCGCGAAGGTGATCCCGGCAGCGGCGGGCACTTCAAGGCCGCCCTGCGGAAGGAATGGCATTTCAGCGTTCATCATCCTGCTCCCTGCATGGCGGGCGAATAGGCGGGCTTGCCGAAGCGGGGCCACGCAAACCCGGCCCGGCGAGAGGATGCGGCGCGTGCTCTGTCCGAAACGGCACCGAACACCGGCGCGGCGACCGCACGGCGAAGGCTTTGCGTGCCGTGGATGGTGCCGTTGAACATCTCGCGCGCGACGATCAGGCACAGGCCCGCCATGAATCCGGCGGCGATCCCCATCAGCAGTACCATCCAGGCCTTTTCGCCCAGCGGATGCAGCGGCAGGCTGGGGGGATCGACCACGGTGAAGCGTTCGCCTTTGTCCTCCGACTGGAGGTTTGCGGCCACTTGCGCATCCAGCTGCTTTTCGCGCAGCGAATCGTACTGGCGCTTGATGTTGTCGTATTCGCGCTCGATCGTGTTCAGTTCGTAGGCGGACTGCGGGGCCTGCGCCACGCGCCGGTCGAGGTCCGCCATCGTCCCGACAAGCTCGGCGCGGCGGGCCGCCAGCGTGGCGATGCGTTCGCGCCCGGCGGCGATCTCGGCCTCGATCAGGGTTTCCCCGCGTCCGGGCTGCTGGCGCATGATGGTGCGCTGGCGTTCCACTTCGGCGCGCGCCGCGATGACGTCGGGGAAAGCCTCGGAATGGGTGGACAGCAGGCGGACCAGCCTTTCCTCGGCATGGTGCAGGTTCTCCACGCCGGAGGGGGCCTGCGTGATTTCCTGCTGGCGCGCGGCAAGCAGGGCGGACTGCTGGATAAGGCCCTGCGTCTCGGCATCGGTGCGCGAAATTTCGGCGCGCATCGCCGAACTCGACTGCGAACTGAGCGATACGTCGGTGGGCAGCGAACCAGCATAGCGCGCCTCGACGCTCCGGCGCTTTTCCGCCAGTTCGCGCAGCTGGCGGCGCAGTTCGTCCGATCTGCGGGCCAGGAATGCGGCGGTGCCGGTCGCCTGCTCGGTGCGAAAGCGTTTGTCCTCCACTAGGAACTGCCGGGTCAATTGCCCGGTCACGGCCTGTGCGGCGTGGGGATCGCGATAATCGAACGAGAGGTTGAACGCGATCGTGCTGTTGCGTCCCTGGGCCTGGTTTGCCGCGACGAGATTGACGCCGATCCGGGTGCGCATCAGGTCGAGAAGCTTGGGATATTCCATCGTCGCGCGCTCCTTCGGATAGAGCCGGTTGCGGGCGATGAGGCGGGTCAGGCTTTCGCGGCTGAGGATTTGCTGGCGGATCTTGGCGATGCGCTCGTCGGCGACTTCGGTGATGGGCGAGGCGATGAGGCTGGGCGGGATCTGCGGGGAATCGATCAGCAGCGATGCGCTGGAACGATAGACCGGTTCACGCAGGGCAACGGTTGCCCCGGCAGCGGCGGTGCCCAGCAGGGTCGGCACGATCAGCCAGCGCCAGCGACGACGGATCATCGCCAGAATCTCTGCGGGATAGATGCCCAACGCGTCAGGTTCGGTGATGGGCGGGACGGGTGTCGAAGCGGTTCGGGTCATCGGCTGGGTATCCGGAAGGAGACGCCGACGCGCACGGTCCAGGCGTCCAGCGGCTGACGGGACATGCCGGTGCGGCGGTCGAAATCGACCCCGGCATGAAGGGTGAACCGGCGGTCGAGCCGGTGCTCGTAGGCGGACGAAAGGCGCAGCACGCTGGCCTCCCGGCCGAACGTGGGGCCGGGCGCGCGGCGATAGTCCGCCGCTGCGCTGAGGGAGCCGCTTTCGCCGGTCTGCAGGCTGAACGTGGCGTTGAGCGCCTTTTCGCGGCGGATACCGCCGAAGCTGGTGACGACCGGCGACACCCGCCCCGACAGGCACACGCGCAGGCGACGCGGGTCGTAGCACAGGATCACCGTCGCGGTGGGCTGGGCGGGCGTGTTGTTGCGCCGCCCGTCCGTCTCGCGCCGGTCGATCCGGGACAGGCCGGCCTCCGTCTCCACAGAAAGGTGCTGGGCCAGACGCGTGCCTGCCTTGAGTACGAGGATCGCCGAGTCCGAGCTTGATCCGTCGGTGGAGTCGCTGAAGGTGCCAAGGCCGCTCAGGCCGATCCACGATGTGGACGAAAGGCGCCGTTCGTAGCTCAGCGCGAAGCTGGTGGCGTCGATCTGGCTGAGCAGCTGCGAATTGCGCGGCGCGATCCGGTCCCATGTCACGCGGCCGATGACCGTCGTAAGGGCATCCGGGCGCCACCGCACGTCCTGCCGGGCCTGGTACCGCTCCTGCAGGCTGACCGGATCGATCGCTGCGTCGATGCTGGCGACCTGCGCCTCCAGCGGCAGGACGCGGGCGTAGGACAGGCCGCTGTGCAGGGCCAGATGCTCGCTGCTGCGGTGATCCAGCGCGATGTCGGCGTTGCCGGTGACGAAGCTGCCGTAGCGCCGGGCATAGCGGCGATGCGCCAGCCTGCCGTCGAGGTCCAGCGTGGTCTTCGGGCCCACGCCAAGCACCGCCCCGCCGGTGGCCGAGATTTCGGTGGCGGCGTTCATGTTCCGGTCGTCGGTCACGAGGAACGGGTTGCGGCCCCCCAGCACGGTCATGTCG
Source organism: Novosphingobium gossypii (assembly GCF_050433305.1). Lineage (NCBI taxonomy): Bacteria > Pseudomonadati > Pseudomonadota > Alphaproteobacteria > Sphingomonadales > Sphingomonadaceae > Novosphingobium > Novosphingobium gossypii. The sequence continues at coordinate 152,713 of NZ_JBNPXM010000003.1, read as the reverse complement.
AACTCGATGTGGGGTGGTTCCTCCTGCGCCCGTGCGTCCCAAGGGGCAAGGGCGGAAGCAAGGGCCGGCAGGATGAGCAGAGGACCACGGCGCGCGCCCGTCACGGGATCAGCAGCACGTCGCCGCTCTGAAGCGTCGGCAGCGGCGTGGCCAGGGCTCCGGTATCAAGCGAGCGGCTGCCCTTGAGCAGCTTGCTCAGCCGGACGCGTTCCATGACCTGCCCGGTCGGCGTCTGGCGCATGATGACCGCGCCGCCGGTGTCGGCGAACTCCGCGATGCCGCCCGCCATGCTCAGCGCCTGCAGGATGTTGGGCGCAGAGCCGCTGGTGAAGCTGCCGGGCGTGCGAACCTTGCCCAGCACGTAGAAGCGGGTGCCATCCGTTTCGCGCACGGTGACAGTGACGTCGGGCGGCCCGGCCACGTAGTTGAGCGCGATGCGGCCCCGGATCTCGTCGGCGATGTCGCTGACGTTGCGGCCATCGGCGCGGATGGTCCCGGCCAGCGGGAAGGCGAAGGTGCCGTCCGGCTGGACCAGAACCTGGCGCTGCATCCGCTCCTCGCCCCAGACGAAGACGTCGAGCTGGTCGCCCGCCTTCACGGTGTAGCGCGCGGCGACGGCGTTTTCGGGTAGCACCGCCGCAGACTGGGCCGCAGACACGGCGGGTGCTGCAGCCAGCGCAGGCTGGGCGGTCAGGGTCAGAGCGGAAAGAATAAGTGCGGCTTTGCAGAGCGGTGCCTGCATGCCGCGTGCATCGGTCGAATGGAACATGGCTAACCCCCACAGCTGCCATCGGATGACGATATGGAAGAAGGCTACGCTCCGTTTGCGCTTCCGAAAATTATCCGATTGGGGGGCGGGCTTGTCCGTGGTGAGAAACCCGCATCATTTCGGCGAGAGAATATCGGGAGGGATTTTCTCCAAGGGCGGTAACGGAGCGCAGTTGCCCGGCAAGACCGCCACGCCGCGTCAGGGCATGATCGCGCGAGGGGAGGCACGATCATGTCGCTTGAAAACCTGAACCTTGCCGGGACGGAAGTTCCGGTGCCGCTGGACGCCATCGCCGCTGCCGCAGGGCATTCGGCACGACCGGCGCACGGGCACGATGTCGAATTCCTTGACCTCGACTTCACGCCGGTCGATCTACCCACGGTGCTGGACGCGGTGTGCAATCGGCCGCCCTCGGCGCCGTTCAGCTATATCGTGACGCCCAATGTAGACCATGTCGTGCGGCTGCTGCGGCGACGGTCGGACTTGTGGCCGGCGTACCGGGACGCCTGGATGACATTGTGCGACAGCCGCATACTGGCCCGTCTGGCGCGTGGCGAAGGGCGCGAGCTGCCGGTGGTGACGGGCAGCGACCTGACCCTGCGCCTGTTCGAGCAGCGCATCGCGCCTGACGACGCCGTCGCCATCCTGGGCGGAAGCGAGGCCACGGTGGCGCGGATCAGCGCGATGTACGGGCTACGCAACGTCAGCCACTACAACCCGCCCATGGGCTTCATCAAGGACCCGCGCGAAGTGGCCCGGGCGGTGCGTTTCCTGGTGGATGCCGGAGCGCGCTATTCGTTTCTGGCGGTGGGATCGCCGCAGCAGGAGATCATCGCCCGGCGCGTGGCGCGGGCGCGGGGAAGCCGGGGCATCGGCTTCTGCATCGGCGCCAGTCTGGAATTCCTGTCCGGAGAGCAGGAACGCGCGCCGGTGGTGATGCAGCGGCTGTCGCTGGAATGGTTCTTCCGGCTCTGCTCCAACCCCCAGCGGCTGTGGCGGCGCTATCTTGTGGAAGGGCCGCAGATATTCCGCATCCATCAGGTCTGGCGCAGCCGCCTGCCGATGCCTTCGCGAACGCCGCTGCCCGGCTGAGCCTGATGGTCCGGGGGCGAACCATGAGGCGCGGGGCGGCGCTGGCGATGGTGGGTGCGGCGGTTTCGCTGCCTGTCCTGCTGCATATGGGCGGCGGGTTGCAGGCAGCCGACGCGCCGCCGGCCCGTTCGCCTGCCCGTCCGCCGACGCGGGTGGGCATCAACCTGTTCGGGGCGCAGTGGCACAACCGGCAGCAGGTCTTCGCCAACATGATCGCGCAGAGCGAGTGGATGGAATCGCGCGGGGCCGGGTGGAAGGCATTCCCGCCCGGCCAGCTGGACGCGATGGGCTGGGTGCAGCGGCTGGAACCGGGGCAGGTGGCGCCCCGGCTGCTGGCGCTGCCATCCGCCCCCTATCGCAAGGTCGCGGTGCGCTGCACGTTCCGGGGAGGCGGCGAACTTGGTGCCGGGGGCATCGCGCAAGTCAGCGGACGCGGGCGACAGGACGTGAGGCTGACGCTGAACCCGACCGGTGCCGAGGGCGAGATGGGCTGGATCGAACTGCGCCGCACCGATCCGCGCGATCCGCTGCGCGACATCGACTGCCGCACGGACGGCACTCCGGTGGCGGCAAGGTTCGATCCGGAGTTCGTGCAGTCGCTGTCGGGCTTTGCGGTCCTGCGCTTCATGGACTGGCAGCGCACCAACGACAACGCGCGCATCGCGTGGGACCGGCGCACGTTGCCGCAGTCCTCCTCGCAAGTGGCGGCGGCAGGCGTAGCGGTGGAAGACATGGTGGATCTGGCGAACGCGGTCCACGCCGACCCGTGGTTCACCATGCCTTATCACGCCGACGGGGCGTACCTGCACGGCTTCGCGCGGCTGGTGCACGACCGGCTCGACCCAGACCTGAAAGTCCATGTCGAACTGGGCAACGAAGTCTGGAACACGATGTTCGCCGCAGCCCGCGATGCCGGGCAGGAAGGGCTGGCCCGATCTCTGGGCGACGGCGATCCGCACCGCGCCCGGATGGAGCGCTATGCCCAGCGGATGACGGACGCGATGCGGGTGTGGACGCAGGTCTATGCCGATCGTCCGGGCGCGCTGGTGCGGGTCTGCGCCACGCAGAACGCCAACCCGGACCTTGCGCGCACGGTGCTGGGATTCCGCGACACGGCCCGCTGGGTCGATGCGCTGGCGACTGCGCCTTACGTGGGGACCGACCTTGCCGGATACGGGCCCGGAGACGTGGATCGCGTCTTTGCGGCCATGCCCGGCGCCCTTGCCGAGACATTCGAGAAGGCCGCCGAAAACCGGGCCGTGGCGGCCACTTACGGCAAGCGCTACATCGCGTATGAGGGCGGGCAGCATCTCGTCACGCCGGATCTGGCGCTGGCGCGCGCGGTGCAACGCGATCCGCGGATGGGCGCGATCTACGACCGGTATCTGACGCAGTGGCGCAGCCGCTTCGGCGACACCATGGTCCTTTACGCATCGACCGCGCCGATCTCGCAGTGGGGCGCCTGGGGCCTGAGCGAGCACGGCGGCCAGCCCCTTGCCCAGGCGCCCAAGCTGCGCGCGGTGCGCAACTTTCTGGAGACCACCCGGTGAACGCAGGACGATCCGGTTTCACGCCCTGGACCATTGCCGGGATGCTGGCCGCTGCGGCGATCCTCTTCGCGGTGGCAAGGCCGGGGTTCTATGGCGCCTGCGTCAGCACGGCCTGCGTGCTGGGCTTTGTAAAGTCGCTAAGGCCCGATCTGCGCCAGGACATGGCGGTGCGGGCGGTGCTCATCACCTTCTTCATGCCGGCGATCGCCTGGGTGCTGCCCAGCGTCTGGCTGCTATACTTCGTCATGGCGCTGTGGGTGCCGATATTCGCCCGCCGGCCCGACCAGATCGCCGGCGTCTATCTGCACAGCCTGCTGCTGCTGCCGGGGCTGGACCTTGCCGTGGAGCCGGGCGGCCTCAAGCTGTTCGAGGTGGGCGTGCACGATGCGCTGGCGCTGGGCGCGGTGGTGGCGATACGCCGGACGGGCGGCGGCGCCAGGATTGCCGGCAAGGACGATCTGCGGGTGGCGCTGCTGCTGCTGGTGCTGGTCTTCGCCTCTGCGCGAAGCACCAGCTTCACGCATTTCCTGCGCACCACCATCAACATCGCCTTCGATTTCGGGCTGCCCTACTACATCCTGAGCCGCGCGCTGGGCCATGCATCCGCAATGCGCTCGGCCATGCGCTGGTTCGCCTGTTCGGGTACGGCGCTGGCGGGGATACTCGTGTTCGAAGCCTGGCAGAGCTGGCCGATGTATAACGAACTCTACTGGCATTACGGCGTGCAGATGCTGCTGATCGTCAAGTCGCGCGGCGCGATGATGCGGCCGGGGGGGCCGTTCAACGAACCGACCTCGATCGCGCTGGTGATGGTCCTGTGCCTGTTCGCGCTGTGGCTGATCCGCGACGATTTTCGCACCCGCGTGCGGCATGGCCTGCTGTGCCTGCTGGTGTTCCTGGGCGCATCCACGCCGCAATCGCGCAACGCCTGGGTCGCCTTCGGCATCGCCGTGCTGCTGGGCGACGTCTTCCTCGGGCGATGGGCGGCGCTGGTCCGCAAGGTCGTGCCGACGGCGGCGGCGGTGACGCTGATCCTGGTCGCCGCGCAAGTCTGGCCCAGCTTCTCCGAATCGCTCGGCCTGTCGGGGCAGGGCAGCGACACCGCCGATTACCGCCGCGACCTGCTGCGGCGCGGAACCGAGGAATTCTGGGCCAGCCCTATCGTCGGCTTCTCGCGCGATGAGCTGGAAGTGCGGCTGAACGACATGCGACAGGGCGAAGGCATCATCGACTTCGTGAACACGTACCTGTGGTTCGCGCTGGTGGCGGGGGTGATCGGCCTCGTCGCATTCCTCTGGAACCTTGGCGCGCCGCTGTTCAGCCTGTGGCGGCGGCGCGGTCTGGCCGAGACGGCGATACCGGCGGTCTTCGTGTTCGGCTGTCTGGCGGCCCTTGGCGCGACGCTGTTCTTCACGTTCTTCGCCACGCGCATGGCGTTCCTGACGCTGGGCTTCATGGGCTTTGCGGCGGCGATCCGGGCGGCGGGCCGGGGGCAGACGGCAGCACCGCCGCCGCCCCGGCCATCGCCGCAGTTCGTCGGGCCAATGGCCGTTGCTGCGTCCTAAACCGCACCCAAGTGGTGGCGTATCACCTCGCTGCGATGGGCGAAGACATGCTCATCGGTAAAGGGAGCGCCATCGGCGCGGGCGTTTGCGACAAGGCGTGAAAGCCGTTCCCGATCCCCCGCCAGCACCGCAATTTCGTGGGCAAGGGCGGCCTTTTCCCCCATCGGCACCAGCACGCCACCACCATGCGCGGCGATCAGATCCTCAGGGTAGGCGCTGGCATATCCCGCGATCGGGCAGGCCGATGCCAGCGCCTCTATCAGGCATCGCGGCGATTCGGGCGTCAGGTGGCAGAACTGGAAGACGTGGGCGCTGCGCAGTTCCTCCAGAATCGCGGCGCGGTCCGTGACGAAGCCGGGCATCTCCACCCGGTCCTGCAGTCCGGCGGCGGCGATGCGCGCCAGCATCTGCGGGCGCTCGGACCCGTCGCCCAGCCACCGCGCGCGAAAATCCACGCCCATCGCGGCCAGCCGTTCCAGCACCTCGATCCAGTCCAGCGGACCTTTCATCGGGTCTGCGCGGCCCACGTAAGTCAGCCGCAGCGGGCCGTGCCGGGCGTCGTCCAGCTTTGTCGAAAGGCGTGCCGGATCGATGTGATCGGCGGGGGCCAGGTGGATGTCGTGGACGATCTCGCTCGGCCCGGACGCGAACGGCGCATAGGCGTCGTAGGTTTCCCTGCCGTGGAACAGCCCCAGCGAAGCCCGCCCGATCACCGCGCGTTCCAGCCGGGCCATCGGCCGGTGCGTCAGCCTCGCCCGCAGCCTTGCCCGCCAAGGCCCGTCGCCCAGCGACCGGCGCACGACTTCGGATTCCACCCGGTCGGTCCACACGGCAAAGGGCCGGCCCATGCCATGCGCGGCAAATCCGGCGACCGCGCCCCAGTCCCCGAACAGCCCGCCGATCGCGAAGCTGAGCCAGCGGGCTTCGCCGATCAGGGCGCGGATACGTTGCCGGGTGGGAGCAAGCTGGCGCAGGAACTGGTCGGGCCGATAGGCCATCGGCAGCGGCTCAAGGCGGACCTGGTCAAGCGTTCCGGCCGCTTCCGCTACCGGAACCCAGCCACGCGGAGCAGGGTCGGGGCTAAGCGGCATCATCACCACCACGCGCGAAAAGCTGCGCGCCCATAGCCGCAGGCCGTTCATCGCCTGCGATTCGATCAGCAACCCGCCATCCGCCCCACGGTGGAGGGGCACGGGCGCATAAAGCAGCAACGTGTCGTTATCCGGCGCAGGCGTCATTAATCGGCTCCCCCGTATGTCGTGTGATGTTTCCCCGGCCTCAGACGATCAACGGCGACAGCAGCAGATGCGCTGCCGCACCCAATCCGATCCCGGCCAGCCCGGCCGCAAGGAACAGCGCCTCCTGCCGCAGGTCCAGCAGGCCGACCTGCCACAGCCGCGTCCACTTGGCGGCCAGCGCGGCCAGTTCGATTGTGCCGACCGCCAGCACCAGCCCCAGCTGTCCACCGGTCAGGTATCCCAGCGGACCCATCGTCGCCAGCCAGACCAGCTTGGCGGTGTTCGCCTCCAGATAGGCGCTGATCCGCCCGGTCGCGATCAGGCTTTCGTGAGCCGCGTTGGACGGCATCGCCAGCAGCGAGGAGATGCACAGGATCTGCATGTAGAGCGCCGTTTGGGCATAGGCGGGATCGTAGAACACGCCGATGATAAGCGGCGCCCCGCCGATGATCCCGCCCGTAAGCACGGCATAGAGCAGTGAAGGCAGGCGGCGCCGGGCATAGAAGCGCGCGCGCATGTCCGCCGCTCCATCGCGCCACAGCGCGGCATAGGCCGGCAGCAGCACGCGGCTGGTATAATTGCTGGCGAAGGCCAGCGGCGCCGAGGCTAGATTGCCCGCCAGCACGTAGAACCCGAAATGGTCGAGCGGCATGAACCGGGCCAGCACCAGCTTGTCGCACTGGGTGATGAGCAGGAAGATGATGCTCGACCCTGTCATGTAGCGGGAAAAGGCCCAGAACTCGCGCAGTGTCTCGCGTTCCAGCGCGAACGCGCGGCGGGCGTCGGGGAATACGGTATAGCTGAGCACCGATTTCACCGCGGTGCCGATGAACATGCCGCCCAGTATCGCCCAGTACGTGGGCCAGGCCCATGCAAGGGCGGTGCTGGCGACGATCTGCACCGCCAGCGCCGCCAGCTCCACGCCGGACAGACGCAGGATGCGGCGGGTGCGCAGCGCGGTCAGCAGGCTGGTGGAGGCGGTGCCGTCCAGCAGGAAGATCAGCGAGGACACCGCGATCAGCGGCGCCAGTTCGGGCCGTCCCAGCGCATGGGAAACCGGTACCGCCATCAACGCCAGCGCCATCGTCAGGATGGCGGAGCGGATCACCGCCACGGTCCAGACGGTGTCCAGGAAGCCTTTGCGGTCCCCGTCCTTCTGCCGCACCACGAACCCCTGAAAGCCCAGATCGCTGAGCAGCACCACGGTCAGCTGCAGCGACGTGATGACGCCCGAGATGCCGAACACCTCGGGCGCCAGCAGCCGGGTCAGGATCATGCTGCTGACCGCACGCAGCAGGTTGGTCAGGATGACGGAGGCGGCCACGACGTTGGTGTCGCGCAAGGCCGCATCGCGCAGGCGATCGACAAGGCGCAGGCGGGGCGCCGGCCATCCGGTGCCGGAAGCCTGCATGGTCATTGCGCGGCGCGCTGCCTTGGATTCACGCGGCAATCTCCTTGAAGGCACGGGTAATGCACGAGCATCGTCGCCCGGCAAATCGATGCCGAAATCTAACGGCGGGGCCGGATCGGTGTCGATCATGAGAACTTCCAAGGGAGTTTCACGTCTGCCCCGATTCGTACGCCCCGCGTACCCTTGGGCCTCACACGATTGCGCGCCTGCGGGCGTGACGGCGGCTGAGCGGGGGATCGGATGGCGCTTCTGGAATTGACGGGCGCTGTGGCATGGTGGGTCGCGGCGGCGGCGGGATTGCCAACGGCAGTCCTCGCGGTTGAGTGCCTTGCCGGCGCGCGGCGGCCCCTGCCAAAGGCGCCGGGAACGTCTGCGGCGCCGCCCTTCATCGTGGTGATGCCCGCACATGACGAAGCGGGCGGGATAGAAGCCGCCGTGCGCGCTGCCCGTGCGCAGCTGCGCGATGGCGACGAACTGCTGGTGGTCGCCGACAACTGCACCGACGATACCGCCGCAAGGGCGCGTGCGCCGGGCGCCACGGTGATCGAGCGCTGCGACCCGACCTTGCGCGGCAAGGGCCATGCACTTGAATTTGCGCGCGCGTTCATCGCGGCGCACAGGACCGCCATGCGCACGGTGATCGTGCTGGACGCCGATTGCCGCGCCGCGCCCGGATCGCTGGCTGCACTGGCGGTGACGGCGCAGGCGCGCGATGCTGCGGTGCAGGGGGTGTTCCTGCTGGACCCGCCGCCCGACACCGCAGGGCCGAACGTCCGGATTTCCAGCTTTGCGTTTCTCGTCAAGAACCTGGTGCGGCAGCAGGGACTGGCGCGCTTGTCCGGGGCGGCGCTGCTGCATGGCTCGGGCATGGCATTTCCGCGCGCGATGTTCCTCGGCATGCACTGGCCCGGCGGCTCTCTGGTTGAGGATCTGGAGATGGGCCTGGACCTGCTGCTGGCGGGCCACCGCGTGATCGTGGAGCCCGACGCCCGCGTGCTCAGCGCGCCGAGTTCGCAGGACGGCACCGCAGGGCAGCGCCGCCGATGGGAGCATGGGATGATGCAGACCGCCGGACGGTACCTGCCCCGTCTGCTTGCCGGGTCGCTCCGCCGCCCGGCACTGGCGGTGGTGGCGCTGGACCTGATGGTGCCGCCCACGGTCCTGCTGGCGCTGTGCTCCGCAGGGGCTTCGGCGATTGTGCTGGCCCTGTCCGGCCTGTCGGCACCGTTGCTGGCGCTGGGCGCGGTGCAGGCCGCCGCCGTTGCCGGGCTTCTGCGGGCTTGGTGGCATCACGGGCGGGGGGTGCTGCCACCGTCCGTGCTGGGTCGGCTGCCCGGTTACGTCGTCTGGAAATTGCCGCTTATCGCCCAGTTCCTGACCCGCCGCGAACGCGAGTGGACCCGGACGGAGCGGCTGCCGTGATGCGCGTCGGCTTCGTCATCATCGGGCGCAACGAAGGCGCGCGGCTGGCTGCCTGCATCGCCAGCGTTATGCGGACGGGTCGCCCGGCGGTCTACGTCGATTCCGGCTCCACCGACGGCAGCGTGCGCCGCGCGGCCAATTGCGGATTGCCGGTGTTGGAGCTTGACCCACGGCACCCCTTCACGGCGGCACGGGCGCGCAATGCCGGGTGGCGGCAGCACCTGCGGGACGATCCGCAGATGGAGGCGGTGCACTTCATCGACGGTGACTGCGAACTGGTGCCCGGCTGGCTGGACAAGGCGGTGGACGCGCTTCAGGCCGATCACCGCCTTGCCGCCGTTTGCGGGCGCCGACGCGAGATGGCACCCGATGCCAGCCGCTACAACCGGCTGTGCGATCACGAATGGAACACGCCGGTCGGCCCTGCCGAGGCAGTGGGCGGCGATGCGCTGGTTCGGATGGCGGCGCTGCGGCAGGTCGATGGCTATGACGACACCCTGATCGCGGGCGAGGAGCCGGACATGTGCCACCGCATGCGGCAATGCGGCTGGAAGGTCCGCCGCATCGAGGGCGACATGACCATCCACGATGCCCGCATGCACCGCCTGGGCCAGTGGTGGCAGCGCAACCGCCGCAGCGGGTATGCCACGGCGCAGGCGCTGGCGATGCGCGGTGCGCGCGATCCTCAGGCGGGGCGGGCGCTGCGGCGTCAGGTGCTGAGCAACGTGGCTTGGTCCCTGCCGCCGCTGTGGGCGCTCTGGCCGGTGCTGTGGTTGCGGATCCGCCGGCGCCGCGACGCGCTGCAGGCGACATGGCTGATCCTGGGCAAGCTGCCGCACCTGCATGGGCAGATCGACTACTGGCGCCATGCCCTGCGCAGTGGTCGCCGTTCGGCCCCAATGCGGATTATAGAGTATAAGTAATCCTGCACTGAAAACTTCCAAGTAAGCCTGCATAGTGAAAACAGGTGCGGGGTTTGCAACATGGCTTTGCGAAAATATCCCGAATACACTCGCATGACATTCTTCGAATGAAGTGGGTGTGGGGCATTACATGGCAACGTCGGGCGACTCGAACGGTATCGAGAGATCATTCCTGCATGGGCAACGTTCATGTATTCTGGTTGGCAACGAAACGCTGCTTGCCGAGTGCGGAAAGCTGCTGCTCGACCAGGGTTTCAGCATTGCCGCCGTCGTGGCCGATCCACAGTCCCCTGCCGCCGACTGGGCACGCCGTTCCGGCCTGACGCTGGCGGAAAAGTCGCGCGACTTGCTGGCCGGTGACGGGCATCGCGTCGATTACTTGTTCAGCATCTCCAACCTGTCCGTCCTGCCTGCCGACGTGCTGGCGCTGGCGCGGCGGGCCGCGGTCAACTTCCACGATGGCCCGCTGCCGGAACTGGCAGGCCTGAATACCCCGGTATGGGCGCTGCTGGACGGCGCGGCGCACCACGGTGTGACCTGGCACCTAATGACCGGCGCGGTGGACGAAGGCGCGATCCTTGCAGCGGAGCGGTTCGCCATCGCGCCTGGGGAGACCGCCCTGTCGCTCAACACCCGCTGCTTCGAGGCGGGGCTGCGAAGCTTCGCTGCCATCGTCGGCGATCTCGACGGCGCAGTGGCCCGAGCGGTGCCGCAAAGCCGCCGTCCCGATCGCATGGTAGGCCGTGCGGACCGCCCCCAAGCTGCCGCCACGATCGACTGGAAGCGCCCCGCGCAGGCCATCGCCCGGATGGTGCGGGCACTGGATTTCGGCCTCTATGCCAACCCGATGGGGGCGCCCAAGGCGATGGCCGGGGACCGGCTGCTGCTGGTGCACGAAGTCACGCCGCTGGCAACGGCTTCGGGCCGGGCGCCCGGCACGGTTATTCTGTCCGGCCCGACGCCCGTCATCGCCACCGCCGATTTCGACGTGCGGCTGGATCGCCTTGCCACGCTGGCGGGCGACGTGCTGACCGGCACGCAGGTGAGCGACCTGCTGATCGGCATCCCGGCGCTCGGCTCGCTCGATCCGGCCCACCGCGAAGAGCTGGACGTGCTGGACGCTGCCGCCGGTCGTTACGAAGGCTGGTGGCGACGCCGCCTGCGTCAGCGCGAAGGCCTGCAACTGCCGCAGTTCCGCCCGCGCCTTGGCGATGGCCCGGCACAGCCCTTCGCGTTCGACCGTGCCCTGCCGCCGGGGATCGATGGCGGCACGGCGCTGGCCGCAGTAGTCGCCTGGCTGGCCCGGGTGGCGGATCGCAACTGCGTGGAGATCGGCTATGCCGACCGCGTCAGCCGCGCAAGGCTAGGCGATGTGGCGAACTGGTTCGCACCGGAGATGCCGTTCCGCGTGGAGGTCGATTTCGACGCGCCCCTGACCGTCACCCGTGATCGGGTGGCGCGTGAAGTGGCTGGGCTGCATCGCCGCGTCGCCATCGCCGCCGACCTTATCGCCCGCAGCCCTGAACTGCGCGGGCGAGCCGGTTTCGACCATCCCGTCAGCGTTCAGGTCGTCGACAGCCCGGATGAGGCGCGGGCGGGGGGGGCCGTGCTCGACATCGCGATCTGCCCGGCGCAGGGCACCCTGCGGTGGACCGTGGACGCCACCCGCATCGCCCGCGCCGAGGCCGAGGATCTGGCACGCGGTTTCGCGGCCATGTTCAGCGAAGGCGCATCCGATGCCCCCATCGGCAACCTGTCGCTGCTGACCTGCGAAGAACGCGCCACCGTGCTCGGCGCATGGAATGCCACCGGCGGGCCTGCCGCTGCCGACCCGTGGCATCGCCGTTTCGCCGCACAGGCTGCCCACACCCCCCATAAGGCGGCCGTGACCGCGCTGGGCGCGTCGCTGACCTATGCCGAACTGGATGCGCTGTCGAACCGCATCGCGCATGAACTGGCCGCGCGCGGGGTGGGGCCGGACGTGCTGGTCGGGCTGCACCTGTCCCGCTCGGTGGAGATGATCGCCTGCCTGATCGGCGTCCACAAGGCGGGCGGGGCCTATGTGCCGCTGGACCCGTCATACCCGCGCGACCGCATCGCCCACATGGTGGCCGATTCCGGTCTGGCCCTGATCCTGAGCGAGACGGCACTGGCGGCTGACCTGCCGGAAACGACCGCGCCGATCATGCATGTCGATACCCTGCGCGAGGCCTTCGCCGTCCGTCCGTCCACCGCGATCGACGGCGGCGCGGGCGGGGACGATTTGGCGTACATGATCTACACCTCGGGCTCCACCGGGCTGCCCAAGGGCGTTATGGTGGAGCATCGCAACTTAGCCAACTTCTACGCCGGAATGGACCGCCACATCGCGCCCGACGGCACCTGGCTGGCCGTCACGAGCCTGAGCTTCGACATCTCCACGCTGGAACTGATGTGGCCGCTGATGCACGGCTACCACGTGGTCATCGCCAGCGAACGCGAAGTGCGCGGCGATGTCCCGGCGATGAGCGCGGAAAAGCGCGCCGTCGGTTTCAGCCTGTTCTACTTCGCCAGTACCAGCGCGGGCAGCGCGGCGGAGCAGTACCGCCTGCTGCTTGAGGGCGCGCGCTTTGCCGATGTCCACGGGTTCGAGGCGATATGGACGCCGGAGCGCCACTTCCACGATTTCGGCGGCCCTTATCCCAATCCCGCCGTCGCCGCCGCTGCCATCGCCGCGATCACCTCGCGCGTGCAGATCCGCGCGGGCAGCGTCGTCGGCACCCTGCACCACCCCTTGCGCATCGCGGAGGAGTGGGCGCTGGTGGACAACCTGTCGGGCGGGCGCGTGGGCATCGCCTTCGCCTCAGGCTGGCAGCCGGACGACTTCGTGCTCAACCCCGCCGCTTTCGCAGACCGCGCAGGAACGCTGGCGCGCTGCGTAGACGATGTGCGCGGCCTCTGGCGGGGAGAAGCGCGGGTATGGCCGGGGCCGATGGGCCATGACGTGTCGGTGCGGACCTATCCGCGCCCGGTCCAACCCGAACTGCCGGTCTGGATCACGTCTGCCGGCAGCGTCGAGACCTTCCGCGAGGCGGGGCGCATCGGTGCCAACGTGCTGACGCACCTGCTGGGCCAGTCGGTGGAGGACGTCGCCGCCAAGATCGCCGCCTATCGCGCCTCCCGCAGCGCGGCGGGCCATGCGGGCGAGGGCCGGGTGACGCTGATGCTCCACACGTTCCTGGGTGAAAGCGAGGAGGCGGTGCGCGAAGCCGTGCGCGCCCCGCTGATCGAATACCTGCGCACCTCGACCAACCTGCTCAAGCAGTACGCCTGGTCCTTCCCCGCCTTCAAGACGCCTGCGGGCGCGGCGAAGCTGGAACTGTCCGACCTCAGCGCGGAAGAGACCGACGCCCTGCTCGACCATGCGTTCGAACGGTATTTCGAGACCAGCGGCCTGTTCGGCACGCCCGAGGACAACGTGGCGCTGGTGGCCCGCCTGTCCGGGATCGGCGTGGACGAGATCGGCTGCCTCGTCGACTTTGGGGTGGAGGCGCAGACGGTGATCGACCACCTGCCCGCCATCGCCCGGCTGAAGGAACTGGCGCAGGGCGAGGCGGTGGAGCGCCCGCTGCACGATCTGATGGCACGTCACGGCGTCACGCACCTGCAATGCACGCCCTCGCTGCTGCAGGTGCTGGCGGGGGACGAGGCGTCCCGGCCCGCCCTTGCCGCGCTGAAACACCTGATGGTCGGCGGCGAGGCGTTTCCGCCGCAGCTGGCGGGGGACATGGCCGCGCTGGTTTCGGGCACGGTCATGAACATGTACGGCCCCACGGAAACGACCGTGTGGTCCGCCGTCCACGCACTTGAAGCCGGGGAAGGCGCGCCGCCGCTGGGCAGGCCGCTGCTCAACCAGCAGATCTACATCCTCGACCGCAGCCTGCAGCCGGTGCGGCAGGGGATGCCGGGCGAACTGGTGATCGGCGGCGCGGGCGTGGTGCGGGGCTATCACGACCGTCCCGAACTGACGGCGGAGCGCTTCGTGGCGCATCCCTTCATCGCAGGGGAGCGCGCCTATCGCACCGGCGATCTCGCCCGCCAGCGTCCGGACGGCACGCTGGAGTTCCTGGGGCGGCTGGATCATCAGGTGAAGATTCGCGGCTACCGCATCGAACTGGGCGAGATCGAAGCCGCGCTGACCGCGCACCCGCAGGTCACCGAAGCCGTGGTCATCGCCCGCAGGGAGGGCGCCGCGACCCGCCTTGTCGCCTATGTCGCGCCGCGCGCGAACGCGCCGGGCGTGGAGGAGCTGCGAGCGCATCTACGCGAAGGGCTTCCCGATTTCATGGTGCCCGCCAATTTCGTGCTGCTGGACGCACTGCCGCGCACGCCCAACGGCAAGATCGACCGCAACGCGCTGCCTGATCCGGTGAGCGTGGTGGTGGACAATTCGGCCGATGGCTCCGAAGCCCCGGCCAGCGCCGTCGAAGCGCAGATCCAGGCGATCTGGTGCGACGTGCTGAAGCTGCCGCAAGTGCGCCCGACCGACAACTTCTTCGACATCGGCGGCCATTCGCTGCTGGCGATCCAGGTCCACCGACGGCTGTCGGCGGAACTGTCGCAGCCGGTGGCGCTGACCGATATCTTCCGCTTCCCGACCATCGCCAGCCTTGGCGCGCACCTTTCGGGCGGCGAGGGTGACGTGGGCGCTGCGCTGGAAGGCCAGAACCGCGCCGCCATGCGCAACCAGGCGCGCCAGCGCCGCAGCGTCGCCCGCATTGGCGTGAGGGTCTGAACCATGCACCAGCCCATCGAGGAACCGTTCGATCCCGCGCTCGACCTGTCGAACGCCGTCGCCATTGTCGGCATGTCCTGCCGCTTCGCCGGAGCACGCGGACCGGAGGAATTCTGGTCGATGCTGCGCGATGGCCGCGACGGGATCGAGGACTATTCGGAAGAGCAGCTGCTGGCCGCCGGAGTGCCCCCCGCGCTGCTGCGCAATCCGCACTATGTCCGCCGTGGCGCGCCGCTGGCCGACATGGAGTGCTTCGATGCCACGCTGTTCGGTCTGTCGAAGCGGGATGCGGCGGTCATGGACCCGCAGCACCGCCACTTCCTGGAATGCGCGTGGGAAGCGCTGGAGGACGCAGGGCACACGCCGCAGGGGTTCGCGCAAAGTGCGGGGGGCGTCATCGGCGTCTTCGCCGGGTCCGGGCACAATGCCTACATGCCCTACAACCTCATGACCAACGGCAAGCTGGTCAGCGACATGGGCCTGTTCCTGCTGCGCCACACCAGCAACGACAAGGACTTCCTGACCACGCGGGTGTCGTACCTGCTCGACCTGAAGGGGCCGAGCATCAACGTGCAGACCGCCTGCTCCACCTCGCTCGTATCCATTCACATGGCGGCGCAGAGCCTGCTTTCGGGCGAATGCGACATGGCGCTGGCGGGCGGCGCGTCGATCGAGCTGCCGCACCGGCAGGGCTACCTTTACGAACAGGGTGAGATCTTGTCGCCCGACGGCCTGTGCCGTCCGTTCGACGCCGGGTCCAAAGGCACCGTGTTCGGCAGCGGCGTGGCGGTGCTCGCCCTGCGGCGGCTTGAGGACGCGATTGCCGGTGGCGACCACATTCATGCGGTGATCCGCGGCTCTGCCATCAACAACGACGGCGCGGGCAAGGTCGGCTATCTGGCCCCCGGCGTGGACGGGCAGGCGACCGTCATCGCCGAGGCGCTGGCGGTATCGGGCCTCGATCCCGCCGCGATCGATTATGTCGAGGCGCACGGCACCGGCACGCCCATCGGCGACCCCATCGAAGTGGCGGCGCTGCGGCAGGTGTTCGGCCAGTCCGCCCCGCGCCCCGCGCCCTGCGGGCTGGGTTCGGTCAAGGCCAACATCGGCCATACCGACACCGCTGCCGGGGCCGCAGGTGTCATCAAGGTGGCGCTGGCGATGCGCCACGCCGAGCTTCCCCCCGTTCCCCATTTTCAGGCGCCCAATCCCGAATGTGCGCTGGATACCGGCCTGTTCCGCGTGCAGGCCGCCAGCGCGCCCTGGCTCCGGCGCGACGATCGCCCCCGTCGCGCCGGAGTCAGTTCCCTGGGTGTCGGGGGCACCAACGCGCATATCGTCATGGAGGAGGCGCCCGTGCGCGCGCCCGGCGGGCCGAGCCGTCGCAGCCAGCTGCTGGTGACCTCGGGCGCCACGCAAGGCGCTGCCGACGCGAACGCGCTGGCGCTGGCGGGGCATTTCGCGGCATCGGACGCCGCGCCGCTGGCGGATGCCGCCTACACGCTCGGCACCGGACGCCGGGCGCTGGCGTGGCGGCGGTTCGCCGTGGCTGAAGACGTTCAAGGCGCCGCCTCGGCGCTGCAGGCTGCCGACCGCCACTCCTCGGCGAAGCAGCCCTGTGTGGCAGGTCGCCCAGTCGCGTTTCAGTTCGGCGGCGGCGGGTTGCAGCATGTCGACATGGCGCGCGGCCTTTACGAAAGCGAGCCGGTATTTCGGGCTGCGATCGACGAAGGCCTTGCCGCGCTGTCGCGCATCGCCGGGGGCGACCTTGCGCGCTGGCTGTTCCCGGTGGAGAACGACCGTGCCGAGGCCGCGACGCAGCTTGAGCGCCCGTCCAACGCCCTGCCTGCGCTGTTCATCGTCCAGACGGCGCTGGCCCGCTTCTGGATGGGGCTGGGCATCCGGCCTGCAGCGATGATCGGGCACAGCTGCGGCGAATACGCCGCCGCGCACATCGCCGGCGTCATCGACCTGGAAGCGGGCCTTCGGATCGTTCATGCCCGTGGCCGTCTGTTCGAGACGACCGCGAAGGGCGGCATGATAAGCGTCCCGCTGGCCGAGGCGGAACTGGCCCCGCTGCTGCCGCCCGACCTCTCCATCGCCACGATCAATGCACCCGACCTGTGCGTGGTGTCCGGCGCTGCCGACGCGGTGGCCCGGTTCGCCGAAACGCTCCACGTGCGTGAGGTAGAGGCGCAGGCGATCCCCATCGAAGTCGCGGCGCATTCCGCCATGCTCGACCCGATCCTGCCCGAATTCCGCGCCCTGTTGCGCACGATCGCGTTCAGCGCGCCGCAGATCCCCTTCGCGTCGAACCTGACCGGAACATGGGTAAGCGCGGCGGAGGCGACCGATCCGGAATATTGGGTCCGCCACCTGCGCGAACCGGTGCGCTATACCGACGGCCTGCAGTGCCTGCTGGGCACCGCCGATCAGGTGCTGCTGGAAGTCGGCCCCGGTCGCGCGATGACCAGCCTTGCCCGCCGCCATCCCGCGCGCCAGCCATCGCAGCCGGTGGTCGCTTCCATGCGCCATGTGGGGGAGGACGTGGCGGACGGCCACCGGCTGGCAGAGGCGCTGGGCGAGCTATGGGCGCTGGGCGTCGAGGTGGACTGGGCTGCGTGGTGGGGCGACGAGCGGCGGCTGCGCGTGCCGCTGCCGACCTACCGCTTCGAGCGTGAACGGCACTGGATAGAGCCGGGGCAGACACTGCAGGATGCGCGCGGCGGCGGCGATGCCGAGACCCGGCTGGCGCTGGGCGACTGGGCTTACGAACCGGTGTGGAGCCGCGCAAACCTGCCCGATCGCGGCGAAACCACGGGGCCGGCGCTGGTTCTGTGCGACGACGACGGGTTCGGCAGCGCACTGGCCGTGCAACTGCGGGGTCGCGGCGTCGATACCGTCACCGTGCACGCTGCATCCCGCTTTCGCGCCGACAGTGCCGACGCCTTCGCGCTGCGGCCCGATGTGCGTGAGGACTGGGCGCGGCTGTTCGACCGTCTGAGCCGGGACGGACGCATGCCCCGGCAGGTCCACCACTGTTGGCTGGTCGGTGGGGTGGCTCCCGCCCGGCGACGCGATGCCGCCATTCTTGACCGGGGACTTCATGCCCTGATCGCGATGGCGCCCGAACTGGCTGCCCAGACCGACGAAGGGCTGGTGGTCATCACGCTGGTCACCACCGGCGCGCAGCGGGTAGCGGGGGATACCGGCACGGTGGCGCTCAAGGCCACGGCAATCGGCGCGGGGCGGACCATCGGCGCGGAGTATCCGGCGCTGGAGGTACGCGCCATCGATATCGACCTTGGGCCGCTGAACGCCGCTGCGCCTGCCGAGGCCGTTATCGACGAGGCTTCACTGGACCGCGATCGGCGCGGCATGGGCGGCGACGTCGCCCTGCGTGCCGGGGAGCGGTGGATGCTGGCTTATGGCAACACGCGTGAGCCGCTGGCCGAGGGGCAGGACACCTGGCTGCGGCACGGCGGCGTTTACCTCATCACCGGTGGTCTGGGCGGGCTGGGCTTGTCCATCGCGGACCATCTGGGGCAGGGATATGCGGCGAAGCTGGTGCTCGTCGGGCGCGGCGCGCTGCCCCCTCGCGCGGAGTGGGAGCGGCGGCTGGCGGCGGGCGATCTGCCGCTGGGCGTTGCGGACAGGCTACACCGTCTGCTGGCGCTGGAGGAGGCCGGCGCCGAAGTGGAGCTTGTGGCCGCCGACGTAGCCGACGCGCGGGCGCTGGCGAAGGGCATTCGCCGGGCGGCGGCGCGGTTCGGTCCGGTAGAGGGCGTGTTCCATGCCGCCGGCACTCTCGACGATGGCCTGATGGAAACGCGCACGCGCGCGGCTGTCGAAGCGGTGTTGCGGCCAAAGATCGCCGGTACGCTGGCGCTTGAAGCGGCATTGCATGAGGCACAGCCGCGCCGCGCACCGGACTTTCTGCTGCTGTTCTCTTCGGTCAGCGCCTTTGCCGGGCTGCCGGGGCAGGCGGACTATGCCGCCGCCAATGCGTTTCTGGACGCCCACGCACAAGCCCGCCGCGGCGATGGGGCGACGCGGGTGCTGTCAGTCGGCTGGAGCCAGTGGGCACAGGTCGGCATGGCGGCCGCACTGGGGGCGCGGGGCGGTGGGGACGGCGCGCTTCCCGAGAACCTGGGGCCGGGCCGCGCGATGGAGCACCCGTTCCTGGAACGCTGCATCACCATTTCCGACGACGAATTCGTAGTCGCCGGCACCCTAACCCCCGAACGGCATTGGGTGCTCGACGAGCATCGCGTCGTGGGTGCCGGTGCGCTGCTGCCCGGAACATCTTTTCTTGAGATGCTTCGGGCAGCAGTTGCACTCGTCGAAAAAGGGCCGCTGGAATTTTCCGACGTGACGTTCCTGAAACCCTTTGCGGTAGCTGATGGCGAGGCGCGGGCACTGCGTGTCCATGTTCGCCGGCAGGGGGCGGGCGGCTGGAAGGTCGCCATCCTTGGCCGACCGGCGGCGGGCGGCGAGTGGGTGGAGCATGCCCACGGCGCCGTACGGGCGCGGGCAAGGGCACCGGCTCGCCCCGCGCTGGACCTTGGCGCCGTGGCCGAACGCTGCATCCCCGCACGATGCGGGGCGGCGGACCAGCCGATGATGGCGTTCGGGCCGCGCTGGGACGTCATCGTCCAGGCACTGGCCGGGCCGCATGGCGAAGCGCTGCTGCAGCTTGAACTGCCGCAGCCCTTCAGGGACGAGGCGCAGGCGATGGCCCTGCATCCCGCGCTGCTCGATTTCGCGACGGCGGGCGCGCAGACGCTGATCCCCGGACGCGATCCGGCGCGCGATTTCTACGCGCCGTTCACCTATCGCCGGTGCGCGCTGCACGCCCCCTTGCCTGCGCTGGCGTGGAGCCACATCCGGCTTGTCTCCGCCGACGGGCAGACGGCGGTGTTCGATGTCACCATCACCGATGGCGACGGGCTGATCCTGGCCGAAGTGCGCGAATTCACGATGATCCATGTGGGCGATGCCGCGCGCCTTGCCGCCGTGGTGACCGACGCATCTCGCCCCCCCGAACCGACCGTACTGCCCGGTGCCGAACCCAAAGGCATCCTGCCGTCCGAAGGCGTGGAAGTGATCGCGCGGCTGCTTTCCGGTCGTCATGCGCCGCACACGATCATCTCGCCCTGCGATCTCGGCCCGGTGCTGCGGCGGCTGCGCACGCCGCCGCGTGCGGTGCGCCGGGATGCGGCCGGGGGCGACCCGGCGGATATGCCCGCCACTGCGACCGAACAGGTGATCGCCGACTTGTGGTGCGATCTGCTGGGCGTGGACGCGGTGGGGCGGCACGACAACTTCTTCGACCTTGGCGGCCATTCGCTGCTGGCCGTGCAGTTCACCAATCGCCTGCGCCGTAAGACGGGGCGGACGCTGCCGCTGGCGGCGATGCTGGGCCAACCGACCGTGGCAGGTCTGGCGGCGACCCTCGACCCCGACGGTGCTGCGCCGGACCTTCGCGGCGATGAGCCGGACGGCAGGGGCACAGGCATGGGCAGGGGCATCGTCACCATCCGCAAGGGCGGGCAGGGGACGCCGCTGTTCCTGGTCCATGACGGGCTGGGCGAGACGCTGCTCTATCGGGGTATGGCGCTGCGGCTGGACGGTACCCGCCCGGTTCTGGGGCTCGAACCGCTGCGCAAGGCGGACGGTGGCCACGCCCATACCCGCATAGACGAGATGGCAGCCTGGTACATCACGCAGGTCCGTGCGGTGCAGCCTGCCGGGCCGTACCTGCTGGCGGGACTGTGCGCGGGCGGGGTGATCGCCTTCGAGATGGCGCAGCAGTTGCAGGCGGCGGGCGAGCAGGTGGCCTTCGTCGGCATCATCGACGCTGCCGACGTCGAGGCGCGCAAGCATCGCTTCGGCGAGAGCCGCACCCGCCTTGCCCGGCTGCTGGCCTCCGTCCGGGGGGGCAATGTCCTTCAGGCGGTGCCCGACATCGCCCGGCGAGGGTGGAACCTGATGCGCTGGGAAGTCGAATCGCGCCTGCGCCGCGCGCAAGACCGGCGCACCGTGCAGACCCTGCGCGAAGGAGAGGGGGGGCCGCAGGACGACGGCGCCGCGTCGATGCCGTTCCTCAAGCTCTACGAAGTCGCGCATCGCGAACATCGCCCGCTCGGCATCCTGCAGTCGGCCAGCGTGGCGCTGTTCAAGGCCGCCGACGATACCGGTGTGGTAGAGGATACGGCCTATCGCATGATCTACCGGGACTATGCATTGGGCTGGGGCCGGCGCGTGCGGGAGGACATCCTCATCCTCGACGTGCCCGGCGGGCACGGATCTTGCCTGCAGGAACCGCATGTCGATACGCTGGCGCCGCTGTTCCAGGGCGCGCTGGACGATGCGCTGGCGCAGTACCGCCCGTGGCCCGGCATGGCCTTGCAGGAAGAGCGGATCGACGCCTTCGAACAGGCGGCGGAATGATGGGCGCGCGCTCGGCCCGGTCGTCTCTGGTGTTCCCGATCGACGTCGTCATCGTCAATTACCGCACGGCGGCGCTGGTGGTCGAGTGCCTGGAGAGCATCGAGCAGGAACGCCGAAGCGCAGTGGGAGCGGGTCTGCGCGTGGTGGTGGTGGACAACGCCTCGGGCGATGGTTCTGCCGATGCCTTGCAGGCGGCGATAGAGGCGCGCCGGTGGCACTGGGTGACGCTGCTGCGATCGCCCGCGAACGGCGGCTTTGGGGCGGGGTGCAACATGGGGATCGGCCACGTCCTGCGCGACCGGCGGGCGCGGGCGGTCTGGCTGCTCAACCCCGATACCCGCGTGATGCCGGGCGCGGTGGAGGCGCTGGCGACGTTCCTGGCGGCAACGCCGCGCGCCGGGGTGGTGGGCACCGCGCTGCTGCTGGCGGACGGCACCCCTTGGCCCTACGCCTTCCGCTTTCCGACCGTGCTGGGCGAACTGGAGCGAGGGATGCGCTGGGGCCCGGCATCGCGGCTGCTGGCCCGCCATGCAGTGGCCCGCACGATGGACGGGCGCGCGACTCAGGCCGACTGGGTCTCCGGCGCCAGCGTGGCCGTCCGGCGCGAGGCGCTGGAACAGGGGCTTCGGTTCGACGAGGGGTATTTCCTCTATTACGAGGAAACGGACTTCTGCCGCTCGGCGCAGGCGCTGGGCTGGCAGTGCTGGTACGCGCCGCACCCCGTCGTGCTGCATATCGCGGGGCAGAGCACCGGCGTCACTGGCCAGCAGGCCAACGCGCGGCGGGTGCCCGGCTACTGGTTCGCGTCGCGCCATCGCTACTTCCGCAAGAACCACGGGTGGACTTACGCGCTGGCGGCGGACTGTGCGTGGATTGCCGGGCATCTGGTGCACCTGTCGAAGAAGGCGCTGGGGCGCGCTTCGGGAGAGGATCCGCCGCGGCTGCTGAGCGACTTCTGCCGTCATGTGCTGCCGCTGCCGGGACGCCGCCGGGCCGGGGGCTGAGGCGGGGGATGGTGGATGCGCGAATCATGCAGGTGCTGCGCGAACATGGCGTCGCGGCACAGCGGCTGGAGGCGCCCTTCGCCTTGTGGCAGGTGCAGCCGCTGGACGGGCCGCAGGAGCCGCTGACGGCCCTACTGGACGACGGGGAGCGGCAGCGCGCGGCGCGCTTTGCAGTCGATGCACTGGCCCGTCGATACCGCGCGGCGCATGGCGCCCTGCGGCTGCTGGTGGAGTCGGAATTCGGCATCCCTGCCCGGCAGCAGCGCTACGCCGTCAACGCCTACGGCAAGCCGTACCTCCCCGATGCGCCGCAGGTCCGAAGCAGCATCAGCTACAGCGCCGGACAGGCGCTGGTCGCATTGTCGCCGGAGCGCGAGATCGGCATCGACATCGAGCAGGTGCGTCCCATCCACGACGCGATGGACCTGGCCTCGGCGTATTACACGGATAGGGAAATGGAGCAGTTGGGCCTGTGTCCGGCCGGAGAGATCGACCATGCCTTCCTGACCGTCTGGGTGCGGAAAGAGGCGTGTTGCAAAGCGGTCGGCAAAGGTCTGTCGATCGAACCGTCATCGTTCGAGTGCGGAACAGGCTGCGGACAGCGCAGCGTGCGTATCGACGGCGGGATCGTGGAGTGCGATGTTATCGACCCGAAGGGCGGCTTTTTGATTTCTTGGGCTGCAAGCCGTTCCTGAAACAGTCAGGTGTTACTGGAGAGTATGCCGACTTGTCAGCCGGCCTGCGCCTGAAGCAGACCTTCGCGGATGACATAGGCGATCATATGGGCGCGATTGCGCGTGCGGGTCTTGAGGCGCACGTTCTCGACGTGACGCTCGACCGTGCACGGGGCGATTTTCAGTTCGATCGCCGTTTCCTTGGCCGACCGGCCCATCGCGACATACTGCAGAACGTCCAGTTCACGTGAAGTCAGCTGGACATTTTCATTAGCCTCTAGTCTGTACATCTAGATAACCCCCAATATTTCGAATGGAGTAAACTAACTCCATAAACCGAATGTCGCACTGCTCTTAGGGAGAGTCACGCAATATTTTGAGGGAATATACCTAATATCCAGCCCTTTGGGCGGGTGTCCGTACCTGAATGGGATTCCGAAAAATCAGGATAAGCAGGCCATCTGGAAGACTTGGGCGTAACATAAGTAAATAGACGTTCGATTAATCAGCTTTTGTAACGAACTGTGTCTTTGCGGCGATGTGGACTGATGATCTTCTGCGCGCCGTCTTTCGGGATAGATCGAAGATCCTTCGATGCGATTCGCAATCTGCTTTCCTGCCATCATGCGCGATGCCGCTTCGGCCATCATGCCGGGAAAGGAAGGCTGCACCGGGTCGTCTCTACCGTCACCCGAACCGGGGTTGGACAAGGCCAGCAGTTCGCCCGCCCTTACCGCCGCCTGAGTGCGGTTCTCCACGCCCAGCTTGCGCAGGATGGCCTTCACGGCCGCCTTTACCGAAGCCTCGTTCACGGTCATCTCGCGCGCGATGGCCTTGTTGGGCTGACCTTGTGCCAGCAGTTCGAGAACGCGCAGTTCCCGATCCCGAAAGCCATAGGAGTCCAGCATCGGTGACGGGGCTGATCGGCGCGAAGAAGCGGGCAGGCTTATCAGGAAATCGATGACTTCGGGCGGAGCCACCTTCTGCCCGCCGCCTACCATCTGCAGGATCGCCACCAGCGATCGATAAGGCACCTGGTCCGGGAAATAGGCATAGGCGCCTGCCGCGTAGAGCGCGACCATCTCCTCAAAGTCGAACGCGCCGGTCAGCACCACCACGCGCAGGTCCGCATGCATGTGCCGGACGTCCTGCAGGGCCTGAACGCAGTTCGTTCGCAGCAGGTCGCGTTCGATCACCAGAAGGTGGGGATCGTGGCCTGCGTGCGCTGCAAGATCGAGTTCATCAAGGGCGTTGACGCATTCGGTGACTTCAAAGCCTGCATCAGTAAAAATGCGCCGCAACCCTTCGCAAATGATTGAATTTGTGATCGCGATGGAAATGGATGCGGGCATTTCGGTTCGCAGGCCCTTCTTGTCTGTTAGCCCCGAGACGTCCGAATAGCATGCTTCAAGATTAATATTTTGACAATCGCTTAAAAACTAGGGGTCAATCGCCTTAGTCAAGTGATGGTGGATACTATGAGGGCGGCGGTGCGGGCCATCCCTGACCTGCGCCGCCCCCCTGAAGGTGAAGAAGACACCCGGCGTTTATCTTGCGCGCGTCCTCAGGCCGCAGCGGCGTCCTCTATGGCCACCGGCTTCAGCCGGGGGCTGAGGAGGTGAACCGCCAGCAGCGCCAGCAGGTAGGCACTGGCACATATGGCGAAGAGCACTTCGTAGCTGTGCGTCGCATCGAGGATGTAGCCCGCAAACAGGGCCATGCCCATGCCGCCAAGCGCGCCTGCGGTGCCTCCGATGCCCACCACCGAGCCGACCGCGCCGCGCGGAAACACGTCGGAAGGCAGGGTGTAGAGGTTGGCGGAGAACGCCTGGTGCGCTGCCGTGGCAAGGCCGATGACCAGCACCGCCGTCCACACGCTGTCCACGCTCTGCACGAACCAGATGGGCAGCACGCACAGGGCGCAGATAAGCATCGTCGTCTTGCGTGCGAAGTTGGGCGTGCGGCCCGCCGCGATCAGTTTGGAGGACATCCAGCCGCCGGCGATGCTGCCCACGTCGGAAATCAGGTAGATCGCCGCCAGCGGCAGCCCAAAGCTCTTGAGATCGAGGTCGTAGCGCTCGAACAGGTAACCGGGCAGCCAGAACAGGAAGAACCACCAGATGGGGTCGATCAGGAACTTGCCCAGCGCAAAGGCCCAGGTTTCGCGCACCACCAGCAGGCGGCCCCAGCCGATCTTGGTGACCGGGTCAGCGGGATCCTGGCGGATATAGGCCAGTTCCTCCGGGGTGACGCGGGGGTGTTCGTCCGGGTGGCGGTAGACGGCCCACCATACGGCCAGCCAGATGATCCCGAACAGGCCGGTGACGAAGAACGCCATGCGCCAGTCGAACCACAGCACCAGCAGCGGCACCAGCAGCGGGGTGACGATGGCGCCGACATTGGCGCCCGCATTGAACACGCCGATCGCCAGCGCGCGCTCCTTCTGCGGGAACCAGTCGGTCACGGCGCGGATGCCGGCTGGGAAATTGCCCGATTCACCCACGCCCAGGCCGAACCGGGCGACCGCGAAGGACGTGATGCCGGTGGCGAACCCGTGCGCCATGTGGCTGATCGTCCAGATGACGATGGCCACAGTGTAGCCCAGCCTTGCACCCAGCGTATCGACGATCTTGCCGAACGACAGATAGCCGATCGCGTAGGCCATCTGGAACCAGAACACGATCCCGGCAAAATCGGACTCGCTCCAGTTGAATTCTGCCGAGAGCGTGGGCTTGAGCACGCCGATCATCTGGCGATCGACGTAGTTGATGGCGGTCGCCGCGAACAGCAGCGCCACCACTACCCAGCGATAGCGCCCGACTTTGGGCGGCGCCGAGGCGCCTGTCGTCGAGCCTGCGGTGCCGGCCGTCCGGCCTGCAACGCCGTGGGTTTCTGCATCCATTTCCCTGCTCCCTTGCGACCGTCTTGTGATCTGTCGCCTTTTGATGCCTGTCAGGCCGGTGTCGCTGCGACTATGCCGCACGCGATGGTACCGTGTCCTTCGAAAGTCGCCAGTACCTGTTGGCCCGGAATGACGGGATGCACGCCGGTGACCGCGCCGGTGGACACCCAGGTGCCGCCGCTGCAGTCGATGCCGCGCGCCGACAGGTTGCCCAGCAGGAAGCGCACCGCGCCCAGCGGGCCGTCCAGCATCGTCGCGGTGGTAGCCTGCCCCGCCGTTTCCCCGTCGATGTCGAGGCGCACGGTGATGGCGTCGAAGTCGATCGTCTCCCAGCCTTCCAGCACCGGACCCACGACCATGCCGTAGTTGTTGCCATAGTCGGAGACGGTCACCGGCGGCCCGTCCTCGTTGATGCGCGGATAGGGCGAACTGGCCACTTCGATGCCGATGTGGACAGCGTCCAGGATGGCACGGGTGGCGTCGTCGTCCTTCGGCACCACGCCGTTCCAGCCCGGCGCGACATGCAGCAGGAACTCTGCCTCCGCTGCGCCGAACCCGTCGGCGAAGATCGGCATCTCGGGCGATTCATCTCCGGTGATCGTCACCACGCTGTCGTTGAAGATCGGCCCGGCCAGCCGGTTGCTGGCAAGCTGGACGTCAAGCGGCGGGTTGATCTTGCCAACCTTCCAGCCGGCAATTTCGCGCCCGTCGAACTCGATGGCGAAGTCCTGGATGGCATAGCCGTCGCCGAGATCGGCGGGCGCCTGTCCGGGATAAGTTTCCAGAGCGCGCTTTTCGCGCCGCGCCGTCACGAATGCTTCGGCGACTGATTTAGCCGTGTCTGTCAAAACGATCCCCACCCAAATGTACCGTGTTCCAGATCACTCGACACCGGTGTCAATCGATGCTTCGGCGACCCGCGTTCTTCCAGAGTGTCCGCTCTGTCGGGATGGTCACCCCGCGCAAGTGCCCGAATGCGCACTTCCGACTTCACGCCCCGTATGCGACATACTGGATTGTGAATGGTAACCGGTGTCATATTGCCTTTCACGCTGCATGAAGGCAAGCCGGAAAAATTCGCATCGTATGCCGGTGCGAAGCCAGACGATTTAAGGACGCCGCATGGCAGAAGGCCAGAAACCCACGATCAACGACGTCGCGCGCCTTTCGGGCGTGTCCAAGAAGACGGTAAGCCGGGTCATCAACAAGTCGCCGCTGCTGAACCAGACCACCCGCGAAAAGGTGGAAACGGTGATCGCCGAGTTGGGCTACGTCCCCAATCCGCAGGCCCGCGCGCTGGCGCTGCGGCGCAACTTCCTGATCGGGCTGATCCACGACAATCCCAACGCGCAGATGGTGCTGGGGGTGCAGGAGGGTATCCTCGACACCATCCGCGGCACCGAGTTCGCGCTGGTCGTTCATCCGGTCAACCGCCACTCTCCCACGCTGAACGACGACATCCGCCGCTTCATCGAACAGCAGCGGCTTTACGGGGTCATGCTGCTGCCGCCGCTGTCCGAGCGGGACGACCTTGCTGAACTGTGTCGTGATCTGGGCTGCACGGTCGTCCGCATGGGTTCGGCGCGACTGGACGATGACGAGCATCTGGTCGCATCCAACGACCGGCAGGCTGTGCGCGAGGCGGTCGGCTGGCTGGCGGAACTGGGCCATACGCGGATCGGTTTCGTCGCCGGACCTGACGGCTTCCGGTCTGCTCAGGAGCGCGAACAGGGTTTCCTCGAGGGGCTGGCGGACGCGGGATTAAGCGCTGACCCTGCGATCATGGCGGGCGGCACCTACCGCTTCGAATCAGGTAAGGCCGCCGGAGAGAAGCTCCTGTCAGCTGAAGTGCCCCCGACCGCCGTCTTCTCCAGCAATGACGAGATGGCAGCCGGCGTGCTCCACGCCGCGCGCGAGCGGGGGCTGAACGTCCCCGAAGACCTGTCGATCATCGGCTTCGACGATACCGCCACGGCCGCGCACATCTGGCCGCCGCTCACCACCGTGCGCTGGCCGATCCGCACGATGGCAAGCACGGCTGCGGCCAAGCTGATCCGGCCAGTCACGGCGGCTTCGGAACCCTCGTTCTTCCTGTCCGATCTGATCCGGCGCGCGTCCGCAGTGCCGCTACGGTCACGGTGAAGGGCTCAGGACGGTTATTTTGGAATCGCGGCGTTGACACCGGTTACCTGAACCGGATACGCTTCGCCGCGAAGAGTTGAACGGGAGAGTTCGCAGTGTTCTGCAAGACGTACCACGCCACCCATCCGGACATGATGGAGTGTGTTTCCAACGAAGAACTGCGCGACCGTTATCTGGTCACCGGCATGTTCAAGGCAGGCGAGGTCAACCTCAACTACTCGCACAACGAGCGCTTCATCATCGGCGGTGCGGTTCCGGGTGCGGAGCCGCTCAAGCTGCCGCTGCAGACGGTGCCCAAGAGCGCCGAGGGCAAGTCGTTCTTCGAACGTCGCGAGGCAGGCATCACCAACATCGGCGGCCCCGGTGCGATCACGGTCGACGGCCAGCGGTTCGAGATGAAGAACAAGGAATGCCTCTACGTGCCCATGGGCAGCAATGAGGTGATCTTCGAAGGTGAGGGCGCGCGCTTCTACATCGCGTCGGTCCCCGCTCACAAGGCGCTGCCGATCAAGCACATCACCCTCGACCAGGCCAACCCGCTGGCGCGCGGCGACCTGGCAAATTCCAACCAGCGCACGATCTACCAGCTGGTGATCCCCGGCGTGTGCGAGAGCGCGCAGCTCCTGCTCGGCCTGACCGTGCTGGAGGAAGGCTCGGTCTGGAACACGATGCCGCCGCACCTCCACGACCGCCGCTCGGAAATCTACCTGTACTTCGAGCTGCCGGAAGAGAACGACCGCATCTTCCACTACATGGGCGAACCCGATCAGATGCGCCACATCGTGATCGCCAACGAAGAGGCCGTCATCAGCCCGCCGTGGTCCATCCACATGGGTTCGGGCACAAAGAAGTACGCATTCATCTGGGCGATGGGCGGGGAGAACCTCGACTATACCGACATGAACGTGCTGGACATCTGCCAGCTTCAGTAAGCGCAGCCTGCTGCAGGGTTACCCCTCCCGCGCTTCGCAACGGGGCGCGGGAGACGCACATTCTGACGGGATAGGACATATGGCAATTTCCTTCGACCTGACGGGCAAGGCCGCGCTCGTCACCGGCGCCAATACCGGCATCGGGCAGGCCATCGCCGTCGCCCTGGCGCAGGCGGGTGCGGACGTTGCGGTTGCGGGCCGCTCGGAACCGACGGAGACACTGGACCTGATCGCCGCCACGGGCCGCAAGGCGGTGAACATCAAGGCCGACCTGTCCAGCATCGAGCCGGTGGACCGCGTCGTCGCGGAAACCGTCGCCGCGCTTGGCAAGGTCGACATCCTGATCAACAACGCCGGGATCATCCGCCGCGACGACCTGCTGCAGTTTTCCGAAGCGGATTGGGACGCGGTGATCGACACCAACCTCAAGACGCTGTTCTTCCTCAGTCAGGCGGCAGCCAAGGGCATGGTGGAGCGCGCTACGGACGGCCCGAGCGCGGGCAAGATCGTCAACATCGCCTCGCTGCTGACCTTTCAGGGCGGTATCCGCGTCCCCAGCTATGCGGCCGCGAAGTCCGGCGTCAGCGGCGTCACCAAGGCGATGGCCAACGAACTGGCGCCCAAGGGTGTGCAGGTCAACGCGATCGCGCCCGGCTACATCACCACCAACAATACCGCCGCGCTTGCCGCCGATGAAACGCGCAACCGCCAAATCCTTGAGCGCATCCCGACCGGGCGCTGGGGCAGGCCCGAGGATATAGCAGGCGCTGCGGTGTTCCTTGCGTCTCCGGCGGCGGATTACGTTACCGGCCACATCCTTGCGGTCGACGGCGGCTGGCTCGCGCGCTAACCCCTTGACGGGAGAACGCGTTGAAAGGGATGGATGAATGACGGGTCATGTGGTGTGTTTCGGCGAGGTGCTGCTGCGCTTCGCCACGCCGCCTGCGCGCCTGACGGTGCAGTGCGACGCGCTGGAGATGGTCGTGGGCGGGGCCGAGGCCAACGTCGCGGCGGGACTTGCGTCGCTGGGCCATGACGTGAAGATGGTGACGCGCCTGCCGTCCAGCCCGCTGGGCGACAAGGCGTGCGCTGCGCTGGGTGCCGCCGGGGTCGACATCACGCATGTGGGTCGGGAAACCGGTCGTATGGGCCTCTATTTTCTGGAGACCGGCGCGGGCCTGCGACCTTCGTCGATCACGTATGACCGCGAAGGCTCGGTGTTCGCGACCTCCACGGCGGATCGGTTCGACTTCGCCGCTGCGCTGGACGGTGCCCGGCTGCTCCACCTTTCGGGCATCACCCCCGCGCTTGGTCCCGGCGGCGTGGCGCTGGCGCAGGCGGCGGTTGCCGCTGCCGATGCCGCAGGCGTGCCGATCTGCTTCGATGGCAATTACCGCGCGCTGTTGTGGGATGCCTGGGACAGCAACCCGCGTGAAATCCTGACCGGCCTGATGCAGTCGGCGACGGTCATGATCGGCAACCACCGCGACATTTCGCTGCTGCTGGGCAAGGCTTTCTCCGGAGACGGGTCCGACCGGCGGCGCGAGGCGGCGCTGGCAGCCTTCGAGGCGTTTCCGAAGCTGCAGTTGATCGCCTCGACCGCGCGGCATGTGGTCAATTCGGGCCATCACCGTATCGCCGCGCGGCTCGACGCGCGGGACGGCGCGCACCAGACCAGCGAAGTCGATGTGACCGGCATCGTCGATCGTATCGGTACCGGCGACGCCTTTGCCGCCGGCGTCCTGCACAAGTGGCTGGGCGGCGCAGATCTGGTCGCTACGGCACAGGCGGGGCTGGCTTATACCGTGCTGAAGCACACCGTCCCCGGCGATATGTGTCTTGTCGGCCCGACAGAGCTGGAGGCATTTTCAGCCAGCGGCGGCGACGTGCGACGGTAAGGGCCCGCTATTCCGGGCAAACTACCGGTATGACGCCTTGCCGATGACGCGGGTGTAAGGACAGCCAGCGCGCCCGAATCAAATCGGGGACGACGAGGCGGATCGGGGAGAGAACAGGATGCCACAACCGACGATCACCCGCCGTGCCTTCACCGGATCGGCGGCGATGCTGGCGGCCGCCGCGCCGCTTCCGTCGCTGGCCCGACCGGTCAGGGCGCCGCGCGCGGGCCGCTACACCGGGGCGGTCGAGAATGGCGTGCATGCCTTCAAGGGCATCCGCTATGGTCGTGCCGAACGCTTTGCCCGGCCCGTAGCGGAACCGTGGGACGGTCCTGTCCTGTCAGCGACGAAGTTCGGGCCACTCTGCCCGCAACGGGCCATGGCGGACGAAGCGCAACGGGAAGACTGCCTCTACCTCAATGTCTGGACGCCCGAAGCCGACCCGCGCGCCCGGCGGGCGGTGATGGTCTATTTCCACGGCGGCGCCTACACTACGGGCTCCGTCACCGATCCGCTGACGCATGGCGGCAGGCTCGCGGCGGACGGCGATGTGGTGGTGGTAACCGTGAACCACCGGCTCAACGCGCTGGGCTATGCCTGGCTCAAGCCGTTCGGCGCACGCTATGCCGACAGTGGCAATCTGGGTCAGTTGGACCTGATCCTGGCGCTGCAATGGGTGCGCGCGCACATCGCCGCCTTCGGCGGCGATCCAGCGCGGGTGATGGTCTTCGGCCAGTCCGGCGGCGGCGCCAAGATCGCGACGCTGATGGCGATGCCCGCCGCCAAGGGCCTGTTCCACAGCGCCGCGACGATGAGCGGCCAGCAGGTGCAGGCCAGCGGCCCCGGGCACGCCTGGGCCCGCACGCAAGCCTTCATGAAAGCGCTGAAACTGGCGCCTACCGATGTCGAAGGCCTGCGCACGATGCCGGTCGAGCGGCTGGTGGACGGGCTGCAGGCGGTCGATCCGGTGATGGGCGGCGGGGTTTATTTCGGCCCGGTGCTCGACATGACGAACCTGCCGCGCCATCCGTTCTGGCCCGATGCCGCGCCGCAGTCGCTGGGCGTGCCGATGATCCTGGGCAACGTGCGCGAAGAAACCCGCGCCTTCCTCGATCCGCGCGGGGCCAAGGTGCAGGGTCTGTCATGGGATAACCTCGCCGCGCGCATCCAGCCCGAGATCAAGATCGACCTCGATCCCGTCTGGGTGGTGGAACAGTACCGCGCGCGCGCGCCGGACTGGACTGCGGAGCAGGTCTACTACGCCGCGACGACCGCGGGCCGCTCCTGGCCGGGACAGGTAATCGAGGCGGACGAACGCGCCGCTGCGGGCGCGCAGGCGACCTGGGTCTATCAGCTGGACCGGCGCTCACCTATCGATCCCCTGCGCGGGGCGGCGCATACGGATGACATTCCCTATGTCTTCGGTACGCTCGACGCGCCGGGCAGCTATTCGGGCGTCGATGCCGAGGCCCGGCGGTTAAGCGCAGCGATGATGCGCGCTTTCACCGGCCTTGCGAAGACCGGCAGGCCGGGGCTGGCCGAATGGGCGCCCTACCGCCTGCCCGATCGCGCCACGATGGTGTTCGACGCTGCATCACGGCTGGAGAACGACCCCCGCCGCTGGCAGCGTGAACTGTGGGCCACTGCGCCTTACGTGCAGCCGGGGGTCTGACGCCGTCCCGAACCTGATCCGGGGCGGCCTGCGGATCACTTCGTTTTCGGCGGGTTGGGATAGGCGATGACCAGCGACAGCGGTTCCTCGCCGCGCTGCCATATGCCCACCACGGCGCCGTCGTAGAGATAGGCTGTCATGCCAGGGCGCAGCGTCGCGCGCTGGCCGTCGGACACCACTTCGCCCTGTCCCGAAAGCACGTAGTAAACCTCGTCATGGGCGATGGGATGTTCACCGATGGCCGCGCCCTTGTGCAGGATGCGGCGGCGAAACTCCATCGTGCGCGGGGCAGGCGCGGCGTCGGAGATGCGATAGGCGGTGCTCATGCCGATCTTGCCGTGAGGCGTGGCCTCCTCTCGCACGGTGTCGCGCTCGTCGATCACGGCCATCGGCGGTGCTGCTGCAAGCAGGGCAAGGGCGGCGGCGATCACAGGAAGCGCTCCAGCAGGATCAGGACAATGCGCGTAGAACGGCTCTTTTCCATGGATTCGTCTCCCAAAAAAGCGTTTCGACCGAGGTATTGACAGGGCGGCCTCCCTGCGTCACATACTGATGACACCGGTTACCAATGATCGCAAGGATGATCTCGGAACAGGTGGGGCAATTCTTCATGGATGGCCCGCAAGGCTTCGCAAGAAGCGGGAGTAGAGGTGCCGGAAGCAAGCGTCGCAAAGCTACGCGCTCTCTTCTGACACCGGTATCATTTTAGCCCTTGGCGGGGCTGTGAGGGGAAAATGTCATGCGCAGGCATGTTACCGGAATTTCGCTTTTGAAGGCTGCCCTGTTCGCTGGCAGCGCGCTTGCCGCGTCAGGCGTACTGCCGCAAGCCGCACTGGCTCAGGAAACCGGCGAGGCGGCGGCGGACGCCGCCACGGCAGACCAGTCAGTGGATCAGGCCGTCGCGGACGAGATCGTCGTCACCGGCTTTCGTAAATCGCTTGAGGCCGCGCTTAACGTGAAGCGCGAATCGATCTCGGCGGTCGATGCCGTCGTGGCCGAAGACATGGCCAAGTTCCCCGACCAGAACCTGGCCGAATCGCTCCAGCGCATTCCCGGCATCTCGATCCAGCGCGATGGCGGCGAAGGCCGCGCGATCACCGTGCGCGGTCTGGGTGCCCAGTTCACCCGCGTGCGCGTCAACGGGCTTGAGACGATCGCCACCAGCTCCGACGGCGCCTCCGCCAACCGCGACCGCGCATTCGATTTCAAC
The DNA here is from genome assembly GCF_050433305.1 of Novosphingobium gossypii. NCBI lineage: Bacteria > Pseudomonadati > Pseudomonadota > Alphaproteobacteria > Sphingomonadales > Sphingomonadaceae > Novosphingobium > Novosphingobium gossypii. The sequence continues at coordinate 119,082 of NZ_JBNPXM010000003.1, read as the reverse complement.
GTCTTCGCATCGGAGCTGTTCAGCAGCCTGGTGGTCCACAAGACCGCTGAAGCCAGCCTCGACGAAGGGTCGCTGGGCGCCGTGGTCGATCTTAACACCGGCAACCCGCTGGCGGGCAAGGCCGGGCTGACCGCCGTGCTCAACGTGCAGGGATCGTACAACGACCTGTCGAAGAACGTCGGCCCGCGCGTGGCCGGGCTGCTGTCATGGCGCAACGAGGCGGGAACGCTGGGCGCCAACATCTCGGCGGCCTACTCGCACACCGACACGATCGAAAGCGGGAACAACTCTGTCCGCTGGGCGCAGGCGTACTTTAATTCGGTGGGCGGAACGCCGTGCTTCTACTCGGTGCCCGGCGCCACCGGCGGCAGCCCGGTCAGCAGCGGAGGCAGCTATCGCCCCTCCGCCGCGTGCGACCAGGCCTCCCTGTCCTTCCACCCGCGCATCCCGCGCTATGGCGTGGTGGAGCATGACCGCCGCCGCCTGGGCTTGACCGGCTCGATCCAGTTCGAGCCGAACGACAAGACCAAGTTCTCCATCGACGGCCTCTACTCCTCGTTCAAGGAAGACCGCGCCGAGCAGTGGCTCGAAGTGCTGGCCCGCTCCAACGAGCGCCGCTTCAACGTGGTGAACCCCACGTATGACGACAATGGCAACATGGTCAGCGCCACGTTCGACAATGCCTATGTCCGCACCGAAAGCTACTTGCGCAAGTCGGAAACCGAGTTCTGGCAGGTCGGCGCGACGTGGGATCAGGAGATCAGTGACACCTTCCGCTTCACCGCTCTGGGCGGCATGTCGCAGTCGAACGCCGATATTCCGGTGGAAACGACGTTCGCCTATGACAACCGCAACGCCAACGGCTTCAGCTACGACTATTCGGACATGAAGTCGCCGGTGCTCAGCTATGCCACCGACGTCACCAACCCGGCTAACTTCCAGCTCGCCGAAATCCGCGACCGTCCGTCCTACGTCAAGAACCGCTTCAAGACCGCGCAGCTGCGTACCGAGTGGGATCTGACCGAAGGCTTCACGGTCAAGGCCGGCGCGGTGTGGCGGCGCTACGATTTCCGTACCCAGCTGTTTATGCGCGATACCGCCGCGTGCGGGGCCAACGGCACGCGCGACCTGATTCTGGGCACGGTGACCTGTTCGTCCAGCGTCTATGGTCTGCCGGTGACGTCCGACATCTCGCAAGTGGTGAACCTGGGCGATGCGGGCCAGCCGTCTGGTACCACCAACCAGTGGCTGGTGGCCGACATCTCCAAGGCGGCGGCCTACACCAACCTATATGGTCGCACTGCGCTGGAGGATCTGGGCAACAACCGCCGCGTGCGGGAAACGACCTCGGGCGGATACCTGCAGTTCGACGTTAAGGGCGATCTGTTTGGGCTGGAATACGCTGGCAACTTCGGGGTGCGCTACGCCCACACCGACCAGAAGTCGACCGGGTACACCGCAGGCGTCGCGGCCACCGTTTCGCGCACGTATGATGACTGGCTGCCGGCGATGAACCTGGCGTTCTACCCGCGCCACGACGTGATCGTGCGCGGGGCCATCGCCAAGGTCATCACGCGCCCGTCGCTGGGCAACCTCAACCCCGGCGGCTCGGTGGACGGGTTCAACTACCGCGTGAACTTCGGCAACCCGTTCCTCGATCCCTATCGCGCCACCAACTTCGATGCTTCGGTGGAGTGGTACTTCGCCCCGCAGGCGCTGTTCTCGGTGGCCGGCTTCGTCAAGAAGATCGAGAGCTTCCCGGTCGCCGGCACTTATGTCGCCACGCTGCCGCAGCTGGGCCTTGGCCGCGACGTGCTGGGGCAGAGCACGCCTGCCTACATCAACTATGATCCCAACCAAGAATACGTGGTGTCGTCGCAGGTCAACGGCACCGGTGCGACGCTCAAGGGCGTGGAAGTGGCGCTGCAGCTGCCCTTCAGCTTCCTGCCGGGTTTCCTCAGCAAGACCGGCTTCCAGGGTAACGCCACCTTCATCGACAGCGATGCCGACTATACCATCACCGGGCCGGCAACCTCGGCATGTACCCGCAACGCGACGACCGGCGCCTGCGCGCTCACCGGTGTCTCTGCGGTCTATAACCAGACCCTGCTGGGCGTGTCCAAGAAGGCCTGGAACGCGACGCTCTACTACGATGACGGCAAGTTCAGCATCCGCGGCTCGGTCAGCTATCGCGGGCCGTTCGTGGATGCGACCAGCGCTACCGGCAACATCTTCGAAGGCTATGGCTCCTACACCAGCGTCGATGCCGCGATCCGCTACAAGGCGTTCGAATGGCTGGAGCTGTCGATCGACGGCAACAACCTGACTGACACCTACCGCTACCGCTTCAACGACGTCTACGCGAACCGCAATTACGAGAACAATCACTTCGGCCGCACGATCCTGTTCGGCGCGCGCGCGAAGATCTGATCTCCTCCCTGATGCGTGGCCCGCTGCTCCAGCGGTGGGCCACGCTCTTTTTTGCCTCATTTCTTCAGGAGTTCGGCCATGGATTTCGATCGCAGAACCCTGATCGCCGGCTCCATCGCTGCGGCTGGCCTTGCCGCGCGGGCCACGGCGCAGACCCCGCCGCCGCAGGCTGCAGGCGCGCCACCGCCGGGCCTTCCGCAGCCCACCGAAACCATCGATCTGTGGCCAAAGGGCCCGCCCGCGACGCTGAAGGCTCCTTTGACCGAGACGGTGGTGGAACGCTCCACCGATGCGCTCGTCACCGACCGGGCCGTGCACGCTGTCACCCAACCGCGCCTTGTCGTTTTCCGCCCGGACCGCCCGAACGGCGCGGCCGTGATGATCACGCCGGGGGGCGGCTACACCCGCATCGTCGTCGACAAGGAAGGGTACGAGATCGCCCGCTGGCTGACCGCACGCGGCTTTACCGCCTTCGTGCTGTTCTATCGCCTGCCGGGAGAGGGCTGGTCGAGCGGGCCGGACACCGCACTGGCCGACGCCCAGCGCGCCGTGCGGCTGATTCGCCACCGTGCCCGCGACTTCGCCATCGATCCCGAACGCGTGGCTGCGATGGGCTTTTCCGCCGGAGGGCACTTGTGCGCCGACCTTTCCACGCGCTTTGTGGCCAAGGTCTACGATCCGGTGGACGCGGCGGACAGGCTGTCCGCCCGCCCGCACTGCGCCGCCCCCATCTATCCGGTCGTGAGCATGGACCCCGCCATCGCGCACGGCGGATCGCGCAGCCTGCTCCTTGGCCCCGCGCCCACGCCGCAACTTGAGGCCGCGCACTCGCCCGACCGCACCGTACCGGCAGATGCGCCGCCGCATTTTCTGGTTCATGCAGAAGATGACGATGTCGTCCCTGCAGAGAACACCGTCCGCCTGCGTGCTGCTCTCAAGGCTCGGGGCATCCCGGTGGAGACACATCTGTTTGCCGACGGCGGACATGGCTTCGGCCTGCGTCGCGCCATCGGCAAGCCGGTGGAGGCGTGGCCCGACCTCTGGCGCGCTTGGGCACGGACCGTGGGCTTGGGCTGAATTCGCCTCGCCTGCGCCTCATCGCTTGATCGCAGCGGCGCAAGGCATAGAAGTCAGTCGATGGACGAGCCTTCCTCAGCCCCGCGCGCCGTGAAATCCCCCGCCGGGAAATCCCCTGGGGGCGATCCCACCATCGAAGACGTCGCCGCCGTGGCGGGGGTATCGATCCGCACCGTCTCGCGCGTGCTCAACAAGTCTCCCAAGGTGAATGCCGAAACCCGCGTGCGGATCGAGGCGGCGATAGAGGCGTTGCACTTTCGCCCCAGCGCCCGCGCCCGCGCGCTGGCCATGCGCCGCTCTTTCCTGATCGGGCTGATCCACAACGATCGCAACGCGCTGGTGCTGGACGCGATCCAGCGCGGCGTCGTCGAGATGACGGCCCAACGTGGCTACGAACTGATCGTTCACCCGACGCCGCTGGATCCCGAAGATGCCATCGGCGACGTCCTGGCCTTCGTAGAACGGTCTCGCGTCGATGGGTTGGTGATCCTGCCGCCGGTATCCGGCGTTCCCGGCCTGGCCGCTGCGCTGGAACAGGCGCAGGTGCGCGCGGTGGCGCTGTCCTCGGTGCCGATCGCGGGTTTTGCGCAAGTCATCATCAGCGAGGAGCGCGCCGCCGGGGCCGAAGTGGCCCGCCACCTGCTCGATCTGGGCCACCGGCGTCTGGGCCTCGTCAACGGCCCCGCTGACACCGCCTCCGCCACCGAACGACGGGCAGGCTTCCTCGCGGCGGCGCATGAAGCGGGCGCCCACGTTGCAGAGGCACCCGGCGACTACGATTTCGCCTCGGGCGTGGCCGGGGCGGAGCACCTGCTGTCGCTGCCGGACCGCCCGACCGCGATCTTCGCCGCGAACGACGTCATGGCGGCGGGCGTCCTCAAGGTGGCGGCGGCGCGGGGCATTGCCGTGCCGGGTGCGCTGTCGGTGATTGGTTTCGACGGCAGCATCCTGACCCGCATGCTCACCCCCGCGCTGACATCGGTCCTGCGCCCGTTCGGCGACATGGCGGCAGCGGCGGCGGAACGGCTGATCGCGGGGATAGAGGGACGCCCGGATACCCTGTCCTTCGACGGCAGGCTGCGAGTGGTGGCCGCCGAATCCACGGGACCGGCATCGCCCATGGTACCCTGAAACGCGCCAGCATCCCCTCCAGTCAGTGGGGGTTCGACGCAATGTCGCGGGTCGCGGCGCCATGATACCTCCGGGCCAAGAGGCAGGCTGACGGGGGCATGGGATGGACATCACGCAAACGGATATCCCCGGCGTCATGCTGGTCGTCCCACGCCGCATCGGGGATGCGCGGGGCTACTTTGCAGAAACGTTCCGCGCCGACCTGTTCGCGCAGGCCTGCGGGGAATGGACGTTCGTGCAGGACAACGAATCGCGCAGCAGCCGCGCCGGCACCGTGCGAGGGCTCCATTTCCAGAGCGCGCCCCGCGCGCAAGGCAAGCTGGTGCGCTGCACCGCTGGCGCGCTGTTCGACATTGCCGTCGACATTCGCCGGGGATCGCCCACGTATGGCCAGTGGACCGCCGCCACGCTGACGCCCGGCAACGGGCACCAGTTGTGGCTGCCCCCCGGCTTCGCACATGGGTTCTGCTCGCTCGAACCGGATACCGTCATCGCCTACAAGGTCACCGCGCCTTACGACCCCGCCTGCGACAAGGGGCTGGCATGGGATGACCCTGACATTGCCGTCGCCTGGCCCGCCGTGGCCGATTCCAGCACACTATCCGGCCGCGACCGCCGCCAGCCCGCCCTGGCCGATCTGCCGCCTTACTTCGCCGCGGAAGACGTGGCGCGGCTGCATACCGTCCCCGCCTGAGAAAGGATACGAGGATGAAAGGCATCATTCTGGCCGGCGGCAGCGGCACGCGGCTCTACCCGATGACGCTGCCTGCCTCCAAGCAGCTCATGCCCGTCTACGACAAGCCGATGATCTACTATCCGCTCAGCACGCTGATGCTGGCGGGCATTCGCGAAGTGCTGATCATCTCCACCCCGCGCGATCTGCCTGCCTTCCGGGCATTGCTGGGCGACGGGTCGCAGTGGGGGATGGCGCTTGAATATGCTGAGCAGCCCAGCCCGGACGGGCTGGCGCAGGCCTACGTCATCGGCGCGGACTTCGTGGGGCTGGAGCCGTCGGCGCTGATCCTGGGCGACAACATCTATCACGGGCAGGGCCTGCCGGGGCTGCTGGCCAGCGCCTCGGCACGGCGGGCCGGGGGCGGGCAGGGAGCCAGCGTCTTTGCCTATCACGTCACCGATCCCGAACGGTACGGCGTGGTCGCCTTCAACGAGAAGATGAAGGCAGTCTCGATCGAGGAGAAACCCGAGCAGCCCTTGTCCAACTGGGCGGTCACGGGTCTCTATTTCTACGACGGGCAGGTGGTGGACATCGCGGCCGACCTGAAGCCTTCCCCCCGCGGCGAACTGGAGATCACCGACGTCAACCGCGCCTATCTTGAGCGTGGACAGCTGTCGGTGGAGATCATGGGGCGGGGCTATGCCTGGCTGGATACCGGAACACCGGACAGCCTGCTCGATGCGGCGGAGTTCGTGCGCGTGCTGGAGAAGCGGCAGGGCTTCAAGATCGCCAGCCCCGAGGAGATCGCACTGCGGCAGGGCTTCATCGGCCTAGTCGAGCTGGAGCGCGCCATCGACCGCCTCGGCAAGTCGGACTACGCCCGCTACCTGCGCCGGCTGCTGGCCGACGGGGTAACGCAGGACGAGGTGCCGGTGCCGCCGCTGCGCGTAGTGGCCTAATCCTGCCGATCCGTGGGTGTGCGTACGCCGACTGGCCGCCAGGGCTGGCCGATCCGTTTTTCCAATCGGTCGCGGAGGGCCCACAGCCAGTTCACGCGGCGCTCGGCAATGCCCGGCAGGCTGAGCAGGTCGCCACCCAGCCATGGCAGAAACGGGTTGCGGCGGGCGTAGGACCAGATTTCCACACGCTCGCCCGGACGGACGGAGGCGCCGCGCGCGTGGAAGCCCACGGTGTCTGCCACCACCAGCGTATTGCCGGGCACTGCCAGCCCTTCCGGCGCGGGCAGGTTCATGCCTTCGCGATCGTGATCGGTTACGCGCGGGGAGCCGCGCGCCGACAGCCGGTCTATCGTGCGGGGATCGGGCAAGGAGCGGCGATGCTCCCAGGCAAGGCGCTCGGGCGTGAAGCGATGCGATCCGCGCACGAAGGTGAACGGCCCCTCGTCCTGCGCCACGGGGTTCAGGAACAGCCAGGCCTTCAGCGAGGAATGGAAGCTGTCGGCATGGATCGCCTCCTGCGGATCTGCTTCATTGGAAGCGACGTGGCTGGCGATCGTCTGGATGTAATGCAGCGGCGTGGTGCGAAAGCCCGCGACGTAGTGGAACAGGGCGACCACGTCGGGGCGTTCCAGCAGGGTGCGCAGGGCCGGGATCGCCGCCAGCATCGCCGGGTCGATCGCCATGCGGCGGGTGACCGCATCGCCCTGGCGCATTTCGCGCGCCGGGGCGCGGTAGGTCAGCAGGGCAGCGCGCAGGGCCGGGAACTCGGCCGGCGGGACGATGTCGGGGATCGCCACGAAGCCGTCGCGGTCGAACGCCTCGCGCCATTCGGGACGCACCTTGTGCGCCAGCCGGCGGCGGCGCCATGCGCACAAGGCGGCGGCCAGCTTCACCCGGCCAACATGCAGCCCGCGCGCGTTGAGCCGCCGCGACCCGATCAGCGGATTGTCGAGGAAGCTCTTCGCGCCGGTCAGCAGCTGCACCGCCCACAAGGGCGTCAGCAGCATTTTCCCGACTGTCACGTTCTTGTCGCCAGCGGCCATGGGCGTCGGTTGCGCCAATGTCCGCCGGGATGCAACCGTAAAAAGTCAGGCCCCTGTTCTCAGGCCTTCACTACCGCGTCGATGGCCAGCAGGCGGGTCCACACCGCTTCGAACTGGTCCAGCGGAAGGGCGTTGGGGCCGTCCGACAGGGCCTGATCCGGGTCCGGGTGGGTTTCCATGAACACGCCGGCGACGCCTGCCGCCACGGCGGCGCGGGCCAGTAGCGGCACGTATTCACGCTGCCCGCCGGAGCGTTCGCCAAGCCCGCCGGGCTGCTGGACGGAGTGAGTCGCGTCGAACACTACCGGGCAGCCCGTGTCGGCCATGATCGACAGTCCGCGCATGTCGGACACCAGCGTGTTGTAGCCGAACGAAGTGCCCCGCTCGCACAGCAGGAAGGCATCGGGATCGTGCCCTGCCGCTGCCGCCGCATTGCGTGCCTTGGAGACGACCTGCTTCATGTCGGCAGGCGCCATGAACTGCGCCTTCTTGATGTTCACCGGCTTGCCCGAAGCCGCCACGGAGGCGATGAAATCGGTCTGGCGCGCCAGGAATGCCGGTGTCTGCAGCACGTCCACCACTTGCGCCACGGCGCTGACCTGCGCGGGTTCGTGGACATCGGTGATGATGGGCAGGCCGGTGGCGTCGCGCACCTTTTCCAGAATGCGCAGGCCCTCATCCATGCCCAGCCCGCGAAAGGATCTGTCCGAACTGCGATTCGCCTTGTCGAACGAGCTCTTGAAGATGAGCAGGATTCCCAGCCGCTGCGCAATGCCGGCAAGCGTTTCGGCTACGGAAAGCGTCAGTTCCTCGCTTTCGATGACGCATGGCCCCGCGATTGCGAATAGAGGGGTCGCCGGGCCGATGGAGTGTCCGCAAAGGATCATGGATTAAGCCTTGTCAGCTAAGTAGTTTCCGAAGGTGAGCAGATTAAATTATTGAAACCTGCCGCTTGTCATGGTCGGCCCGATTTACGCCGGGGCCATGACGGGCCAAGGGCTTTTCCTTGGCCGGGAACGATCAGGCTGGCAATCCCTGATCTTTTGGAATAGCCGCGTGAAATAATCTGCGCTTTGGCCACGCTTCCCCGCGTGGGAAGCGCCGAAAGACAAAAAAAAGTTCATGGTGGTATGAAAAGCGCACTCTTTCAGACACGACATGCCGATTCCGCTCTCAAGACGCTCGATATCGAGCTTGAGGCGCTTCAGTCGCTGCGGACAGCGCTGCAGTCACCGGAACTGAGCCGGGAAGTCGACCGCGCGATCCAGGCGCTGGCGGGCACACGCGGGCGCGTGATCGTCACCGGAATGGGCAAGAGCGGGCACATCGCCCGCAAGATTGCGGCGACCATGCGGTCCACCGGAACATCCGCTTTGTACCTGCACCCCGGCGAAGCCAGCCATGGCGACCTTGGCCTTGTCACCAAGCAGGACGTGGTGCTGGCGATCACCTGGTCGGGCGAAACCGCCGAGCTGGGTGATATTTTCCGCTATTGCCATGCGTACGGCGTGACGCTGATCGTCGCGACGTCCCATGCGGAAAGCACGGCGGGCAGGGCGGCCAACATCTGCCTGGCCCTGCCGGCCGTGCGCGAAGCGTGCCCCAACGAACTGGCCCCGACGTCTTCCACCACGCTGCAGCTGGTGCTGGGCGATGCCCTCGCGGTGGCCCTGATCGAGGCCCGCGGCTTTTCCTCCTCCGATTTCCGCGTCTTCCACCCAGGCGGCAAGCTGGGTGCCCAGTTGGCCCGTGTCGGCGAGATCATGGGCGTGGGCGATGCGGTCCCGCGTGTCGGCCGTGACGCCTCGCTGACCGCCGCCACGATCGAGATGAGCCGCAAGCGCTATGGCTGCACCGCCGTGGTGGACGAAGAAGACCGGCTGGTCGGCGCCTTCACCGATGGCGATTTGCGCCGGTGCATCGCGGTCTACGACCTCAACGACAACATCGGCCTGCACATGACGATCAATCCCCTGACCGTCACGTCCGACATGCTGGCGTCCGAAGCGCTGCGTATCCTGAACGAGAACGCCGTTTCGGTGCTGTTCGTCGAGGAAGAGGGCAAGCTGGCAGGCATCGTCCACATGCACGACATCGTCCGCGCGGGCGTTGCCTGACACGTATTTTCGGCGCCATACTTTGACCCCCGACCTTATCGTCGTTCCGGCGCGCTACGGATCGACGCGCCTGCCGGGCAAGCCGCTGCTGCCCATTGCCGGGCGCACCCTGCTTGAGCGCGTGGTCGCCATCGCCTGTGCCGCCGCCGAGCTGACGGGCGATTGCGAGGTGGTGGTCGCGACCGACGATGCCCGCATTGCCGATCATGCCCGCGCAATCGGCGCAGATGTGGTGATGACCCCGCCCGAGTGCGATTCCGGTTCGTCGCGTGCTTGCGCGGCGGCTCTGGCGCGCGCCGACCGGTCGGAGATCGTCGTCAACCTTCAGGGCGATGCGCCGTTCGTGCCGCCCGCCGTCGTGGCCGGGCTGCTCGAAACCCTGCGCCGGGGTGAGGCGGATGTCGCAACGCCGGTCTATCGTCTCGACTGGGACCGGCTGGATCGACTGCGCACACATAAGCAAACCGCGCCGTTCAGCGGCACCACCTGTATCCGGGCCGAAGACGGGCGCGCTTTGTGGTTCTCCAAGACCATCATCCCTGCTCTGCGCGACGAGGCGAAGATGCGCGCGGCAGGCCGGGTGTCGCCGGTGTGGCAGCACCTTGGCCTCTACGGTTACCGCATGGCCGCGCTGGAGTGGTTCGGCGCTGCTCCGCAAAGCACGTATGAGGCGCTGGAAGGACTTGAGCAGCTGCGCTTCCTCGAAGCCGGGCGCACGATCGCGACGGTCGAAGTCGATCCGCCCAGCCACGCCATGTCCGGTATCGACACGCCGCAGGATCTCGCGCTGGCGGAAGAAACCATCAGGCGACTAGGCGATCCCTTCCCGGCCTGATAGCGCGGCGGCCATGTTCGTAATCGTCCGTCACGGCAACACCTTCGAGGCCGGAGAGCCGCCGCGCCGCATTGGCGCGCGTACCGATCTGCCGCTCACGGTGGCGGGGCTGGCGCAGGGGCACGCTCTGGGCACGCATCTCGCGGCGCAGGGGTGGAATTTCACGCAGGTGCTTGTGTCTCCGCTGGCCCGCACGCGCCAGACGGCGGCGGCGATCCTGAGCCATCTTCCGCAAGCGCCGCAGCCGCAGTCATGCGACTGGTTGCGCGAGATCGACCATGGCCCTGATGAGGACCAGAGCGAGGATGCCGTTCTTGCCCGCATCGGGGCAGAGGCCCTTTCCGCGTGGGACGAATCCGCAGTGCCGCCGCCGGGCTGGACCGTCGATGCCAAAGAGCGAATCGCGGGCTGGCGCACGCTGTTTGAAGCGCCGGAAGGGCCGGTGCTGCTGGTGACCAGCAACGGCGCGGCCCGCTTCGCGCTGATTGCCGCCGGGCTGACCACGGCATCGGACATGAAGCTGCCGACCGGGGCCTATGGCGTTATCGACAGGAATGCAGGCGGCGCGCCCATGCTCACCGAGTGGGGTCGGAGGCCATGAGCACCCCCGCGCCCCGTCAGGTGCCCCTGCTGCGCGCCCCGCCGTTTCCCTGGGCTGACGCCGCTGTTTCGCGCCCCGCGCCCGGACGGGTGCCCGACGATGGTGAAAGCCTCTTCGCCCGCATCCGCGAAGCGCGGGTAGGCGGTGCGTTCTGGGATGCGCCCGCCGATCTGGCGTCTGCAGCGGAAACCGTGCTGCGTCCCCGGACCGCCGCCGAGGTCACTGGCCTTCGCCGCGCCGGATCGCTCTGGATCGCCGCGTCATCAGGCCGAGACTGGCACAAGGCGCTGGCGGACGAGCAATGGCGTTCGGACGTCGATCCATGGACCGTACTGCCGGGCGCGGGCAGGCTGGTAGCCCATGGCGACGACGAATGGGTGGCGCTGGCCCGCATCGCGGGGGTCACGGTGGAGGTACTGTCCCCCGGCCGCTTCGGCGCGCCGAACGATGACGCCGCCACCCTTGATCGTCGTGCCACCGAAGCCCTTTACGCCGCGATCTGGCGCGATCCCTTCACCGGCGAGGTGTCAGACATCGAAAAGACGGTGGACCTGCTCCACCTGTGGCGCACTTCACTGGACGCAAACCGTACCATCCGGGCGGCCTGCGGCATGGCCTGGTGGAAGCGTACCGAGATCCGCCGGTTCCTGTGGCATCCTGCCCGGCGGCTTGCCGTGGTCGGCTCGGCCTCGCGGGCACTGCAGATCGCGCGCAAGGGAGGCGGCTCCGTGGCGATCTGGCCTTCGCGCGTGTCGCTTGCCCTGCTGGAAACGGCGCGGTCGCAGGGTGTGCCGCTGGTGCGGGTGGAGGACGGCTTCGTGCGCTCGGTCGGGCTGGGCGTCGATCTGGTGCCGCCGTCCTCGGTGGTGGTGGATGCGTCCGGCATCCATTTCGATCCGCGCGGTCCCAGCGACCTCGAAACGGTGCTGAACGGCGCGGACATGCCGCCCCGACTGCTCCGGCGCGCGGCGGCCCTGCGCGAAACGATCGTCAGGGCGGGCATCAGCAAGTATTCCGCCGACACCGCTGCAACCGTGCCCCCGCGCCAAACCGGAAAGCGCCTGATCCTTGTCCCCGGGCAAGTCGAGGACGACATGTCCGTGCGCGCGGGCGGCGGCGGGCTGGCCTCCAACCTTGAACTGGTGCGCCGCGCGCGGGCGCTGGAACCGGACGCGGAAATCTGGTTCCGCCCGCACCCCGACGTCGATGCTGGGCACCGCAAGGGCGCTGTACCTGACGCAGAGATCCTGGCGCATGCCGACCGGGTGGTGCGCGGCGGCGGCATGGCGCCGCTGCTCGACGCCGTGGACGCAGTGCATGTGCTGACCTCCCTCACCGGGTTCGAAGCGCTGATGCGCGGGCGCGACGTGACCTGCCACGGCACACCGTTCTATGCAGGCTGGGGCCTGACCCGTGATCTTGGCGCCGTGCCCGACCGACGCACCCGTACGCTGACGCTCGACGCGCTGGTGGCGGGCGTGCTGATCCTCTACCCGCGCTATCTCGACCCGGTGACCGGGCTGCCGTGCCCGCCGGAAGTCCTGGTCTCCCGCATGGCCACCGCCACTGCCTCCAATCGCCTGCAATGGGTGGCGCCGCTGCGCCGCTGGCAGGGCAAGCTGATGAACCTGATCCGATGACCGTCATCCTGGACATTTCGCGCCTGATCTCGCGCTTGCGTTATTCGACGCCTTCCGGCGTGGACCGAGTAGAGATGGCTTATGCGCGCGGGCTGCTGGAGCATTATGGCGAAGCGCTGGCGTTCGCCGCCGTTCATCCGGCAGGACGATATGGCCGTGTGCCGCGCAAGGCTGCGCTGGCTTATCTGGACGAGCTGGAGCGCCGCTGGGCCAGCGAGGCCGATGCGCCGCGCCAGCGCTCGCTGCCTTCGGTCATGCCGCAGTTGGCGGGGCTGCTGCCGACGGGGCGGGCGATTGGCTCGGCCCCGGCGATCTATGTGCAGGCATCGCCGCATCACCTGACCAATGCAGGCAAGGTACTCCGCATCCTGTCGCGGGAGCGGGCGAAGTTCCTGTGCCTGGTCCATGACCTGATCCCCATCGAGTTTCCCGAATATGCCCGGCCTTCGGGCGCAGCGCTGCACCGGCGGCGCATGGAGACGGTGGCGCAGGCCTGCGGGGAAAGCGGTGGCGCGGCGATCGTCAACTCCGCCGCCACCGGCAGAGCCTTGCAGCCGTGGCTGCGGCCCGGCACCCCGATCCATGTCGCCTTGCTGGGGACCGAGACGCTGCCGCCCGCCCCGCCCGAACCTTCCGAGCGGCCTTACTTCGTGTGCCTTGGCACCATCGAGCCGCGCAAGAACCACCTGCTGCTGCTGAACCTCTGGCGCCATCTGGCCGAGACGCTGCCCGCTGCCGAAGTACCGCGCCTGATCGTGATCGGCCGCCGGGGCTGGGAGAACGAGCAGATCGTCGACATGCTCGAACGCTGCCCGGCGCTCGTCGGGCATGTGGAGGAACTGGGGGGGTGCCCCGATGCGCGGCTCTCCGCGCTGCTGCGGGGAGCGCGTGCGCTGGTCATGCCATCCTTTGCCGAAGGTTATGGCATGCCGGTGGCAGAGGCGCTGTCAGTGGGGACGCCTGTGATCTGCAGCGACATTGCGGCACTGCGCGAAGTCGGCGGCACGGTGCCCGACTATCTCGATCCGCTGGACGGACCAGGCTGGAAGACGGCGATCCTCGACCATGCGGCGCGTGGGGAGAGACACCGCGCACAGATGGCGCGCCTGCCCGGCTGGCACAACCCGAGCTGGGCCGAACACATGGCCATCGTCACGCGCGCGATCAAAGCCCTGCAGGCCAAGTAGTGGGTGTGAGCGGGGCAAGACATGTTGCCCTGTCGCAGGCGCCATGGAACAATCGTCATCGCTGACCGTAACGCAGCTTTCGCAAACCCGCCCGATACCGTTTACACCAGCATTTTGCCCAAGGAACCCCAGCCAATGACCCAGACCGTGTCCGTTTCCGAAATGATGGTGGAATCGGGTGTCGCCTTCGGCACCAGCGGGGCGCGTGGGCTGGTGGTCGCGATGACGGACCGGGTTTGCTTCACGTATACTTGCGCATTCCTGCAGCACTTGTCCGCGATCGGCCAGTTCGAGCCGGGCCGGGCGGTGGCGATCGCGGGTGACCTTCGCCCTTCGACGCCGCGAATCCTCGCGGCCTGCGCGGCGGCGATCCGGCACATGGGAGGGGAAGTGGCCTATTGCGGCTTCGTGCCCTCTCCGGCGGTGGCGGCTTACGGGTTCGCGCAAGGCATCCCGTCGCTAATGGTAACGGGCAGCCACATCCCGGCAGACCGCAACGGGATCAAGTTCAACCGTATCGACGGCGAAGTGCTCAAGCCCGATGAACTGGCAATGCGCGCGCAGGACGTGACCCTGCCAGACCTGTTCGACGATGCAGGGATGCTGAAGGCGCCGCAGGATTGCGGGCCGCTGATCGATGTCGAGGCGGCCTACGTCCGCCGCTATGCCGACTTCTTCGGGCCGGACCCGCTCAAGGGGCTGAAGCTGGGTATCTACCAGCACTCCGCCGTGGGCCGCGACGTGGTTGCCACCATCGTGGAGCGGCTGGGCGGCGAGGCGGTGCGGCTGGGCAGGTCGGAGGTGTTCATTCCCGTCGATACCGAGGCGGTGCGCCCGGAAGACCAGGAACTGGCGCGAGGCTGGGCGGCAGAGCTGGCACTCGATGCCATCCTGTCCACCGATGGCGATTCAGACCGCCCCCTGCTTGCAGACGAAACCGGCACGTGGCTGCGTGGCGACGTGCTGGGTATCCTGTGCGCGCGCGCCCTGCACGTGGAAACCGTGGCAACGCCGGTCAGCTGCAACACCGCGCTGGAGTTGTCGGGTCTGTTCGACGAAGTGCGTCGGACCCGAATTGGCTCGCCCTTCGTGATCGAGGCGATGAACGCGCTGATCGCGCAAGGAGCGACCGCCTGCGGCTACGAGGCGAACGGCGGGTTCCTGCTGGGTACGCCCGTAACTCAGAATGGCCGCGAACTTGGCGCGCTGCCGACGCGCGATGCGGTACTGCCGATGATCGCCGTGCTGGCCGATGCGCGCGCGCGCGGGGTGGCGCTGTCGGCGCTGCAGCGCCAGTTGCCAGCGCGCTATACGTTCAGCGAACGCCTGCAGGACTATCCCACCGCAAGCAGTCAGGCGCTGCTGGCGCAATTGCAGGAAGGCTCGGGCGATGCGGTGCTGGAACGCCTGAGCGCGATGTTCGGCCCGCTGGCGGGGGAAGCGGTGGCGTTCGATGTCACGGACGGCCTGCGCATCACGTTCGCGGGCGGGGACATCATTCACCTGCGGCCTAGCGGCAATGCGCCGGAACTGCGCTGCTACACCGAAGCAGCCACGCCCGAACGCAGCGCGGAGTTGAACGGGCAGGTTCTGGCGATGATTGCAGCGGCCGCGAAAGCGGACGCCTGACGGATCCGTTTTTGGTCCAGAACCGATGCGAAAAGGCCGGGCGGGTGCAGTGCACTCGCCCGGCCTTCGCGTATCTAAAGGTTGTCGCGCTTACTTGAAGCGGATGCCCACGCCTGCCATCACGCGCTGGCGGCTGGTGTCGCCGTGGTAGTTCGAATAGACGTACTGGGCGTTGACATAGACCGGCGTGCGGGCGGCAGGCAGCACGGTGTATTCAACACCGCCGCCGACCTGGTAGCCGTCCGCGCGATAGTGATCGTAGACCAGGGTGTTGCCCGCCGGGCCTTCGATGCTCTTGCGCTGTTCGCCATTGACGTAGCCTGCCTTGCCGAAGACCAGGAACTGCGGGGTGACGAGGTAGCCCGCGCGAACGGCCGCGCCCCATTCCTCGAATGCCTTGTGGTTCACCACGTTGCCGTTGCCCAGCAGGGTGGAATTTTCGTTGCCGCTGCCCGGCTTCCAGAAGCTGCCCTCGGCGCCGATCACGATCTTGTTGCCGATCGTGCCGTCGAAGCCGACGGTGCCGCCAAAGCCGAACTTGTCGTTGTGATTGCCCTGCGACTGGAAACGGTCGCCACCGACATTGCCTTCAAGGCGGATGCCGCGGAACGAGGTGCCGTTTGCGGCAACTTCGTCGCCAGCCGTATCCTGCGCCAGTGCGGGCTGTGCGGCGAAGCCTGCGGCAGCTAGTGCGGCGAGCGTGATGATCTTAAATTTCATACGTATTCCTTGGTTACCCTGTCGGGCAAAGGAACGACGCAGATGCAGCATTGGTTTCGGTGAAATACGCAGTCAGAAGGAGAACGTAAAAGATTGTGTCATTAATGCAACATTTTCATGACGCAGCGGTGTCATGCTCCTGCAGGCGTGGCGCCCTTGCCTGCCTCGCGTTCGATAGCCTTGCGGATGTCCTTGACGAACCGCGAATGGCGCACGCCTTTAAGGAACATCTCCTGGATCAGGTTGCCCCAGAACCGGCAGGGCCGCTTGATCTGGATGAGGAGGATGTAGCGGTCCTCGTCGCTTTCGTTCCAGACTTCGTGGTTGAACATGTCGTCGAAGAGGAAAGACTGGCCGTCCTGCCAATGCATGACATGCAGGCGCTCACCCTCCTCTATGTGCATCCGGCATTTTTCCTGCTCACGCGGGGCTTTGAGCGCGAGGTGGTAGGTGAGCATGCCTTTGGTCATGCCCCAGTGACGGGGGATATGGCCGCCTGCCTCCATGACGGAGAAGTTGGCTGTCACCAGCCCCGGAACCTTCTCGATCAGCGCGGCCGTGACCGGCGCGCGAGCGGCATTGCCCGGCATACGGTAGCCGTAGCCCTTGAGGAAGAATGCGCGCCACCGACGATCGGCGGCGATGCGGCCATGGTCGAAGGAGATGTCCCCGAGCGAAGGTATGTCCTCTGCCCGGATGCGCACGGCCTCGTCACGGATCGCCTGCCAGTTGCTTTCCAGTTCGGCGATCCAGGGGAAGAACGATTTGTCCTGCACCGCAGCATCGGGGATCAGCGAGTTGCGCATGATCGCGGCGTCGATCTTCGGACGAAGCTCCTTGCCGATCTGGAACAGCGACTTGTTGACGAAGGGGATCTTCCAGCCCCGCGAATTGAGGGTCTGCTGCCACTTGTTCACGCTACTCGTCCCCTGACTAGGCTCCGTTCGCCAGATCGTGGCCACCCGCGGGGGCACCACGCTTGAGCGAGCGGATCCGCGATCCGAACACGCGATCCCAGAACAGCGCGGAAATCGCGAAATTCCCGTCTTCGTCGACGTAATGGTGGCGCATATGGTGGCGCTTGAACATCTGACCGATCTTCCCCCGCATCTGCCACTGGTGACATGCGAAGTGGATCGCGTCGTAGAAGACATATCCCATCATGAAACCGAGGAACAGCCAGGTTCCCGCAGTGCCCAGCAGCGCCACGCACGCGACCCAGACCAGCGACCCAACCGAAACGCTGACCGGCAGCGGCATCAGGCCGCGGAGCGGGTCATTGGGGCTGGCATGATGGTTGCCGTGGATGAGGTACACGAACCAGCGCAGCACCGGCACGTCCGAGTCCAGGTGGAACAGATAGCGGTGCATCGCATATTCGAAGAGCGACCAGACCAGCAGACCAGCCGAGATCAGGCCCGCCATCATCAGAGGTCCGGGAGCGTGCCGACCGCCCGATTGCCAACCCACGAACGCGATCAACGGAAGCAGCACTGACCAGCTCAACGCGAACGTTCGCGGTGAGATCAGCGTAAGCTTTTCCAGACGTTCACTTTTGAACAGTCTGATGCGTTTAGAACTGGAAACCGGTGCATGCATTGGACCTGATGCTGGACAGGAGGTAGGCTTGGCTGTCAAGTCGAAATGCCTTCAGTCGGGGTGAACATATGGCAAGCGGTGTGCGAATGCGAACGGCAGTGGCAAACGGATGACGGAGTCATCAGAGGAAACCCGTAAATTTTCTTACTGCCGAGTTCTGGTGACCGGAGCGTCCGGTGGCCTGGGTAGTGCGGTGGCCCGCCGCCACGCCGGTCCGGGCGTTATCCTGAGCCTGTGGGGACGCGATTCGCAGCGTTTGGAAATGGTTGCTACCGAGTGCCGGGCGGCGGGTGCCGAAGTCACTGTCCGCAGCCTCGATATAAGCGATGTGGGCGCTGCCGTTGCTGCATTGCAGCAGGAAGATGCGGCACATCCGTTTGACATAGCGGTGTTCTCGTCCGGGCGTGGCGACGTGCGGGCGCCGGGCGATCTGGTCGAGGAGGCGGGGATGGTTGCGCGGCTGGCGATCGTCAACTTTGCCGCACCGGCTGCCATGGCTGCGGCTCTGGCGGATGCGATGGCGCGTCGGGGCAGCGGCCGGATCGTTCTGGTGGGCAGCGCTGCGGCCTTCCATGCGCTGCCTTTTGCAGCAGCCTACTCCGGCACGAAGGCGGGGCTGGCGCGCTTCGCCGATGCCCTGCGGCTTTCGGTCAAGGCGCATGGCGTTTGCGTGACGCTGGTTTCGCCGGGGTTCATCGATACGGCGGCGGGCCGCAAGGTGCCCGGCCCCAAGCCCATGCTCATGGCGCCTGACGTTGTGGCGGATCGGATCGTGCGGGCGTCGGAAGCGGGGCGCGCGCATCTGGTGCTGCCGTGGCCTTTCGTGGCACTGCGCTGGCTGGATCGCCTGCTGCCACGGCCTTTGCGAGATCGCGTTCTGGGCGGACTTACGCCCCCGGAGAAGTAGGCGCCGGCTGCCCCAGCACCGCGTCGAGCACCGCATGGTGCAGTGCCGCAGGGGTCAGATCGACACGGCGGTTGTCGCCGGGCAAGACCCGCCCGTCCGCGTCGATCCGGATCATGACGTAGGGCGTATGGCGGGCAGCCCCGGCGTCGGCGGGCGGAGGAATGCTGGCGCCGGGAATGCTGGGGCGGTGGTCGCCGAAGAACACCAGCAGCGCCGGTCGGCCGAGCGCGCCCAGACGCCGGGTGAGGGCGGTCAGCATGGCGTCGCCGTGCCGAACCAGGCGCATGTAGCCGTCAGTCAGGTCGCTGCCGCCGCCGCCACGTGCATTGGGCGCCCAGGGGCCGTGGTTCTCGATGGTGACGGCATAGATGAAGGTGGGCTGCTCGGCGTCCGCCGCAAGGTCCACGATCACGTCGGTCATCGCCGCATCGGTGACGTAGCGGCCCTCACCCGGTCCGGGCGGAGCGAAGCGGTCCTCGCCTACCAGCTCCGCGAAGCCGCCCGCGGGCATGATCCTGTCCCGCCCGTAGAAGCGCATGTCGTGCGGGTGGACGAACAGGCTGCGCATGCCGTTCAGCCGTGAGGGCAGGGCGTAAGACCCCTCTCCGGTGGCTGTCAGATATGGGTCGTAGCGCCGGAAGCCCAGCGTTCCCTCATCCCGCCCGAACAGCACGCCGTACTCGGTCCGCATGGTGTAGGCGCCGAAGCCGCTGACCTGAAGGTTGCCCCATTGCGCGGCATGTCCCCGCGCCGCGCTCAGGCCGGGAAGGGCGAGTGCCGGATCACCGAAGAGCTCGACCGGATCGGCAAAACTCTCGCACTGGATGACGACGACGAGTTCGGGCGCATCGACCACCGGCTGACGCATGACGAGCAGGCAGGGCGCCGGATCGCGGGTCTGCCGCCAACGCAGGGTATATAGCAGCAGCGTCGGCCAAAGGCCCAGGCGGCGGGTATCTCCATGCGCATCGGGGGCTGTGGCCAATCGGCGCCATGGCGGCAGACGCAGCGAAAGCGCCAGCAGCGCCAGCCCGCCCGGCACGAGCGCAAGGCCGGCAAGGCGGGCTGCCGGGTCTGCGCGCGACAGCCAGACGATGACCCCCAGCAAGGCCGCCGCCACGCATCCGGCGGCCACGCGCTGCCACATCCGCACGGCGGACAGATAGAACTGCGGATGGCGGAACACCGCGCCTACCAGCGCAAGGTCAGAGAACAGCAGCGGCTCCCCCAGCATCGCGTGCTTGGCATTGGACGCAAGGGCCAGCAGCGCCTGCATGGCCAGCGTCAGGGCCATGGCCACGGCGCCATTGCCGCACAGCGCCAGGAACAGGCCGTATAGCGTTGCGGCCATGCAGGCGAGCAGCCATGAACCGCGCAGCAGCCGCATTCCGGGGAAAGCGCGGGGGCGCACCAGAGCGTCGAGCACGGCCGAACCCAGCAGGGTTCCTGCCAGCGAGGCCGCGAATGTCAGTCCGTCAAAGATCACTGTGGGTTCGCACCATCGCCTGCGCCAGACCCGTCTGCGGGCGGCGGGGTGGCCTCATAGCGAGCGCGGCCAAGGCTGTCATCCGGCGTCTCCGTCATTGGGGATGAACGGTCGGGTGTGGAGGTCAACGGACTTGCTGCATGTCAACCGGGCCACTAACGGATTTAATCTGGGTTGCGACAGCCCAGGTTCAGCTGTCGATCTCGATATCCCTACGGAGCAAGTCTTTTCCGGATGCCTGATACTCGAACTGTGGCGACAGATATTCCGAACGGCGGTCAGGGGCGTGGGCCCCGCACGGTGCTCCTTCTGCAGGGATTGATGGGGCCGCTGTTCCGGCGTCTCGGGCAGGAGCTGATCCGTGACGGGCACTCCGTCCACAAAGTCAATTTCAACGGTGGCGACCGCGCGTTCTGGCGCCTGCCGAACGGCATCGAGTATCGAGGCACGCTGGCCGAATGGCCCGATGCCTTCGCCGCGATCCTGCGTGAGCGGGGAATCACCGATGTGGTGCTGTTCGGCGACTGCCGCGACCATCACATGCCCGCGATCCGCATCTGCCGCGAGGTGGGCGTGCCGGTCCATGTCTTCGAGGAAGGCTATATCCGGCCCGACTGGGTGACCCTCGAACTGGGCGGGGTGAACGGTCATTCCTCTCTGCCGCGCGATCCGGCGTGGTATCGCGAAACGGCGGCAGCGCTGCCCCCTGTGCCGCCACCCGCCAGGATGAGCGCGTCGTTCCGCCGTCGCGCGCTGGAAGGGCTGGCGTACAACTTCGCCGATGTCACCACACGGTGGCATTATCCGGGATGGAGCAATCACCGCCCCTGGCACCCTGTCGTCGAAGGCATGGGATGGCTGCGCAAGCTGCTTCGTCGCAAGGAGCGGGAAGAGTCTTCCGCCAGACTGATGGCCATGCTGGCGGCCTCCTCCGAGCCCTATTTCCTGTTTCCGCTGCAGCTCGATTCGGATGCGCAGATCCGCCTGCATTCGCCGTTCGCAGGTATCCTGCCCGCGCTGCACGTGGTCATCGGATCGTTCGCGGCCCATGCTCCAGCCGGCACCCGGCTGGTGGTCAAGGAGCACCCGCTCGACAACGGTGTGCGCGACTGGCAGCAGGAAACCGCGGACCTTGCCGCGCGCTTTGGCGTGGCGGACCGGGTGGATTACCTTGCGACCGGCGACATCGTGGCGATCACCGAAGGCGCGCGCGGGGTGGTGACGATCAACAGCACCAGCGGCACTTTCGCGCTGGCAGCAGGCCTGCCGGTGGTGGTGCTGGGCCATGCGGTCTACGACATCGCCGAGATCACCTTCCAGGACGGTCTGGATGCCTTCTGGACCAACCCGGTGCCGCCTTCGCCCGAGACGTTCGCCGCATTCCGCCGCGTCCTGATCGAGCGCTGCCTGATCCCGGGCGGGTTCTTTTCCAGGGAGGCGCTGGACAAGGTGGTGCGCCACGCAGTTGCCCGGCTGGAAGGTCGCACGATCGCGCCGGAGTAAGTCATACCCGCCCGTCACCCCGTAGCGGGAGTGACGGGCGTCGGTACTGCTTCAGGCCGTCACCGGTTCCAGTCGGCCGGCGTCGAGCGCCACTATCCCTGCTTCCACCGCCTGCACGAACCGGGCGTCCTCGCCAAGATCGCCGAACACGTCGTGCAGGGCCAGAACCTGCCGCCAGTCTGCGGCGCGGGCCAGCAATACCTTGGCCAGCGGATCGGTGATGGACCGCCCGTCGCGCGCGGCAATGGCCAGGAAACGCAGCCATGCCGCGATCGGCAGGGCCAGGCGTTCGATGCTGCGGCCTGCCGCCAGCGCCTCGCGCGTGGTGTCGAGGAGGCGGTAAGGCAGCTTCTGCGACCCGTCCCAGGCGATCTGTGCCAGCAGGTGCCGGATCGCGGGATTGCGGAACCGGGCAAGGACGTCGGAGATGTAGCCGTCCAGGTCCAGCCCCGGCGGCGGAGTGAGCGAAGACGCGATGTCGTCACGCATCAGGCGTTCGGCAAAGGCGGCCAGTTCCGGATCGGCCATGGCGTCCGCCACGGTTTCCAGTCCGCGGCCCAGCCCGATGTAGGCCAGCGAGGAATGCGCGCCGTTCAGCAGGCGCAGCTTGGCTTTTTCAAACGGGCGGACTTCGGCGGCAAAGGTTACGCCGGCCAGATCGAGCGCCGGACGTTCGCCGGCGAAGCGATCCTCGATCACCCATTGCGTGAAAGCCTCGCGCTGGATCGGCCAGGCATCTTCCAGCCCGGTTTCCGCCAGGATGCGGGCGCGCAGCGCGTCATCCGTGGCGGGCGTGATCGAATCGACCATGGCGTTGGGGAAGGTGACGTTGTCGACAATCCAACGCGCGGTGTCGGGATCAATCTTTTCCGCCAGCGCCAGCGTGGCTGCTTCCAGCTTGCGGCCGTTGTCGGTCAGGTTGTCGCAGCACAGCACGGTCACCCCCGGCAGCCCGGCAAGACGCCGCCCCTGCAGCCCCTTCACCAGCCAGCCGGTGAAGGAACCGGGCGTCCACTCGCCCTCCAGCGCTGCGGCAAGGTCCGCTGCGATCGCCGGATTGGCGAAGTCCAGCGTTCCGTCGGCAGACAGGCAATACCCCTTCTCGGTCACCGTGGAGGAGATGATGCGGGTGTCGGGATGGGCCAGCGCGGCAAGGATCGCCTCTGGCTCGTCGCGAGTCAGCACCCGCCCGATCGCGCCGATCACGCGATATGCGATCTCGGTGTCCAGCAGCGCCAGAGTATAGAGGCCGTTCTGCGGGTTCAGGGCATCGGCCACCCCGCGCGAATTGAGGCTGACGCCGGTCAGCCCCCAGCGCGGATCGTGCGCCAGCAGCGTATCGAACGCGGCTGCCTGATGCGCGCGGTGGAAGGCGCCCGGGCCGAAGTGGACGACGCCGTTCTTCACGGCGGAGCGGTCATACTGCGGCTGCGCGACCGTGGCGGGTAGCGCGCCCAGAGTGGTGTTCGACAGCCGGGTCATGCCGGTTCCGCCACGCGCACCGGCGTTTCGAGGCCATAAGCCTTGCGCACCAGTCCGACGGTCAGTTCCTGCGCCAGTTCGGCGGCTTCCCAATCCGCCATGCGGTGCTCGGCGACGAGGCGGGCGAGGAACCCGCAGTCGATCCGCCGCGCCACGTCGTGGCGCGCCGGGATCGAGAGGAAGGCGCGGGTGTCGTCGTTGAAGCCGACGGTGTTGTAGAAGCCCGCCGTCTCGGTGGTCATTTCGCGGAAGCGGCGCATGCCCTCCGGACTGTCGTGGAACCACCAGGCCGGGCCCAGCTTGAGGCATGGATAATGCCCCGCCAGCGGCGCCAGCTCGCGGGCATAGGTCGTCTCGTCCAGCGTGAAGAGGATGACCTTGAGGTTCGCCTCGTTGCCAAGCAGGTCGAGCATCGGGCGCAGCGCCTCGACATATTCGGTAGCGCGCGGAATGTCGGCGCCCTTGTCGCGGCCATGGCTGGCGAACAGGCGGGCGTTGTGGTTGCGGGTGGAGCCGGGGTGGATCTGCATGGTCATGCCGTCCTCCACGCTCATCCGGGCCATTTCCGTCAGCATCTGTGCGCGGAAAAGCTCCGCTTCGTCTGCATCGGCCTTGCCGCCCATGACCTTGGCGAACAGCGCCTCGCACTCGGCGGTGGAGAGGTTGGCCGTGCGTGCGGTGACGAAGCCGTGGTCGGTCGCCGTCGCCCCGGCGACGCGGAAGTCCGCCCGGCGCTTGCGATGCGCGGCGAGGTAGCCGGCCCACGTCTCGACGTTTTCGCCGGACAGGTCGGCGAAGCGGACCAGATCGCGCGCGAAGCTGTCATGCTCGGGATCGATCACCGAATCCGGGCGATAGGTGGTGACGACCTTGCCCTGCCAGCCCGATTCGCGGATCGCCTTGTGGTGCTGCAGGGCATCGCCCGCGCCTTCGGTGGTTGCGAGCAGTTCGATGTTGAACCGCTCAAACAGGGCGCGGGGGCGGAATGCGGGAGAGGCCAGCGCTTCGCCGATGGTGTCGTAATAGTGGTCCGCCGTTCCTGCATCCAGCGCCACGTCGATCCCGAACACTTCGCAGAAGACATGCGGCAGCCACATGCTGGACGGGGTGCCGCGGAACAGGTGCCAGTGCGCCGCGAACGTGCGCCACGCCTCGCGCGGGTCGGTGCCCGAAACGCGCTCACCCTTGCGCGGCACGGCCAGCGCATCGAGGTCCACGCCCTGCGAATAGAGCATGCGGAACAGGTAGTGATCGGGCGCCAGCAGCAGCTCGGTGGCGTTGGTCCAGGGCGCGTCGGTGGCGAACCATTCCGGGTCGGTGTGGCCGTGCGGGCTGATGATCGGCAGGTCCGCTACCTGCGCATAGAGTTCGCGGGCGATGGCGCGCGTGGCCGGATCTGCGGGCAGCAGCCGGTCGGGGTGCAGCGACAGACTGCGCGGAGACGTGGACATCAGGGTACTCCCGAAAGACATGGGGACTTTGCAGCCCGATTACCGAGTTGTGCCAGCGCTGGCAATGCTGTATTGAACCGGCATGGTCGATACGCTTGCTCCCGCAGTTTCCGTGATGAAGATCGGTGCCGAAGATGACGTCGCCGTCGCCCTCCAGCCTTTGGAGGCCGGGGCGGACGTGCTCGTTGACGGGCAGCCGGTACGATTGCGCGATGCAATCCCGGCGGGGCACAAGTTCGCCGTCAGGGAGGTGGAACAGGGCGCGCCGGTGCGCCGCTATCGCGCGCCGATCGGCCTTGCCACCCGCGCCATCGCGGTGGGCGAGCATGTTCATACCCATAACGTGCGCACCGCGCTTTCGGGCGAGCAGGCCTATGCTTTCGACGGCGCGCGCGAGGAAGTGCGCGCTTCGGCTTCACCGCGCACATTCCAGGGCTATGTCCGCGCGGACGGAAGCGTCGGTACCCGCAACGAATTGTGGATCCTGCCTACTGTCGGCTGCGTTGGCCGGCTGGGCGAGCGGCTGGCGGCCAAGGCCAACCTGCTTGACGCACCGGGCGTGGACGGAGTCCATGCCTTCAACCACCCGTTCGGCTGTTCGCAGCTGGGTGCAGATCTTGACGGGACGGCGGCGGTCATCGCTTCGCTGGCGCTGAACCCCAATGCCGGAGGGGTGCTGCTGCTGGGGCTGGGCTGCGAATCGAACCAGCTTGAGCAATTGCTCCAGCGCATCCCCGAAGACCGCCGCGACCGTCTGCGCGTGCTGCGTGCCCAGTCGGCGGGCGACGAATTCGCTGCGGGGCAGGAATTAGTCGCCGAACTGATGGCGCTGATGGCGCAGGACCGCCGTGAGGACGTGCCGCTGGCGAAGCTGCGCCTTGGGGTAAAGTGTGGCGGGTCGGACGCGATGAGCGGCCTTACCGCCAATCCCCTGATCGGGCTGATGGCCGATGCGGTGACGCAGGCGGGCGGCGCCGCCATCCTGACCGAAATCCCCGAGATTTTCGGAGCAGAGAACCTGCTGCTCGAACGCGCCACGAGCAGGGACGTGTTCGACCGGCTCTCCACGCTGGTCAATTCCTTCAAGCGCTATTTTCTAGACCATGGCGAGCCGGTTTCGGAAAACCCCAGCCCCGGCAATATCGCGGGCGGCATCACCACACTGGAGGAAAAGTCGCTGGGCGCGGTGCAGAAGGGTGGCCTTGCCCCGGTGCGGGACGTCATCGGCTATGGCGAGAGGATCTCGCTGGATGCTTCTCTTGGCGGGCTGACGGTGCTGGAAGCGCCGGGCAACGACGCCGTCTCCACCACCGCGCTGGCGGCGGCGGGGGCAACGATCACCCTGTTCTCCACCGGGCGCGGGACGCCGCTGGGCAGCCCGGTGCCGACGGTGAAGATCGCCTCCAACCATGCCCTGGCGGAACGCAAGGCGGGCTGGATCGACTTCGACGCCGGGCTTGTGCTGGAACTTGGCATGGAAGGCGCGGCGGAAGAGCTGCTGACCCGCATCCTGGCCATCGCCAGTGGCGAGCCCGCGCGCAACGAGAGCAACGACGAACGCGCGATCGGTATCTGGAAGCGCGGCGTCACGCTGTAACATCTGACGCCGCAATGGCAGGGGCGAGGGGATGCTTCCCCCCGCCCGCAAGACAGATCAGTTCGCCTTGGGTGCCGCTGCAGAAGCGTCCACCGGCAGGCCGCCCAACTGGGTGACCAGCTTGGTATAGGCATCCAGATAGGCGAGCACGATGATCTGGCCGATCTGGGTGTTCTGGTATCCGCCACCGCCCGCCGCGCCGAAGGTGCCGCCGAAGAAGCCGCCGCCACCACCGCCGAAGCTGACGTCGGACTTGCGCGCATAGCCTTCGGTCAGCGCTTCTTCCACGGTGGTGCGGGCGTTGACGACGGACAAGGTCACGTTCGCCTCGCCTTTCTTGATGTTGAGGCCGCCCGCAATGGCGCCCACGCCGCGTCCAAACAGGCCGCCGACGCCGCCCAGCACGCCGCCAAGGCCGCCGCCGCCCGAGTTGTTGTTGGTGGAAACGATGTCCGGCTGCAGGAAGTAATCCGCAGCCTTGATCTGCCCCTTGCCGATGTTGGAGCCCTTCTGCAGTTCACCCTGCGCGGCCAGCGCGCGTTCCATGGCGCTGTTCTGCAGCGAGCGGCCACGATTGACCATGGTAAAACAGCCGGACTTCTGCACGAAGACGCGCAGGATCGCTTCGGGGCTGCCCAGGCTCAGTTCGCGCCACCACTGGTTGTCCGGCTCGACGATGGAGACGGTGCCCAGGTTCTTGGTGCAGACCGGGATCTGCTGCTGCCCCTTGTCCTGCAGCTTGCGACCGGACGACTGGTCGGCCAGCGCCGGAGTGGCCGAAACGACAGCAAGCGCGGCAAGCGCGCAGGCGAAAGTCTTCATCACGTGTGCTCCCATGTTTTTCCCGCGCCGCGAGCGCGCGAAGTGCCCGAACCCCTGGGCGACGAACTGCTTGTGCCACGTATTTTGCACGAACACATGACGTTGTCTTTGAGAATTTGTCGCATATTCGGATGCAATTGCGCTTTTTGAATCCGACAGCCGGGCGCGACGGTGCAGGCCCCGGCGATACTTCCGGGGCCGCATCGTCACGCGCAGATCAGGCGCCGATGATCTGCATCACCAGCGGCCTGGCTGTCAGGCTGTCCGACCCGTCGAGGATGCGCAGCGCTTCCGTCACGGCGCGTTCCGGCCCCGGATGCGTGACGACTGCCAGGATTACCTCGCCGTCCTGATCGGGATCGCCCTTCTGGATCAGGCTTTCGATCGATACACCGGCGTCGCGCATCGCCGCGGTGATGTCGGCAAGCACGCCGGGGCGGTCCGGCACTGTGAAGCGGATGTAGGCGCTGCCGACGCGGTGGCCGGTCTCCGCCGGTTCCATCGCTTCCAGTTCGCCTGCGGGCATGGAGAAAGCCGCGCCCTTTTCGCCGCGCGCGATGTCGATGATGTCGGCAACCACGGCGCTGGCGGTCGGGCCATCGCCTGCGCCTGCGCCCTGGAACAGCAGGCGACCCATGAAATTGCCCTCGGCGACGACGGCATTGGTCGCCCCGTCAACATGCGCCAGCGGATGGTCGATCGGCACCAGATGCGGACGCACCCGCTGGAACAGGCGCGACGAACCGCTGCTCCTGTCCACCCCGGCCATGCCCAGCAGGCGGATCACATAGCCCAGCGAACGGGCCTGCTCGATATCGGCGGCCTTGACACGGCTGATCCCCATCGTCTCCACCGTGTCGAAGCGAAGCTGCGATCCGAAGGCGATCGCAGCCAGGATCGACAGCTTGTGCGCCGCGTCGATGCCCTCGATGTCGAAAGTCGGGTCGGCTTCGGCGTACCCCAGCTTCTGCGCCTCGGCGAGGACGTCGGCAAAGTCGGCGCCGGTGTCCTCCATGGTGGAGAGGATGTAGTTGCAGGTGCCGTTGAGGATGCCGTACACCCGCTCGATCGCATTGGCGGCGGCGCCTTCGGACAGGCCCTTGATGACGGGAATGCCGCCCGCAACAGCCGCCTCGAACTTCAGCGCCACGCCCCGCGCTTCGGCGGCGGCGGCAAGTTCAAGCCCGTGGTGCGCGATCATCGCCTTGTTGGCGGTGACAAGGCTCTTGCCCCCGGCAATCGTGTTGCGGGCCAGCGCGAGGGCCGGGCCGTCGGAACCGCCGACCATCTCCACCACGACATCGACATCGTCCCGCGCGGCCAGCGCGGCGGTGTCGTCCACCCAGTCATAGGCCGACAGATCCACGCCGCGATCCTTGGTGCGGTCGCGTGCGCTGACGGCGGCGATGCGGATGGGACGGCGGGCGCGACGTGCGATCAGTTCCGCGTTCGTCTCGATGAGGCGGACAACGCCGCCTCCGACAGTTCCCAGTCCGGCAAGCGCAATATTCAGCGGTTCGGCCATGTCAGCTCCTTTTCGGAAGCGGGCCCTAAGGCAGGCCGGTTGGAATTTCCAGTCGTTTGCGCACGCAGCGTGCTGGCGCTCGGCCCTTTACTTCAAGGTGCGGGTGCATGGCCCCAGTTGCGACAGCACCAGCCGGTAATCGGCCAGCGCCTGCTGCTGCTCGGCGAAGGTGCCCGAGACGTTGGCGCCGGCAGGCGGTGTGCGGGGCAGGAAGCATGCGAGACGGTACCATTCCAGTGTTTCCGGTGCTGGCGGATGGCTCGTGTCTGCAACCAGTTCGGAGAACGACACGCCCCAGCTGGGCGCCTGGCCCTGCTCGTGCCTGACAGTGATGGACGCGGCGGAGCCGTCATCGGTGTTGAGGAAGATCTGCGTCTCGCCCTGGCCCGCAAGGGTGCCGGGTACGAACAGCATGTCACGCACGCCGGTGACCTTCGCGGGTGCATCCGGCGCGACCTGCGCTCGCAGGATGGAGCGCAGCCGTGTTTCGCGCGCCGGTGTCCAGAGCTGCTGCGCAGTGGGCCTTACCAGCTGCAGTTCACCGGGCCGTCCGGGCACCGGGCGGGCGAACAGGAAGACCTCCTGCTTCTTCAGCTTGGGGGCCTTGCCTTTGGCGTCCAGCGGCAGATCCACAAGATAGCGCACCGATTCGCCCAATGGTGCCCTGCCGGTCAAAAGCGCTCTGGTCTTGGCCTCTATATAAAAGCGTCCGTGTCCCGAAGTGAGGCCCGGCGCACGGGCATCTTCGACACGGGTCATCTTCGCGATCTGCACCTGCACGACAAGGCCTGCCGAATCGGCGAGGTCCGCAACGTCTGCGTAAGTGACCTCTCCGGGCGTTTCGAGCGGCCCCTGGGCGCTCGCTGCAATAGGTGCCAGCGCAAGGTAAGAACCCGCGAGAGCCGCTGCAAGGGGGCGCAAATTCAGTGGCATCGACGATAAACTCCGTGGAATTGCGTTGGCTTATAATCAGGACGGGCGGTTAATTCAAAATTGCACTGGATCAATCTCGCCTAACCGGGCATGAATTGCGCGTTAACCCCTTGTGGGCCGAAAGGCGTTGCGTGGGGGGGGCTTCACCGTTAAGAAGTCTTCAAAATGGGGCAAAAAACATCAAAAGCTCCTCGGTTCGCCTCCCGTAACGTATTGTCGTCGGATGGGTAGACTGTTAGCCGTCAGGGTGGGTAATTTGGGTTTTTCGTCATGGGGTCCACCTTTCCGGGGGGGGAGTCCATGGGCGCCTTTGGGCATGTCCTGTGCGGACCTCTGTCCGGGGCTTGGTAATGGAGTAAAGCGTCTGAATGGCTTACGCTGACCAGCAAATGAGCACCAACAAGGTTGTTGCTCTCGTCATCGTCGCCTTGATCCATGTCTTCGTCGGCTATGCGCTCGTCACCGGCTTGGCCTATGAGGCGGCGAAGAAGGTCATCAGCAAGGTGACCACCGTGGACATCAAGGAAGAGAAACCGAAGGAGGAAGAGCCGCCGCCGCCTCCGCCGGAGCAGCCCGATACGCCGCCGCCGCCCATCGTGGCGCCGCCGCCGCCTATCAACATCGCCCCGGCTCCGCCGCCGGTGCAGACCGTGATCACGCCGCCGCCGGCTCCGCCGGTGGTCATCACGACGGCAGCTCCCCCGGCACCGCCGGCTCCGCCGCCGCCGCCGGGCCCTTCGAAGGCTCGTGGCGTTCGCGCGAAGAACCAGGGTAGCTGGGCCGCTCGCATCCAGTCGAACTATCCGACCCGCGCCGCTCGTGAAGAGCGTGAAGGCCGCGTCGGCGTTCGCGTGACGATCGGTGCCGACGGCAAGGTTTCGGCTTGCTCTGTCTCCAGCTCGAGCGGCAGCCCCGACCTCGACGAGGCGGCGTGCGACGGCATGACGCGCTATGCGCGCTATGACCCGGCACTGGATGACGCCGGCAACCCGATTTCGGCGACCACGTCGACCGCGATCGTCTACAAGCTCAACTAATCTCCAAGGGGTCGGCTTCTTCGGTCATTGGGTAATTGGACCGACCGCCGATCACATCCTGCATTCTTCTTGAGAGGTAACTCGCATGCTTATCGTTGACATCCTGGCCGCTGCCGGCCAGGCCGCACCGCAGAACAAGTTCGGTTTCGCCGAGGCTCTGGAGCAGGGCGGTTTCATCGCCTACGCGACCGTCATCATCCTGGGCATCATGTCCTTCGGTTCGTTCTACATCCTGTTCACCAAGTGGTTCGAACAGTCGAAGATTCTGCGCCAGTTCGCCACCGTGCGCAGCACCTTCTGGCGCGCGCCGACCCTGCGTGAAGGCGCTGCCAAGCTCGAGAAGAACAGCGCATGGCGCCAGCTCGTCGAAGACGGCATCGCCGCTGAAGACCAGCACGCCAAGATGACCGACTCGCTCGAAGCCCACGACTGGCTGCACGGTTCGCTGTCGCGTTCGGAAGCGACGATCAACGCTCGCCTCGCCGGCGGCCTGCCGTTCCTCGCCACCGTTGGTGCGACCTCGCCGTTCATCGGTCTGTTCGGTACCGTCGTCGGCATCTACCGCGCTCTGATCGCCATCGGTCTCGCTGGTTCGGCTTCGATCGACAAGGTCGCAGGTCCGGTCGGTGAAGCTCTGATCATGACCGCCCTCGGTCTGCTCGTCGCCGTTCCGGCCGTGCTTGCCTACAACTACCTGCAGGCTCGCAACAAGCGCATCGCCGAACTGCTGACCGGCTTCTCGAACGACGTTCTCGCGAACATCAACTCGAAGGGTGCCATCAAGCCGACCGTCGCCGTGGCTCCTGCCAAGGCCGCTCCGGTCGCCGCCAAGCCGGCCACTCCCGCCAAGCCGTAAGAGTACGGGAAACAGGCGGGGTCTTCCTTCCTCGAAGGATGCCCTGCCCCCGTCGGGGTCACGAAAAGGGTGGCGGCTTTCAAGCATGCGAGAAGTCGCCGCCGACCCCCAGGCAACGCAAGGATTAGGATAAGACTATGGCGATATCCACGGGCGGAGGCGGTGCAGAGACACCGATGTCCGACATCAACACGACGCCGCTCGTCGACGTCATGCTGGTGCTGCTCATCATCTTCCTGATCGCGGTTCCGGTCGCGATCCAGACGATCGAAAAGCTGCGCATTCCCGTCATCGAAGCCGTCGAGTCGAAGGACAAGGTCGAAAACCTGCTCCTCACCGTCTCGACCACGGACGCTTCGGGCAAGAGCGCGGGTGAGCCCGGTTTCCAGGGCGCCAGCCGCGGCGGCGAATGCCGCATCTACATCAACAACGTGACGCCGGTGACTTCGCAGGAACTGCGCGACCAGGCTTTCAAGCGCCTCGATTCCATCGTAAAGCGTGAAGGCGGTGCCGCAGCCCTGATGGCGAACCCGGATCTCATCCCGCAGGTCCACATCCGCGGCGACGTGGAGGCCCCGTGGCGCTGCGTCGCAGGTGCGATCTACAACGTCCAGATTTCGGGTTATCCGACGGTTGGCTTCATCACCAACCCGATCGATCCGAACGGCTGACGCGCGGGAAACAGGAGTAACATCTCATGGCAATGTCAGGCGGCAAGGAAGATGGCTCGCCGATGATGGAGATGAACACGACGCCGTTGATCGACGTCATGCTCTGCCTCCTCATCATGTTCATCATGTCCATCCCCGTGGCGACGCACTCGATCGACATCGATCTGCCTGTCGCCACGCCTCCGACGGATACCCCGCCCCCGATCGATCCGGTCAAGAACAAGGTCGTGCTGACCAAGGACAGCATGATCCTGTGGAACGGAACCCAGATCGACCAGGGCCGGCTGATCCAGTCGCTCGAAGCGACGACCCACATGAACCCCGAGCCGGAACTCCAGTTCCAGCCCGAGCCGGAAGCCAGCTACGAGCTGTCGGCACAGGTTCTGCAGGTCATCAAGGCTTCTGCCGTCACGAAGTTCGGCTTCGTCGGCAACGAACAGTTCGCGACCTTCGACAAGTAAGCCGAAGTTCAAGAGACTGGTCTCGCAAGAGGCACCCAAAAGGGGCGGAGTGATCCGCCCCTTTTTTATGGCGCCTCAACGGTCGGCGGTCATGCGCCCTCTTCCTCTCCCGGATCCACGCGCATCGCCATGGACGCAAGGCTTTCCGCCTCGAGCAGAAGGTCATCGTCCGCAGCGCCGGAGGGAAGGCTCTCACGCCCGATCATCGACAGGGCAGGGACCGACAGCGGGCTGATCCGCTCAAGCACCACGTGGTCCACCTCGCGCGCGGCGCGATCGAGCACATCTGCAACGCGCGCGACGTCCGTCATACGGGCACGCGCGTCGGCCCAGGCGGCCTGGATCAGCAGGTGATCGGGTTCGTACTTGCGCAGCACATCGTAGATGAGATCGGTGGAGAACGTCACCTGTCGCCCCGACTTGCGCTTGCCCGGCTGCTGCCGCTCGACCAGTCCGGAAATCACCGCCACCTCGCGAAAGGCGCGCCGCAGCAGGTATGATTGCTGGACCCAATCGACGAATTCATGTGTCAGTATATCGGGCGAGAGCAAGGCTGCCGGGTCCGCCACCGGCTTCAGGCCCCAGACCACGAGAGTATAGTCCGTCGCCACGAAACCCAGCGGGCCCAGCCCGCGCTCTTCCATGCGCCGGGTCACCAGCATACCCAGCGACTGGTTCGCGTTCCACCCTTCGAAGGTGTAATAACTGGTGTAGGCCAGCCCCCGATGCGGAAAGCTTTCCACCAGCAGCCGCCCCGGCGCCGGCAGGTGAGATCGCCAGTCCTGCACCTCCAGCCATTCGCGCACGTCATCCGGAAAGCGCGACCATCCCGCGCGGTCTGACAGCATGGCGCGCACCCGATCGGCCAGATGGGTAGAGATCGGCATCCGCTGTCCAGAGTAGCTGGGGATCGTCGCGGAGCGCTTTGCCGCGCGCACGATCAATTCCAGATCCTTGAGCGCTTCCACTTCAAGGTCCATCCCGGCAAACCGGAACGTATCGCCCGGCTCCAGGCTGGCCCCGAAGCCTTCCTCCACCTTGCCGAGCGAGCGCCCGTTGCGAAAGCGCACGTCGAGCATCTCGGCATCGACGATTATCCCCGCGTTGAGCCGATGCCGCGCGGCATGTTCCGGGTGGGAGAGCCGCCAGGTTCCGTCACGATCGCGCACGATGCGGCGGAAACGGTCGTAGGAGCGCAGGGCGTATCCACCTGTCGCGACGAATTCCAGCACCCGCGCGAAGACTGTTTCGTCCACCCATGCATAACTCAGGCAAGATCGGACTTCAGCCAGCAGATCATCTTCGCGAAATGACCCGGCGCAGGCCACGCCCATGACATGCTGCGCCAGCACATCCAGACCGCCGGGGCGGAAGGGGTCACCGTCGCGCTGACCTTCGCGCACGGCCTGCTGCGCGGCGAACGCCTCCAGGAATTCGAAGCGGTTTCCCGGCACCAGTACCGCCTCGCTGGGGCAGTCCAGCCGGTGATTGGCGCGCCCGATGCGCTGCAACAGGCGTGACGATCCCTTGGGCGCGCCCATCTGCACTACGAGGTCGATGTCGCCCCAGTCGATGCCCAGGTCGAGGCTGGCGGTGCAGACCAGCGCCCGTAGGCGACCGTCAGCCATGGCCGCTTCCACCTTGCGCCGCGCCTCCTTCGACAGCGAACCGTGGTGGATGCCGATCGGCAGGTTGCCTTCGTTCGCGTCCCACAGTTCCTGGAAGATGTATTCGGCCAGGAACCGCGTGTTGGTGAAGACCAGCGTGGTGCGATGCGCGCGTATCTGTTCGATCAGTTGAGGAATGGCCCAGGTGGCGGCATGACCGCTCCAAGGGATGCGTTCTTCGCGCGGGAGCAGGATTTCCACCTGTGGCGGTGCACCCGGTTCTCCGTGGACGAGCTCGACGCCGTCGATCTCACCCCAGGGCGCCAGCCAGCCGCGATAGTCGTCGGGCTCGGCCAGGGTCGCGGACAAGGCGGCGCGTTGCAGCCCCGCCGCCATGGCCTGAAGCCGACCGAGCGACAGCGCCAGAAGATCGCCGCGCTTGCCGTTGGCGAAGGCGTGCACCTCGTCGATCACAACGCGCTTGAGCCCGGCGAAAAGCTCCGGCGCTTCGGGATAGGTCAGCAGCAGAGACAGCGATTCGGGTGTGGTCAGCAGTACATGGGGCGGGCGGGCACGCTGGCGAGCCTTGCGATCGGACGGGGTGTCGCCGCTGCGGGTCTCGACCCTGATCGGGAGCCCCATCTCTTCGATTGGCGCAAGGAGGTTGCGCTGGACGTCGGTGGCCAGCGCCTTCAACGGTGAGACATAGAGCGTGTGCAGACCCTCCGGTGGCTTGCCGTCGAGGCGCGATGGGCAGAAGGCCGCCAGCGTCGGCAGGAAGCCGGCCAGCGTCTTTCCTGCGCCGGTGTCAGCGACCAGCAGTGCGTGCTGCCCGCGATCGGCCGCTTCCAGCATTTCGCGCTGGTGCCGACGCACCCGCCAGCCACGCGCATCGAACCAGGCGGCGATCTCGGGCGGAACAAAGCCGGGGGGCGGGGGGGCAGATGGGGACGTCATCGGGGGCAGCTTATCGACACTGTGAGGAAAAGCACCGGCATGGATGCGGTTTCAGGCAGCACAAAAACTGGCGTCAGGCCGGTGTCCTGCTCACGCCGGACGCTGCCAGTTGAGCGTCGATCCGGCCCACCAGCCGCTCCAATCCTTCGGGCGTGTCACTTTCCGCACGCGCCGTCAGCGCCGCCTGCGTGTTGGAGGCGCGCAGCAGCCACCAGCCGTCGGCAGTGTCCACGCGCACCCCGTCGAGATCGTTCACCTGTGCACCGGAGGCGGCCAGGCGGGCGCGCACTTCGTTTATCACCGCGAACTTGCGCGTTTCCGCAACCGTGAAGCGCAGTTCGGGGGTGGTGCAGGTATGCGGCATCGCGTCGCGAAGGTCGGCCAGCGGCGTTGCGGAGCCCACGACGGCGGCGATCAGGCGGACCGCGGCGTAGAGGCCATCGTCAAAGCCGAACCAGTCGTCGGCGAAGAAGAAGTGGCCGCTCGTCTCGCCGCCTAGCAGTGCGCCGGTCTGCTTCATTCTGGATTTTATATGGGAATGCCCTGATGGGGCCATTTCCGCCACGCCGCCAAGTGCAGTCACTGCATCGAACACCGCGCGGGATGCCTTGACGTCGG
Source organism: Novosphingobium gossypii (assembly GCF_050433305.1). NCBI lineage: Bacteria > Pseudomonadati > Pseudomonadota > Alphaproteobacteria > Sphingomonadales > Sphingomonadaceae > Novosphingobium > Novosphingobium gossypii. The sequence goes on along the minus strand of NZ_JBNPXM010000003.1, from coordinate 83,525 downwards.
CGATGACCCTGGCACCGGGATGCCGCAACAGGACATCATGCGCGAAGATCGCAAGGAGCGCGTCCGCATCGAGCACCCGGCCCAGCGCATCGATCACTCCGAGTCGGTCGGCATCGCCATCGAAAGCTACTCCGAAATCGAGGTTCTTCGCCGCGACGAGCGCCCGCAGGTCTGCAAGGTTCGCCTCGACCGTGGGATCGGGATGGTGGTTCGGAAAGCGGCCGTCCACTTCGGAGAAGAGTAGATGATGTTCGCCGGGAAGCAACGAAGTCAGACGTTCGAGAGCGGGCCCGGCTGCCCCGTTGCCGGCATCCCAGCCGATGCGCAGGGCGGCAACGTCATTCGGCTGGATGCCCTCCAGTCCGGCCAGCAGCGCTGCGACGTAAACAGGCAGGACATCGTGTTCCCGGATGCGACCAGGTCGGTCTGGAACGGTGCCGGCGCCGACGGCGCAGCGGGCGCCCAGCCGCGCGATCTGCTCGCCAAAATAGGGCGCGCCGCCAAGAACCAGCTTGAAGCCATTGTGATCGGCGGGATTGTGGCTACCAGTTACCTGAATGCCGCCATGCACCTGTGGCGTTGACGCTTCGGCGAAGTAGAGCATCGGCGTGGCGGCCAGTCCGATCCGGATAACATCGACGCCGCCCTCGACCAGCCCGGCGACCAGGGCCTGCTCCAGTTCCGGCGAACTGAGCCGCCCGTCGCGACCCACGACCACGGTGGCAGGATCGGCGGAGTGGTCGACACCGGCTGCCATAACGAAGCCGTCAGAACCCGCCTCAGCGGCTCCGGGACCGTCCATCTTGAGATCGCCCGGTGCCGAGCCTTGCACTCCAGATTTCCCGGCCTGGCAGATGTCCCGCCCGGCGTTCCCTGATCCCGGTTGATCCAGCTTCAGGCCATGTGCGCCAGCGCTCAGAGTTTCAAGCACGAAGGCGGCAAAGCTGCGCCCGATGGCACGGGCGTCGGCAGGAAACAGCGTCTCGCCGAAAATGCCCCGAACGTCATACTCACGCAGGATGGAGGGATCGAAGTGGTGTGCTTGGGTCATGAACGGGGCAGTCCTTTGCATCCATCCGGCCTTTGCATCCATCTGGCGCATCTTTCGGTGGGACTGCAATGCCGCTCGATCGGCAAGTTGGTGTCCTGTTCCGAAGATCACAGAAATCAGATCGATCCGGAAAGGCTACACTCCCAGCCATTCCAGCCCGGCGGGAAGATCGAAAGCAGCATAATCGACCTGCAGCACCCGACGGCGGCCGGGCTGCGTGGCAACGTCGGAAGCGTGGAGAACCAACGTCGCATAGAGCCAGACATCGCCCGCCACCGAGAGGCAGGTGCGGATTCCACAGTCGCGCACGACCGCTGCGATCCGGGCTTCGGGCACCATGCCCCGCGCATGTGATCCCGGCGCGACCATGAGCGGAGCGTTGGATTGCGGAACATCGTCCAGATGGGCCCGAAGCGTGATCATGCGGCTCAGCAGTTCGGCTGGCGGCGCGACGTGGTGGAGGCCTCGCTTCACCGTCCATGGCCCGAAGCCGGGCACCTCGCGTCTCTCTCGCACGCAAATCGTGCGGTCCTGATGCCATGCGAGCGACCAGTTGGTCTTTTCGGTCTTGTCGAACAGGATGGCGCGCACAGCGCGGGTGCCGGGACCAAGAATACCGGCGGCGAGCGCACCGATGCAGCCGCCGGGTGCCAGCATCGGTCGCAGCGGCTCGATACCGTGCAGTCGGATTCCCGCCTCGTCGCAAGGCAGATGCGCGACGGCGGATTTCAGGTCTTCAAGACAAGGCATCGCCGCACCTGCCAGCAGGTGCGCGCCTTCGCGCCGCAGCGCTGCCGCTATCGGGTGCTCGTCGCCGGGGGTGATGCCGCCCGCCCCGCTCACCCCTCTGCCGGAAGCTGGGCCAGCAGGAGGTCACGGGCGGCGTTGGCTTCGTGGACCTGTTCGGAGCTGCCGCCCCGGTCGGGATGGACCAGCGCCAGACGACGGCGGTGGGCTTCGACGATGGCGCGGCGATCCGCACCTGCTTCCACGCCGAGCAGGGCGCGGGCCTGTGCCGTCGCGAATGAGGGGCCGCTGGCCTTCGGGCCGGCCAGCTTTTTCTGCCAGGGCCAGCGGTTGGTGATCATGCGGAACACCAGACAGGCCAGCAGGGCGATGGAGAGCAGCTTGATCATGCGCCTTGACCCGTCAGTCCGCCAGCGCCAGCTGCGGTTCGCGCCTGGCGGGCATGGGCAGGTTGAGACCCGCCACCAGCCCGCGCAGCTCCTGCCGCGCGACGAGATGGCTGGTCCCAAGATCGCCCAGGTGCCCCTTGTCGAGCAGCGTCAGGCCCGATGGGAACAGTTCGCGGAAGATGACGCGTTCGGAAAGGCCGGCTGCGACGCGGAAGCCCGCACGCTTGGACAATTCCTGAAGCGCGCCGTCGATGCGGCGCATGTTGCGCGCTTCCACATGCTGGACACGGTTGCGCACAACGACCCAGTCGAGTTCGCGGCGGCCTTCCTCGATGGTCTTGAGGCCGCGCTTCTTGCGCGCTTCCCACATGACTTCGGCGTAGAACGACAGGCGCTTCACCTTGAAGGTTTCGCTCTCGACCTGCCCCAGAAGGTCGAAATCGACGAAGCTGTCGTTCAGCGGCGTCACCAGCGTGTCCGCCGTGGTGGCGACGTGGCGGGCGAAAGGGTCGTCGCGGCCCGGCGTGTCGAACACCAGAAAGTCGTAGCCCTCGGCGATCTGCTCGGCGAGATCGTCAAGTTCGGCCACGTCGTCGCCGTCGTAGACCGCGAAGCGGGCGCCGGGCAGGGCGATCTCGCGCTTGCGCTCGGTCTCGATGCGGTTTTCAAGGTAGCGGTAGAGCGTGCGCTGTCGGTGATCGAGGTCGATGCAGGCGACGTTGGCGCCCTGATAGGCGAGCGCGATGGCGACATGGACGGCTGTGGTGGACTTGCCGGTGCCGCCCTTCTCGTTGGCGAAGACGATGCGATGCGCTGTCACGTGACCGTTATCCTGCTCGCGCGGCCGGTCGCCCGGCCGACGTTGAAATCATTGCCCCCGAAGGTGTTGCGGGGCTAATGCCCCCCAAGAGCACCTTTCGGTCGCGCCCATCATACCGGAGCAGCCAAGCCCAATGCAAACCGTCCATGCCCTTGATCCACTACGCAATGCGGTTGCCGACCTTCACAAGGCGGGGGCGGTGGCGCTTGTGCCCACGATGGGTGCACTTCACGAGGGCCATCTGACGTTGGTTCGCGAGGCGAAGGCGCAGGCGAAAAGCGTCGTCGTCTCGATCTTCGTGAACCCGCTGCAGTTCGGCGCGAACGAGGATCTGGACGCCTATCCGCGCCAGTTGGCCCGCGACTCGGCGTTGCTGGAGACAGAGGGCGTGGATCTGCTGTGGGCGCCCACGGTGGAGGCGATGTACCCGGCGGGCTTCGCGTCCAACATCGCCGTGGCGGGGGTCAGCGAAGGGCTGTGCGGCGCGGCGCGGCCCGGCCACTTCGATGGGGTCGCGACGGTTGTGTGCAAGCTGTTCAACCAGGTCATGCCCGATGTCGCCCTGTTCGGCGAGAAGGACTGGCAGCAGTTGGCGGTCATCCGCCGCATGGCGCGCGATCTGGACCTGACGCGCCCTGCCGCCGACGCCGTGCTGGGCGTGCCGACTGTGCGGGAGGCGGACGGCCTCGCCATGTCCTCTCGCAATGCCTACCTTTCGGCTGAGGAGCGGCAGGCCGCCGTCGCGCTTCCGGCCGCGATGCGCCGGGCTATCGCGGCGATTGAGGGCGGCGCCGACGTGCCCGTCACGCTGGCCCGCCTGCAGGCCGACATTCTGGAGGGTGGCTTCCGCTCGATCGATTATGCCGAACTTCGCGATGCCGATGACCTGACGCCGCTTTCCGCGCGTTCCGACCGTCCGATGCGGCTGATCGTCGCGGCGCGGATCGGGCCGGCGCGATTGATCGACAACATGCCGGTTGCGCCCGGCTGAACGTCAGGGGGCGCGGATTTCCCCCTTGGCGATCTTATCGGCGTCCGATCCCGCAGGCGCTTCGGGAATGGTCGACAGGTCGATGATGTAGGGCTGCTCCACCGAGCCGAAGGTGGCGGTGGGCTTGCCTTTGAAGATGCCGCCGCCTGCCACGTCGGGGGTGTGTAGCCGCCCGTCGCGGGTGCCGGCGGCGCCCGTGGGGTCGTCTTGCGCGGTGGAGGGGACGCGGAACTGATCGGTTTCGGGGGCGCAGACCACGATTTCACCCTGGCGTATGGTGCGCAGACACGCATTGCGCGACGTGTCCTTGGTGACGCGACCGTTGTTGCCGAGCATCCTTTCGGCGATGGCGCGGTCGCTCAGTACACCGGCACTTTGCGCGGGCGTCGATCCCTGCTGCGCCAGCGCCGGAACCGACGTCAATGCAACGCCAACGATTGCAGCCCTGAAAACGAATATGCGGCTTCTCGACAATGCAAAGTCCTCTGTCTAAGCGGTTCCGACCCTTTTCCTCCCTGGATGACTCCGGAGTGAACATGCCTGAAAACGTGACCCCCGCAAGCCATGTCCTCGATCGCGTTCTTGTCCTTGAAATGGTGCGCGTCACCGAAGCTGCCGCCATCGCCGCATCCCGGCTGGTGGGCCGGGGTGACGAGAAGGCAGCCGATCATGCCGCAGTGGAGGCAATGCGCAAGGCCTTTGACGAACTCTACATCGACGGCACCGTGGTGATCGGCGAGGGCGAGCGGGACGAGGCGCCGATGCTGTTCATCGGCGAAAAGGTGGGCGGCGCGCCGGGCAAGGGTCCGAAGATCGACATCGCGCTCGACCCGTTGGAGGGCACCACGATCACCGCCAAGGCCGGGCCGAACTCGCTGGCGGTGCTGGCGGCGGCGGAAGAGGGCGGCCTGCTGAATGCTCCCGACGTCTACATGGAGAAGATCGCGGTCGGGCCCGGCTATCCCGACGGGATCATCGACCTTACCCGCACGGCCACCCAGAACGTGGAAGCGGTGGCTGCGGCCAAGGGCGTCAAGCCGTCCGACATCATCGTCTGCGTGCTCGACCGGCCCCGGCACGAGCCGCTGATCGCCGAACTGCGCGAGATCGGCTGCGGCGTGGTGCTGATCGGCGACGGCGACGTGGCGGGCGTGATCGCGGTGACCGACGAGGACACCACGATCGACCTCTACATGGGGTCCGGCGGTGCGCCTGAAGGCGTGCTGGCGGCAGCGGCGCTGCGCTGCGTGGGCGGGCAGTTCAACGGCCGCCTGCTGTTCCGCAATGACGATGAACGCGCCCGCGCACGCAAGTGGGGTATCAGGGACTTCGACAAGATCTACAAGCTGGAAGACCTGGCCAAGGGCGACTGCATCTTCGCCGCCACCGGCGTCACCGGCGGGTCGCTACTGGACGGGGTGAAGCACCGCAAGGGGGGCATCATGACCACCGAAAGCGTGGTGATGCGTGCCAGCTCGGGCACGGTGCGCTGGATCCGGGGCGAGCATCGCAGCTGAGCTGTCGAAGCTGGAACTTTCGAAGCCTTGGGCGGCAGACCCGTTGCGGTGACGAAAACCGCCCCCCGACTATTGCATTCCGGCGACACCCGGCTACAGGGCCGGTCCCAACGACGCTCACGAACCGTCACGGGGATTCGCAAATGAAGATCATGTCCGGCAACAGCAACCTGCCGCTCGCACGCGCGATTGCAGGTTATCTCGAACTGCCGCTCACCGACGCCAGCGTGCGCCGCTTTGCGGACGAGGAGATCTTCGTAGAAATCCATGAAAACGTGCGCGGCGAAGACGTCTTCGTGGTCCAGCCGACCAGCTACCCCGTCAACGACAACCTGATGGAACTGCTGATCTGCATCGACGCGCTGCGCCGTGCCTCTGCGAAGCGCATCACGGCGGTGATCCCGTACTTCGGCTATGCCCGCCAGGACCGCAAGCCCGGCCCGCGCACGCCGATCTCGGCCAAGCTGGTTGCCAACCTGCTGACCGAAGCGGGCGCCGACCGCGTGCTGTCGGTGGACCTGCACGCCGGGCAGATCCAGGGCTTCTTCGACATCCCGACCGACAACCTGTTCGCCGCCCCGGTGATGGCTGCGGACATTCAGGCCCGCTACGGCGACCAGTCGCTGATGGTGGTATCGCCCGACGTCGGCGGCGTGGTGCGCGCCCGCGCGCTGGCCAAGCGTCTTGACAACGCGCCGCTGTCGATCGTCGACAAGCGCCGCGACAAGCCGGGCCAGTCGGAAGTCATGAACATCATCGGCGACGTCAAGGGCCGTGCCTGCATCCTGATCGACGACATCATCGATTCGGGCGGCACCCTGTGCAACGCCGCGCAGGCGCTGATGGATGCGGGCGCGGTCAGCGTCACCGCCTACATCACGCACGGCGTCCTGTCGGGCGCGGCGGTCAGCCGAGTGACCAATTCGGCGCTCAAGGAACTGGTCATCACCGACTCGATCCAGCCGACCGAGGCGGCCAAGGCTTCGGACAAGATCCGCATCCTGCCGATCGCCCCGCTGCTGGGCGAAGCGATCCGCCGCATCGCCGACGAAAGCTCCGTCTCCAGCCTGTTCGACTGAGCGGAGCCCCCCGCGAGCCCTGCGGTCAGGCCGTCATTCCCGCCTGAGCGGTGTAGCGCCTCATTCCCACGGTCGGCTCTGCCCCGGTTCCAGCCGGTGCAGGGCCTCTAGCCGGTGCGCCTGGCGCGATTCCAGCGTCAGCGTCATCAGCGGCTGGGGGCGAGCCACGAACTGACGCGGTGACATGCCGAACAGCTCGGTGAATTCGTGGATGAGGTGGCTCTCATCGTAATAGCGCAGGGCCATCTCCTCGCCTTCCGCCGAATCCGCCACCCCGCGCAGATGGCTGGCCATGTCGAGCGCGCGGGCGCGGCGCAGGGCCTGTTTGGGCGGCATCCCGAAATCACGGCTGACCAGGCGTTCCAGCTTGCGACGGTCCACGCCGCATTCTTCCGCGATTTCGCTGACCGACAGGCCGGGGTTGCGGAAGCACATTTCCTCGAACTTCACCGCCAGCGGGCTGGGTTCGCGGCCACCAAGGCCGGCCACCTGGCTGCGCACCAGATCCTCGATTGCCAGCAGCCACTCCTCGGGAGAAGCGCCGGGCTTGAGAACGTTCATGAAGTCGTCGGAAGGGGCGGTCATGACGTCGGTGGGGACGATCCGGTCGATGAACTGGCCGACGTGCGGCAGGCGCAGCGACGTGCCGGTGCCGGGCCTTATCGCATAGCCCACGGAAATGAAGCTGCCCGTCACCGATACCGGCATGCGCCGGGAATGCGGCCCGAAGTAGTAGGCTCCGCCCCGGGTCGTCACCGGACCATCGATGGTCTGCGCCGTCCAGTCCCCGGCCAGCAGGATGCGGACGCAGGCGGTGTCGTTGAAGATCCCGCACGAAACCGTGTAATCGTGCGGCATGTCCACCTTGGTCACGTACAGCCGGCCGATCCACGGCGCGATGTCCGCAGCCGGGGCACGGTTGTAGGATAAGGGTTGCCCTTGGCGTGTAATGCCCTGTTGCGGCGCGATCGCGGGATCGGCCGCAGGACGAATCCTGCGTTGCATGACCACTCTGGATGTATCTGGCGGAAAAGATGCCCCCGAAACGCGATAATTGCGCAAAGCTGGCACGGCAATGCAGGATTGGCGACAGCGCCTGTGACACACCTGACATTTTCTTGCAGGTTGACCCTGAAAATCCAAGAAACTTGACCGCATCGGCATCCGAAAGGCACAGCGGCATCATGAAACTCGATTCCGACATAGCGCTTGCCCTGCGCCTCGCCGACGCGGCGGGAGAAGCGATTCGCCCGCATTTCCGCACCGGTCTCACCGGGGATCGCAAAGCAGACGCATCGCCCGTCACCGTTGCCGATCGCGCCGCCGAAGAGGCGATGCGCCGCATCCTCAAGGCCGAAGTCCCGCGCGACAGCATCATCGGCGAGGAATTCGGCACCGAGCAGGGCGGATCGAACCGCACTTGGGTGCTGGACCCCATCGACGGCACCGTGTCGTTCATCGGCGGGCGGCCCATATTCGGCACCCTGATCGCGCTGCTGGTGGACGGCTGGCCAGTGCTGGGCGTGATCGACCAGCCCATCCTGAAGGAGCGCTGGGTGGGCGCCAGCGGCCATCCCACCACCTTCAACGGGCAGCAGGTGCGCACGCGTGCCTGCCGCGAACTGTCGGACGCGATGATGGCCACTACAGGCCCTCAATATTTCGGTGACCAGCAGGGTGAGCACTTCATGGCTTTGGCGGCGAAAACCGACCACAAGCGCATGATGTTCGGCGGCGACTGCTACAACTACGGCCTGCTTGCCAGCGGCAACCTCGACCTGATCTGCGAGGCGGGCCTGAAGCTGCACGACTGGGCGGCGCTGGTCCCCATCGTCGAGGGCGCGGGCGGCACCATGTGCGACTGGAACGGCGAGCCCCTGAACGCCAGTTCCGGCGGCGAAGTCCTGGCGATCGGCGATCCCGCGCGGCTGGAGGACGTGATCGAGGCGATGGCGGGGCATCATGACCATCACGATGACGGGCACGGGCACGGGCACGGGCACGATCATCACCATTAAGTCGCCTTGGCCGCGCCGGACGGTGAACACGCGGCTTGCCATCGGCCCGATCTGCCACTAAGGGCGCGTCCTTCAATCGACACGGTCGAGTCTCCTCTCGGGGAGATTCGCGGGTCGGCCTGGCGAAAAGGGCTGCCATGGCCGGCGGGACGTGTCCCGATCAAAGGAGACGAAAATGCCCAAGCTGAAGACCAAGAGCGGCGTGAAGAAGCGCTTCAAGCTCACCGCCACCGGCAAGGTGAAGCACGGCGTCGCCGGCAAGCGCCACCGCCTCATGAGCCACAACGGCAAGTACATCCGCCAGAACCGCGGCACCGAAGTCATCTCTGACGCCGATGCCAAGGTTATCAAGAAGTGGGCGCCCTACGGGCTCAACTGAGGAGTACTGACGAATGAGCCGTATCAAGAGGGGTGTAACCACCCGCGCCAAGCACAAGCGGATTCTGGAACAGGCCAAGGGCTACCGTGGCCGCCGCAAGAACACCATCCGCGTTGCCCGTCAGGCCGTCGAAAAGGCCGGCCAGTACGCGTACCGCGACCGCAAGGTCAAGAAGCGCACTTTCCGCGCTCTCTGGATCCAGCGCATCAACGCGGCCGTCCGCGCTGAAGGCCTGACCTACTCGCAGTTCATCCATGGCGTGAAGCTCGCCGGGATCGAACTGGACCGCAAGACGATGGCCGACCTCGCCATGAACGAAGGCGGCGTGTTCAGCACCGTCATCGCGCAGGCGAAGGCAGCTCTGCCGGCGGCGGCGTAAGCCACCCGGCACGAAGCTTACGCTTCATCGCGCGACTGAAAGGGCGTGGATGGCTGGTGCCGTCCGCGCCCTTTTCGCGTCCGGGGGAAGTCCTTGCCGCAGCGGGGAGGACGAACGGCGAGGCCACACGCATTGCGATCCGCGCCCCTTCTCCTTAAGGAGCGCAACCGAACAGTTCATAACCAGACAGGCAGACCACCAGTGGACCACGCAGCAACCGGCCAGGAGGCGCTATCCCGCATCGCGGGCGCCGATGATCTCGATACGCTGGAGTCCCTGCGCGTCGAATTTCTGGGCAAGCAGGGCTCTATCTCCGGCCTGCTCAAGACGCTGGGCAAACTCGACCCCGAAGAACGCAAGGTCGAAGGGCCCAAAATCCACGCCCTGCGCGAAAGCGTGACCGAGGCACTGGGCACCCGCAAGGACACCCTCGAAACCGCCGCCCTCGAGGCGCGCCTTGCCGCCGAGACAATCGACCTTTCGCTGCCCGCGCCCGTCGCGGCGCGCGGGGCGGTGCATCCGATCTCGCAGGTGATGGACGAACTGGCCGAAGTCTTCGCCGACCTCGGCTTCGCCGTCGCCACCGGTCCCGAGATCGAGGACGACTGGCACAACTTCACCGCGCTCAACATGCCCGAAAGCCACCCGGCGCGCGCGATGCACGACACGTTCTACTTCCCGGACCGCAATGACGACGGGCGCGAGATGCTGCTGCGCACGCATACCTCGCCGGTGCAGATCCGCTCCATGCTGGCAACCGCGAAAGTCAGCGCAGGCGGTGCGCCGGTGCGTATCGTCGCGCCGGGCCGGGTCTACCGTTCGGACAGTGACGCCACGCACACGCCGATGTTCCACCAGATCGAGGGACTTGTCATCGACAGGGACATTCACCTCGGCCACCTGAAGTGGACGCTGGAAGCCTTCCTCAAGGCCTTCTTCGAGCGTGACGATATCGTCCTGCGCCTGCGCCCCAGCTATTTCCCTTTCACCGAGCCTTCGGTGGAAGTGGACGTGGGTTATTCCAACACCGGCGGCCGCCGCGTCGTCGGCGGGTCGGGCGACGCGCCGGGCCATGCCTGGATGGAAGTGCTGGGATCGGGCATGGTCAACCGCCGCGTCGTGGCCGCTGGCGGCTTCGACCCCGACCAGTGGCAGGGCTTTGCCTTCGGCATCGGCGTCGATCGCCTTGCCATGCTGAAATACGGGATGGACGACCTGCGCGCCTTCTTCGACGGCGACGTGCGCTGGCTCTTCCACTACGGTTTCTCCGCCCTCGACGTGCCGACCCTTTCGGGCGGCGTCGGCACACCGGCCTAAGGCGGGAAGGATTTAGACGACATGAAGTTCTCGCTCTCCTGGCTCAGGCAGTACCTGGAAACCGACGCGACGATCGAAGAGATTGCCGCCAGCCTCAACGCCATCGGCCTTGAAGTCGAAGGCATCGAAGACCCCGCCGCGAAGCTGGAAGGCTTCCGCGTGGCGAAGGTCCTGACCGCAGAAAAGCATCCGCAGGCGGACAAGCTGCAGGTGCTGACCGTAGACACCGGCGACAAGGTGCTGACCGTAGTGTGCGGCGCTCCCAATGCGCGCGCAGGGCTGGTCGGCGTGCTGGGCCTGCCGGGCGCAGTAGTGCCGGTCAACGGCATGGCGCTGAAGGTTGCCGCCGTGCGCGGGGTGGAATCGAACGGCATGATGTGCTCCACGCGCGAACTGGAGCTGGGCGAGGATCACGACGGCATCATCGAACTGCCGCAGGATGCGCCCGTCGGTACGCCCTTCGCGCAGTATCACGGCGCCGATCCGGTCATCGACGTGGCGATCACGCCGAACCGTCCGGACTGCATGGGCGTCTACGGCATCGCCCGCGATCTGGCGGCGGCGGGTCTCGGCACGCTGAAGCCGATCCCGGTCGAGGACATCGCCGGCACCTTCCCATGCCCGGTCGAAGTGCGCACCGAGGATGCAGAGGGCTGCCCTGCATTCTATGGCCGCGTGATCCGGGGCGTGAAGAACGGCCCGTCGCCGCAGTGGCTGCAGGATGCGCTGAAGTCTGCGGGTCAGCGTCCGATCTCGGCGCTGGTCGATGCGACCAACTTCATCATGCTGTCGTTCGGTCGCCCGGCCCACGCCTACGACCTTGTCAAACTGACCGGCGCCGTCGTTGCCCGTCGCGCGAAGGACGGCGAGACGGTTGAGGCGCTGAACGAGAAGACCTACACGCTCGACGCCGAAATGACGGTGATCGCCGACGATGCGGGCGTCCACGACATCGCGGGCATCATGGGCGGCCAGCATTCGGGCTGCGGCGATGACACCACGGATATCCTGCTGGAAATCGCCTACTTCGACCCGGAACGCATCGCGAAGACGGGCCGCAAGCTGAACCTGACGTCCGACGCGCGTGGCCGGTTCGAACGCGGGATCGACCCGCAGTTCCTCGACGCCGGAATGGACCTGCTGACCGGCCTGATCGTGAAGCTGTGCGGCGGCGAAGTGTCCGAGGTGGTGCGCGCAGGCGCCGCGCCCGGCACGCCCAGGATCGTCAACTACACGCCCGCGCTGGTCGAGAAGCTGGGCGGCGTCACCGTCACTCCCGGCGAACAGCAGCGCATCCTGGAAAGCCTGGGTTTCTCGGTCGTCGCGACGGAGGAGAACGGCGAACTGCGCTGGGCCGTCACGGTGCCCGGCTGGCGTCCCGATGTCGACGGTGCGCCGGACATCGTCGAGGAAGTCGTGCGCATCCACGGCCTCGACAAGGTGGAGAGCGTGCCGCTGCCGCGTGCGGACGGCGTTGCCCGTCCCACCGCCACCCCCGCGCAGGCACTGGAGCGCCGCGTCCGCCGCGCCGCCGCGGCGCGCGGTGCGCAGGAGGCCGTGACATGGTCGTTCCTGCCCGAACCTGCCGCCCAGGCCTTTGCCGAGGGCGATCTGTGGGTGCTGGCCAACCCCATCAGCGAGGACATGAAGGCCATGCGTCCCTCGCTGCTGCCGGGCCTGCTGATGGCGGCAAAGCGCAACCTCGATCGCGGCGCATCGTCGCTGCGGCTGTTCGAACTGGGCCGCCGCTATCTGCGCGGTGCGGGCGGTGCCAGCGACGAGCGGCTGACGCTGGGTCTGGTGCTGGCGGGCGAGAAAACGCCGCGCGGCTGGGCCACCGGCAAGGCGACGCCGTTCGATGCCTTCGATGTCAAGGCCGAAGTCCTGGCGCTGCTGGCGGAAGCCGGTGCGCCGGTCGACAAGCTGCAGGTCATGGGTGAGGCGGGGCCGCAGTTCCACCCTGGCCAGTCGGCCACGCTGCGCCTTGGCCCCAAGACGGTGCTGGCGCGCTTCGGCATGTTGCATCCGAAGACCGCGAAGCAGTTCGACGTCGATGGTCCGGTGGCCGTCGCGGAGCTGTTCCTGGATGCGATCCCCGCGCGCAAGGGTACGCCCACGTTCGCGCGCGTCTCTTACGCGCCGCCGGCGCTGCAGGCGGTGACGCGCGACTACGCGTTCCTGGTGCCTGCGGACCTGCCTTCGGGCGATCTGGTGCGGCTGGTGCAGGGCGCAGACAAGGCGAACATTGTGGCCGTGCGCCTGTTCGACGACTTCCGCGGCGCGGGCGTGCCCGAGGGGCAGAAGTCGTTGGCGCTGGAAGTTACGTTGCAGCCGCTTGAGGCCAGCTACAAGGAAGCCGATCTCAAGGCGATCAGCGAAAAGGTGACCGCCGCCGCCGCCAAGCTGGGCGCGGTTCTGCGGGGGTGATTAACGCATCCCGTCATCCCCCGCGTTCATGGGGATGACGGGAATGAGATAGTGCGCGGCCCGTGGAAAGTAGGGGACAGACATGGACTTCGTGACCATTTCCTCCGGCGATCTGACCGCCCGGATCAACCCGCTGGGAGCCGAACTGTGGTCGCTGACCGACAGCCTTGGCCGCAACTACATGACCGATGCCAACCCGGCGTTCTGGACCGGCCATGCCCCGCTACTGTTTCCGATCGTGGGCACGCTGAACGGCGACACCTATCGGCTGGACGGTCGCCAATACACGCTGCCGCGCCACGGCTTCGCCCGCAGGTCCATGTTCGAGGTGGTGGAAGCGGGCGCCGACAGCGCGCTTTTCCGACTTACCGACAGCCCGGAGACGCGCAACGCTTACCCTTTCGCCTTCGTGCTGGAGATGGCGTTCCGACTGGAGGGGATGGCGCTATTCACCGAGGCGCGCGTCATCAATCCGGGCGATGCGCCGCTGCCATTCAGCCTGGGCTTCCATCCCGGCTTCGCGTGGCCGCTGCCCGGCGGCGCGGGCAAGGCGGAGCATGTCGTCGCCTTCGAGCAGCCCGAGCCCCAGCCCATCCGCCGCATCGATGCTCCCACCGGGCTGATCCTGCCCGAGCCGCTGGCAACGCCGGTGGACGGCCACATCCTGCCGCTGGATGCCGCGCTGTTCGAGGATGACGCGCTGATCTGGGATCGGCTGTCGAGCCGCTCGGTCACCTTCGGCGCGCCCGGCGGCACGCAACTGGCGGTATCCTTTCCCGACAGCCCGATGCTGGGCATCTGGCAGAAGCCGGGCGCGCCCTATCTGTGCATCGAGCCGTGGCAGGGCCATGCCGACCCCGTCGGGTTCACCGGAGACCTGCGGGAAAAGCCGGGCGTCGTCGCGCTGGCGCCGGGGGATGCACGCCGTTTTCGCATGGATGTCACCGTTCTTTCTCAGGATTGAGATCGGCGGCAGATTGAAGAAGGAGTAATCCGCATGAAGACCGTCCTCGTAACCGGCGCCACTTCGGGCATCGGCGAAGCCTGTGCCCGTGCCTTCGTGAAGGCGGGCTGGCGCGTGATCGGCACCGGCCGCCGGGCCGAACGGCTCGATGCGCTGGCCGCCGAACTGGGCGCCGACCGTTTCCATGCCGCAGTCTTCGATGTGCGTGACGATGCCGCGCGCGATGCCGCGCTGGATGCCCTGCCTGCGGCCTTCGCGCAGATCGACGCGCTGGTGAACAATGCCGGGCTGGCACTGGGCGCTTCGCCTGCGCAGAACGCCGATCTGGCCAACTGGAAGACAATGATCGACACCAACGTGGTGTCGCTGGTATCGCTGACGCACAAGTTGCTGCCGGGCCTGATCGAGCGCAAGGGCGCGATCGTCAACCTGTCCTCGGTGGCGGCGACTTATCCGTATACCGGCGGCAACGTCTACGGCGGGACCAAGGCTTTCGTACGGCAGTTCTCGCTTGGCCTCCGGTCCGACCTCAACGGCACCGGCGTGCGCGTGACCTCGATCGAGCCGGGCATGGTAGAGACCGAGTTCACCGTGGTGCGCAACGGCGGCGACCAGGCGGCGTCGGACACCTTCTATTCGGGGGTGAACCCGATGACCGGCGACGACATCGCCGAAACCGTGCTGTGGGTCGCCTCGCTGCCGCCGCACGTCAACGTCAACACGCTGGAACTGATGCCGGTGAACCAGTCGTTCGCGGGTTTTCAGGTCTCGCGCGAAAGCTAGGACGCGCTCGTCCAATAGGGCGCGGGGGGCTGCGCCCGCCCGCGCTTCGCTTCGTAGAGGCGGGCGTCAGCGGCGCGCAGCAGCGCCTCCAGATCGGCGGCGGCTTCGGTGGACAGGACCGTGCCAACGCTGGCGGTGATCGCCACCGCGTCTCCGTCCAGTTCGAAGGGCTGCGCGATGGCGGCGGTGATGCGCCGGGCAAGCAGTTCGGCTTCCTCGCTGCGGTTCAGGCCGAACTGGACCACGCCGAACTCGTCACCGCCCAGCCGCGCCACGATGTCGCCGCTGCGCACCGCGCCGCGCAGGCGTTAAGCTACCGCCGCCAGCAGTTCGTCTCCCGCCGCGTGGCCGAACCGGTCGTTGACCGGCTTGAACCCGTCCAGATCAAGGTAATGCACCGCGATGATGCTGGACGGCCCCAGCAGCGAGGCGTGCTCGTCGAAATATTCGCGCAGGGCCAGGCGGTTGGGCAAGGCCGTCAGTCCGTCATGCCGCGCCAGCGAAACCGACGTCATGCGCCTGGCGATCTCGGTGCTGGCGGCGCGGTGCAGGGCCAGTACGCTGTGCGATCCGCCGACGAGGAATGCGGTTGCGATCCCGCTTACAGCAAAGTGATAGGCATCGAGACGCAGCGCCGATGCGATGATGGCGGGGGCTATGGCCATGGCGATGCTCGGTATCGCGATCGGCGGGCGCAGGGCCGTGCCGGTGGCCGCCCCTGCGCAATAGCCGACGAGGACGCAGATCGTCAGCATCTGCGCCCGCTCCCCGAAGGTGGCGAAGACATAGCCGCCCAGCAGCCCCAGCGATGCCGCGAAGAGGTAGTATGGCCATGCGAACGCGCTTTCCAGCCGCCGCGCCTGAACCGTGTCCAGCGGCGCCGTCATCGTCCTGTCGCGCAGGATCAGGGTGATCGCGATCCGCAGCACGCACGTCGCCAATGCGCACCCGCCCAGCAATCACGCTACGGGGTCCGCCCGATCGGCGGAAATCAGCGCGACATGCAGCGCGGTGATGCCGAGCATGATCTTCGATGGCAACGGGTTCGCGTAAAGACTGCGAACGAGTTCCACGTGAACTTTGTCGGCAAGCGAATCAGATGGCGTCATGCGTGTGAAATCAACCGAACAATTCTACGTATTAATACAGAATTTGCAGGACAGCGCGACCACGCAAAGCACAGGGTGCCATGTCGGGACAACGCGAAATGGGGAACAAGTCTGAACGCTGGATGAAATTTTCAGGAACTGCGCTCAACGGACTTTGTTTTCCCTTTGAGAGGTTGCTGCAGGCAACGCTGAAAAGACAGGTTCGCCATGATCAATACGGAAAGGACGTTCATCGAAGTTCCGCCATTCGACCTGCCGGTCATCCTGATGGCGAACGCGGTTCTTTGGGTGGCGATTGCGGGGGTTGCCGCAGTCGTTTTCTAAGGCGCGGCTTCAGAGTCCCGTATAGTCCCTGAACCACTCGACGAACCGCGGCACGCCGGTTTCGATAAGGGTGGACGGGGCATAGCCGGTATCCCGCGTCAGCGCCGTGATATCCGCATACGTGGCGTGAACGTCGCCCGGCTGCATCGGCAGCAGGTTGCGCATGGCCTTGCGACCGCAGGCCTGTTCCAGCACTTCGATAAGCCGCAGCAGGTGTTCCGACCGGTTGTTGCCGATGTTGTAGAGCGCATGCGGCTTTACGCTTCCGCCCGCTTTCTCCAGCCCGTCGTCCAGCGGCGGACGGTCGAGGCAGGCCAGCACGCCGCCGACGATATCGTCGATATACGTGAAGTCGCGGCTCATCTCGCCGTGGTTGTAGACGTCGATCGGGCGGTCGGTGAGGATGCGCTCGGCAAATTTCCACATCGCCATGTCGGGGCGGCCCCAGGGACCGTAGACGGTGAAGAACCGCAGGCCGGTCAGCGGCAGGCGGAACAGATGGGCGTATGTCTCGCTCATCAGTTCGTCGGCGCGCTTGGTGGCGGCATAGAGGGAGACGGGGTTGTCGGTGCGGTCCTCCACCGCGAATGGCAGCTTGGCGTTGCCGCCGTAGACCGAGCTTGAACTGGCATAGACCATGTGGCCGACCTGCCGCGCACGGGCGAGTTCAAGGATGTTGACGTGTCCGGCCAGGTTCGATGCGACGTAGGCGTGCGGGTTCTCCAGCGAATAGCGCACCCCGGCCTGGGCCCCCAGATGCACGATGGAGCCAATCTCGACGGGTGCCATGGCCTGCGTCAGTGCCGCCATGTCGGAAAAGTCCAGCGCATGGAACCGGAACAGGTCGCCGTGCCGGGAGGCGAGCCGGTCCAGCCGTGCCTGTTTCAACGCGATGGAGTAATAGTCGTTCAGGTTGTCGATGCCGACCACCGTGCGGCCATTCGCCATCAGCGCTTCGGCCACGGCAGCGCCGATGAAACCTGCCGCACCCGTCACCAGTACCGTCGAACCCTGCACCGTCATCATGCCTCTTCAGCCTGCAGCCCGCGCCGCCGAACCCCTGCTAGAGGCAAAAAGTGGAGCAGACGATAACGAAGACACGCTTTTTCCCTACCGCGTCAGAAAGTTCGGCGCAGCGTGATGCCCGCGGACGTCGTGTCGCCTGCCTTCAGCCCAAAGCCACGTGTGGCGAACAGGTCGAGGTAGAGGCTTTTCGTCAGTTTCATGTTGGCGGTGGCGCCCACTTCCAACCAGCTGTCGGCATAGTGCTTGCTGTCCAGCCGGAAAGGCAGGCCCGTTCCGGCATCGTGGCCGGGGCGCAGCCACAGCTGGGACAAGCCGTTGCTGGTCCAGTTGCGCGAAAGGGACAGGCCCATGTAGTGCTCGCCCGAAGCGCCGAATGCATGGTCGATGCGCGCGACGGCGCTGGCGGACCATGTCGGCTCCTCGGTCTCCAGATCGCGCAGATCGGGGTTACCGGCGGCCTCGGTCGGGGCGGGGCGCAGCAGCTTGCCCTGCGCGAAGGAGGCGGCGACGGTGGAGGTCAGGAACCACCGGCGACCCAGCGGCACCACCCGTCCGAAGTCGCCGCCGGCCGCATAGTAGTCGCTGCCCTTCGCGCCGGTGCTGGCGCGGCTGCCCTGCGACGTCGTGATGCGGCCATAATCCTGCCGGCCATAGCTGGCCCAGCCGTCCACCACCCAGTTGTCGAAATTGCCGCCCGCCCCCAACGTGCCGACGTAGTAGTCCGAAGGCAGCGCCAGATCAGCCTGCGTCAGCGTGCCGTGGTAGCGCATCAGGGTGCCGCGCACGTATCCGCGTCCCACTGTGCGGGACAGGCTGAGCGCCTGCCAGCTGCCGTCCGGGCCATCGTCCCTGTCACTGAGCCCGGCGGAGGCGGTCGCGGTCCATAGCGGGGCGACCTGCGCCGTGTCCGCCGTGTCCGCCGTGTCGGTTTCTGCAGTATCCGTTTCCGTCGCCT
The DNA here is from genome assembly GCF_050433305.1 of Novosphingobium gossypii. Taxonomy (NCBI): domain Bacteria; kingdom Pseudomonadati; phylum Pseudomonadota; class Alphaproteobacteria; order Sphingomonadales; family Sphingomonadaceae; genus Novosphingobium; species Novosphingobium gossypii. The sequence goes on along the minus strand of NZ_JBNPXM010000003.1, from coordinate 65,250 downwards.
GCTGTGCACATGCCGGCGGCGAAAACACCGCCAAGCCCAAAGCCAGCGCTGCCCAAACCCTGCGGATCAGGACGGCGGGAATGTCAGGCCACCTTGCGCAAGGTGGGGACGAACGCGGCGGGCACCGTGACCCGCGCCACGAAGCCATCGCGGCCATGGGCGAAGGACACGTCGCCGCCATGCGCGCGCGCGATGGAGCGGCACACGGCAAGGCCCAGCCCGCTGCCCTTGCGGCCGGACCGGCGCGCGGCGTCGCTGCGGTAAAAGGGCTCGAAGGCGCGGTCGAATTCATCCTCGGGAATGCCGAGGCCGGCGTCGATGATCTCCGCCACGGCTTCCCCGCCGCTGAGCGTCACGCGCACGCGTGCGCTTTCGCCGTACTTCACCGCGTTTTCCAACAGGTTGCCCAGCAGGCGGCGGATACCCACCGGGTCGACCTCGACCGGGATATGGGCGTTGCGTTCTATCTCCACATCGGCGCCGATCAACTGCCAGTCGGCGACGCTGCCCGCAATCAGGTCCGCAAAGTCCAGCCGCTGGCGCGGGCCGGGGGTGGAGGCGTCGCGGATGAACGCGATGACCTGGCTGATCATCGCCTCCATCTCGGTCACTTCCTTCAGCAGCCCTTCGCGCTGATCGTCGGGCACGTCCTCTATGCGGAAGCGCAGGCGGGTAAGGGGGGTACGCAAGTCGTGGCTGATGGCGCCGACCATCGCCGTGCGGTCATCCACGAAGGCACGCAGGCGGTTGCGCATCTGGTTGAAGGCATTGGCGGCGCGGCCGATCTCGGCCGGGCCGGACAGCGGCAGGATGGTGGCCGACGGATCCCGGCCAAGCTGCTCCGCCGCCTTGGCGAAATCCCGCAGCGGTACGACGATGCGGCGCACGAACAGCCAGGCCAGAGGGCTGACGATGGCCAGCGACAGCGCGAACCACAGCATCACGCGGGTCTGCCAGGCGTTTGGGAAAGGTTCGGCGCGTGGGGCCACCGCCAGCCAGGTGCCGTCCTTCTGCCGGGCGGCGGCGACGAAATCGCCTTCGATGAAAGGCGGAGAGACTGCATCGAACAGCGAATTCGCGGTGCGACGGAAGGGGATCGGCAGGGGAGCGGGGGTCGGGGCCGGGCGGGCGTCCTGCGGTGTGGTCGCCGCCGGGACTTGTGCTGAAGGGCCGGCAACCGGCGGTGCAGGCTGGAGGACGGGCGCCGGGGCGGTGGGCTGGACTTCGGGGCGCTCCACAGCCGTCAGCGTCGGAACCGGCGTTGCCGCGAGCGGGCGGACCGGTGCTGGTGTCGGCGTGGGCAGGCCCGCGTTGCCGATGACTCCGGGCGCGATGGCGGGCGGCATCCCGCCCGACATGCCGGGATTGGACGGACCCGGGTTCATCCCCGGACGCATCAGCGCGCCGGGTTTGCGTTGTGCCGCGCCGATCCCCTCGCCCGCCCCAGATGTGTCGCCGGCGCGGGCGGGGGTGGTCGGCCCGGACGGCGTGCCGGCGGGACCGGCCGGACGCACGGTCCCGGGCTGGTTGCCCCCCGGCTGGACCGCACCGGGCTGCATCGGACGCGAGGGCACATGCGGGCCTGTTCCGCCGCCCGGAAAACCACCGCCGGGAAGGTGACCACCGGGCATCCGTCCTCCAGGGAAGCCCCCGCCTGGCATTCCGGCCGGGCCGGGGCGGCCGCCGGCGGGCGGTCCGCCGGGGATCGCCTGCGCATTCGCCTGCGTTATCAGCATCGCGGACAGTCCACCGCTGCGGCCCGCAGACACGGCCAGTGGCGAACGGGCATCGCTGGGCACCGCGACGCCGCCGACCGGAAGCTGGGTGTAGAACGCCAGCACGACGTCGCCCGGCGCGCTTCCTATCCGCTGCGCCAGCGCATCGCGCGACGATTCGGACACGAGCCAGCCCTGTCCGCTGACGTCGGGCGGCCCGGCCATCACCTTGCTGTCGAGGCGATCGGCAGCGCGCCTTCCGGCCAGTGCGTCGGCGACTTCGTCCATGTCCCAGCGTTCGGTGGGATGCGGCGGCAGGATCACCGTCAATGCCAGCGTCACCGCCTGCGCCGCGACGAGTGCACAGACCAGGATGGCGACCATCTGCATCGCCAGCGGCATGCCCAACCTGCCCCGGAAGGGCGGCCTGAAGGAATGCCGAAGCGGCGGCGCGATCGGGGGCGGGTTCATGTCCATGGCCATGCCACGCGGCTGCGGCGGAGGCGAGATGGATCGTGGCGCATCGCGATGGAGAGCGGGAAGAGTTGCGAAGCGGGGACAGGAGAGAGGGACACGTCCCTCCTGTCCCCGCTCCGCGTTCCCGCGATCCGGAACGGACTGCGGGAACGGTCACCTCGGGCCGATCCGGAGCGTCGCCCGCTTTCGGGCCGCGTCCAGAGAGAATCTCCTGCTGCGGACTGCTCCACCGCGCGAGGCGGCGAGTAGCACCCGCTCATGTCAGTTTCCGGACTATCCGCCGGGACTTCATGCGCAGTTCGGAAATAACGCGCGAATATGGCTCCAGGATGAATGTAACGAAATGTTTCGGAGCCGTCGGCGAGCGGGACGGGTGCGACTACAGGACCCACTCGGTCGACGGCTCCGACACCGCGGGGTGCCTTGGCGGTGGAACCCCGGACGGTGGCCTTGAACGCAGGGGAACCATGAGGCGCGGCAACGAGCGCGGGGGGCGCCGGTCGGTCCGCGATCATGGCTGGCCGATGCGTATCGCGGCAAGCTGGATCGTCCATGGACCGATTTGTGGCTGGGGCAGATTGCTTGCGGATTTCACCGCTTTGCAGTGACATTTCAGAGCTGTCGCAAGGTGTATCGGGCGCTGAAATCCGCAGGGAACATGCACTATCCATCAGCGCGCAATGATCCTAGAACCTTGCCTGATGAACCTGAACACCCGCATCCTCATCGTCGATGATGACGAGGGCATCCGATCGTTGATCGGCGATTTCCTCGGCAAGCACGGCTATGAGACTGCCACTGCCGCCGACCCCGTCGAAATGCGCAGGCTGCTGGCGGGGGAGCGGTTCGACCTCATCGTCCTGGACGTCATGATGCCGCGCGAGGACGGGCTGACGGCGCTGCGCCAGATGGGGCCGGATGCGCCGCCGGTCATCATGCTGTCCGCAGTGGGCAGCGATGTGGACCGAATCGTCGGGCTGGAGATGGGCGCGGACGACTACCTTGCCAAGCCGTGCAATCCGCGCGAACTGTTGGCGCGTATCCGCACCGTCCTGCGCCGCCGTGCCGCGCCAGAAGCCCTGATTTCCGATGCGCCCCGGACCACGAACCCGGCGCAGCCTGCGGGCGTGCTGGAAGTGGACTCCGGAGACTGCCTGCGCTTCGCGGGCTGGCGCATGGACCTGGGGCTGCGGCTGCTGTTCGATCCGGCCAGCGCGCTGATCTCGCTGTCGGACGGGGAGTTCCGTCTGCTGCGCGCCTTTGCCGAGCATCCGCGCCGGGTGCTGACGCGCGACCAGCTGCTCGACTGGTCGCGGGGCGAGGATTCGGACCATTACGACCGCGCCATCGACGTCCAGCTTTCGCGTCTGCGCCGCAAGCTGTCGGAAGGGCAGGGCGGCAGCGACATCATCCGCACCGTGCGCAACGAGGGCTACCTGTTCGTGCCCGCCGTCACCGAAGCGCGGCCTGCAATCTGACCGAAATGCCGCTGCAATCCCCCTGAAATCGGGCCGCAAAGCCCGGCGCACAGTCCTTTTCGCAGGGTCCGGCGACAGCGCCGGCGCGAGGAGGGTATCATGGCTTATCGGGATCGGGACAGTGCGCAGGGGCATGCGCACGAAAACAGGCACGGGCACAGCCTGGCAGAGGATCTGCAGGCGATGGGCCGCGCCCTGTACGGGCGGCGCCGGGCGCTGGGTTTTATGGTCGGGGCTGGCGGCACGGTAGCTCTGGCAGCCTGCGGAGGCGACGATGCAGGCGGTGCCTTCAGCTCGGACAGCGCTGCAACGTCGTCGTCCACCACATCGTCATCGACATCTTCCGCCTCGGGGTCGTCAGGCACGTCCACGACTTCGACCTCTGACGGAACTTCGGACGCAAGCTGCGTTGCCGACCCGACCGAAACGAACGGCCCCTACCCGGCCGACGGCACCAACACCGCGAGCGGCGCGACCTCCAACGTGCTGACGCAAAGCGGGATCGTGCGCTCGGACATCCGGTCCAGCTTCATTGGTTCCACCAACACCGCAGACGGCGTGCAGTTGCAGATCGTGCTGCAACTGGTGGATGTGAGCAACGGCTGCGCCGCCATCGCAGGCGCGGCGGTCTACCTGTGGCACTGCGATGCTGCGGGCAGATACTCGCTCTATTCCAGCAGGATCACCACCGAGAGCTACCTGCGCGGCGTGCAGGTGACCGACAGCGAGGGCAAGGTGACGTTCACCACCATCTACCCCGCGTGCTATTCGGGGCGCTGGCCGCACATCCATTTCGAAATCTTCACCGGCGGCCTCACGTCCGCCAGCACCGGCAGGAGCGCAACGCTGATCTCGCAGCTGGCCATGCCGGCGGCGACCAATACGGCGGTTTTCTCCGGCGATAGCCGCTACACCGCCAGCATCGCCAACTACAATGCCATCTCGTTGTCGTCCGACAACGTCTTTGGCAACAATACCAGCGCACAGCTCGCCCAGCAGACCCCTGCGCTGAGCGGGAGCATCGCCGCCGGATACACGGGCACCGTCGTCGTCGGCATCGCCACCTGACGCCGCGCCCTGTTTCACCGCGCGTAGCCTTCGCGCGCGTTTCCCATACCCTTTCGTCCGGGACTTTTCCGTTCATGCCCTCGTTCAAACATTCCGCCTCCATGGGCGCGCTCGCGCTTGCCATCTGCGCGTCGCCCGCAGCCGCCGACACCACGGTTAGCACCTCCACCACCACCGCGCTCGACACCGCCGGTGCCGGGAACGTCACGGTGGGCACCAACGGCACGATCACGCTGGCCAGCGGCAGCGCCATTACCGTCGGCAGCGATGCGACCGCAACCGTCAACGGCGCCATCTCCATGGGCGGGGCTGCGGGAGCATCCGGCATCACCGTGAATACCGGCACCACTTCCACCATCGCCATCGGCGAGGACGCGACGATCAAGGTTCTGGAGGACTTCGTTCCCGAAGACGCCGATTCGGACGAAATCATCACCGACGGCGTTGCTTCGGCCGGCAGCCGCTATGGCGTCCACGTTGCCGGAGCGGCCGCCGGGTCCATCCTCAACGAAGGCGCGATCACGGTGGAAGGCCAGAATTCCGGCGGCATCATGCTGGATGGCGACTGGACCGGATCGATAACCAACACCGGCACGATCAGCGTCATCGGCGACAACTCGGTCGGCATTTCCACCAGAGGCATCGACGGCGACCTGACTGTCGAAGGCACGGTAGCCGCGATCGGCTACCAGGCCAGCGCGATCGACGTGGCAGGCGATGTAACCGGCACCGTCGCAATTCAGGGCGCAGTGAGCAAGGGGTACAGCTTCACCGACGATGACAGCAGCACCATCGTCCTGTCCCGTGCAGCGCTGCGGACCGGGACCGCTGCCGTCTCGATCACAGGCAACGTCGATGGCGGTATCGTCGTCGCGGCGCCGCCAGTCGATACCGACACCAGCAACACCGACGAGGACGGCGACGGGGTCAAGGACAGCGAGGAAGCGACCGGCACCGTCACCGCATATGGCAACGGGCCGGCGATCCAGATCGGCGGCGCCGGCGATATCACCGTCGGGTCGGTGACCGGCAACGCCGGCACGTATTCACTGGCGATCGACGGCTCGGTGACGGCCAACTCCTACTACAGCAACACCGATGCCTATGGCGTCGTCATCGGCGGGCAGGGCGGCAACGTGACGCTGACCCACGGCATCGGCGTGTCGGGCACGCTGAACGCCACATCCTACGACCAGTCGGCGACGGCGCTGCTCATAAACGCGGGCAGCACCGTGTCCACGCTTTACAACAGCGGTACGATCTCTGCGGCGCTGACTTCGTCGGGAGAGGGCACCACGACCGCGATAAAGGACTTGTCCGGCACGCTGACGACAATCGAGAACACCGGCTTCATCACCGCCAGCGGGTCCAGCACCGACGTGACGACCGCGCTGGACCTGTCCGCCAACACCACCGGCGTCACCATCACGCAGTATCTCAACGACATCGACGCCGAAACCAGCGCGGACTATGTCGAGGACAACGACGAGGCGGACCCCACTGTCTATACCGGCATCACCGGCGACATCCTGCTGGGATCGGGCAACGATGCGATCGCGGTCTCGTCCGGCGCCATTGTCGGTGATACGTACTTCGGCGCGGGCGACGATACTCTGACGCTGTCAGGAAACACCGCCTATACGGGCGACGTCCATTTCGGCACCGGAACGGGCACGGCCTCGCTGGCCGGCACGTCGACCTTCACGGGAACCATGGATTTCGGCGGAGAGACCGGCGCGCTGACGATCAGCGACACCGCGACGTATACCGGCAATTTCGTGGATGCAGGCAATCTGGCGGTCACCGTCAACGGCGGCACCCTGATCCCGGACGAAGCCGCCACGGTCAGCTTCGGCAGTCTGACGGTCGGGTCGGGCGGCACCATCGGCGTCTACGTCGACGGCGACGAAAGCTCCACCATCGTCACCAACAGCGCGAGCCTTGCCGACGGCGCCAGCATCACCGCGAAGATCAACAGCCTGGCCACCGCCGAGGGCACTTATACCGTGCTGACGTCAGGCAATCTCGACGTCGAAGGCACGCTGAACAATTCGGTGGACAGCCCGTTCATCTACAACGGTTCGGTCAGCAGCGATGCCCAGAACGTCTACCTCACCCTTGCGCGCAAGACGACCGGCGAGCTGGGCCTGACCCGGTCGCAGGCTTCGGCGTGGGACGCGATCTACGCCACCGCGCAGAACGACGACGACATCACCGACAGCCTGCTCGACGTGTCCGATTCGGCAACGCTGCAAAGCCAGGTGGGGACCATGTTGCCCGATCATGCCGGGGGCGTGTTCCGCGCCGTCACGACCGCCGACCGGCTGGCTGCACGCCACATCAGCGACGACAGTACCCTGTTCGACATTTCAGACGTGGGCGGCTGGTTCGAACCGATCTACTGGCGCGCCAGCAAAGACGCCACCGGCACCGCCAGCTACAAGGCCAATGGCTGGGGACTGTCCGGCGGTGTCGAAAAGCGCACCGACCTTGGTTATTTCGGCGTGTCCTATGCCTGGATCAACGGAACCGTGAAGGACAATGGCGGCTCGCAGATGCTGGATCTGGGGCAGCATGACTTCGGCGCATTTTGGCGCACCGCCAAAGGCCCGCTGATCGCCTGGGCGCGTCTGGGTGCCGCGCGCATTTCCATCGATTCGGCGCGTACTTATACCGGCACCATCGACGATACGGATTTCTCCTATGCAGCGGATGGCAGCTGGAACGGCTGGCTGTTTTCCGGCGTGGCCGGGGCGTCCTACCGCTTCGACATGTCGCGCCGCTTCACGCTCAAGCCCAGGCTGGAACTGGAGCAGATGTGGCTGAAGGAAAGCGGCTATTCCGAAACCTCCGACGACAGCGATGCCATTGCGCTGACCGTGGCAAGCCGCACCAGCAGGATGCTGACGGCGACGCCGACGGTTACCGCGGCCTACTCTCTGGGCACGATCTCTCCCGACTGGCGCCCGCTGACCTTCCAGCTTGAAGCTGGGCGCCGCGAAGTGCTTGCAGGCAGGCTGGGCAGCACCACCGCCTACTTCAACGGCGGCGACGACTATGCCGCTGGGTCCGCCTTCACGATCGCGGGAGACGGCCTGAAAGGTGCATGGATCGGCGAAGCCAGCGTGCTGGCGGGCGGTTACGACTTCACCTGGAAGCTGTCCGCCCGTACGGAGCGCTCCAGCACCGGCACCGACCTGTCGGCCCGCGCTTCGCTCAGCGTGGCGTTCTGAAGAGGTGGGGGAGCTGGCTCCCCCACCCCCGGCGCCCGGCGCCGGTCAGGAGGGACGGATGTCGCTGAGCTTGCGTTCCCAGGCCAGTGCGTGTTCGACGATGGTGGGCAGGTCGTCGTAACGCGGCACCCACGGCACGGAGGCCCTGATGCGGCTGTTGTCGGAGATGAGCGCGTCCGGATCGCCGGCGCGGCGGCCTTCGAGGCGGCGGTCGATGGTCCGGTTCGTCGCCCGGTCCACCGCGTCCAGCACGTCCAGTACCGAGAATCCGCGCCCGTAGCCGCAGTTCATCGTCAGCGAACGCTGCGGCTCTGCGATCAGGGCTTCCAGCGCCAGAACGTGCGCGGCGGCAAGGTCCGAGACATGGATGTAGTCACGCACCCCGGTGCCATCGGGCGTGTCGAAATCCGTGCCGAACACCGAGACATGGCTACGCTTGCCCAGCGCCGCTTCGACCGCGACCTTGATCAGGTGCGTCGCCCCGGCGGTGGACTGTCCCGACCGCCCTTGCGGGTCGGCGCCCGCGACGTTGAAGTAGCGTAGCGCGCAGTAATTGAAATCATGCGCTTTGGCGACGTCGGCCAGCATGATCTCGGTCATGAGCTTGGACGTGCCGTAAGGGTTGATCGGCGACTTCGGGCTGTCCTCCGTAACCGGCGAGACTTCGGGAATGCCGTAAGTTGCCGCCGTCGAACTGAAGATGAAATGCTGCACCCCGCCTTTTATGGCGGCGTCGATCAGCGCCCGGCTCTTGGCGGTGTTGTTGTGATAGTACTTGAGCGGGTTCTCGACCGATTCAGGCACCACCACCGACCCGGCGAAATGCATGATCGCGCCGATCCCGTGTTCGCCGAAGATCCTGGCCAGCAGGTCCGCATCCTCGATGTCGCCTTCATGGAAAGGCACGTCCTCGGGAATGGCGAAACGGAACCCGGTCACCAGGTTGTCGAGCACGACCACCGGCCATTCCGCGTCCTTCAGCGCAAGCACGGCGTGACTGCCGATGTAGCCGGCACCGCCGGTAACCAGAACTGCGGGTTTCGAAGCCATGCCGGTCCTTCAATGTTCAGGGGACATGCGCCGCAGCCCTGCTTTCAGGCTGCGGCGTCGCATGTCCCGGCGTTGTCGATTATCGGCTCAAGACGACGAACGTGTTGAGCAGCGGTGCGGTCTTCAGGACATCCTGCCAGAAGCCCTTGGTCGCCGAATAGCCCACCATCACGACGTCGCCGTCGATGATCGTCGGGTCGGGGCTGATGCCGGTGCGGATTTCCTTGACGTTGAAGCGGGCCACCATGCGCTGGCCGTTCACCGTGCGGAACACGACCACTTCGTCGAGCTTGGCAGTGACCAGCGGGCTTTCCGCGCGGGCAAGCGAGGACAGCAGGGTTGCCTTGCTGTCAATCTCGTAGACGCCCGGCTTCTTGACCTCGCCTTCCACCGAAACATAACGCAGCGCCATTTCCTTGACGGCGACCGAGACCTTGGGGTCGATCAGGTACTTGGCCCCAAGGCGCTGGGTGATGTCCGCGGAAATGTCATTCGCGCTCAACCCTGCTGCCTGAACGGGGCCGATCAGCGGAACCTGGATGAAGCCGGCTTCGTCCACCCGCAGTTCTTCGGCGGAAATTTCCGCTTCTCCGAACACGCGAAGCGTCAGCACGTCCTGCGCGCGGATCGTGTAGACTTTGGGCGTGGCCACATCTGCAGGAACGATCTGGTAGGCAGCAGCGCCGGTAGGCAAATTCGGGTTCTTGATCGACGTGCTGCAGCCCCCCAGGATCGAGATCGCCATCATGGCGCCGATGATGAGGGGAGATTTAGAATTGTGCACTACCAAATGTCTCCGTGACCGGGGCGATCGGCGCTACGGGTACCCGCGCCCCACCCTCCATGCAAGCATCTCGCGGCTTATGCCGACCGTAGGAACCTATTCTGCCTGTTTCGTGACAGGGTCGGCAACGGGCGGGCATGAAGCCGTCGCCGCCTCCTGCCGCATCAGGGCGACCCGCGCCTTGCCCGCGCGATGGGTCGGGGCCCGCAGCAGACGAAGCCAGTCGGTGGCGTCCCGGTGTATCCAGAACTGCACGGCGCGTTCCGGATCGTACCTTGCGCATTTCACCAGGCGGATGCCCACCCGGTCGGCTGCGTCCTCCATGTTCCGGCGGGCGCGCAGGCTGGGGGCCTTGTCGTCGCGGTTGATCACATGGCCCACTTCATGCGCCACGATCAGGGCAAGTTCGTCGTCGTTGCGGGCGAATTCGATGAGCTTGGTGGAGATCGCCACGTTGTCCCCATCGCTGAACGCGTCGATGCCAAGGCCGGTCTTGATGACGATCTTGGAGGCGCAGATCGGCTCGGGGTCGATGCTGACCCGGACCGTATGACCTTCGCGCTTCAGGCCGAGGACAACGGGACGGCCTGCCGGGCTGTCGGCGATCCGCTGCTCCATTTCTTCGGAAAACAGCGACGGGTCGGATGACCGTGCAAGAAGGGTCTCGACCGGCACGCCGTCGATCTCCACCAGGTCATCGCCGGTCTTCACACCCGCGCGTTCCGCCGGGCTGCCGGCTGCGACTGCGGCGACCTGCGGCACATGCGAAAGGTGCAGCATCGCCGCGATAGCCGCCTGCTGCGGTTCTTCATACGCCTGGATGAAGTCGAGCGCGATTCCTGTGCCCATCTTGCGCGCCGGGCACATCGGCGCGGAAGTCTCGGCGATTCGGTAACTGACGTCGGTGAGCCTGCGCATGTCGTTGCGCAATGTGACGGGCCATGGGTCCTCGTCCGCTGCCGAAGCCGTACCGAATCCGGCAGTGACGCAGCTTAAAGCAAGTACCGAACCCATGAGGGCCAGTACGTAATTTTTTTTGCGTTCCATTGTGCGTTGCGATATAGCACCGGCGCAAGATCAGTCCATGGCGCTGGTTGTCTCAGGAGGTTGTATGAAGCTGAAGAATGCAGTGCTGTCGCTGACGGCTGCTACCCTGCTCGTCTCGCCGATCGCGGCGCAGGCCGGCACCACCGCTTCGGCGTCGACCGGTTCGATCGCCACCCTTTCGGGCATTGGCCAGCGCAAGTCGACTTCGGTCAAGGTCAAGAACAAGGCTGGCGGCGAAGTCATCATCCCGGCCCTGCTGGGCGCCGCTGCCGCTACTGCCGGTATCGTTGCAGCTGCCAGCGACGACGACAAGTCGAGCGGTTCTTAAGCCAGCTTGAATTTTTACGAAGATCCTGCCGCGGGTTTGCCGGCGGCAGGATTTTTGCTGTCTGAACGGGACGGGAGGTCCAGCTGGCCGAGCGAACGAGAGTAGCCGTGCGTAGTCGAGCATCGGCAGGGGGTTCGCAAGTACGCGTACTGTCAGGTCTAGCGCTGTTGCTGATCGCCATCGTCTTTGGTGGAGGCGGATCGGGCGCGGGCTTTTTCAACCTTGCCGTGCAGGCCGCTTCGCTTGCGGTTCTTGCGATCAACTTCGATCTGGTCGCCCGCTTTGCCGGTCGTGCGCCTCGTCCTGCGGTGGCGTTGATCGTACTGTCGGCCCTGTTTCCCCTTCTTCAGTGCATTCCGCTGCCGCCTGCCGTGTGGCAGGCACTGCCCGGTCGGGCGCTGGTCCATGATTCGCTACAACTGGTGGGCGAGCAGGACAGCTGGCGCGCTTTCTCGGTCGTGTCACAGCGCACGCTGGTAGCCTTCTTTTCCCTCGTGCCGCCTTTTGCGCTGATCGTTCTGACCTGGGATTTGCCCGGCGAAGAGCGGCGCAAGTTCCTGGCCGCGATCGTGGGGGGCGCGATCTTCGTCACGCTGCTGGGCGCGCAGCAACTAGCGCTCGACAATCGCCATCTGATGCTCTTCTCCGAAACCGTGGGATCACGCGACCTGCAGGGGACGTTCGCCAATCGTAACTCGGCGGGGCTGTTCCTCGACGCGGCCCTGTGTGCGCTGGTCGCGCTGCTTCCGTTCGGACGGCGCAAGCCTATGCACATGTGGGCCGCAGCGGGCATCGCCGCACTGCTCCTCGTCGGGCTCGTCCTGACGCGGTCGCGATCCAGCATGGCGCTTGTCATCGTGCCGATGCTGTTCCTGGCATTGCGCATGTGGAAGTCGGGCTTGTTCGCCCGGCTGCGCGGGCGCTTCGCCATTCTGGCTCTGGTCGGGGTGGCGGTCGTGGCTGCAGCCGCGATCGGCCTCGTCGCCGACAATCGCCGCGTTCAGGTGAGCCTGGGGCGGTTCGACGAACTGCAGGACGCACGGCCGCTGATCTGGTCCGATGCGGTGGGATCGGTCAGCCGCTTCTGGCCGCTGGGCAGCGGTATCGGCACGTTCGACGAAGTGTTCCAGATCGACGAATCGCTGGAGAACCTCGGCCCCGGTCGAGCGGCGCGCGCGCACAACGACTATCTGGAGGTCGCGCTGGAATCCGGCGTTCCCGGCCTTGCGCTGGTCGCGGCATGGGCAGTTCTGCTGGGGCTTCTCGCATGGCGCGCCGTGCGTCGGGGCGGCGATGTCGTGGTCGCGGTGCCGGTGCTGGGCCTGTTCGCAATTCAGTCGATTTTGGACTACCCGCTGCGAAACCAGACGCTACTATGCGTCGCCGGTCTGATGATCGCGCTCATGCTCGGTTCGCACGTGCGGCAGGGTGATCGAAGGGGGCCGCGTGAAGCGGATTTGCGGAATTGACGAATCTGTTGGGCCGATGTCGCGAACATCAGGCCTAATTGCGGGTGTATCTGAAACCTGACGTTCATTGACCGTACCGATGGCATCGCTATGCGGTTTGCCGGATCCGTTGATGTGCAAGAAAGTGGCGGTAAGAAATTTGAAAGACGCAATTCTTGAGCGGGACATGCCGGGGGCATATCCGGAAGACGCAACGCCCGGCGTGAATTTCGCGCTGTATTTCAAGGCGTTGCTGGGCATCGTTCGTCGTAACGCCGTGCTTATCGCGGCAGTCGTGGCGGGCACCATGGTGGCCGGCACGGTCATCACCCTGCTGATGACGCCGACGTACAAGGCCGTGGCGCAGATCCTGATCGAGGATCAGGCCGACGAGATCATCGAAGGCAGCGACCTCCAGAAGGCGACCGGCGCCTGGGATACGGATCGCTTCCTGCAGACGCAGCTCGGCATCGTGCGCAGCCGGTCGCTGGCCCGCAACATCGTGCAGGGCGGCCGCTTCGACCGCAGCGCGGAATTCTTCGATGCGATGGGCGCCAAGCTGCCCGAAGCCGAGGACATTTCGGCGGGTCGCAATCTGGCGACGGTGCGCGAGGAAGCCGCGATCGATCTGCTGGCTGAACGCCTCTCGGTGGACATGCCGGTGGACAGCCGCATCGCCACAATCACGATCCTCAGCCGCAGCCCCGCGCTGTCCGCGAAGCTGGCGAACATGTATGCCCAGCGCTTCATCGAGTACAACCTGAACAGGAAGTACCAGAGCTCGGCCTACGCCCGCCGGTTCCTGGCCGACCAGCTCGAGGAAGCGCGCAGCAAGCTGACCCAGTCCGAACGCGACCTCAACCAGTATGCACGCGCCGCCGGTCTGATCCGCGTCACGTCGAAAAGCGACGGCAGCGCGCAGGAAGCGGCGCTTTCGGTCACCAACAACACGCTGGTCCAGTTGAACGACGAAGCGTCCAAGGCCACCGCCATGCGCATCGCCGCGCAGGACGCCTGGACCACGATGTCCGGACAGCCGCCGCTGACCGTGGCACAGGTCAACTCCAACCAGGCGATCATGCAGCTGGTGGGTGACAAGGCCAAGCTGGAAGCCGATCTGGCGGACGAACTTTCGCGCCACCAGGAAGGGTTCTCGACCGTCAAGGCCAAGCGTGCCGAAATCGCCGAACTCGACCGCCGCATCACCAGCTTCGGCAACGCGATCAAGAAGTCGGCCTACAACGAATATCAGGCCGCGACCGAACGCGAGAAGAGCCTTACCGAACGGGTGAACACCCTGCGCAGCGAAGCTCTGGAAGAGCAGGACCGTGGCGTTCAATATTCGGTCCTGAAGCGCGTGGCCGATACCAACCGCGCGCTCTACGAGACGCTGCTGTCGCGCTACAACCAGCTGAACGCAACGGCTGGCGCGGCATCGAACAACGTCACGCTGGTCGATCGCGCCGAAGTGCCGCGCGTACCGGCCTCGCCGCGCCTGTTCCTCAACCTCGTTCTGTCGTTCCTTGTCGGCCTGGTGGCTGCAGGTCTGGTGGTCTTCATCCGCGAAATCTTCGACGATGCCATCCGCTCGCCGGACGATGTCGAGCAGAAGCTGGGAATGCCGCTGCTCGGCCTCATCCCCGTGCTGAAGGACGGCAACATCGGCGAACAGCTGGCCGATCGCCGGTCCAGCGTCAGCGAGGCGTATCGTTCGCTGGTCACCAACCTTCGGTACTCGACCGCGAACGGCCTGCCCAACGTGCTGGCCGTCACCAGCTCGCGCGAGTCCGAGGGCAAGTCGACGACGGCCCGCACCATCGCGCGCAACGTGGCGCTGCTGGGCAAGTCGGTTCTGCTGGTCGATACCGATCTTCGTCGACCGACCCTGCATCACGTTATCGGCGCCGGTGGGCAATCGGGCCTGACGGACGTCCTTACCGGCCAGCGCTCGTTCGACGAAGTGCTGCACCCGTCGGACGTGCCGACCCTGTCGTACATCTCCGCGCTGCCCATGCCGCCCGATCCGGCGCTCATCCTTGCCGGCGAAGGTCTGGTCGGTTTCATCGAGGAAGCCCGGCGCCGGTTCGACACGGTGGTTCTGGACTGTCCGCCGCTGCTGGGCCTCTCGGACGCTGCACTGCTGGCTAACCATGCGGACGGCGTTCTGTTCGTGATCGATGCGTCCAGCTTCCATCGCGGTGCGGTGAAGTCGGCGCTACGCCGTCTGGCGCTCATCAAGGCCAACATGCTGGGCGTCGTACTGAACCGCTTCAATCCCAAGGCTGGCGGCGACGACTATCAGTATTACGCCTATAACTACTACTCTTACGGCTCGAAGGAGGACTGAGGCTGGTCATGCGGTCCGCGGCTGGAACACGATTGGCGCGATGGACGTGGGGCCTGTGCTGTGCAGCGGGCCTCGTCGGGGCAATCGGGGTTCAGATGGACCGCGAATCGCGCCGCAATCCTTCGGTCGCGGCAAGCGTTCTCGCGCCCTTCCGCGCCTATGCGCTCGAAGTTCTCGCGAAGGGGGCCTATACACGCGGCGATGCGGATCGCGGCCTTGCGCTTTCACGGCAGCTGGTATCGCGAAGGCCCGTTCCGGCCGAAAGCCTGTCGCTGCTTACCAATGGCCTGCTTGCATCAGGGCAGGCCGACGCGGCGCTTCCTGCGCTGCTTCAGGCGGCGCAGCGCGGCTGGCGCGATCGCTATACCCAGCATCTGATGGTCCTCGCAGCAGGGCAGAACGGCGACTGGGATGTGGTCGGCCAGCGCCTCGTCGCGTTGTGGGGGCAGGGCGACCGCGGCGCCGAGGTGCGCGACCTGTCTGCAGAGGTGTTGAGCGAGCCGCAGGCCGTGATGGGCTTCATCAATGCCGCGCGCGATGGTCGTGTGGTGTGGGCGAATGACTTCCTCGGCTGGGCTGCCGGTGCATTGCCCTCACAGACCGTCGATCGGGTGAGCCATGCGCTGGCCACCCGCCATCCGCCGATCGATTGCGCTGCCATGGCTGGGCGGTCCGCCTCGCTGGTACAGGCAGGCAAGGGACAGATCGCCGCAGTGCTGTGGCAGCGTTTCTGCGGTTCGGCTGTAGCCGCCAACGATTTCGGCTTCGACGTCGTCGGCGACGCTGCAGGCCCGTTCGGCTGGCGTCTTGGCGAACAGGCCGGCCTGACGGCGGAGGTCGTTTCCGACGCGGGGCGGCAGGTGCTGCAATATGAAAATACCGATCCCCTGCGCGTCACCGTCGTCACGCGATTGGCAGTTCTTTCTCCCGGTTCCTATTCGGTGAAAGCCGAGGGAGCAGGGAAGGATCACCTTCGGCTGAAGGTCACCTGCATGAGCGGCGCGGGCGTGCATCGGGTGGTGTCCGACCAGACACTGGACCGCGCTGAGCCGGTTCTCCTGCCGTCCACCGACTGCCCCGTGCAGAGCCTGGCGATCACCGCCCCGCAGGGCGCCGGGCAGATCGCAGGTCTTGCGATCTCCTCCAGCCGCCCCTGATCTGCCCGCAGGCACGTGTTTGAATCCGGGCGACGGGGCTCGGCCTTACGCCGAGACTATCGCACATCCGGCCACAAGTCGGACCCTTAGTCCAGGTTCGGGCGGAGCCAGCGTTCGGCACTGGCGAGGTCCACTTCGCGGCGTTCGGCGTAGTCTTCCAGCTGGTCGCGACCGATGCGGGCGACGCCGAAATACTCGCTTTCCGGGTGCGCGAAGTAGAAGCCCGAGACCGCTGCCGTCGGCAGCATCGCCTGACTTTCGGTGAGCACGATCCCGGCGTTTGCCTGCGCCTTCAGCAGGTCGAACAGGATGGGCTTCAGCGAATGGTCCGGGCACGCGGGATAGCCGGGGGCGGGGCGGATACCGCGATATTCCTCGCGGATGAGGGCCTCGTTGGTGAACTGTTCGTCCGGCGCATAGCCCCACAGGGTGGTGCGCACATGGCTGTGCAGGCGCTCTGCGAAGGATTCGGCGAAACGGTCGGCCAGCGCCTTGAGCAGGATGTCCGAATAGTCGTCGTGCGCGGCCTTGAAGCGTTCCAGGTGCGGTTCGATGCCGTGGATGCCCACCGCGAAGCCGCCCAGCCAGTCGCCTGCCGGGTCGACGAAATCCGAAAGGCAGAAATTTGCACGCCCGCGCGACTTCTTGAACTGCTGGCGCAGGAACGGCAGGCGCACGAAGTCCGGGCCGTCATGCACGCCAAGCGCGATGGCGTCATAGACCACCTGCGGGTCGATCGTGCCGGTGCCGACCACCACGTCGTCACCATGGCCGGCGGCGGGCCAGAAGGCACAGACGCCGCGCGCGGTCAGCCACTTTTCGTCGATGATCCGCGCCAGCATCGCCTGCGCGTCGGCGAAGAGACTGGTGGCGCTTTCGCCCACGACCTCGTCGGTGAGGATTGCCGGGTAGTTGCCCGCCAGTTCCCACGCGCGGAAGAACGGGGTCCAGTCGAACGTCTCGACCAGATCCTTCAGATCCCAGTCTTCGAACACATGCAGGCCGGGCTGCGCGGGGGCGGCGGGCTTCTGCGCGAAGTCGGTGGGGAAGGCGTTGGCGCGCGCTTCGGCCAGCGGCAGCAGGTCGCTCTGGCCCTTGTTGGCGCGCGCTTCGCGGACCTTTTCGTAGTCGATCGCGACCGAGGACTTGAACCCTTCGGCCTGCGTATCGGACAAAAGCTGCGACGCAACGCCCACCGCGCGGCTGGCGTCCAGCACATGGACCACGGTGCCGGTATAGGCCGGGTCGATGCGCAGCGCGGTATGGACCTTGGACGTCGTGGCGCCGCCGATCAGCAGCGGGATGTTCATCTCGGCGCGCTGCATTTCCTCGGCCACGGTCACCATCTCGTCGAGCGAGGGGGTGATGAGGCCGGACAGGCCGATGATGTCGGCCTGGTTCTCGTTCGCGGACTCGAGGATCTTCGACCATGGCACCATCACGCCAAGATCGATCACCTCGTAGCCGTTGCACTGGAGCACGACGCCGACGATGTTCTTGCCGATGTCGTGGACGTCGCCCTTGACGGTGGCCATGACGATGCGGCCCTTCGCCTTGGTCTTGGCGTCCTTTTCCGCTTCGATGAAGGGGATGAGGTGGGCGACGGCCTTCTTCATCACGCGGGCGGACTTCACCACCTGCGGCAGGAACATCTTGCCCGATCCGAACAGGTCGCCCACCACGTTCATGCCCCCCATCAGCGGGCCTTCGATTACCTCGATCGGGCGCCCGCCGGCGGCGGCGATGGCGGCGCGCGCTTCCTCGGTGTCTTCCACGACATAGGCGTCGATGCCGCGCACCAGCGCGTGCTCGATCCGCTTGACGACATCCCAGCCGCGCCATTCCTCGGCGGCCTTTTCGGCAACGGTGTCCTTGCCCTTGTAGCTTTCGGCCAGTTCGATCAGGCGTTCGGTGGAGGTCTTGCCGTCTTCGCCAACGCCCGGGCGGCGCATCATGATGACGTCCTCGCACGCTTCGCGCAGGGCCGGGTCGATCTGGTCGTAGACGTCCAGCTGGCCCGCGTTGACGATGGCCATGTCCAGCCCGGCGGGAATCGCATGGTACAGGAACACCGAGTGCATCGCCCGGCGCACCGTTTCGTTGCCGCGGAAGCTGAACGAGAGGTTGGACAGCCCGCCCGAAAAGTGGACGTGCGGACAGGCTTTCTTGATCTCCACCACGGCCTCGATGAAGTCGAGACCGTAGCGGTCATGCTCCTCGATGCCGGTGGCGACGGCGAAGACGTTGGGATCGAAGATGATGTCTTCCGGCGGGAAGCCGATGCCGGTCAGCAGCTTGTAGGCGCGGGTGCAGATCTCGATCTTGCGTTCGCGGGTATCGGCCTGTCCGGTTTCGTCAAAGGCCATGACCACCACGGCGGCGCCATAGTCCATGCACTTGCGCGCCTGTTCCAGGAACTGGTCGACGCCTTCCTTCATCGAGATGGAATTGACGATCGGCTTGCCCGACACGCACTTCAGGCCCGCCTCGATGACCTCCCACTTGGAACTGTCCACCATCACCGGCACGCGCGCGATGTCCGGCTCGGCGGCGATCAGCTTGAGGTAGGTGGTCATCGCCTCCACCGCGTCGAGCAGGCCCTCGTCCATGTTGACGTCGATGACCTGCGCGCCGTTCTCCACCTGCTGGCGGGCGACTTCGACGGCGGCGGGGTAGTCCCCTGCCATGACCAGCTTCTTGAACCTGGCCGAGCCGGTGACGTTGGTGCGCTCGCCGATGTTGACGAAGCGGGAGCCGGAAGGAGAGGCGGTCATGGGTGTGGTTCTCGTCGGTTCAGGAATTGCGTGTGGGTGACGGCACGATGGCGCTAGAGCGCGCGTGCCAGCACGAAATCGTCGTAAGTCTTGCCGCCGACGTCGAAGCGGCGGGTGCCGATCGTCTCGAAGCCGTTCTTGGCGTAGAACGACAGGGCGCGATGGTTGTCGTACTTGACGCCCAGCAGCAGGCGGCCAGAGCCTTGGGCAGCGCTTTTGGCGGCCGCCGTAACGGCCTGCATCAGCGCCGCCGAGATCGTCGATCCCTGAAAGCGGGACAGCAGGTAGATGCGCTTCAGCTCAAGATCGCCAGCCTGCGCATGCTCGATCTCCGGATCGCACAGCAGGGCATAGCCCACCGGTGCGCCGCCCGGCTCGATCTCGGCAAGCCAGGCCTGCGCACCTTTCGCCAGATAGGCGCGGTACGCCTCGGCGGAGTGCTGCTTCGCGCAGTGCGCAACAAGGCCCGCACCGTCGATCACCCCGGCGAAGCTTTCGAGGAACGTCGCCGCACCCACCAGAGCGAGCGCCTCGGCATCGTCAGGCCCGGCAGGACGCAGGCGCCAGATCGGCAGCGAATCCATTACGACACCATCGTGAAAGGTTCGAGGCCCGCCAGCCGCGTCACCGGTTCCAGCGTCGGCAGCGCGCGCGGCGTCATGCCCGAAACCTTGTCGGCGATGGCCTTGATGTGCGCCGGGGTAGAGCCGCAGCAGCCGCCCAGCACGTTGACCTGCCCCGCGACCGCCCATTCGCCCACGAAGCCCGCGGTCGTTTCGGGCATCTCGTCATAGGCGCCCAGTTCGTTGGGCAGCCCGGCGTTGGGGTAGATCATGATCGCGGTGTCGGCAATCTCGGCCAGCGTCTTGACGTGCGGACGCAGCTGGGTGGCCCCGAACGAGCAGTTGAGACCGATGGTGAGGGGGCGGGCATGGCGCACCGCGTGCCAGAACGCCTCGACCGTGTGGCCCGACAGGTTGCGGCCCGAAAGGTCGGTCAGCGTCATCGACAGCATGATCGGCACTTCACGGCCGAGGTCCTGTTCCAGATGGCGCACGGCCATGACGCCGGCCTTGGCGTTCAGCGTGTCGAACACCGTCTCGATCAGGATGAAGTCCGCGCCGCCTTCGACAAGGGCCGCGGCCTGTTCCTTGTAGACATCGACCAGCGTGTCCCAGTCGATTTCGCGATAGCCGGGATCGTTGACGTCGGGGCTGAGCGACAGCGTCTTGTTCGTCGGTCCGATCGCGCCCGCCACGAAACGCGGGCGACCGTCTTTCGCCTGAAACTCGTCCGCCAGACGGCGGGCCATCTTCGCCGATTCGACGTTGATCTCGCGCACCAGATGCTCGGCCCCGTAATCGGCCTGGCTGATGCGGTTGGCGGAGAAGGTGTTCGTCTCCGCGATGTCGGCCCCGGCCTCGAAATAGGCGCGGTGAATGGATTCGGGCACTTCGGGCTTGGTCAGGGCAAGAATGTCGTTGTTGCCCTTCTGCTCGTGCGAAAGGCCCAGCGTGCCCGCATAGTCGGCTTCCGACAGCTTCCAGTTCTGGATCTCTGTGCCGAACGCGCCGTCGGTGATGAGGATGCGCCTGGCTGCCTCGGCGAGGAAGGTTTCACGGACGCTCATGCTGCAACCAGTTCCTTAGGACGCAGGCCGAGCAGCTGGCAGATCGCATAGGCCTGCTCGGCGCGATTGAGGGTGTAGAAGTGGAAATCACGCACGCCGCCTTCGTACAGGCGCTTGCACAAGTCCGCTGCGGCGACGGCGGCGACCAGCGCGCGCGGGCCGGGGCGTTCGTCCAGACCGTCGAACATGGTTTCCAGCCAGCCCGGGATCTCGGTGTTGCCGCTCATCCGCCGGATCGCGGCAAAGCTGGTGACCGGCATGATGCCCGGCAGGATCGGCGCGGTGATGCCCGCCCCCAGCGCCTTGTCCAGAAACCGGAAATAGGCATCGGTGGAGAAGAAGAATTGCGTGATGGCGCGCGTCGCCCCGGCGTCGATCTTGCGCTTCAGATTGTCGAGGTCGATCTGGGCGCTCACCGCTTCGGGGTGCACTTCGGGATAGGCGGCCACGGAAACCTCGAAGTCGTGGCGCTTCTTCAGCCCCTCGACCAGTTCGGCGGCGCTGGCATAGCCATCAGGGTGGGGAACGAAGCGGCCGCCATCCGCAGGCGGCGGATCGCCGCGCAGCGCAACGATATGGCGCACTCCCGCGTCCCAGTACTGGTCGACCACTTCGTCGATCTCGGCCTTGCTGGCGGCAACGCAAGTGAGATGCGCGGCGGGCACCAGCGCGGTTTCCTTCACGATGCGCGATACGGTGGCATGCGTCCGCTCCCGCGTGGAGCCGCCCGCGCCATACGTCACCGAGACGAAGGCAGGGTCGAGCGGGGCAAGCTGGGTGATAGCCTCCCACAGCTGCGTTTCCATCTTCTCCGACTTGGGCGGGAAGAATTCGAAGGAGACGGAAATGTCGCCCGGCAGCCCTGCGAACAGGGGCGTTTCCACGGCACGTTGGGAAGCGGTCATCAAACAGTCTCTCGATATTCAGGGCGCGCGGTTACACCATCGCGCCGCGCAGTCCAGATTTTTACGGTAAGCGGATCGCCCGGCAGCGCCACGGGCTCTGCCGGGGTGAGGCCTGCGGACGCAAGGTGCGCCATCATCTGCTCGTCCGAGAACCCCAGGCGGGCATGGGCATGGCGTTCGCGCAGTTCTTCGCGTTCATGCGCGGCAAGATCGACGACGGCGATGCGCCCGCCGGGACGCAGCACGCGCGCGGCCTCGCCCAGCACCACGGCGGGATCCTGCGCGAAGTGCAGCACCTGATGGAACAGCACGGTGTCGAACGCGTCGGGCGCGAAGGGCAGGGCGGTGAAGTCTCCCTGCACCAGATCCAGCTTGTCGGCGGGCAGGCCCTGCAACCGGGCGCGGGCGATGCGCAGCATCTCGGGGCTCTTGTCCAGTGCCGTGACCCGGCCCGCGCGTTCCGAAAGCAGTTGCGCCATGCGGCCGGTCCCGGTGCCCACGTCCAGCAATCCGCCGATCGCTTCGCCCTCCAGCGCGCCGAGCAGCGCGGCCTCCACCGGCTCGTCCGCGCCATGCAGGCGGCGCAGCGTGTCCCATTCGGCAGCGTGACGGGCGAAGTAGGCCTCCGCGCTCGCCTCGCGCCCGGCGCGGATCGCGGCCAGATGCCGTCGATCCTCGGCGCAGCGGGCGGCGAACTGGCTGTCGTCTCGCTCGCCAATGGCGAGAAGATTCGCCGCTGCGGTGCCCAGCGAGGATTTGCCCTGTTCGGAAACGGCGATTCTCAGAAAAACCCAGCTGCCTTCCTTGCGCCTTTCGGCCAGACCCGCGTCGCACAGAATCTTTATATGGCGAGAGACCCTGGGCTGGCTCTGATCGAGCACCTGGGCGAGTTCGCCGACAGCCAGTTCCATATGCGCCAAAAGACGCATGATGCGCAGGCGCGTCGGCTCCGAAAGAGCGCGCAGGAGAGGGTCGATCCGCATGCCGGATCATATAAAGATATCTTTATATGTGCGCAAGCCCTAGGAATTCTGCGGATTTCAGCCCCATGCATTCTTATTTGCGTTGCACCATTGTCTCGTCTAAAGAGTGCCACTGCAGGCTTGCCTGCAAGCGTTGGCCTATGCGCCAAACAATGCAAGGGGATTCGCATGAAGAAGATTGCTTTCGCCGCGTTCGCGTCGGTTGCCGCACTGTCGCTCGCTGCTTGCGGTGGTGAGCCCGCCGCCGAAGCTACCACGGATTCGGTTGAAACCGCACCCGAGGAACTGATGACCGGCGACGCCACCGACGCTCCGACCGAGGCTCCGTCCGAGGCGCTGTAATCGGCTCGGGGGAAGGCAGCCTCACGGTAAGCCGGCCCCCACCGCTTTTCGCTTCCGGGTCCATACCGGTATGCGGAAAGTCCGTTTCACGACGGACAGAAGCCCTCCTTTTCGGGAGGGTTTTTTGTATCGGGATGAAGCACATGACCCGCTTTTGCCGGCCCCGTTGCCGGCAAGGCGGGTTTTTGTTTGCACCCGGTTCGTGCTGCATGGCGCGCGCCCGGCGATTTGACCTTGTCGGCGCCGCCTCGTAATCGCGCCTGCATGACTGTTACGCGCTTTGCTCCTTCGCCTACCGGGCACCTCCATGTCGGCAACATCCGCACGGCGCTGCACAACTACCTGCTGGCCCGTCAGGCCGGGGGACGGTTCCTGCTGCGCATCGACGATACCGATGCGGCCCGGTCGAGGGAAGAATACGTCGAGGGTATCCGCGCCGACCTTGCGTGGCTGGGCCTGCAGGTCGATGCCGAGGAACGGCAATCGGCGCGATTCGCGATCTATCAGGACGCTTTCGACCGGCTGGAGGCAGCGGGCCGGGTCTATCCGTGCTGGGAGACGCCGCAGGAACTGGACTTGCGCCGCAAGGTGCTGCTGGGGCGCGGCCTGCCGCCGATCTACGACCGCGCCGCGCTGAAGCTGAGCGCCGAGGAGAAGGCGGCGCGCATCGCGGCGGGCGATCTGCCGCACTGGCGCTTCCTGCTCGACCATGATGAGCCGATCGCCTGGGAAGACGGCGTGCGTGGCACCCAGAAATTCGATCCTGCGCAGATGAGCGACCCCGTGGTGCGCCGCGCCGACGGATCGTGGCTCTACATGCTGCCATCCGTGATCGATGACATCGCGATGGGCGTGACCAGCATCCTGCGCGGTGAGGACCATGTGTCGAATACTGCCACGCAGGTCCAGATGTTCACCGCCCTGGGCACGCCGGTGCCTAATTTCGCGCACGAAGCGCTGCTGGTCGGCACCGAGGGCAAGTTGTCGAAGCGGCTGGGTTCGCTTGGGGCCGCGCATTTTCGTGAAGAGGGGATCGAACCGCAGGCGCTGGTCGCACTGCTGGGACGGCTGGGCACCAGCGATCCGGTCGATCCGGCTCTCGGGCTGGAAGAACTGGCGGCGGCGTTCGATCTGTCCCGCTTTGGCCGGGCGCCCGCGCGGTTCGATGATGCCGAACTGGAGCGGGTCAACGCGGCCGTGGTCCATGCATTGCCCTACGATGCGGTGGAGGCCCGGGTACCCGCCGGCATGGATGCTGCAGCCTGGGAGGCGATTCGCCCGAACCTTGTCCGCGTCGCGGAGGTGCAGGACTGGTGGACTGTCGTGACGGGGCCTGTCGCCGCACCCGACCTGCCCGCCGAAGACCGCGCCTACTGCCTTCAGGCTGCCGAAGTGCTGGTAGGGCTGGAATGGGGCAAGGGCATCTGGAAGGCGCTGACGGCAGCGCTCAAGGACGCGACAGGCCGCAAGGGCAAGGGTCTGTTTCTGCCCTTGCGTCAGGCGCTTACCGGCATGGAGCATGGCCCGGACATGGCCGCGCTGCTACCATTGATCAAGCGCGATGCGGCGCTGGAGCGGTTGCGGGCGGTGGCTTGATTGCGTCCCTCGCTCACGCAACATAAATTCCATTTACACCGCGTCCGCATCCCGCTAATGGCGCGGTCATGTTCGTGAAGCCGATCATTATTACCACCCCGAAACCGACCGCGACCGCGCGGTGGGCGTCGGCGGTGTGCGTGATCTGAACAGGCACAAACCGGACACTCACCCCGCACCAGCAGGCGGGGTTCTCTTCAAGGAAAACACAGACCCTCGCGCTGCTTCATATGAAGTAGGAGACGCATAGGTCATGGCACATAAGTTCGCACCCGGTCAGCAGCTCAACGTCGGCGTCGTCGGCGCGACCGGGCTGGTCGGCACGATGATCCGCGAAATCCTTGCAGAGCGCAATTTCCCGGTGGCCACGTTGCGCCTGTTCGCCTCGGCCCGTTCGGCGGGCAAGGAGATCGACGGCGTGGTGGTGGAAGATGCGGCGACCGCTGACTTTGCCGGGCTGGACGTGGTGCTGTTTTCCGCCGGTGGCTCCACCGCCAAGGAACTGGCGCCCAAGGCTGCGGCTGCAGGCGCCATCGTGATCGACAACTCCTCCGCATTCCGGTCCGACCCTGAGGTGCCGCTGGTGGTGGCAGAAGTGAACCCGCACGCGCTGGCTAACCTGCCCAAGGGCATCGTCGCCAATCCCAACTGCACCACGATGGCCGCGATGCCGGTGCTGCGCCCGCTGCATGACGAAGCCGGTCTGAAGCGCCTGATCGTCTCCACCTACCAAGCGGTATCGGGCGGCGGGCTCGAAGGTATCGAGGTGCTGGCCAGCCAGATCGAGCACGTGGGTGACCGTACCCGCGAACTGGCCTCTGGCGACACCGCGCCGCTGCTGCCCGAAGCGAAGAAGTGGGCGGTGCCGATGGCGCACAACGTCGTGCCGCTAAACTATGTCTATGCCGAGGACGGCTACACCGAGGAAGAGATCAAGCTGCGCGACGAGAGCCGCAAGATCCTGGAAATCCCCGGTCTGCCGGTGTCCGGCACCTGTGTGCGCGTGCCTGTGTTCACCGGCCACTCGCTGTCGATCAATGCCGAGTTCGAGCGCCCCGTCAGCGTCGAACGCGCGCTGGAATTGCTGGGGCAGGCGCCCGGCGTGGTGGTGGCCGAAGTGCCCAACCCGCTGGAAGCCACCGGGAAGGATCCGGTCTTCGTGGGCCGCGTGCGCAAGGATCCGGGCGTGGAGAACGGCCTGGCGCTGTTCCTGTCCAACGACAACCTGCGCAAGGGCGCGGCGCTGAATGCGGTGCAGATCGCCGAAGCGCTGATCGGCTGAAGTAACGAAGGGCGCGCATTGTAGCCGATGCGCGCCCATTCGCCTGAACTTATTCCATGAACCAGCCGTGGCTGGCGATCAGCGACTGGCCGGTCAGCGCATTGGTCGGGAAGCTGGCGAAGAACAGCGCAACTTCGGCGATGTCCGCAACGGTCGTGAATTCGCTGTCCACGGTGCCGCCCAGCATCACGCGGCTGATCACTTCCTCTTCGGGAATGTTCAGTTCCTTCGCCTGCTCGGGGATCTGCTTGTCGACCAGCGGGGTACGCACGAAGCCGGGGCAGATCACGTTGGTGCGCACGCCTTTCTTGCCGCCTTCCTTGGCGATCACGCGCGACAGGCCCAGCAACCCGTGCTTCGCCGTGACGTAGGCGCTTTTCAGTGGGCTGGCTTCCTTGGAGTGGACCGAGCCCATGAAGATGATCGAGCCGGACCCGGCGGCGTACATGTGCGGCAGAACCGCCTTCGACGTCAGGAAGGCACCGTCGAGGTGGATCGCCAGCATCTTCTTCCAGTCGGAAAAGGCGTAGTTCTCCACCGGATTGACGATCTGGATGCCCGCGTTGGACACCAGCACGTCGATCGCGCCCCAGGTTTCCACCACTTTGGCGATCCCTGCGTTCACCTGCTCCTCGCTGGTGACGTCCATTGCCACGGCAATCGCAGTGCCGCCATTGGCGACGATGTCGTCGGCGGCCTTCTGCGCGGCTTCCAGGTTGAGGTCCGCAATCACCACCTTGCCGCCCTGGCCCGCGTAGATATCGGCGATGGCCTTGCCGATACCGCTGGCGGCGCCGGTGACGATGCAGACCTTGTCCTTCAGCTTCATGCGAATTCTCCCGTGGTGTCGTTCGAGGCAAGCGGACGCTGCAGACGTTCGTTAGGCCGGTCGCCCGAAAGGTCGAAGGTGATGATCTCGTCCGGGCTGACGTCGCGGTTCACCCAGTCCGGATGGCGCAGCGAATGCTCGGCGTCCTGCTGGCCGCAGTGCCAGTGCTCGTCGATGGTGAGGCGCGAGAACTCGTAGTCCTTGGAGTTCGTTTCATACCCGTGCGCCCGGTTGATGAGGTGCATCACCGCCACCGCGCCAGCCGGTCGGCAATCGAGCAGGCGGGCCAGATCGGGATCGTCCTGGAACTCCTCGGGCAGCTTGCGGGCAAGTCGCTTGGCCGCGGCGCGGGTCTTCTGCAGTGCCTTGGACATGTCGGTGTTGAGCCGGGTGCGGCTGGAATAACGGATGTCCTTTTCGCGCTGGGCGATGTCGGCCATCGAAGTGGGCACGATCCCGCGGGACGAGAACAGGTCCACCTGATAGACGTTCATTTCGCGCAAGGATCGCTTGTCGAGCACGTATTGCAGCGGCGTGTTGGAGACTAGGCCGCCGTCCCAGTACCATTCGCCGTCGATCTCCACCGGCGGAAAGCCCGGCGGCAGGGCGCCGCTGGCCATGATGTGCTCCGGCCCGATGGTCCGCTCGGTATTGTCGAAATAGGCGAAGTTGCCCTTGAGCATGTTGACCGCGCCGACGCTGAAGCGGGTTTCGGCGCGGTTCAACCGGTCGAAGTCGACAAGGTCCAGCAGGGTCTGGCGCAGCGGCGTGGTGTCGTAATAGCTCAGCCGCGACAGGTGGTTGGGCCATTCGGGCATCGGCATCGGCCAGCGCGGAGTGAAGAAGCCGGGCAGCCCGACCGTGGCGGCGTACTGTGCCGACCATTCGTTGAAGGCGCGGCGGGCAAACCCAGTCGGCTCGTCCAGCCGGTACTGGAGTTCGCGGCTGATGCCGTGCCAGAACCTGCGGAGCGCGGGGATGCGGTCCTGTGGGGCGTTGCCAGCGATCAGCGCGGCATTGATTGCGCCGATGGATATGCCCGCCACCCAGTCGGGGGCGATGTCGCGCGCGGCCAGTGCTTCGTACACGCCAGCCTGATAGGCGCCAAGCGCTCCGCCGCCCTGCAGCACGAGTACGGATTGGGGATCGGGATCAGGTGCGTTCATGGCGCCATCCTGTGTGAGAGGAACCTGTTGCACTGCAACATGTGGGGTGGATCAAGGTTCCTTTCAATCCGCTTTTTGCCTCACGCCATCGCTTCCTCCAGCGACGTCTCGCTGGCCGCTTCCAGCAGGCGGCGCTCGATGGTCTTGATGCGCGGGGCGGCGGAGATCTTCTCGCCCAGCAGGTCGGTGACGTAGAACGTGTCCGCCGCCCGCTCTCCATAAGTGGCGATGTGGGCGGAGTGGACCATCAGCTTCGATTCGAAAAGGGCATGGGCTAGCCGGTTGAGCAGGGCCGGGCGGTCGCGGGCGTTGATCTCCACCACGGTGAACCGGTTCGAAGCCTTGTTGTCGAACAGGACGCGCGGGCGCACTTCGAAAGCGTCGGCGCGGGGGCGGGCGTCCGGCTTGGCGACCAGTTGCGGCAGGATCTTGATGCGGTTGGCCAGCGCGTTCTCGATCGTCAGTTCCAGACGGCGCAGCTGGCCGTATTCCATGAAGGGCCGGCCCAGCGGATCCTGCACCAGGAAATTGTCGACCGCGCGTCCGGTGCGGGTGGTGTGAATGCGTGCGTCGATGATGTTGCCGCCCGCAAGGTGGATGCCCCCGGCGATGCGATAGAACAGGCCCGGATGGTCGGACGCGATCACCGTCACCAGCGTCGCCCCGCGCGCCGGGTAGTATTCGGTCGAGATCGACAGCGGTTCGTCCTCGGACGCCTGCAACTGCAGCAGGTTGCGCGAGATCACGTCCTCCGGCTCGGCGATCCAGTAGGCATCGGCCAGGATGCCGCCGATGTTCTCGATGAGGTCGGGATATTCCGCGCCCATCGCTTCGACGGCGGCCTTCTTTGCCTCGACCCGCTTCGGACGCCCGAATTCTGCGTGGCCCAGGCGCAGGCGTTCTTCCGCCGCGCCGTAGAGCGTGGCGATCAGCTGGCGCTTCCACGAATTCCAGGTGCCGGGGCCGACCGCGCGGATGTCGACGATCGTAAGCACCGTCAGCTGGCGCAGGCGATCGACCGACTGCACCACTTCCACGAAATCGGCGATGGTCTTGCCGTCCGACAAGTCGCGCTTCATTGCCGTGGCCGACAGCAGCAGGTGGTGGCGTACCAGCCATGACACCAGCTCGGTCTCCTCCTCGTCCAGCCCGAAGCGCGGGCACAGCTTCAGCGCGATGTCGGCACCCAGGATGGAGTGGTCGCCCTTGCGGCCCTTGGCGATGTCATGCAGCAGCACCGCCACGTAGAGCGCCCGGCGCGAACGCAGCTTGTGGATGATCTCGTGGCTGAGTGGGTGGTCCTGGATCAGTTCCCCCTTCTCTATGCGCGAGACGAGGCCGATGGCGCGGATGGTGTGTTCGTCCACGGTGTAGTGGTGGTACATGTCGAACTGCATCTGCGCGTTGACGCGTCCGAACTCGGTGACGAAGCGGCCGAAGACTCCCGCCTCGTTGAAGCTGCGCAGCGCCACTTCGGGGTTCCGGCGGCTGGTAAGCAGTTCCATGAACAGGTCGTTGGCGCGCTTGTCGTGGCGCACCTCGTCGCGGATCAGCGCGGCGTCGCGCGATATGAGGCGCAGCGTTTCGGGGTGGATTTCCAACCCCTCGCGCTCGGCCAGCACGAAAATCTCGATCAGGCGGACGGGATCGTTCTCGAACCAGTCGTCGGTTGGTGCGCGCAGGCGGCCGCCGAACACCTTGTAGCCCTTGAAGATGCGCTCCTTGGCGCGGAAGCCCGCCAGCAGCCCGCGCGGCTGGCGCTTGGCGAACTGTTCGTCCAGCTGGGCCAGGAACACGCCCGTCAGGTTGCCGACGACTTTGGCCTGCAGGAAGAACATCTGCATGAACCGCTCCACCGCGCTCTTGCCGGGGCGGTCGGAGAAGTTCATCCGCGACGCCACTTCGCGCTGCAGGTCGAAGGTCAGCCGGTCCTCGGCGCGGCGGGTGATGGTGTGCAGGTGGCAGCGCACCGCCCAGAAGAAGTTCTCCGCGCGGCGGAAATTGCGGTACTCCTTGGACGTTAGCAGTCCCGCGTCGACCAGTTCGGCGGGTGTGCGGACCTTGTTGATGTACTTGCCGATCCAGTAGAGGGTGTGCAGATCGCGCAGGCCGCCCTTGCCCTCCTTCACATTGGGTTCGACGACGTAGCGGCTGTCGCCCATGCGTTTGTGGCGTTCCTCGCGCTCGGCCAGCTTTTCAACCACGAACTGGCGTTCGGTGCCGGACACCACGTCTTTGTTGAAGCGGGCGCGGGCTTCCTCGTACAAGTCCTGATCGCCCCAGACGTAGCGGCCTTCGAGCATGGCGGTGCGGATCGTCAGGTCCGACTTCGACATGCGGACCATGTCGTCCAGAGAACGGCTGGAATGGCCGATCTTAAGCGACAGATCCCACAGGAAGTAGAGCATCGCCTCGATCACCTGCTCGCACCACGGGGTCTGCTTGATCGGGGTCAGGAAGGCGACGTCGACGTCCGAATGGGGCGCCATCTCGCCGCGGCCATAGCCGCCGACCGCCATGATCGTCAGCCGTTCGCCCTTGGACCGGTTGCCCGCCGGGTAGACGTTGGCGACGATGTGATCGTGGATGACCCGCAGCAGCTGGTCCGTCAGGAAGGCCTGCGCCTCCGCCACTTCATGGCCGGCAGAGGGTTTCTCCACCAGTCGCCGGGCGATCTCCGCCCGCCCGTCGTCCAGTGCGGCGCGGAGCAGCTCGACGATCGTCTTGCGGCCCTTGGTGGCGCCCTGATCCGCCACCACGGCCTCGATCTGCGCGACCAGCTGGCGACGGTCGATGACGGAGCGGGGGTGGGGGATTCGGATGACGCTGCTCATGGTACCCTGATCTAGTGACTGCTCCCGCCAAGGGAAAGCATCACAACGGCGTAGCGCACGAAAGTGAAAACCCGGCTACCATCGTGCTGCGGCCTATGCCAGAAGGCCGCCCGACGAAGCACACGAGGTTCCCCACTTGTCCCTGACACTGCTTGCCGCCGCCGCAGAGGCGCCAGAGCCCATCTACTGGGTCAACCTCGGCCTCAAGAACTACCTGTTCCGCCTCGGCAGTTTCGAACTGCGCTGGTACTCGCTGGCCTATCTGGCGGGCATCGTGCTGGGATACTGGCATCTTTCGCGCATGATCCGGCAGCCCGGCGCGCCGATGGCGCAGCGCCATGCCGACGATCTGTTCTTCTACTGCACCATCGGCATCATTCTGGGCGGACGCCTTGGCTATGCCACGTTCTACACCGGCGGCAGTTCCGACATTCCCAGCCTGTGGGCGCATCCCGCCGAGCTGGTGAAGCTGTGGCACGGCGGCATGAGCTTCCACGGTGGCCTGATCGGCGTGATCCTGGCGATGGCGTGGGTGTCATGGCGCAACCAGCTGAGCCTGATCCGGGTGGCGGACTTCATCTCGGTCTGCGTGCCGTTCGGGATGCTGTTCGGGCGGCTGGCCAACTTCGTCAACGGTGAGCTGTGGGGCCGCGTCGTCTCCGGCCCGCTGCCCTGGGCGATGGTCTTCCCCGATGCGGGCCCGTTGCCGCGTCATCCCAGCCAGCTGTACGAAGCGGGCCTCGAAGGGCTGCTGATGATCGTCGTCATGCTCACCCTCTACTGGAAGACGCGCGCCCGCTATCGCCCCGGCCTGCTGGTCGGCGTGTTCACCACCGGCATTGCGTCGGCGCGCTTCATCGTCGAATTCTTCCGCGAGCCCGACGCACAGCTGCAGCGCTTCGCCGAAGCCACCGGCCTGTCGATGGGCCAGTGGCTGACGATCCCGCTGATCCTGCTCGGCCTGTTCCTGATCGGCCGCGCGCTGACCAAGCCCGAACTCTCGACGCGGCGCCCGATCGAGATCACCTGATGACGCAGGAATCGCTTTCGGCCGTCTTCCGGCGGCTGATCGCCAGTTACGGGCCGATCTCGCTCCAGCAATACATGGGCGAATCGAACGCCCGGTATTATTCGGGCAAGGATCCGCTTGGCGGCGGCGGCGATTTCGTCACTGCGCCGGAAATCAGCCAGATGTTCGGCGAGATGATCGGCCTGTGGCTGGCCGACATCTGGATGCGCGCCGGTGCGCCCGAGACGGTCCACTACGTCGAACTCGGCCCCGGTCGCGGCACGCTGGCGCGCGATGCGCTGCGGGTCATGCGCAGGCAGGGCCTGAACCCGCAGGTCCATCTGGTCGAAGGCTCTGTCGCGCTGCGCGGCGTCCAGGCCGGGCTGGTGCCCGATGCCCGCTGGCATGAAGATCTGGGCAGCCTGCCCACCGATGCACCGCTGCTGGTCGTCGGCAACGAGTTCCTCGATGCCCTGCCGGTGCGCCAGATGGTCAAGACCGCACAGGGCTGGCGCGAACGCATGGTCGGCCTTGAAGGGCACCGGTTCGTGCCCGTTGCGGGCGACCGGCCGATGGACGCCGCCGTGCCGGATCACCTGCAGGACGCGCCCGAGCAGACCCTGATCGAGACCTGTCCTGGCGCCGCCGCCGTCGTGGACGAGATTGCCCGCCGTCTGACCGGGCAGGGCGGTGCGGCGCTGCTGATCGACTACGGCTACGTGCAAAAACGCACCGGCTCCACGCTTCAGGCGATCCGGGCGCACAGCAAGGTCGATCCCTTCGCGATGCCCGGAGAGGCCGACCTCACCTGCCTGGTCGATTTCACTACCGCCGCCGAAGTCGCGGTCGCCGGCGGCGCCCGCCATCTGGGCACGGTTACGCAAGGGTCGTTCCTGCGCGCATTGGGGATCGAAACGCGGGCGGCGCAGCTTTGTACCGTTGCGCCTCAGCAATCTTCTGCCATAAACGCCGACAGGGATCGACTGATCGACGAGGGGCAAATGGGGGAATTGTTCAAGGTCATGGGGCTGGCCGCGCAAGGCTGGCCGGACGGCGCCGGCTTCTGATGGAAGCCGTATTACGAAAGCCCGCCCGCTCGATCGCTCCCGATCGGCTGGAAAGGGCGCTGGGCGGCCTGTCGCTGGTGATGCTGGGCTTCGTCGCCGTGGCAGTGGTCAGGGGGCGGGCGGAATGGTCGCACATTCCGGGCGTGATCTGGTTGCACCTGTTCACCATCGTCGTCGCGCTGGGGCTGACGCCGGTCCTGCTGTGGAAGCCGCGCGGCACGCCGGGCCACCGCGTTTTCGGCTATGCCTGGGCGGCAGCCATGTTCCTGACCGCCGTCGACAGCCTGTTCGTGACCACGCAGCCCGGCCAGTTCAGCCTGATTCACATCCTCTCGGTGTTCACCATCGTGATGGTGCCGATACTGGTTCAGGCGGCCCGGCGCGGCAACGTGGCGCGCCACCGCCGGACGGTGCGCGGCCTGATCATCGGCGCGCTGCTGATCGCGGGATTCTTCACGTTTCCGTTCGATCGCCTGCTGGGCCACTGGCTGTTCAGCTGAGCGAGGCCGTCGTCCCCCGGATTGATCCGGGGAGACGTTACCTCGCCTTGCTCGCCAGCAAATCCGGCGTCAGCACTTGCGGCAGCGTCTCTGCCCTGCCGTCACGGCCGTACCATACGTACAGCGGCACCCCGGCCGCGCCCTGTTCAGTGAGGTAGCGGGTGATGACGGGATCGCGCCGCGTCCAGTCGCCGCGCAGGACCACGACGCCGGCCTTGTCGAAAGCGACCTTCGTATCCTCTCGCTCGATGGCAGCGGCTTCGTTGACCTTGCAGCTGAGGCACCAGTCGGCGGTCATCCATACGAAGACCGGCTTGCCGCTACCGCGCGCCTTTGCCAGCGCTTCGGGCGAGAAGGGCGTGGTCTTGATGATCGAGTCCGCCGCCTCTGCCGGCTGCGGCTGCGGGTCGGGCATCGTCAGGACGCCTAGAGCCAGAACGCCCAGCGCGGCACATGCCGGCATCAGGGCGCGGTTGCCCCGCCGCTGCGCCCGGCCCGCCAGCCCCAGCAGCGCCAGCAGCACGGCGGCCAGCGCCAGCACGTAAGTCAGCGCGGCGGTTCCTCCCACGCGCCACACCAGCCATGCCAGCGCTGCGGCGGTGAGCGCCATCGGCACCGCCATCACGCGGCGGAAGGTGACCATCCACTTGCCGGGGCGCGGCAGACGCGCGCGCAGGGCGGGGATGAAGGCGACCGCCAGGAACGGCAGCGCGATGCCAAGGCCCAGCGTGGCGAACAGCGCCATCGCGGGCACCACCGGCAGCAGCAGCGCCGCGCCCATCGCGCTCGCCATGAACGGCCCGGTGCAGGGTGTGGCGACGAAGGCCGCTAGCAGCCCGGTGGCGAAGGCGCCCTGCGGCGAACCTTCGGTGGCAAAGCCGGGTACCGCGAATTCGAACAGGCCCAGCAGATTGGCGGTGATCGCCACCGACAGGGCGAACAGCGCCACGACGACCGCGGGCTCCTGCAACTGGAACGCCCAGCCCACCTGCTCGCCCCCGGCCCGCAGCGCCAGCAGCACCGCGCCAAGGGCCATGCAGGCGACGATGACGCCCGCCGAATAGGCCAGCCCTTCGATCCGGGCATGGCGCTCGCTCTCCCCGGCGCGGGCCAGGCTGAGCGCCTTCAGCGACAGGATTGGGAAGACGCAGGGCATCACGTTCAGCAGCAACCCGCCCGCCAGCGCCGCCAGCAGCAGCCACGGCAGCGCGGGCAGTTCAGGCGCTGCGGAGCCGGAACCCGCGATCAGCGTGCCGCCCGCCGGCACGGTGCCGGGCCGTGCCGACAACGCGATGCCGTTGCCCGCGTCGTCGAGCCGCAGCACGGCGTCCAGGGTTCGGGCGTCCTGCGCGGCGAACTGCGCGCGCGGGATCGTCACCAGCAGCATATCGCCCTTGCGGGCAAAGGCCTGGGGCGCGGCATAGTTCACCAGCTTGTCCTGCTGCACGAACAGGTGCGGTGCGGCCAGCGGCACCGAAGCGGGCAGGGGGATCGCCAGCCGCAGCTCCCTGGCGTCCAGCGCAAAGGCAGCGGGCGCATCGAGCGGAGCGGGCAGGGCCTGCGTCCACGTATCGAAGCGCGGATCATGGGGAGCGCCGGGCACGATCTCGGTCGCAAGTTCGGCGCGCTCCGGCACGCAGATCTGTTCGGTGCAGGCCAGCCACTGCGCCTTTACCCGCACTGGTACTCGCCCACCTGCAGCAGGCAGGGTGACCGGGACCAGCACGGCATATTCATGCTCGTACACATGGTTCATCAGCCCCTGCACCACTAGCGTGCGGGGCACCGGATAGCGCGGCTCGCCGGTCTTCACGCCTGCGGGCAAATCCCACGACAGCTGCATGCCAAGACCCGCGTCACCGGGATTGAGCCAGTAGCCGTGCCACCCGGCCTCTGGCGTCATGCGGATCGCCAGCGTAACCGTTCGTTGATCTGCGGGACCATCCTTCACCGGCCCGGCCACCAGTTCCGCCGCGATGTGCGACGGCGCCGCGCGGGCGGGGGAGGAGAGCGCGACAGCGGCTCCCACAAGCATCATGATGTGACACAGGACTGTCACAAGCAGTCGGTAGCGGCGCTCTTGCATGGTGCTCCGTGGTGTTTGGTGACTCTTGCGCCCGGTCGGCGATCCCGTCATCCAAGCATCTGCATCCAACGCACGGACTTTTCAAGGAACCTTCCCCCGATGCGCCTGCCGCTGACCTCGCTTGTCGTTTCCCTCGCGCTCGGCACCGCTGCGCCCGCTTTCGCGCAGGACGCCGCTCCGGCCCCCGCCGCGCCTGCCGCCGCCACGCCTCAGACGCCCCCGAAGCTGATCGTCGCGATTTCCGTCGACCAGTTCTCTTCCGACCTGTTCCAGCAGTATCGCGAACGCTATTCCAAGGGCATGGCGCGGCTGCTGCAGGGCGCGGTCTTCCCGTCCGGCTTCCAGTCGCACGCCGCGACGGAAACGTGCCCCGGGCACTCCACGCTGCTGACCGGCGTGCACCCGAACCGCACCGGCATTCTGGCGAACGACTGGTACGTCCCCGGCATCGGACGCAAGGACAAGAAGGTCTACTGCTCGGAAGACGAAAGCAATCCGAACAGCAGCTCGGAGGATTCGGTCATCAGCCCGGTCCACCTCAAGGCACCGACGCTGGGCGATCTGCTCAAGGCGAAGAACCCCGCCACGCTGAACGTCGCCGTCTCCGCCAAGGACCGTGCGGTGGTGATGATGAGCGGGCACACGTCCGATGCGGCCTACTGGATCAAGGGCAAAGGCTTCGTCACGTATGACGACCGCAAGCTGTCGCCCGCCGCCGTGGCGCAGAACGCCGCGATCGCAAAGGCGGTAGAGGCGGGGGCGGGAGACCTGCCCGCGCCCGGCTGGTGCGCGCCTTACGATCACGCGGTGAACCTTGGCCCCTTCTCCGTCGGCACGTTCCGCTTCGCCAACAAGGCGGGCGACTACAAGAGCTGGCTGAACGGCCCGCGCGTGGACGATGCGACCACAGACATGGCGATCCGCCTGCTGGACGAGATGCCGCTGGGCAAGGACGACGTGCCCGACGTGCTCTCCGTCAGCTATTCCGCCAACGACAAGGTCGGCCACGCCTATGGCACCGAGGGCGTGGAGATGTGCATCCAGCAGAACGTGCTTGATGCGACGATAGGCCGCCTGCTTGCGGCACTGGACGCGCGCGGGATCGACTATGCGGTGGTGCTCAGCGCCGACCACGGCGGCATCGATGCGCCCGAACGCCTGCGCCAGCAGGGCGTGCCCGAAGCCAGCCGCCTCGATCCCTCGTTGACGGCAGAGGCTCTTTCGGCGTCGGTGTCGAAGGCTGCGGGCGTCACCGTCAAGGACGGCCCGCTGCTGTACGGCGCGGGCAGTTCCGGCGATATCTGGCTGAACGCGGGGTTGAGCGTGGCGCAGCGCAAGAAGGTTATCGCCACGCTGGTGGCGCAATTGAAAGCCAATCCGCAGATCGCAGGCGCCTACACCGCCGATGAACTGGCGCGGGTCAAGGTTCCCGCCGGCCACCCGCAGGACTGGACCCTGATCGAGCGGGTCGCCGCATCCTTCGTGCCGGGCCGCTCGGGCGAAGTGCTGATGATGACGAAGCGGGCGGTCGTGCCCGGCGTGGCTCCGCGTCCCGGCTCTGCGGCCACCCATGGCAGCCCGTGGGACTACGACCGCCGCGTACCGATGCTGTTCTGGCGCAAGGGGCTGACCACGATGGAACAGCCGCAGCCGGTCGAGACGGTGGACATCGCGCCGACGCTGGCCGCGCTGGTCGGCCTGAGCGAACCGGCGGGCACGTGGGATGGAAGGTGCCTCGACATCTACGCCGGGGAGGCCGATAGCTGCTCGCGATGAGCGACTCGAATATCGTTAGTGCAGCGCCCGAAAGACGCGACCTGATCATCCTGGGCGGCGGCCTCGTCGGCATGACGCTGGCGCTGGCCGCCGCCCGCGCCGGGATCACCGCCCATGTGATCGACCGCGCCGACCCTGCCGATCTGGTGGCGGAAGGCGCGGATGGGCGCGCCTCGGCGATCTCGACGGCCAGCTGGAACCTGTTCACCAACATCGGCCTGGCGCCCCGGCTGGAGAAGCTGGGCTGCCCCATCGCCTCCATCGCCGTGACGGATGGCATGAAGCCGGGCCGGATCGACTTCACGCCCAAACCCGAAGAGGGCACGCTGGGCCGCATGTTCGCCAACCGCGACTTGCGCATCGCCCTGTTCGACGCCGCGCGCGAAGAACCCCACATCGCCTGGCACGTCCGCACCGAAGCCGTTCGCAAGGATCGCGGGCCTCACGGAGTCACGGTCGAACTGTCGGACGGGCGGGTGATCGTGGGTTCGCTGCTGGTCGCGGCGGAGGGGCGCCAGTCTCCCACGCGCGACGAGGCTGGCTTTGCGCTGGCGAAGTGGGAATACAACCACCGCGCCTTCGTGACCGGGCTGTTCCACGAAAAGCCCCACGGCAACACTGCCTGGGAGATCTTCTACCCGGCAGGACCGTTCGCGCTGCTGCCGCTGCTGGACGATGCGCAGGGTCACCATCGCAGCGCGCTGGTGTGGACCGTGGCGGAAAAGGACGCCGCCGGGGTCATCGCCATGCCGGATGCGATGTTCGTGAACGAAGTCTTCGAACGGATGCACGGCGTGTTCGGCAAGATCGAGCTGTCCGCCCCGCGCATGAGCTATCCCTTGCGCTTCCATCACGCTGGGCGCGTGGTGGAAGAACGGCTGGCCGTGATCGGCGATGCCGCGCACGGCATGCATCCCATCGCCGGGCAGGGGCTGAACCTTGGCCTGCGCGACGTGGGCGCGCTGGTCGAAGTGCTGGTGGAAGGCATGCGCCTTGGACTTGAGCCGGGCGACGCGCAGATGCTGGCGCGCTACGAAAAGTGGCGCAGCCTGGATACCGCGATGGTCATGGCCGCAACGGACGGCCTGACGCGGCTGTTCGGCGTCCCCGGGCGCACTGCCAGCGCCGTGCGCCGCCTGGGCATGGGCGCGGTGCAGCGCACGCCGCTGCTCAAGCGCTTCTTCATGGACGAGGCGCGGGGCATGTCGGGCAAGCTGCCGGATCTGCTTCAGGCCTGATAATGGCAGAAGGCGGCCGGGGCTACCCCCGGCCGCCTTCTTTCGGTGCGACCCGAATGCGGTCAGTTCGCCGAAGCGACCTTCTTGTACGGCACGAAATCCTGCAGTCCGACGAACCCGTTCCACATGAAATTGGCGGTCCGGTCATGCAACTGGACGGTGTCGAGACGGCACAGCTGTGACGTGTAGAGCTTGGTCACCATCACGTCGTCGTCGTCCAGCCGATCGGCATTGACGGGGCGGTTCACGTACAGCGTACCGCCCACGCGATAGACGATCGCCGTCTTGTCGATTACGGTCGCGTTCTGCGTCTGGGAATAGGGGATGCAGCTTACCGGCTTGCCGGCTTCGCGCCCGTCCAGCATCTTGGAAAGCTGTTGCTCCCCGGTCAGCCTGGTGCGGGCGTCTGCGGCAGGCATGGCAAGCAGCGAAGCGACGGCAAGCGTCGCGGCGATCGCAAACTTCTTCATGGCCTTGGTCCTTAATCAACGCACCCCGCGTCGATCGTCCATATGGCACGATTCGTCTGAACCGGCGCTGACCGCTGATGCCAGCGACGAACTCAACATGAATGGAAGTAGGCAGATGCTGCCGGATTTTGCTCAGGCAGAGCTGGCCGGAGCCGCCGCCCCCACGTTGACCGTCACGCCGTGCCGCCCACCGTCAGCCCGTCGATAAGCAGCGTTGGCTGTCCGACGCCGGCAGGAACGCTCTGCCCGCCCTTGCCGCAGACGCCCACTCCGCGATCGAGTTCCAGGTCGTTGCCGATGCCCTTCACCCGGGTCAGCACCGAAGGCCCGTCGCCGATCAGCGTCGCGCCCTTGATCGGAGCGCCCAGCTTGCCGTCCTCGACCATGTAGGCCTCGGTGCAGGAAAACACGAACTTGCCCGAGACGATATCGACCTGGCCGCCGCCGAAGTTCTTGGCGAAGATGCCCTTCTTCATGCCCGCCAGCAATTCCGCCGGATCGTCGTTGCCCGCCTTCATGAAGGTGTTGGTCATGCGGACCTGCGGGGCGTGGGCGTAATTCTCGCGGCGGCCGTTGCCGGTAGGCTCCACGCCCATCAGCCGCGCGTTGAGGCGGTCCTGCATGTAGCCCTTGAGGATGCCGTCCTCGATCAGCACCGTTTCGCGCGTGGGCGTGCCCTCGTCGTCGATGGTGAGCGAACCGCGGCGGCCGGGGATCGAGCCGTCGTCGACGATGGTGACGCCGGGTGCGGCCACCCGTTCGCCGATACGACCGGAGAAGGCCGACGTGCCCTTGCGGTTGAAATCGCCTTCCAGACCGTGGCCGATGGCTTCGTGCAGGATCACGCCGGGCCAGCCGGGGCCGAGCAGAATGGGGAACTCCCCGGCAGGGGCCTCCACGCTTTCCAGATTCACCAGCGCCGTGGCCAGCGCCTGATCGATGCCCTCGTTCCAGTTTTCGGGCTTGAACAGGTCGTCGTAGAGGAAGCGGCCACCCATGCCGAACGATCCGGTTTCGCGCCGACCGTTGCTTTCCGCCACGATCGAGACGTTGAGCCGCACCAGCGGGCGCACATCGGTGGCGATATAGCCGTCAGGGCGGACGATCTCGACCACTGACCACGATCCTGAGATGCTGGCGCTGACTTGCGAGACGCGCGGATCGCGGGCGCGGGCGGCAGCGTCGATCGTCTCCAGCAGGCGCACCTTTTCCGCAAAGGGCACGAGGTCCAGCGGCGAGGCGTCGGTGTAAAGTTTGGCGTTGGTGCGTTGCGGCGGAGCGGGGCGCAAGCCGGTGGCGGGGTCCAGCAGGCGCAGCGTCTCTCCGGCGCGGCGGATGGCGGCGGCGGAAATCTCGTTGGCATGGGCGAAGCCGGTCATCTCGCCCGAAACGCCGCGCAGGCCAAAACCTGCGTCGCGCGAATAGTCGGCGGTCTTGAGCCGCCCGTCATCGAAGCCGAACGCCTCGCTCGCCACGAACTGCATGAACAGTTCGCCGTCCTCGCAGGACTTCAGCGTTTCGGCAGCCAGCGCCTGCGCCTCTTCGGGCGAAAGCTGGGTGTAGAGGAGCGAGCGCGGGTCGATGATCGTCATGCCACCGATATAGGCGGCATTAGCCCCGCGCGAAAGGCCGGATCAGGCCGCTTTCTGGTCTGCCGGTCCACCGTTCAGGACGAAACGGCGATCGCAGTATCCGCACTCGACGTAGCCCTTCTCGTCGATCTCCAGCCAAACGCGGGGGTGGCCAAGGGCAGCGCCGCCTGGAATGTCGGTCGCCCCGTCGCAGGAAACGCGATGGGAATCGGTGAAAACGGTTTCGGGAGCGTTGGTCATGGTGTTCCCCGGATACCAAGGGTGGACGGCGATTTCCAGATGGATTTAGGGGATGAACGCTTGTCGTCCCGGACTTGATCCGGGACCGCTGACGGTCTTCAGGTGCGGCGTTGCAGCGCCGTCGCATGATGGGCTGTTCACGGCCAGCGGTCCCGGATCAAGTCCGGGACGACGAACTCTCAATTCATCAGCGTGACGGAGATGCGCCGGTTGCGCGGATCGTGGGGGTCGGCGGGGATCAGAAGCTCGCGGTCGGCCACGCCTTCGATGCGGCGGAAGCGGTCTTCGGCGATGCCGTCGCGCATCAAAGCCTGTCGCGTGGCTTCGGCGCGACCGGCGGAGAGCGACCAGTTGTTGCCGACGATGCCCGGCTTGTAAGGCAGGGCATCGGTGTGGCCGCGCACCGTCAGTCCGCCGTCGCCTTCCTCCAGCGCCTGGCCCAGCGCGGTCAGCAGGTCCGTCGCCTCGGCGGTGAGGATGGTGGTGCCCATGCGGAACATCGAGAAATTGGCGTCGTCGACCAGATCGATACGGATGCCTTCGGTGGTGTCCACCATGCGGACCTGCCGGGCCAGACGGCGCAGGCGCTGCGTGGAGTTGAGCTTCTTCTGCACCTGTTCACGGGCGCGCTTTGCCCCTTCCTTGGGGCCACCGGTGGTGTCGCGCGGTATGGTAATGGCCTTGTTGCCGCTGCCGCCGGGGTGAGGCAGCTTGTCCTGCGCGGTCAGTGACGTTCCGCCGAGCAGCCCGGTGCCCGACCCGGAGCCGGACTTGCGGTTCTTGACCAGCGTGGGCGAGAAATAGTCGGCAATGCCCTTGCGCTGCTTTTCGGTGGTCGCGCCCAGAATCCACAGCAGCAGGAAGAAGGCCATCATCGCAGTCACGAAGTCGGCATAGGCGACTTTCCACGCGCCGCCGTGATGGCCGCCGGCGACGACGGTGACTTTCTTGACGATGATGGGGCGGACGGGTTCGTCCGGCTTCTTCGCCATCTTACCGGCTCCCCGTCACTTGCCGCGCATCGCGTCGAGCAGTTCCGAAAGGCTGGGGCGGAAGGCGTGGCCCAGGCCAGACCGCGCGCTTTCCACCACCAGCGGCTGCGGCCAGCCGTGCAGGGAGGCGATGATGACCTGCTTGACCGCGTGGAAGATTTGCTCGTCCTGTTCCAGCACCTGTTTCAGGCGGCCCGCCATCGGCGCGACCATGCCGTAGGCCAGCAGCACGCCCATGAACGTGCCGACAAGCGCCGAGCCGATCATCGCGCCCAGGATAGAGGGCGGCTTGTCGATGGAGCCCATCGTTTTCACCACGCCCAGCACCGCTGCAACGATGCCCAGCGCGGGCAGCGCATCGGCCAGCCCCTGCAGCGCGTGCTGCGCTTCGTGGCTTTCGTGAAAATGGGTCTTCAGCCCGTTATCGATCACGTCCTCAACCGCGTGGACTTCCAGCGTGCCCGAGGAGACGACGATCAGCGTCAGCGTATCCGCGATGACATGCACCAGCGCATCGTTGGCGAGCAGGCGGGGAAATTCCGCAAAGATGGCGGACGATTTGGGATCGGAGACATGGCTTTCCAGCGCCACCGGTCCTTCGGTGCGCAGCATCTTCATCAGGCGCGCGGTCAGGATGATCGCGTCGATGTGGTCCTGCCTGTTGTGCTTCGGACCCTTGAACACCTTCACGAAGCCGCTGCCGATGCCCTTCAGTTCATGCATCGAGTTGCCGGTGACGATCGCACCGATGGCAGCGCCGCCGATGATCAGCATTTCGTGCGGGATCGCGTGCATCACCGGGCCGAGCGCGCCGCCGGTCAGTGCGAAGCCGCCGAAGACCATCACCAGCAGGATGACGATGCCGATGATTGCGAACATGAACTACTCCGGGATCTCGGTGACGATGGTTGCCGTCGGAGGGAGCTTCGACAAGCCCAGCCTGAGCGGATTTGGAGGTATCTCTCCTTGTCTTCCGCCTGTCAGCGCAGCTGATCGAACAGCGACAGGCTCGACAACCGGGTGAAGCTGGCCTGGCTGGCCTCCAGCACGGTCAGCGTTTCCTGCAGCCGGGTCATCGTGGTGGCGAGGTCGGCGCCGCCGATGGCCGCCTCTTCGGACGAGCGCAGTTCGGACAGGTCGGTGCGCCGATCGGTGGTCAGGTCGATCCAGTTCTGCCGGCTGCCGATCACCGTCTGCGCAGTGGTCAGCGTGTCCAGCCCGGTCTGCAGGTTGCCCAGCGCGTCGTTCGCCGCAGCCGTGCCCGGCCCCGCCTTGAGCGCGTCGGACAGCGCCTGGACGGTGGCCATCACATCGGTGGCGTTGCCGTTTTTGTCGGTGAAGGTCAGGAACTGCGGCCCGGTCATCGAACGGGTGACGTGCTGCCCTTCGCCCAGCGGCAGTTCATCGACCTGCGCGGTGCCGATGTATGTGGCCTTGCCGGTGGCATCGAGCTTGTAGGCGTCGCCCGCAGCTTCGCCACCGAACAGGGCGTGGCCGTTCGAATCGCGGGCGTTCGCCAGCGACAGCATGTTGCCGTGAAGCTGGTCCAGTTCCGCGGCAATCGCCTTGCGCTGGTCTGCCGTCAGGGTGGAGGAGGCGGCCTGCGTCGCCAGTTCCCGCGCGCGGATCACGGCGTCGGCCATGTCCGACATGGTGCCACCGGCCAGCGACAGGTCGGCTGCGGCGCGGTCGGCATTGGCGGTGTCGATCTTCGAAAGGGAATCCATGCGCGCCAGCGCACGCAGCCGCGACGCCGCAACCGGATT
This sequence comes from Novosphingobium gossypii, assembly GCF_050433305.1. NCBI lineage: Bacteria > Pseudomonadati > Pseudomonadota > Alphaproteobacteria > Sphingomonadales > Sphingomonadaceae > Novosphingobium > Novosphingobium gossypii. Next base: position 22,041 of record NZ_JBNPXM010000003.1, on the reverse strand, counting down.
GTCCGACGACCGGTCCAGCTTGTTGCCGCTCGACAGTTGCGATTGCAGGCTTTCGGCTTGCGCGCGCAGCCCCTTGATGTCCGAACGCGACCTTTCGAAGAAGGCGCCGGTGCTGGTCGTGATGGAACTCATCGTGGGCCTCACCTGATGCCGAGGATGGAATCGAACAGGTCGGAGGCGACCTGCATGACGCGCGCCGAGGCCTGATAGGCCTGCTGGTAGCGCATGAGGTTCACCGCCTCGTCGTCGAGGTTGACGCCGGCCTGGCTTTGCAGGGCGACCTTTGCGCTGCTGGCGATGGTGTCGAGCGCGTCGCGCGTGACGGTGCGGCCCGCAACCGCGCTGGAGACGGTGAACAGCAGCGTGTCCATCCTGCCCGCCGGATCCGCCGCATCGAAAGCGGCGCGCATTGCGGTGAGGTTGCCGACGTCGCGGCTGTTGGCGGGGGCACCGGCGGGCGCGGTGGCGATGGCGCTGCCGCCGCCTGCCACCATTTTCAGGCTGGCGGCGTCGGTGCCCGAGAACAGCGGCTGGCCGGGATTGCCCTGCAGATCCACCCCGCCGGCTTGCCCGGTGTTGATGGTGGTCGCGATGTTCGCGGCGATCCCGTTCAGCGCGGTGCGCGCGCTGGACAGTTCCACCAGCGCCTGTGCCTTGCCCGCGATCGCGCCGGAACTGAGCGTCACCGGCTGGCTGCCGACGGTGAAATTCAGCGTGCCGCTGGCGGACGTGCTCATCGCCAGCGTGTTGGCAGTCGTGCCCGAGACCAGCGCCGATCCGGTAGGCCCGCCGAGCATGACCGAGACGGTCTTGTCGGGGTTGATCGTGGTGGTGATGTCCGCCTGGCCGCTCAGCTTCTGGAGCAGGGCGTCGCGCTGGTCGAGCAGGGCGCTCTGGTCGCTCGATGCATCGGGTGCACGCATCAGGCGCAGGTTCACGCGGGCCAGTTCGCCTGCGGTGGTGTTGATCTGATCGACGCCGTCCTTCGCTTCGAACTGGAGGCCCTTTGCCGCTGAATCGAGGCTTTGGGCGGCGGTGTTGAAGGTCTGCGCCATGGTCCGCGCATCCTCGACCACCTGCGCGCGCAGGGAGCCGTCGGTGGGGTCGGACAGCAACTGCTTCAGGCTGCCTTCGAAGGATACGATCGAATCGTAGACGCCGGTTTTTTCCAGCGCGGCCTCGACGTTTTCCAGCCCCTGAACTTCGGCGGCGGCGCGGGCGGCGTCCGAGCCGGTGCGGCGCACTTCGGCCTGGCGGAAAGTATCGGCGTTGCGCACGATCCCGGTGATCCGCGCGCCTGACAGGTTGATGGCGCTGGGCGTGGTAAGGCTGACCCCGCTGGCCACTTCCGACACCGCGACCGAACGGCGCACATAGCCTTCCGTCGATGCGTTCGCGATGTTGTTCGACGTCACTTCCAGCGCGGCGCGGGCTACGCGGGCGCCGGATTTGCCGATCGAGAGAAGGTCGGATGCCATGGCTTGGTGCGGTTTTCCGTTGGTTTCAGGGTTCAGCTGGTAGAACGGCAGGACGGCGTGGGGTTAAAGGGGGGCCCACATCTGGCCCGCGTCACGCTGAACTTGTTTCAGGGTCCATCGGGCAGCGTGTCCAGACCCGTCACGTCACCAGCCGCCCGTTAACGTTGGGGCCTCGAACACCGGCGCTCTCGGCCGAATGGACCCTGAAACAAGTTCAGGGTGACGGGGTGGGAAGGGGAGAGGTCACTTGGCCTTTGTGCTCGCGTCCGGCTCGGCGCTTGCTTGTCCCGAGCTTTTCGAAGGACCGCTCACGAACCGCGCCATCTGTTCTTCCAGCACTTTGGCGAGGCCTATGGCGCCGCTGTCGGCGGCAGCGTCGGCGAAGTGTTCCTGCTGCAGCTGGCGGAAGGTGTCCATGCCCTGACCGCCCGAGATGTCGCCCGCGCCGCCATCGCCCGAGAAGCTGGTCTTGCGCGCGGCGCCCAGCATTTCGCGCAGGAACACGGCCTCGAACTGCTTGGCGACGGTGTGCAGCTTTTCGCGGTCGGTCTGGTCGGCCTTGACGGTCATGCCCGGCGCGGTGGGGAGGATGCCGCTCATATGATCACCATTTCCGCCTTGAGCGCGCCTGCCTGTTTCAGCGCTTCCAGAATCGCCACCAGATCGGATGGAGTGACGCCCAGCATGTTCAGCGCGTCGACCACTTTGGACAGCGATGCGCCGCCCCTGAACAGCGCGACCGCGCGGTTTTCCTCCTCTACCGAGACGTTGGAGCGGTTCTCCACGGCGGTGCGGCCGTTGCTGAACGGGCCGGGCTGGGACACGCGGTCGTTCTCCTCGACCCGGACGGTCAGCTTGCCGTGGCTGATGGCGGCGGGCGAGAGGCGCACGGCGGAGTTGATGACGACGGTGCCGGTGCGGCTGTTGACGATGACGCGGGCGGCGGTTTCCGCAGGGTTCACGTCGATCATCTCGATCGCGGCCATCATGCTGGCGCGGCTGTCGGGGTCGCCCGGCAGGCGCAGCGCCAGAGTGACGCCGTCCTCCACCGTGGCGATGCCGGGCACACGGCTGTTGATGGCGTCGCGCACGCGCGCGGCGGTGAGGAAATCAGCCACGAACAGGTTCCAGCGCAGGGTATCGCCCGCGTCGAAGCCGGTGGCGACGGCGCGTTCGACGCTGGCCCCTTCGGCGATGCGGCCAACCGTGGGGATGTTGACGGTAACCTTGGAGCCGTCCTTGCCTGATGCATCCAGCCCACCGACGGCAAGGTTGCCCTGCGCCATGGCATAGATCTGGCCGTCCGCGCCGTAGAGCGGCGTCAGGATCAGCGCGCCGCCACGCAGGGACTTGGCCTTGCCGATGGTGGAGACGGTGACGTCGATGCGCTGGCCGGGCTTGGCGAAGGCGGGGAGGTCGGCGGTGATCATCACCGCGGCGGCATTCTTCAGCCCCGGCGCGATGCCCGGCGGCAGGGTCAGGCCCATGCGGCCCGAAACGCCCTTCATCGCCTGCGTCACGTATTCAAGGTTGTCGTCGCCGGTGCCGGGCAGGCCCACCACCACGCCGTAGCCGGTGAGTTGGTTGGTGCGCACCCCTTGGAACTGGCCGAGATCGCGGACGCGCTCGGCGTGAGCCGGGCTGGAGAGCGCGGTGAGGAGCAGAGCCACGAAGGCGAGCAATCGGGAAAGGCGGATGGGCGTGCTCATCAGAAAGGCGAGATCCTGTTGAAGAAGCGCCCCAGCCAGCCCTGTTTGCTGGCGGTCTGCAGCGCGCCCTTGCCGGTGTATTCGATGCGGGCGTCGGCCACGCGGTCGGACGCGATGCGGTTTTCCTGATCGATGTCCACCAGCCGCACGATGCCGGAAAAACGCACCCATTCGTCGCCCTGGCTGATGAGCATCCGCTTTTCGCCCCGCACCAGCGCGGTGCCGTTGGCGCGCACTTCGGCGATCGTCACCGACAGGGTGCTGTCGAGCGAGGAAGTCTGCGCCGCGCTGCCCTGTCCGTTGAACGACGAATTGGAGCCGGCCTTCAGGGCATCGGCGTTCAGCAACTTCGAGATGATGCCCCGCGTCGGCGGGGTGACGCCCAGCGAGCCGCTCTTGCCGCTCTTGGAGCTGACCGACTTCGACGCACTGGTGCTTTCCACCAGCAGGATCGTTAGCGGATCGCCGACGCGCGCTGCGCGGGTGCCCTGATAGAGCGCCGCATAGCCGCCCGATGCCGCGAAGATGCTGCCGCTGGCCGCAACGGGCGCGACCGGGGTGGCGATGGGCAGCGTCGGCTCGAAGCCCGAGGGGCGCGGTTCCTTCTTGGCCAGTGCGGGCACCGGCGACACGGACAGCACCGCGATCGCGGCGGTTCCTGCCGCGAGACGCAGCTTGGGGCGCAGTCTGGAACGAAGGTGCCGCGACATCATGGTCACAGCGTCTGGTTGGCGTTGCGTAGCATCTCGTCCACGGCGGAGATCATCTTGGAATTGATCTCGTAGGCGCGCTGCGTCTCGATCATGTCGACCAGTTCCTCCACCACGTTGACGTTGGAGGCTTCCAGCATGCCCTGCCGGATATGGCCGCGGCCCTGATCGCCGGCGATGCCGATCTGCGCGGGGCCGCTGCCTGCCGTTTCCATCATGAAGTTGTCGCTGGCCGCACGCAGCGCCACCGGGTTGGTGAAACTGGCGATGGTGATCTGCCCCAGCTGCGTCGGCTCCGACTGCCCGGCCAGCTGGGCCGAGACGGTGCCGTCGTCCGAGACGGTGATGGAGGTCGCGCCTTCGGGCACGGTGATGCCCGGCTGCACCGGATAGCCCTGCGAGGTCACCAGCTGGCCCTCCGCCGTGCGGCTGAAGTTGCCCGCCCGGGTATAGCCCAGCTGGCCGCCCGGCATCTGCACCTGAAAGTATCCGTCGCCGTCGAGCGCAAGGTCGAAGGCATTGCCGGTGGTCTGCAGCGACCCCTGCGTCTCCATGCGCGTGGTGGACTGGACCGAAACGCCGGTGCCCAGGTTCAGCCCGGTGGCATAGACGGTCTCAGAGGAGGACTGGGCGCCCGCCACGCGTGCGTCCTGATAGGCCAGCGTCGCGAAGTTGGCGCGGTCGCGCTTGAACGAGGTGGTGGATACGTTCGCCAGATTGTTGGCGATCACGCGCATGCGCGTATCCTGTGCCTCAAGCCCGGTGCGGGCGACCTGAAGAGCGGAACTGGGCATGGTTCAAAATCCTCTGTGTGTCAGGTTCAGCGACCGGGTTCAGCCACAAAAATCAGCCATCAAGGCGCATCAGCCGCGCGCCGGCTTCGTCGAGATCGCCTGCGGTCTTCACCAGCTTGGTGCGCATGTCGAAAAGCCGCTGCGCCGCGATCATTTCGGTTAATACCTCGGAAGGGTTGACGTTGGACTGCTCCAGCGCTCCGGGAATCACCTGAGCATTCTCGTCCACCGGCAGGACGCCGCCGTTCGGCACGCGGAACTGCCCGGCGATGTCCTTGGCGATCTGCGTGCCGGTGGTGCTGACCAGCTTGAGCTTGTCCAGCACCTGCGGCGCGGCGTCGGGCGTGGCGGGGTCCTGCACCAGCACGCCGCCGTCGGGGCCGATCGTCACCTTGGAGCCGGGCGGCACGGTGATCGGGCCGGACTGGCCGATCACCGGCAGCCCGTCGCCGTTCTGCAGCACGCCGGTGACCGTGACCGAAAGGTCGCCGCGTCGGGTGTAGCTTTCCTGCCCGTCCATCGCCTGCACCGCCAGCATGCCATCGCCCTGCATCGCCACGTCGAGCGGGTAGTTCGTGCGGGTCAGGCTGCCCGCCTTCATTGACGCGCCCGACACTTCGGTGCTGGACAGTGCGCGCACTTCCAGCTGCGGGCCTTCGAGCGTGGTGGGCGTTGCCTGCAGGATTTCCGCCTTGAACCCTACGGTCTGCGCGTTCGCCATGTTGCTGGCAATCACGCGCTCGCGATTCATCGAGGCGTTCACGCCCGAGACGGCGGTGTAGATGAGGCGGTCCATGCGGTGTCCTTGGCGGCGCCGAATATGGGCGAAGGCAGTATGAGGGAGGGCGGCGTCGCGCCCTCCCGCTACGATCAGGTGCGCAAGTTGATGACGGTCTGCGAGATCTGCGTGGCGGTGTCGATCGCCTTGGCATTGGCCTGGAAGTACCGCTGGGCGCTGATCAGATCGACCAGTTCCTCGGCGATATCGACGTTCGAGCGCTCCAGCTGGCCCGAATTGATCGGCCCGAACGCGCCCGAACCCGGCGCGCCGAAGCTGGCTGCGCCCGACTTGCCGGTGACCTTCCAGCTGGAATCGCCAACCTGCTTCAGCCCGTTGGGCGAGGTGAAGTTGGCCAGCGCCACGGTGCCGACATTGGTGCTGGTGCCGTCGTCATACGAAGCCACGACCTGCCCGGCCTGATCGATCGTCACGCTGGCGAGGGTCGAGTTGGCGGCGTTCTTCGGGGCGACCAGCGCGTCCTGATGCGCGGCGGTGTTGACGGTGCCGTTGACGTTCGGGAAGATCTGCAGGCGGCCACCCTCGGCATTCTTGATGTAGCCGGCGTCGTCGATCGAGAACGAACCGTTGCGTGTGAACTGGGTCTGGCCCGATCCCGGCGAAACGGTGGCGAAGAACCCTTCCCCCCCGATCGCCAGATCAAGCGCATTGCCGGTCTGCTCGATCGCGCCGGACGTGAAGTTCTGCTTGATCTCGGCCACGCGCGACCCGATCCCGACGCTGAGGGCGGGGTCGGTGACGACCGAGGACGAGATGATGTCGGCGAACTGCGTGGTGCTCTTCTTGAAGCCGTTGGTCTCGGCGTTGGCGATGTTGTGCGAGATGACGTTGAGGTCGGTCTGCGCGTTCTTCAGGCCGGTGAGCGAGGTGTAATAGGACATGGGGGTTCTCCGAAAAAGTAAGGTCAGGCAGTAGGTTTCTGAGAGGCGGCGAGCTTGGCGATGGCGTCGGCCGTGGCGTTCTGGGCCGAGACGACGGAGTCCAGCTTCTTGGCGATGGTCTCCAGCGTCTCGCCGCTCTTGGTGCTGCTCGCCAGCGACGAGAACTGCGCCATCTGGGCCAGCATCTCGTTGTTGTCGGTCGGGTTGGTCGGGTCCTGTTGTTTCAGCTGGGCCGTCATCAGCTTGATGAAGTCCCCGGAATCGAGGTCGGCGAGCGAATTCTTGGCCTTTGCTGCCGGGGCAGCGGGCGCGGTCGAGGTCATGGGATTGACGGTCATTTCATCCTCAGGGTGTCGAGCATCAGCTGCTTGGCGGTGGACAGGGCCTCGACCATGTTCTGGTACTGGCGCGAGGCTTCGAGCATCTCGACCATCTCCGCGTTCTCATCGACGGGAGCGGCCCAGACGTCGCCGTTGGCATCGGCCAGCGGGTGATCGGGGTTGTGCTGGCGCACGGCGGCGGCCTTTTCGCGCACGACGCCCGCAACCTTGACCGAGGCCAGGCCGCTGGCCCGGTCGAGGTCTTCGGAAAAGACCGCGCGGATCGGCTTATAGGCGCCGTCCTCCGTGGCGGAGATAGAGCCAGCATTGGCCAGGTTCGACGCCGCCGCGTTCATCCGCACCAGCTGCGCCGACATGCCCTTCTGGGCGACGCCGAACAGGTTCATCGGGCTGCTCATGGCTTATTCGCCCCGCAGCGCACGCTTGACGGTGTCGACCCGCCCGCGAATGAAATCGAGCGTGGCCGAATAGCCGACGGCGTTTTCCGAGAAGGCCAGCTGCTCGTTCTGCAGCTCCACCGTGTTGCCATCGAGCGAAGGCATCACCGGCACGCGGTACAGTTCCGCGCCTTTGCTGGCCTTGTCCACGCTGGCGCCGTTGTCGGCGGCGCGGATGGCGGCGGAAAAGTCGATGTCCTTCGCCTTGTAGCCGGGGGTGCCGGCATTGGCGATGTTGGACGCGATCAGGCCCATGCGCTGCGATCGCAGTTCAAGCGCCTTGCCGTGTATTCCGAACAGGTCTTGCGACATGGGTGTGATGGTCCCGAAAACGATTGTGCCGAAGGTTTGGGCCACCTTTCGCAAAGGGTGTGCCAAATGCTGCGGGCGGCTTGCGGCGGGCCCCGTGCACGTCTGGCAGCAGCGGAAACCGGCAAACCTTTGCCGCCCACCGGCAAATGCGCGCTGCCGCCTGAAATTGCCGCCGCGCCGCCGTTCTGGTTCTCAAAAGGAGGATTTGTCCGGATGCTCTTCCAGAACCTGTTCGACCCCCTCGGCGCGGCCATCGTCGTGGGGGGAACCTGCCTTGCCACGCTTTTGCGCTGCGGCCTGGGGGACACCCGCGCGGCATTGGGCGCGGCGGGGCGGCTGCTGCGTCCGCGCTTCAGGGCAGCGCGTGCGCGCGCCGAACTGGCGGTGCAGGTGCAGGAGATCCAGCAGGACGGCGTCATCCGCGCCGCCCCGCACCATGTCGGCGACGCCGAGATCGACGACGTTACCGATGCGCTGATCGGCTCGCGCTCGATAGAGGCACTGCAGGACGCGCACATCGCGCACAAGCGGCGGCGGCAGGGCGAAAGCCGCCGTGCCATCCGCACGTTCGATCAGGCGGCGGAGCTTTCGCCGGTGTTCGGGCTGGCGGGCACGCTGGTGTCGCTGACGCGGCTGCCGGCCGATCCGGGCGCGGCCTCGGACTTTACCGGGGCGATTTCGATGGCGGTGCTGACCACGCTCTATGGGCTGCTGCTGGGCAACCTCCTGTTCGCACCGATAGGCCGGATGATCCTGCGCCGCTCCGTGGCGGAGGAGCGGGAACGCCAGCGCGTGCTCGACTGGCTGGAGCGGCAGGTGGCGGGCGCGCTGCCGCATACCGCGGGGCCTGCCGCAGTGCAGGCGACGGGGCACAGGCGGTGAAGGGCGGGGCGTTCGGCTGGCAGACCTCGCTGGCGGACCTGTCGTTGATCCTGTTCATGCTGGCCGCCGCCGCGCTGCATGACAAGCCGAAGGAGCGGGCGGAACGACCCCGCGCCTCTCCACAGTCAGAGCCGCTGGCGGTCTACGATGCCGCTCCCGATGCGCCTCCGCTGGGGGCCTGGCTGGACCAGCAGGCGGTCGATCCGCGCCAGCAACTGACCATCACCGCCCGCTATGGACCCGCGCCCGGCGCGCGCGAAGCGGCGCTGCGCGAAGCGGCGCGGCTGCTGGCGCAGGCCGGGCAGGCCGGGCGCGCGGCGCGGGTGGTGGTGGAGCCGGGGGTGGGGCCGGCGCGGGTGGCGCTGGCGTATGACACGCCAGATGGCACGCCTCTTGCTCGATAGCCTGCCCGCGCATCCCGCGCCTTGGAGGTACCATCGTACATGCCCGCAGGTCTGCTCTTGCTTGCTGCCGCCGTGTCTTCTCAGTTCGCCGACCTCGACGCCATAGACCGGCAGGTTGCCGCCTTCACGGGGGCGCAGGTGGGTCAGCCGGGCGGCGCGGCGACGCCGGTGGACCGCCGCCTGCGCCTTCAGGCCTGCCGAACCGGCATGGCGCTGTCGTGGCGAACCCCTGCGCAGGACGCGGTTGTCGTCCAGTGCGGCGATGCGGGCGGGTGGCGGATCTTCGTGCCGGTGCGCAGCGCGGGCGGGGCGGGCGCAGCGGGTCAGGCAGCGGGTCAGGCTGGGCCGATCGCGGTCGCGCGCGGCGATGCGGTGTCGATCGCGGTGCAGGGGGAAGGCTTCACCGTATCGCAGCCGGGAGAGGCGATGGAATCCGGCCCCGTCGGTGGCTGGATCAAGGTGCGCGCCGTCACCGGCAACATCGCGCGCGGCGACATGATGCGCGCGCGGATCGAACGGCCCGGACTGGTTACGCTGCCGATGCCGTAGTCTGGTGGCGGATTACTCCGCCACGGCCTTTCCGGCTTCCTTGGCCGCTTCCTCGATGGCCCTTTCCTCTGCCGCGCGCTCCTTGGCGTCGCGGCTTTCGGTGAACCACATCAGCAGCAGCGTACCTTCGAACAGCAGCAGCAGCGGAATGGCCAGCAACAGCTGCGAGACGACATCGGGCGGGGTGGCGACGGCGGCGATGATGAAGATCCCGACGATGGCATAGCGCCGCGCCTGAACGCATTGCTGCCGCGTCACCATTCCCGCGCGGTTCAGCAGCATGAGCAGCACCGGCAGCAGGAAGCTGATGCCGAAAGCCAGAATGAACTGCATCACCAGCGCCAGATAGTCTCCGGTGCCGGGCAACGCCTCCAGCTTGAGGCCGCCCTTCTGCCCTTCGAATGTGAGGAAGAAGTGGAACGCGGTGGGCATCACCACGTAGTACGCCAGCGCCGCACCCATCGTGAACAGCACGGGGGTGGCGATCAGGAAGGGCAGGAACGCCTTCTTTTCCTTGGCGTAGAGGCCGGGGGCGACGAATTGCCAGATCTGGTTGGCGATCACCGGGAAGCTGACGAAGAAGGCCGCGAACATCGCGATCTTCACTTCGACGAAGAACGCCTCGTAGAGCTTGGTGTAGATCAGCTTGCCCTGACCGGGCGGAAACGCCTCGGTCAGCGGACGGACCAGGAACGAGAAGATGTCGCCCGCGAAGTAGAAGCACACCGCAAAGGCGACCCCGAACGCCAGGAATGCCCGCATCAGGCGTCCGCGCAGTTCGATCAGGTGATCGAGCAGCGGCGCCTGCGTGTCGTCGATGTCGGAGATGCGGAAGGGTTGCATGGGGATCGACTCAGGCCGGATTCTATGGCGGTGGCGGGGGCAGGTGCATTTCCGCCTGCCGGGGTTCTTCGGACTTCTTCACAGCGGTGTCAGGCTCGGGTTCGGCTGACGGAACTTCGGCAGTTCCGGCATCCGCCCCGGTGGCCGCTTCTGCAGCGGGAGGCTGCATGTCGTCCGCCGTGGGGTTCATGGAGGGCAGCTGCGGGCTGGCCTTCATGATCGCCTCGTTCTGCTCGCGCCATTTGCGTTCCATCTCTTCCAGTTCGGCTTCGCGCACCATGGCGTCGATGCCGGACCGGAAGTGATTGGACATCTTGCGCATCTTGCCGATCCAGCGACCGGCCGTGCGCAAGGCCATCGGCATGTCCTTTGGACCGATGACGACGACCGCCACGATGACGATCAGAAACAGCTCGGATGCGCCGACGTCGAACATCCCCGATCAGGCCCCGTTTCTCAGACCTGCTCGTTCTTGGTTTCGGGGGTCGGAGCCGCAGTGGTCGTCGGCGCGGGATCGGCCTGCTGCGAGGGGATCTGCGCGGCGGGCGGCGGCGGGGTGGTGGTCCCCTGCGCCTTCTTGGCCTCTTCCTCGTTCATGCCGTCCTTGAAGCTCTTGATGCCCTTGCCGAAGTCACCCATGATTTCCGACACGCGGCCGCGTCCGAACAGCACGAGCACGATCACGAGAACGATCAGCCAGTGCCAGATCGAGAAGCTACCCATAACCTCAACTCCAAAAGCGCGGTCGATTTCGACCGGTCACGATTCCAAACCGTACTGGGGGCCATGTAGGCGCTTTGACGGCAAGTTGCCAGCCCGTCATGGTTGTGTCTCTTGTTCGTCAGGCGTCAGTCATCATCGGCTGCGGGCGCGGTTTTCGCAATGCCCGACGCGGCGCCGATCACTTCGTCATCCACAGGATCGAGCAGGCCCGCCGCGCGCAGGTCGTCCACTCCGGGCAGTTCGCGCAGGGACGTCAGCCCGAAATGGTCGAGGAAGCTGGGCGTCGTGGCGTAGATCACCGGGCGGCCTGGCACCTCGCGCCGTCCGATCACGCGCACCCAGCCCGCCTCCATCAGCACGTCGAGCGTGCCCCTGGCGGTCTGCACGCCGCGGATCGCCTCGATCTCGGCGCGGCTGACAGGTTCGTGGTAGGCGACGATGGCCAGTACTTCGGTGGCCGCGCGCGACAGGCGGCGCAGGTCTTCCTTCTCGCGCCGCAGCAGGTGGGCAAGGTCGGGGGCGGTCTCGAAATGCCAGCGTTCGCCGCGCTCCACCAGATGGATACCGCGCCCTTCGTAGTGGCACACCAGGTCGGCAAGGGCGGTGCGGACATCGCCCGCCCCGTCCGTCACGCCGAGATGGGCCGCCACCTGATCGGCGGACAGCGGCTGTTCGGAGGCGAACAGCGTCGCCTCTACCGCACGGGTGAGATCGCGGGCGGCCTGAACCTCGGGCGTCATGATTTCACCCCGCGCAGCCGCAGCGGCCCGTAAGTCCTGTCCTGTGCCAGTTCGGCCTTGCCGGTGCGCGCCAGTTCCAGCGCCGCCACGAAACTGGAAGCGAGGGCGGACCGGCGCAGTTGCGGGTTGGCCCAGCTGTCGCGTGCGGGCGGCAGGAAATCGCGCAGTTCCATCCACTCGATCGTCACGCCCAGCATCGACGCGACGCGGCTGATCGCGGTGTCCAGCGTCATCACCATGCGTTCGCGCACCATGTGCACCACCGGCTGCGAGCGCACCTTGATGTCGCCGTATGCCCGCACGAGGTCGAACCATTCGCACTGCCAGCGCGACTTGCGGTCGATCCGCAGGCCTTCCGGCACGCCGCGCGCGAAAACGTCGCGGCCCAGCCGGTCACGCGCCATCAGCCGGGCGGCGGCTTCGCGCATGGCACCCAGCCGCTGCAGGCGCAGTTGCAGGCGCAGGGCCATTTCCTCGGGGCTGGGGTCTTCCTGCTCCTCACGCGGGAGCAGCAGCGCGGACTTGAGGTAGGCCAGCCACGCCGCCATCACCAGATAGTCCGCCGCCAGTTCCAGCCGCAGCGCCTCCGCCTCCTCGATGTAGGTCAGGTAGGCGTCGACCAGTTCCAGGATCGAGATGCGCAGCAGGTCCACCTTCTGCCGCCGCGCCAGATCCAGCAGCAGGTCGAGCGGACCTTCCCAACCCTCGATCTCCAGATAGAGCTTGTCGGCGTTCGCCGCTTCCGCGCCGCCTTCCGGCCCGTCATCGGCGTTCCAGTCATCGAACAGCGATGGCGCGTTGGCCATGTCAGGCGACCCGCAGCGCCAGCAGGGCGTCGCGCCGGGCGAGCAGGTCGGCGTGGTCCGCCGCCTCTATGACGGTGCCGGTTGCGGCCAGCGCGTGATCAAGGCGGGCGGCGGCCTCTGCGCCGATTTCGGGTACGGCATTGGCGATACCGACCATGTCGTCCATCTTCGCCCAGCAGTTGAGTGCGATGTCGCAGCCTGCCGCGATCGCCTGCGCGGCGTGTTCGGGCACGCTGCCCGACAGTGCCTGCATATCGAGGTCGTCGGTCATCAGCAGGCCGGAGAAACCGATGCCGTCCCGGATCACGTCGCGCACCACGGTGGGCGAGAGGGTGGCCGGCAGTTCGCCATCCCAGGCGGTGTAGCGGACATGCGCGGTCATGCCGATGCGCGCTTCATCAGGCCGCGCCGCCAGAGCGCGGAACGGCGCAAGGTCCAGCTCCAGTTCCTGCGCCGACGCGGTGACGGTGGGCAGTTCCTTGTGACTGTCCGCCAGCGCGCGGCCATGCCCCGGCATGTGCTTGATGCAGCCTGCCACGCCTGCGCGGCCCAGCCCGTCAAGGATGGCGCGGCCCAGCGCGGCCACCTTCATCGGTTCGCCGCCCAGCGCGCGGTCGCCGGTGATGTCGTGCGCGCCGGGGTGGCGCAGGTCCAGCGGCGGGTGCAGGTCCACCGTGATCCCCGCCTCAGCCAGATCCAGCCCCAGCGCATGGGCGTTGAGGCGCGCTGCCTCCATCGCGCTGGCGGGGGCAAGGTCATAGAGCCTGTCGAACGCCTCGCCCGGCGGATAGGCGGTCCAGACCGGCGGCTTCATCCGCGCCACGCGCCCGCCTTCCTGGTCGATGCAGATCAGCAGGTGCTCGCGCCCGTGCAGCGCGCGCAGATCGTCGGTCAGGGCGCGCAGCTGCTCGCGGCTTTCGATGTTGCGGCGGAACAGGACATAACCTGCCGGATCGGCATCGCGGAAGAACGCGCGCTCTTCGTCGGACAGGGTCAGGCCGGACAGGCCGAAGATTGACGGAACCATGTGGCGGAGGTCGCAGAATTAGGGGGATTTCGCAAGAATGGCCGGGGCTGGGGGTGTGGATGGCCCTTCGACAAGCTCAGGGTGAGCGGATGCAGAGTGAGCCGCCACACCGCTCAGGCTGAGCCTGTCGAAGCCCTCTCGGCCTACGCCCGCTTGCGGCCTACGCCCGCTTGCGGCCTACGCCGCGCTTGCGGCCTGCGCCTGTGGCGGCCATATCTCTCCCATGACCCGCCACTTCGGTTCCGCCCCTTCCGCCGCCGAGTTCGAGCAGCTTGCCCATGCCGCCTTCGCGCGCATTCCCGAACCGTTCGCCGGGCACCTTCGCGGCATCACCGTCCACATCGAGGATTTCGCCGACGCGGAAACCCTGTCGGACATGGGGATCGAGGATGCGTGGGAACTGACCGGGCTGTACCACGGGCGTTCGATGGACCACGATACGATCTGGGCGTCGGGCGAACTGCCGCCGCGCATCACGCTCTACCGCCAGCCGCTGCTGGCCGAATGGTGCGAGACGGATGTGACGCTGGAAGACCTCGTCACCCATGTGGTGATCCACGAGGTCGGCCATCACTTCGGCCTTTCCGACGACGACATGCACGCGCTGGAAGATCAGGCGCGATAGTTTTCTGCGCGCCCGTTTGCCAAGATTGCCCTTGGTTTGTCACGATCCGTTGCGATAGAGCGGCGCCATGACCTCCCCCCGCCCCCTTCGCGCGCCTCTTCGCGCCCCCGTTCGCACGTTGCCGCTTGTCGCTCTTGCCTTCACCGCCGCCTGCGCCGCTCCGCAGGCCAGCCGCCAGACGGCTCCCGTCGCGGCGGTCTCCCCGGTCGAAGTCGGCATCATCGCCATCAACGACTTCCACGGCGCGCTGGAGCCGCCCAAGGCTTCGGTTGATGCGCCGGGCCCGGACGGCAAGCCGATCGCGGTGCCGGCAGGCGGCGGCGCGTGGCTGGCCTCGGCGGTGGACTCGATCAAGGCGAAGCACCCCAACAACGTCGTCGTCGCGGCGGGCGACCTCACCAGCGCATCGCAGCTGGCGTCCTCGCTCCACCTCGATGAACCGGCGGTGGGCGTGATGAACCGCATCGGGCTGGAATTCAACGCGGTGGGCAATCACGAATTCGATCGTGGGCCGACCGAACTCCTGCGCCTCCAGAACGGCGGGTGCGAAAAGAACACGCGGCTTCAGCCCTGCCAGCTGGAACAGTTCAAGGGCGCGACGTACAAGTACCTTGCCGCCGCCACCTACAAGGCGGACGGCACCACGCTGTTCCCCGCCACCGGTCTCAAGACTTTCGGCAGCGGCGCGAACAGGGTGACGGTCGGCTTCGTCGGGCTTTCGCTGAAGACGGTGCCGCTGCTGGTGTCGCCAAACCAGCTCAAGGGCCTGACGTTCGGCGACGAGGCCGAGGCGATCAACCGTGCGATTCCCGTGCTGAAGGCCGAAGGCGCGGATGCCGTCGTCGTGCTGATCCACCAGGGCGGCACCACCACCGCGAAGGATCCCGATTCGTGCGAGGGCTTCACCGGCGATATCAAGCCGATCCTCGACCGGCTGAACCCCGGCGTCGATCTGGTCGTCTCGGGCCATACGCACTGGCAGTACGTGTGCCAGTACGGGCAGTCGGGCGATGGCTCTCCTATCCTGCTGACCAGCGGCGGCGTCTACGGCAAGCTGGTGACCGACATCACGCTGACCATCGACCCGGCCACGCACAAGGTCGTCGCCAAGAAGGCGCACAACGTCATCGTCCAGTCGCCCGGCTACGCCAGCGCGCGCGGCGACGTGCCGAACACCACTGCCTATCCGCAGTTCCAGCCGCGCGCCGACGTGGCGGAATATGTCGCGGGCTATGTAAAGGACGCGAAGGGCCTGATCGAGCGGCCCGTGGGCAAGTTATCCGGCCCCGCGGCCAAGGGCGGCAGCGAAGGCAACACCGGCGGCGACCTCGGCAACCTGATCGCGGATTCGCAGCTGGCGGGCGCGAAGCCGGCGGGATCGCAGATCGCTTTCACCAACCCCTTCGGCATCCGCGCGCCCATCGATCCGGCAGCGGACGGCACCGTCACGTTCGGGCAGGTCTACGCGGTGGAGCCGTTCAACAACGAGCTGGTGACGATGACCCTCACCGGCGAACAGGTGCGCGCGGTGATTGAGGACGGCCTTGACGACGACGGCGCCAAGCAGGTGCTCTCACCCTCGTCGGGCCTGAAGTTCACGTACGACATGCGCCGCCCCTCGCGCAGCCGCGTGGTGTCGCTGACGCTGAACGGCAAGCCGGTGGACCCAGCGGCGAAGTACCGCGTCACGGCGGTCAACTTCCTGGCCGAAGGCGGCGACGGTTTCGCCACCTTCAAGCAGGGCACCGACGTGGAGCGCGGCATGATCGACAACGAGGCTTTCCAGGAATGGCTGGCGGCGGTCCCGGTGCGGCAGGTGCCTAAGGAGAACCGCGCGGTCCGTCTGGACAAGTAAGCCGCCCTTTTCACCCTTGCACTTCGTCACCCTGAACTTGTTTAGCTGCGCTGGCCTTCGGCTCAGGGTCCATCGGGCGGTTGGTGCCGGAGTGCGGCGTCACCAGCGGCGCTGTCGGTTTGCTGTTCCACGCTTCGGGTGAGACTGCACAATGGACCCTGAAACAAGTTCAGGGTGACGGAGCGTGTGGGGATAGGTTGGACGCTCTGCGCGCCGGGCACGCCTGATCGGCCGCTGGCGAGTGCGGGCCTTACGCCAAGGGTAAGAACGCGGACGGGTGCGGCCGGCGTTGTTGGGTCACCGGCGTCAGGCGACAGTGCCGGGTGCTGCCTTCGGTTGCGAATGGTCGAAGGAGGGGCAGACCAGCTTAGGTCACTCTTCCGACACGGCCCTTCGGTGCGCGGGGATGATGGTGCGGGCTCGCGTCCTTGCCATCGACCCTGGGAGCATACTCCCGGTTCATCCGCGTATCCGGTGGTGTGGCTTTGTCCGGAATTCCACGACCGGACGCCGACCGCGTGCGAGGGAGAGGAACATCAGCTTCACGCCCTCGCCCCGCCGCTGCTGGAGCATATAACCTAATTGGTTATTTGTGTCAAGTGTGACTCACAGCACTTCCGCCACGCCCGCCAGACTGGCGCGCAGCTTGTCGATGGCCTGCGCTTTCAGCTGGTGGACGCGCGGGATCGAGACTTGCAGCACTTCGGCGATCTCCGCCAGGTTCAGTTCCTCCACGAAATAGAGCTGCACGATCAGCTTCAGCCGGTCGGGCAGGTCGGTGATGGCCTCTATCACCGCGCTGCGCATCTCGGCGTCGGCCAGCATCGCGAAGCTGTCGGGCGTTTCGGAGGCGAAGGCGGCGGACTGGTCTGAATAGACCTCGTCCATCGATTCGAAGCGCAGCGGCTGGCTGGCATCGCGCAGGGACACCAGTTCGCCTTCGTGCATCCCCATCGCCTTGGCCAGTTCGTCGGGCCGGGGGTCGCGGCCCAGCCAGCCGCGCAGCTGGGTTTCCTTGTCGGCCAGCATCCGGCGGCGTTCCGACGTGCCGCGCGATCCGGGGACGGAGCGGCGCACCAGATCCACCATCGCCCCGCGCACGCGCATCTTGGCATAGGCGGCAAAGCCGTCCTCGGTCGGCAGGTCGTGCTTCTGCGCGCATTCGGTCAGCGCGACGAGGCCCACCTGCACGAGGTCTTCCAGCTCGATGCCGGGCCGCCCCGTGCCATGGACGTGCCACGCCTGACGCTTCACCATCGGCAGGAACCGGCGGACACGGTCGGCCACGTCGCCGCGGTAGGCCCGGTGCGCGCCGCCGGAGTGGGAGAAGGACATCTGGTCGATATTCATGCGGCCATGCTTTCTTCGTCAGGCGCGGGAAGGCCGGGGGGCTGATGCGTGGGGGCGGCGGCGCCGATCACGTCGATCACCTCGATCGGCTGGGTCGCGGGCAGTTCGGAGATCGACAGCACAAGGCATCCCGGCGCGCGCAGGCGCAGCAGCGCGGCAAGGGCGCGGCGGGCGCGAGGCTGCACCACCAGCGCCAGCGGGATCGCGTGCGGTCCGCGCGCCTCGCCGATGGCGACGATGCGCTCGCCGATCATGCGGGCAAGGTCCGGCTCGATCACCGGCTGGCCGGTGGCGGGATCGACCATGCCCTGCACGATCGCGCCCTCCAGCCCGGCGTCCAGCGTCACCACCGGCAGCCGCTGCGTCGGCGGGCAGATGCGGCCCACGATCAGCGCGCCAAGGTCCGCGCGGACCAGTTCCACCAGCCGGTCATGCTCGATGGTCTGCTGCACCGCGCGCGACAGGCTGGCGAAGATCGGCACCAGATGGGCGATGGGGATGTAATCCTCCAGCAGCGCGCGCAGCAGGCGGGTGACGGCGGCAAGGCTGAGCGGCTGGGGCGTCACCGTCTCCACCAGCCCGGCGGAGTGCTCCTTCAGCGCCTCTATCAGCGCGCGGACCTGATCGGGGCCGAGCAGATCCTGCGGGCGCGCGGCCAGCAGCTGGTTGAGGTGGGTGGCGATGACGGTGCCGGGATCGACGGTCAGGAACCCGTCCGCCGTCGCCTGATCGCGCGCGGCAGGGTCTATCCACATCGCCGGGCAGCCGAAGCTGGGATCGAGGCAGGTCTCGCCGCGCAGGGCGCTGCCCGGGCGCGCCTCTCCGGCGTCGATGGCCAGCACCTTTTCCGCGCGCACCATCGCCCCGCCAAGGTTCACGCCGCCCAGCACGATGCGGTATTCGTGCGGCGGCATGTCCAGCGCATCGCGCACACGGAACTGGGGCACGATGAAGCCGAAGCTCTGGCTCAGCTGCTTGCGCACGCCCGTCACGCGGCTGACCAGCGGGGCGCCGCGCCGCTCGTCCACCAGCTGGACAAGGCCATAGCCCAGCTCGATGGTGACAAGCGTGTGGTCGGACACGTCCTCCAGCGCGATCTTCGACGGGTCGGGCGCGGCTTCGGGCAGTTCCTCGACCACGGGGGTCATCAGCGCCTTGTCGGCGCGCTTCTTCAGGCCGTGCCACAGCCAGAACGCCATGGCCGATGCGGGCAGGAAGATCGACTGCGGCATCGCCGGGATCACGCCGATGGCGGCCAGCACCACGCCTACCGGCAGCCAGGTTCCGGGCGCGGCGAACTGGCCGCCGATCTGCCCGGCAAGGCCGCGGCTGTCCGACACGCGCGTGACGATGATAGCGGCGGCGATTGACAGCAGCAGCGCGGGCACCTGCGCCACCAGCGCATCGCCGATGGCCAGCGTGATGTAGGTCTGCGCGGCTTGCGAAGCGGACAGGCCGTGGCTGATCATGCCAAGGCAGAACCCCGCGACGATGTTGACCCCCAGGATCAGCAGCGCGGCGATGGCGTCGCCCTTCACGAACTTGGACGAACCGTCCATCGACCCGTAGAAGTCGGCCTCGGTCGCCACTTCGCGGCGGCGGGCCTTGGCTTCCTCGGCGGTCATCAGCCCGGCGGCAAGGTCGGCGTCGATGGCCATCTGCTTGCCGGGCAGTGCGTCCAGCGTGAAGCGCGCGGACACTTCGGATACGCGGCCCGCGCCCTTGGTGACGACCACCAGGTTGATGATCATCAGGATCAGGAACACGAAGATCCCGACCGCGAAGTTGCCGCCGATCAGGAAGGCGCCGAAGCTCTCGATCACCTTGCCCGCCGCCGCCTCGCCCTCGTGCCCGTGGACCAGCACGACGCGGGTGGAGGCGACGTTGAGCGCCAGCCGCAGCAACGTGGCGAACAGCAGGACGGAAGGGAAGGCGGAGAAGTCCAGCGGCTTTTCCGCGTTCATCGCCGCCATCAGCACCGCCACCGACAGCGCGATGTTCAGCACGAACGAGACGTCCAGCACGATCGCCGGAACCGGCACGATCATCAGGCAGATGAGGACGAGGATGCCCGCCGGAAGCGCCATCGCCTGCGGGTTGCCGAAGCGTGACAGCAAACTCACAGGCCCATTCTCGACAGCTTGGCATAAGCGGCGCGGACATGGGCGGGGGCGGATGCGCTGTTGCCCCCGAAGGCGGAAGCCAGCGTTTCGGACATGGAGCGGGCTGCCTGAGGATGCTGGGGGGCGGCTTGCGGCGCGGCGGCGTGGAATTCGCGGGCGAGGGGACCGGCGTGCGCATCCAGACCCGCCGTCTGATACCCTATGTGCGGAGCGGGCCAGTCGTAGCTGGCGCCCGGCTGGTAGCCGCCCTCCATCGCGCCCTGCACCTTGTCGCGGATCAGCGCCATCACCCCGCCGAGCGAGCGCGGCGCGCCGCCTGCGAAGAAGATGCCGCGATTGGCGGCGGCGGCCTTGGGCAGCAGGGCAGGCGCGCTCTGGGTGGAATCGGCGGCCAGCGCCTCAAGGAACCTGCCCGCGCCCGCCGAGCCGAGGAAGTGGGCGAGGTACAGCTCCGCCGCATCGGGCTCGCGCCCCAGCCGCGCGGTCAGGTCGGCGCGGTTGTCGGCGGCAAGATGCCCGGCCATCAGCGCCGACACCTGCGGATCGTAGCGCATCGCCATCACCTGCGCGCGGCCGGTGGGCGTCGCCAGCGCATCGTTGACCCAGCCCATGCCGTGCTCGGCCCCGTGGCGGCCCATCGTGGCGGTCCAGGTGCCGGAGGTGAACTGGTACAGCCCCGCCGCGCTGGAGGTGGCGGCGCGGGCGGAGGGGTTCAGGCTGGATTCGATCTTGGCCTGGGCCAGCAGGTAGTTGAAATCGACCCCGGTGGCCTCGGCGGCTTTGGCGATGGCATCGCGCACTTGCGTGCCCGCCGCTGCCAGCGTGCTGAGGCCACTGAGAACTCGTCCGTCGCTCAAAACAGGTGCTCCCGGCAAGGAAAGGTTGCCGGGAGGGTTTCAGCAAGAGGCGTGCCAGAGAGGTGTCAAGGCCCGGTTCAGCGCCCCACCATGGAAGCGTAGCCCTTGGGTATCCGGTACAGCTGCGGGCTGCCGGTCAGCGCGTTGAGGCGGCGTGAGACATTGGCGGCGATGATGTTGCGCACCTGCCGGTTCACCTCGTTCAGCCGCCGCGCGGCGTCGAGCATGGAGCGGCAGTCGTCGTCCAGTTCCGGCTCGGCAAGGGTCTCGCCGAAGTGTTCCAGCGTGCCGCACAGGCGGTCCTTGTCGCGCGTGGTGCCGACGATCGCGTCAAGGTCCAGCCCGGCAAGCGCCTGCCGTTCCTGCTCCAGAACGGCAAGCATCTGCCGCAGCGCCTCGTGCAGAGAGGACGCCATCAGCGGGGCGTCCGCAGCAACATGCCCGCCGCGATCATGGCGTCGGCGATCTTCGCCGGGACCAGCGGATAGCTGCCCGATTCCACCGCCTGCCGGATCATCGCCACGCGGTCGGTGTCGACCGGCGCCTGGCCCGCCTGCAGCGCCTGCGTGGTCTCGACCGAAGGCATGGCCGAAACCGCCGTGTTGGGCGCGGTCTTTGCGACCGCCAGATTCGTGTCACCGCCCGACACGCGGGCCAGCCTGCTTTCGATTGCGCCTAGGCGCTGCGCAGACCCCACTTCGATTGGTGGCATTTCGCCGCTCCTTGAGAATGTCCTGATGCCCAGAACGGCACGGGCGGCAGGCTTTAAAGGGGAGCGGCAGATTTTTGCCGGGCGGCAAGATGGCGATGCCGATGGGTGTTGTCCGAGGGCGCGGCGCAGCGCCGCGAAATGAACGGACATTCTGGAAACGCCCCCTTTCGGACACTCGGGTTCGGCCCGTTTGCAGTCAATAATACTAGGTACCGCGATGGCTTTCTTCACTGTAGGCGGATAAAGATAGCCTAGAGTACATATTTTACCTTAGGTATTTTCTTAAGGGCGCTTCGTAGCCTCAGTTCCGATTTTTTAGCAATCTCTCGATTTGCTGCTAAATGCTGTCGAACAATATCGGCCTTCAGCAAAATAACTATAAGCAACTCATGTAAATGTAACCGCCCACCCCCTCTACCTTCCCCTTGCAGCAGCGCCTTACGGAGGTGAATTGGTGTGCAGTTTTCCAAGTCTTGAACGTCTTTATCAGCAATTTCAAAAGTGAGGTCGTGGGCGATCTTATTTCGAAGGCCACTTATCTTACGAACTGGAATTACCAGTTCGTCTGGCAATAGAGCCATTGCTACAACTAAATCGAGACGTTGGCTGAAGCCCATTCTCGACACTGAGATAGCCTCAGGCTTCGCAAGCGCTTCCTTAAGAAGTTGAGCCACCACGTGTTCGAAGTATAGATGTGCTTGGATAAGTTGCTGCCAGCGATCTCCACTTTGCACCTTTTCTATGAAGTCATCATGGTTGAAGCAGAACACTTGATGACGCTCCATTATAATATCGTCAGGTGTTGATAGGAGTTCAAGCTCCTCAGAAGATGGGTTCCAAGTGTCGTTCACTGTTCCCTCGCAGCGGCAGTTGTACACCTCATGCAAATACCTGTCTCTAACCCACCCTTATCGAATGCCATAGACTGTAACCGTCGGGAGATGAGGGGGTGGTATCGAGGAGCTTGCTTATCAACCGTCCGCTTTCTACCGAGGCTGTGTGAGAACGCGTTGTTTGTTTTTGATTAGCAGGCGCACGTAGGCTCCTTGGGTTCAGCCTCTCATCGCCACGATCATCTTCGGGG